>NZ_CABROP010000001.1:0-154196 GCF_902472605.1 uncultured Bacteroides sp.
TCGTTTTTTACGCATGTCGCTAAATAAATTGTGTCAACTTATTTAGTACACTACAAAACGTACTTGCGTTTTTCAGCACGCCTACAAGAAAATTTTAGAGCACTAATTCTCAGGATATTACCGACCAGTTCACATTCTTCTTCCGAAGTTCTTTCAGCTGCTGCCAGACAATTCGGTTCTCCGGTTTCACCCCTTCGGGATCATCCTCCAACAGGCGTTCAGCGATACCACGGACATATTGCAGCAACTGACCGTCTTTGGCAATATCGGCAATCTTCAAGTCGAAGGCCACCCCACTCTGCTGGGTACCTTCCAAATCACCGGGACCGCGCAGCTTCAAATCGGCTTCGGCAATCTCAAAGCCGTCATTGGTCTGCACCATGATTTCGATGCGCTTGCGGGTTTCTTCCGACAGCTTGTATCCGGTCACCAGAATGCAATACGACTGGTCGGCCCCCCGGCCTACCCGTCCGCGCAACTGGTGCAGCTGGGAAAGCCCGAAGCGTTCGGCATTTTCAATGACCATCACCGAGGCATTAGGCACATTCACCCCGACCTCAATCACGGTAGTAGCTACCATAATCTGGGTTTCGTTGGCCAGGAAACGCTGCATCTCTTCTTCTTTCTCTGCCGGTTTCATCTTGCCATGTACCTTGCTGACCTTATATTCAGGAAACTCCTCGCAGATGTGCATATAACCTTCTTCCAGGTTCTTGATGTCCATTTTTTCACTTTCCTGAATCAGCGGATACACGATGTACACCTGACGCCCTTCCTGAATCTGTTTCCGAATAAACTCATACATACTTTTCCGGCGGTTGTCAAACTGATGGATGGTCTGGATGGGTTTTCTGCCGGGAGGCAGCTCGTCGATGACCGACACGTCGAGGTCACCATACAAGGTCATGGCCAGTGTACGAGGAATCGGAGTAGCCGTCATGACCAGCACATGGGGAGGACGGGTATTCTTGCCCCACAGCTTGGCCCGCTGAGCGACTCCAAAGCGATGCTGCTCGTCAATGACCACCAGTCCCAACGAAGAGAAGTTGACGGTATCTTCAATCACGGCATGCGTGCCAATCAAGATATGCACATCCCCTGTCAATAAGTCCCGGAGAATCGTTTCCCGGCGCTTGCCTTTCACGTTGCCGGTCAGCAGTTCTACCCGCACCGGCATCCCTTCCAAAAAGTGGCGGATGGTCTCATAATGCTGGGTAGCCAAAATCTCAGTAGGAGCCATCATGCAGGCTTGGAAACCGTTGTCCAAGGCAATCAGCATGGTCATCAGAGCCACCAGGGTCTTTCCGCTGCCCACGTCACCTTGCAACAGCCGGTTCATCTGCCGACCGCTCCCCATGTCACGACGCATTTCCTTGATGACACGCTTCTGTGCCCCCGTCAGTTGGAAAGGCAGATGATGCGCATAAAAGGTATTGAAAATCTCACCCACATGCTCGAACACCAACCCGCGGAACTTGTTGCGACGTTCCTTGGTGTAACGGAGAATGTTGAGCTGCACGTAGAACAGTTCCTCGAATTTCAGCCGATACTGGGCTTTGCGGAGCAATTCCGGATTCTGCGGGAAATGAATGTTATACAACGCATCCGTCAGGGGCATCAGCTGATGGACCGCAATCAAGGAAGGACTCAGAGTTTCTTCAAAAGTTTCTTTCTGCAAGACCTGGAAAAGATTCTTCATCAGCTTTTCCAGCGCATGCGAGTTCAGGCTGGTACGCTTCATCTTCTCCGTCGTATTGTAGTAGGGCTGGAGGCCCATGGTAGAAAGAGTGAGTTCCTGCGCCGGGTCGATGTCGGGATGCGCTACGTTGATGCGCCCATTGAACACTGTTGGCTTACCGAATACGATGTATTCCTCATTAGCTTTGTACTTCCCGGTGATGTATTTCAACCCCTGAAACCACACCAGGTCCACCACACCCGTACCATCAGTAAAATGTCCCACCAGCCGACGCTGACGGCCTTCACCGAACGTTTCAAAACTCAAAATCCGTCCACGCAACTGAATGTAGGGCATATTGCCGTCAATCTCGTGGATGTAATACAGACGACTTCGGTCCACATACTTGTAGGGGAAATAATACAACAGGTCGCGTAAGGAATAGATGTTCAATTCCTTATTCAGTAGAGCCGCCCGCTGCGGTCCTACCCCCGGTAAATATTTCACGTCGCGTGTGGATAAGTCAAACATCAGTCGTCGATAAGAGATTCTGCTACTTTCAAGTCAAAAGGGGTGGTGAGTTTGATATTTTCCCGATTGCCAGGTACCAGATGTACCGGCTGACCCAATGCTTCCACCACCGAAGCATCGTCGGTAAAGAAGGGCTTGTATTCCTGGGCATAAGCCCGTTTCAGCAGTTCCACCGTAAAGACTTGCGGTGTCTGCACCAGCTTGTATTCATTGCGCGATACGGTCTCACTGCCTCCTTCGGGCAACAGATGACGTACGGTTTCCACCACATCCGTCACAGGCACTACTGCCTGCAGGGTGGCGGCCTTCGCATAACAATCCGCAATCACTTGGGAAGAGACAAAAGGACGAACTCCGTCGTGCACTCCGACAAATCCGTCTTCCTCTACCAGAGCCAGTCCGTTCTTCACGGAATGAAAACGGGTCTCTCCACCCGCCGCAATCCGGTGAGGCAAGGTAAATCCGTATTCAGCACAAAGGTGCTCCCAGTAGGAACGCTGTTCCACCGGAAGCACCACAATCAGTTCAATCTGCGGGTCACAGGCATGAAAAGCCTCCAGCGTACGCATCAACACCGGCTTTCCTTTTACCGGTATGAACTGTTTGGGAATCTCTCCCCCCATACGCAGGCCTTTTCCTCCCGCTACCACAATGACATATTTCTTCATTATGCCAGCAACATTCCTTTTTTCACTTCAAGGGTCTTTTCTGCACCGGCATATTTTTCCAGAATGGCAAAGCCAAAGGCAGGCGCAGCACCCGGACCTTTACCCAAGATGAAGTTGTCGACGATTTCTACCATGTTGCCTGTATATTCTGCTCCTTCCAGGAACTTGTCGAAGCCCGGATAGCAGGTTGCTTTCTTGCCTTTCAGCAAACCACGTTTGCCATATACCAGCGGAGCGGCACAAATGGCAGCCAGCGGTTTTCCGGCAGCAGCAAAACTCATGATCAGCTTGTCCAGTCCGGCATGTGCATCCAAGTTGGTAGCACCTGGCAGTCCTCCGGGAAGTACAATCATTTCCACTTCGTCCTCTTTCAGGTCTTCAAACAACATATCGGCTACGATAGGTACCTGATGAGAGCTGGTTACGGTCTTATTGCCGGTTACAGACACGGTTTTCACATTCAATCCGCCTCTACGCATGATATCCAACGGGAACATGGCTTCCATTTCCTCGAAACCTTCAGCCAAAAAGATACAAACTGCTTTCATAAATCTATCTGTTTAGAATTAAAAATTATCTCAATTTAAAATAATAGGTGATGGTACCACTCTGGTTGTTCACCCCGTCCACCGCATTGAAACGGGCTTTCCGGGCCGCCTCTTCTGCTGCTCTCCGCAACGCCGGGTTCACCGTGTTTGTCCGCTTGTTGATACTGGTGCTGATGACCTGCCCTGCAGGGTTCACCACAATGGTTACTACCACACGGCCCTCATCCTGCACGTTGTACACCGGTACCGGAAGTTTTCCGCTGCCCAGTGAACGGCCGTTCAGGTCGAATGTACCATAACCGCCTACGCCACTCGTCTTTCCGGTAGAGGAATTCCCGGTAGGACTTCCCTGCAAACCGGTACCGGAAGCATTTCCCTTGCTACCCATCTGAGAGCCTTTCCCAAAGGCACCGGCTATCTTGTTGGCAGCCGCCTGTGCCGCAGCCTTTTCCGCTTCAGCCCGTTTCTCCGCCTCAGTCTTCTCCTTCGGCTTGTTCACGGTCTGCGTTTCGGTCTTCACCGGCGTTTTCTTCGGCTGCTCCTTCTTGGGCGTTTCTTTTTTCGGAGTCTCCTTCTTCACCTGCAACGAAGGTTCATCCTGCTGCGTAATCATCGGCTGGTCTACGGCAGGTGTCTCCGCCGCTTCCTGGGCAGCAGGGGCTTCCGAAGGCATCATATCTACCTCGGTCAAGGTATAAGGGTCGGCTTCCCCTCCCGCCAGTTCCGTGTTGCCCAGCATCACGGGCACACCGCCTTCCTCCTGTTCTGCCGGTACGGTCAGCTTCAGAAGAAACAGCAGCAGCAACACCAGCAGGTGCAAAACCACCGTACATACAATTCCGATTACCTTATTTTTTTTCAACGTCACTCTGCTTTTTAGTTTTTATCCGGACGGCGAGTTGCCAAGACCATTTTGAAATGGTTCTCGTTTGCAATGTTCAATATCCGGACGATTTCACGATACGGAATGGACTCGTCGGCGTACAAGGCCACATACATCTCCGGTTCTTTCCGGGCACATTCCTGAAGAAATGCGGGCACCTCGTCAATGGCCAGCGGCATTTCATCCTCGTTACCGAAGGCACCGTAATAATTCAGGTCTTTGTCAATGATCACCCGTGCCATAGGCTTGGCCGAAGTCTGCTCCGACCCTTGCGGCAGAAGCACCTTGATGGCATTCGGCGATACCATGGTAGAAGTGATCATAAAAAATATCAACAGCAGAAATATCAGGTCGGTCATAGACGACATGCTGAAGCTGGGTGATATTTTCTGTCTTCTCTTTAATGCCATACGCGTTTATTTTTCAGTCGGTTCATTCAACAAGTCCATGAAAGCCAATGTGCGTGCTTCCATCTGACTCACCACCTTGTCTACACGGTATACCAAGTGATTGTAGGCAAACATTGTAGCAATACCTACCACCAATCCACCTACCGTAGTAATCATGGCTTCGTAAATACCGCTCGACAACAAAGTGATGTCGATGTTATTGCCCGCGTTGGCCATGTTCCAGAAGGCACGCACCATACCGGTCACCGTACCGAGGAATCCCAGCATCGGGGCCCCACTCGAAATGGTGGCCATGATAGACAAGCCGTTTTCCAGCTTGGCCACTTCAATGTTTCCGGTATTCTCGATGGCAGCCTGCACGTCGGCTACCGGACGGCCCATACGGGTGATTCCTTTCTCAATCATGCGGGCCGAAGGAGTGTTCGTAATACGGCAGTAGTTGATGGCCGACTTAATTTCACCCGACTTGATATAGTCGCGGATACGGTCCATAAACAAAGGGTCATCCTTTCCCGCCTTACGGATGGCTACTGCCCGTTCAAAGAAAATATAGAAAGCAATTACCGACATCACAGCCAGTACAATCATAATCCAGCCTCCCTTGCAGGCCATGTCCCAAAGATTCATCTGTGGCTCACCGGAAGAAACCGGAGTCAGTACCGGATTTGCTCCGGCCATCGTGTCGGCTACAGCCTGAGCGGCAGCCAGTAAAGTTAAAGTCATCATAATTTAACGAAGGCAATTTTTATATTCTTCAATGGTTTTCTTCAATCCTAAATACAATGCATCGCATATCAAGGCATGGCCGATGGAAACCTCATCCAGCCAAGGAATATGCTCATGGAAATACTTCAGGTTCACCAGACTCAAATCGTGTCCGGCGTTCAGTCCCATCCCCAGTTTATGTACGCGGTCGGCAGCTTCCACAAAAGGAGCCACAGCCGCTTCCGGATTTTTTGGATAAAGGGAAGCATAAGGTTCGGTGTACAGTTCCACCCGGTCGGCCCCTGTCTTGGCTGCATATTCAATCAATTCCAAGTCTGTCCCCACAAAAATAGACGTACGGATACCTGCTTCTCCGAAAGTGTCCATCAGTTCCGTCAGGAATGCCTGATGTGTTTTGGTATCCCAACCACAGTTGGAGGTAATCTGATCGGGCGCATCCGGCACCAACGTTACCTGGGTAGGTTTCACCTTCAATACCAGATCGACAAACTCCTTTGAGGGATATCCTTCAATATTAAATTCCGTTTTCAATACCGGGCGCAAAGCATACACATCCAAATAGCGGATATGACGTTCATCCGGGCGCGGATGAACCGTAATACCTTCCGCCCCAAACTGCTCGCAGTCCAAGGCCACTTTCTCTACATCCGGGTTATTTCCGCCACGTGCATTACGAAGCGTAGCCACCTTATTTATGTTTACACTTAATTTAGTCATATTCCGTGAATTTCGTTATCTTTGCTCACGCGAAGACAGGATGCGGCCCGGCATAGTCCAATCTGAAAACTTTGTTTTCCGTTTGTCTCTGCCCTCGCCTTTCACTATCTTTGCATCAACATCGTGCAAAGTTAGCAGGTTTTACGAAAAACTTGACATGTTTATTCTTAAAAAGATTGATAAAAACGACACCCTATATGCAGCGGAAGATGAAATTCGCCCTCTTTGGAAACACGTATCAGGAACATAAATCAGCCCACGTGACCCATCTGCTGGAGATTCTCCGGCACAAGGAAGACCATATCTGTATTCACCGGGAATTTTACGAGTTCCTGCGCTTGCATACGAGTGCAGACCTGACAGGACTGGAGATTTTCAACGGTCACGATGACTTTACGGCGGATATGGCCCTCAGTATCGGTGGCGACGGCACTTTCCTGAAAACCGCCAGCCTGGTGGGTAACAAGGAAATTCCCATACTGGGTATCAACACCGGACGTCTGGGATTCCTGGCCGATATTACCCCCGACCAGATGGAGGAAACTTTTGAAGAGATCCATCAGGGAATGTACTTGGCCGAACCGCGAAGGGTATTGAAACTGACCAGCAACGGACAGGTGCTAAAAGGATATCCCTACGGACTGAATGAAATCGCCATCCTGAAGCGCGACAGTTCATCCATGATTTCCATTCGGGCATACGTCAACGGGGAATTATTGAATGTGTACCAAGCCGACGGACTGATTGTGGCCACTCCTACCGGGTCTACGGGTTATTCCCTCAGCGTAGGTGGCCCGATTTTAGTCCCCCAAAGCGGTACTATCAGCCTGACCGCCGTAGCCCCGCACAGCCTCAACGTACGTCCCATCGTGATTCGGGATGACTGGGAAATCACCTTAGAAGTGGAAAGCCGCAGCCACAATTTCCTGATTGCCATTGACGGTCGTAGCGAGACCTTCCGCGAAGGCAGCCGGCTGACCATCCGTCGGGGTGAACATTTCATCCGCATTGTGAAACGCTGCCACCACTCTTTCTTCAACACCCTGCGCGAGAAAATGATGTGGGGAGCCGATACACGCATCTGAATTTTTGACACAAAAAAAGCCGGAACGCTTACCACATCCCGGCTTTCTCAGTTTTATTTCATTCAGGCATTATCTTTCTCTCGAATTTCTACCCGGCGGATTTTACCGCTGATGGTCTTCGGTAATTCGTCGACAAACTCAATGACACGCGGATACTTGTAAGGCGCCGTCACCCGTTTCACATGGTCCTGCAATTCCTTCACCAGTTCCGGTCCGGCTTTCTGCTTGTAATCCTTAGCCAATACAATGGTCGCTTTCACCACCTGTCCGCGAATTTCATCGGGCACACCGGTAATGGCACATTCCACCACCGCCGGATGAGTCATCAGGGCACTCTCTACTTCGAACGGGCCGATACGGTAACCCGAGCTCTTGATGACATCGTCAGCACGGCCCACAAACCAGTAGTAACCGTCCTCGTCACGCCAGGCCACATCGCCGGTATAATACACCCCGTCATGCCATGCCTCGTGCGTCAAGGCCGGGTCGCGATAGTATTCCTTGAACAGTCCCAGCGGTTTGCCCTTGTCGGTACGCACCACAATCTGCCCTTGTTCTCCATCTTCCGCCGAACGGCCGTCCGGTTTCAGCAAATCAATGTCATACTGCGGATTAGGTACCCCCATACTGCCCGGTTTGGGCTCCATCCACGGGAAAGTAGCCAGGGTCAAAGCCGTTTCCGTCTGACCGAAACCTTCCATCAACCGGATACCCGTGATACGCTTGAAGGTTTCATACACAGAATAATTCAGAGCCTCTCCCGCCGTGGTACAATATTCCAGTGACGACAAATCATACTTCGACAAATCCTCCCGAATCAGAAAGCGGTAGATGGTAGGAGGCGCACAAAGCGAGGTAATGTGATAGTCATGAATCTTCTGCAAAATATCAGCCGGCGTAAACTTCTCATGGTCATACACAAAGATATTGGCTCCGGCAATCATCTGCCCGTAGAGTTTTCCCCATACGGCCTTTCCCCATCCCGTATCGGCAATGGTGAAATGCAAGCTGTCTTCATGGAGATTATGCCAAAAACATCCCGTAGCGATGTGTCCCAACGGATACGTGAAATCATGGGCTACCATCTTCGGTTCACCGGTCGTACCCGAGGTGAAATACATCAAAGGAATGTCGTCGTTGGTATTCACATGTGCCGGACGTACGAAAGGAGGTGCCGCCTCCATCCCTTTATGGAAGTCTTCAAAGCCTTCCGGGTATTCGGGCCCTACGCTCACCAGCCGTTCCACCGTCGGCGATTCCGGCATGGCATCCAGAATATGCTTCGTGATAACCGGTTCACCGGCAGCGACAATCGCCTTGATACCCGCTGCCTGACAGCGGTACACAATGTCTTTCTTGGTCAGCAAATGCGTGGCCGGAATCGTAATAGCCCCAATCTTGTGCAAGGCAATGATGGAGAACCAGAATTCATAACGGCGTTTCAGAATCAGCATCACCTTGTCGCCCTGCCCGATACCCAGACTTTGGAAGTAGGAAGCCGTCATATCGGTATATTTCTTCAAATCTGCATACGTAAACTGAATGTGCTCACCCTTGTCGTTGGTCCAAAGCAAAGCGTTCTTTTCCGGACGTTCTGCCGCCCAGGCATCTACCACATCATAACCGAAATTGAAATTTTCCGGTACTTTTACCTTAAAATGTGCGATGAAGTCCTCTTGCGAGGTAAAATGAGTCTGTTCAACGAATCTTTCTAACATATATTTTTCAGTCTTAATTTCTACATTACAATTGCCAGGAATTTCACGGCTTTCCCGTCGAGGGCCTTCATGCCGTGCGGAAGGGAAGAATCAAAATAAAGGCTGTCGCCCTGTTCCAGAATCAGGTCTCTCCCATTGATGCTGAGCAACATCCGACCTTCCAACACCATGTTGAATTCCTGACCATAATGGGTATTATAATAAATAGGTGTATCTACCGGTTTCGGTTCTACGGTTACCAGGAAAGGATCGGCCTTGCGGTTTCGGAAACCGGAAGCCAGTGCCTGATATTTATAGGCTTTCGTACGTTCCACCGAGATGCCTGTTCCCCAGCGGGTCAGAAAATAAGAATTCATCTTGGGCTCTTCTCCGAACATCAGCACATCCAACGGGATGTCAAATTTCCGCGCAATCTGCTGCAAGGTGCTGACGGCAATGTCAAACTCTCCCGACTCAATCTCACGATACTGTTCTACCCGCAGCCCGCAGCGGTCGGCCATTTCTTCCACACTTAGTTCCAAGGCATCACGCAATCCACGGATGCGTTCCCCTATTTGTCTTATTTGCTCGTCCATAGTTCGATTTTTTAGTTCTTCGCTCAAATTTACGAAAGATTATGAAAAAGCAAGAAAAATATTTCGAACTTTGCAACCGAAAACCTAAAAACCATGATTCGACAAGATTATCTCATACGCATGATTCAGGAAATCTTCGCTGCCATTGTGAACCTGATTCTCCGCCGAAAGCGCATCAGCCAAACAGACTGGGAGGAATATGAAAGCACGGCCCGGCAAATTTTAGGAGTGACACCCGAACAATTGGCACAAATGAAATGTGAAGAACTGCTTAACCAATACCACGAAGACAAAGACGGAATCGAAAAAATAGAACTGGCTGCCATGATGATGCTGAAAATGGCAGAAGACACGGAAGACATCGTGCCCAAAGCCCGCCTGCAACAGGAAGGAGTGACCCTGTTGAAATACGTGCAAGCGCACGGAAAGACTTACTCCCTGCCCCGTGAATTGCTTATCCAGTTCCTGGAGTCCAGACACTGACCCGTATTCACCCTACCTAACCTTTCAATCGATGGAAACACTCAAAATCGCTTATATCGGCATGGGATACCGCGGCAAGCAACTGCTGGCCCTCTGCCGTCACATTCCTTATTTCCAGATTACCGCCATTGCCGACCCGGAAGCCCGGGAAGAGGACTATGGCGTGCCTTGTTACAATCGGGGAGGTGACGATTACCAACGGATGATTGCCACGCATGCCCCGCAACTGGTGTTCATTGCCTCACCCTGGCAACTGCATGTGACGCATGCCCTGTATTGCCTGAAAGCCGGTTGCCATGTGGCACTTGAAATCAAAGGAGGACTCTACCTGAACGAATACCGGCCTCTCCTGGAAGCGGCCGATACCTGCGGGAAGAAGGTGTTTCCACTGGAAAACACCCTTTTCCGACAAGAAGTACTGGCCATGAGTAACCTGGTCCGTGAAGGCGCATTGGGAGAAATCGTACACCTGCGCGGCGGCTACCGCCACGACCTGCGCAACCTTCTGTTGGACGACAAAGGAAACCTGGGCAACCGGAAAAAGACAGAGAGTATCTGGCGAAGCAAATTTTATCTGCAAGAAAACGGGGACCTCTATCCTACCCACGGACTGGCTCCGCTCTGTCTCATTGCCGGCATTCCTCGCAAGGACCGTTTCGTCCGCCTCACCTCCTTTGCTTCCAAACCAGCCGGACTGCATCAGCGTATCCGGGATTTAGGGGGAAATGCACAGCCGGCTATCACCCAAGGAGACATCGTCCTGACGCAGCTGGAAACGACTTCCGGTATATTGGTTTCGCTTACGCACGACACCACCTTACCCCGCCCCCGGAGTCTGGACCTGGAGGTACAGGGCACGAAAGGAATCTGGCAGGGAGAATTGCAACGTATCTATATCGAAGGAAGAAGTCCCCACGAAACTTGGGAGCCGGATGCACCTTACCTGCAACAATATGCACATACCTACTGGAAACGTTGGGGAGAAGAAGCACTCCATCTGGATACACACCACGAGGGCATGGACTACATCATGCTCAAAGCATTGGAGGCAGATTTGAAACAGGAGCTCACTTACCCGGCCGACCTGCGCGACTTGGCACTCTGGACTTCGGTTACTCCGTTATCCATCCAGTCTATCGCCCAACGCAAAACGATTTCTATGGAATGAGGACAATTCAACCTCATTCCAGATAAAGGTAGTCATAGTGTACCAGTGGTTTCTGCCCGTGGCGTCCGACCAGCAAGATAGCCTCAGCCGCATCGGCCGACACACGGCCTACCCCGATTTGTTGTCCCTGTTCGTCCATAATACGCACGATGTCGTCCTTCTCAAAATCACCAGCCACCCGCGTCACTCCTACCGGAAGGATGCTGGTCGCCTTGCTGCCCCTGACGGCCTCCACCGCCTGCCGGTTCAAATGCAGTTCCCCTTTGGCAAAACCTTCACTGTGGGCAATCCATTTCTTAACGCTCGACACCTCTGCTGGAGCGGGGAGGAAACGTGTACATACCGTGGTATCGGGATGACACAACAAATCGAGCAAGATATTCTCTTTCTTTCCGTTAGCAATAATCACCGTAATGCCTTCATCGGCCACTTTCCGGGCAATGGTGCTCTTGGTGAGCATACCTCCTCTGCCGAAACCGGATTTCTCGGTCTGGATGTAGTCGGAAAGGTCTTTTCCCCGCTCCACGGTACGGATGACCGAAGTGCCCGGCTGTGAAGGAGAGCCGTTGTAGATGCCGTCGATGTTACTGAGAATAATCAGTGCCTGCATATCCATCATCGAAGCAATCATGCCCGAAAGTTCATCGTTATCGGTAAACATCAGTTCGGTGACGGAAATCGTGTCATTCTCGTTTACAATGGGAATCACCCCGTTCTCCAGCATCACCCGCATACAATTACGCTGGTTCAAATAGTGACGGCGAGTGGAAAAACTCTCCTTGGTAGTCAGCACCTGCCCCACCGTAATGCCATGTTCGCGGAACAGTTCGTAATACCGATTAATTAGTTTGGCCTGCCCCACGGCAGAAAAGAGTTGCCGCTGGTCCACACTGTCCAACTTTTTCTGAGGTTTCAGTTCGCTTCGTCCAGAAGCCACCGCTCCGGAAGACACCAGCACCACTTCCACTCCAGCTTTGTACAACTCTGCTACCTGGTCGACCAAGGCCGACATACGGGTCACATCCAATGTACCGTCCCGACGGGTCAGCACATTACTGCCTATCTTTACGGCAATCCGTTTATATTGATATGTTTTATTTTCTACCATTACTTTCAAACACTCATTATTTCATTTGTTTTACGCGACAAATGTAACAAATACATCGGATAAACAAAACAATTTATCACTCTAAAAGGATCTTCATATAAAAGGCTGTCTCCCGCCTGCCTATCGTTTGAGAGAAACGTAAGCCCGTAAATACCAATCTTTCTCCGATTTCTTTACGTTTCCGCACCGGGAAACATAGGTTTTCCAAGGCGGAAACGTACGGTTTACGGGCGGGAAACGTAGGGTTCAGCCATGGAAAACGTAGAAAACGACCCTCCTCTTATGCATTATTCCACCGGAGATTTGGAAAAAGAAAATAGGCATCCATCTACGATTATAGAACGCTTTATGTACCTCTCCTTTCATTTATTCCGTATCTTTGCACGGACTTTTAATGCACAAGACAAATGATAAAAGCGATATTCTTTGACATCGACGGCACACTGGTTTCTTTCCAGACCCACACCGTACCTGCCTCTACCCGCAAGGCCTTGCAACTTTTAAGAGAAAAAGGCATCAAGGTATTCATTGCCACCGGACGCCCCAAATCGTTAATGATGGAAGCCGTGGGCGACCTCGACTTCGACGGATACGTCACCCTGAACGGAGCCTACTGTTTCACCGCCGACGGGCAGGACATCTACAAAGGCTGTGTGCCGCAGGAGGACATCGAGCGCCTCATCCACTACCAGCACACCCACCCGGAAATGCCTTTCGTCTTTGTGCACGACAATACTTGGTTCCTGACCCACGAAAATGAAGCGGTCCGCGAAATTGCTCAACTCATCCACATCGGCATTCCGGAAATCCTTCCCATTGAAACTGCCCGGGACAAGGAAATCCTGCAAATCATGGGTTATTTTCCGGAAGAGAAAGACGAGGAAATCTTCGGTAGCGTACTCACGCACTGTGAACCGATGCGCTGGCATCCGCTCTTCGCCGACATCATTGCCCGGGGCAACAGCAAAAGCCACGGCATCGACCAAATGCTGGCTTACTACGGCATCGACCTGCAAGACACCATGGCTTTCGGAGACGGCGGCAACGACATCCCGATGTTGAAGCACGTGGGATTAGGTGTGGCCATGGGGAATGCGGCTCCTCACATCCAGGCGGTAGCCGATTACGTAACCACCTCAGTCGACGACGACGGCATCCTGAAAGCCTTGCAGCATTTCCACATTTTATAAAGTACACACTACTGTAATTCGTTCTGTCACAAAGCGTGCAAGCTTGCAATACCCACAAATAGGTATTTATACTTCGTCTAAATTACCCACTTTTGGCGATTGCCTTCTCCGCACAACCATACTAATTTTGCAGGCAGAAAATTAGTGCGAAACAACAAATACGAATTACAGTAAATGAGAAATTCAGCTTTTTCGCGGGGAAGCGAAAACTTAAAATGGGGTGTATTCTTTGTATTGTGCTGGTGTATTGGCGTGGGAGTCTCTGCCCAAGGACGTGCCTTGTTGTCGGGGAAAGTGCTTTCCTCGGACAAAAGCATCGTCGACTTTGCCACGGTATATCTGAAAGGTACGCAATACGGTTGCACAACCAATGAAAAAGGCCTGTACCACCTGAAAGCGCCTGCCGGAAAATACACGCTGGTGGTTTCGGCCATCGGTTTTGAGACAGCAGAAAAAGAAGTAGAAATCCAGGCCGACGGACGCAGCCGTCAACACATCATTCTGAAACCTTCCGTGACCGAACTGGAAGAAGTGGTAGTGGTGTCCAGCGGAGTGGGACGCGTCAAACGGTCGGCCTTCAATGCGGTGGCTGTAGATACCAAGGAACTGCAAAACTCGACCAAAAACCTGAGCGAAGCGCTCCAGAAACTTCCGGGAATGAAACTGCGCGAATCGGGCGGTGTAGGCTCGGACATACAATTGATGCTCGACGGCTTCAGCGGCAAGCACGTGAAGGTATTCATCGATGGCGTACCACAGGAGGGAGCCGGAACCGCTTTCGACCTGAACAACATTCCCGTGAACTTTGCCGAACGTATTGAGGTGTATAAGGGAGTGGTACCCGTAGGCTTCGGTACTGATGCCTTGGGAGGGGTCATCAACATCGTGACCAACAAACAGAGACGGAACTGGTTCCTGGACGCATCGTATTCCTACGGTTCCTTCAATACACACAAATCGTATGTCAATTTCGGACAGAGTTTCAAGAACGGACTGACGTATGAAATCAACGCATACCAGAACTACTCGGACAACAATTACTACATTGACAACTGGGTGGAGGAGTTCAACCACGAAAACAACACGTCCATCAGCGACGAAAGCCACATCCAGCACGTGAAACGCTTCAACGATACCTTCCACAACGAGGCAGTCATCGGAAAAATCGGCGTGACAGGCAAAAGCTGGGCCGACCGATTGATGTTCAACGTGGCCTATTCACATTTCTACAAAGAGATACAAAACGGCGTGTACCAAGAAATCGTGTTCGGACAGAAACACCGTCACGGATTCTCGGTCGTACCTTCAGTGGAATACCGCAAAAGCAATCTTTTCACCAAAGGACTGGATGTGACAGTGACGGCCAACTACAACCACAATCTGACGACCAATGTGGATACGGCCATGTATAAATATAACTGGTTAGGCGACCGCATCCCCCGCTCGACCGCCGGAGAACAGAACCACCAGTTCAGCGAGCAGATAAACACCAACTGGAACGCCACGTTCACGGCCGTGTACCGACTGGGCAAGATACATTCTTTTACGTTCAACAACGTGTTCAGCACCTTCCGCCGTACGGGGCGTAGCCTCATCGAAAAGAACTCGGTACTGGAAGACTTCGACGACCCAACCCAAAGCCGAAAGAATATCGCCGGTCTCTCCTACCGCCTGATGCCTTCAGAAAAATGGAACTTGTCGGTTTTCGGCAAGCATTATCATTCATTCAGCGAAGGTACAGTACAGTTGAGTGACAACAACGTAGGAAATAACACCCGAATATCACAAAGCGTCAACTCCTTCGGATATGGAGCAGCCGGCACGTATTTCCTGCACAAAGATATCCAACTGAAGCTTTCGTATGAAAAGGCACTGCGCATGCCCAGCACCCAGGAATTGTTCGGTGACGGTGACCTGGAAGCAGGAAAAGCGAACTTGAAACCGGAACGCAGTGACAATGTGAACCTCAGTGCCAGCTACAGCAAGCAATGGGGCAAACACGGACTGTATGCAGAGGGAGGGGTGATTTACCGCAACACCCAGGATTACATCAAGCGTGACCTCTCTACGGTAGGCGGTACCAGTTACGGTAGCTATACCAACCACGGACGGGTAGAGACCAAAGGATTCAACGTATCCCTTCGTTACAACTATAGTAACTGGTTCAACATGGGAGGTACGTTCAATAACCTCGACATCCGCGACAAAGAAAAGAAGCGGGCGGCCAGCAGCGGACAGAATGCCCTGACCTACGGACAGCGCATCCCGAACCTGCCCTACCGCTATGCCAACTTCGATGCCAACTTCTCTTGGCACGACCTGTTTGCCAAAGGCAATACCCTGACATTAGGATGGGATTGCTTCTACCAGCACGATTTTCCCTTGTATTGGGAAAAGTTCGGCGACTCTTCTACGAAAATCCGGGTACCGACCCAGCTTTCACACAATCTATCGCTGGGCTACAGCATCCGCAACGGGCGCTATAACCTCTCGCTGGAATGCCGGAACCTCACGGACGAGAAGCTGTATGACAACTTTAGCCTGCAAAAAGCTGGACGGGCTTTCTATGGCAAGTTCCGTGTTTATTTTGGAAATTAATTCACCCTTATCACAATCAAAAATACAAGTATATGATCACTAAAAACTGGATGTACACACTGGGCTTACTCTGCATGGGAAGCCTGTTTACAAATTGTCAGAAGGAAGACAACGACCCCACCTTTCAGAGTCACAACAACTTCAAAGGGAATTATGTCATTCCGGTCACTGCCGGAGGTACCTCTTACCTGCTTACGGCAGAAAGTCTGGACGAAGGAAAGATTTCGGTACTGAACAACGGAAAAGAATTCCAGGAACAGATTTCTTACTGGATTTTCTATGACCAGAATTATTTCTTCGGCATCAAATACAACAACGGTTCGCAAGGCACCGGAGGCTGCTACTACCTGGATGCGAACAACGTACCCCAAAAGAAATACAACTATACTTTCAACCGCTTCACCACTTACGGCACCTGGGGCGACAACGTAATTACTGTGTCAACCGGAGATACCAAACAGACCGACAGCAAAGGCAATGCGGCTCAAGGCTTTTTGTTCAACTATCTGAACGCCAAAACCGGAACCACCAGCACCAACCAGAAAGATATCTTAGCAGAAAACTATTTAGGCAACGGCGAGAAAGTAACCATGGCCGGATTCGTAGAAGCCAACGGAAAGCTTTACACTTCCATCATTCCGATGGGAATGAGCCACTACGGTGTAAATACCTGGCCTGATAAGGTACTGAGTCAGGACTATGTGGCTACCGGTGACGGAGGGACCGGCAGCGGCAAATACACCGCCGGACAAATCCCGTCGACCCAATACCCGGACAACGCCTACATTGCCATCTATAGCGGCAGCAGTTTCGACGAACCCCCTGTCATTGCCCAGACGGATAAAATCGGTTTTGCCTGCGGACGCATGCGCTCTCAATATTACCAGACCATCTGGAGTGACGACGACGGCAACTTGTATGTCTTCTCCGGAGGATACGGACGTACGGCCACCCAACCGGCAGCTGATGCCAATCTGAAAGCCAAGGTACAAGGTAAACTTCCTTCGGGAGTGGTCCGCATTCCGGCCGGGAGCACCCGCTTCGACGAGTATTACTGCAACCTGGAAACCATGGAAGGTGCTACCGGACACCCGCTATTCCGTTGCTGGCATGTAGGCGGCGACTATTTCCTGCTCAACAACTACGGATGCAGTATCGAAGAAGTGACCACCCTGGGCGTCAATGCGCCCAAGAATGAGCTGGTTATCTTCAAGGCCAGCGAGCAAAAACTGATTTCCATCACGGGACTGCCCGACAAGAACCTGATTTCTTCTTTCGGAAATGCTCCCTATCTGGAAAACAAGTATTTCTACCTACCTGTACTGACCACCGAAGAAGGAGCTACTCCCACTTTTTATAAAATCAATC
Organism: uncultured Bacteroides sp.; assembly: GCF_902472605.1. Lineage (GTDB taxonomy): Bacteria > Bacteroidota > Bacteroidia > Bacteroidales > Bacteroidaceae > Phocaeicola. Next base: position 17,455 of record NZ_CABROP010000001.1, read on the forward strand.
CGGAAACAGGTGAAGCTGTCAAAGGCCTGGAAGTGGAAGCCGACGAAATTACGACGGTAGGCAAAATCGCATTAACCGCGCAATAACTTTTAAAAATGAGAAAATTATTCGGAAAAATACATCGATGGATCTCCATCCCGTTGGGAATCATTCTTTCGGTCATCTGCTTCTCGGGTGCCACGCTGGTCTTCGAGAAGGAAATCACCCAGCGGTTGAATCCATCTATATATAAGGTAGAAGTACCGGAAGGCGAAGCTACTCTATTACCTCCTTCGGAACTGATAGCTCGCCTGAAGACACAGATTGCCGATTCGTTAAGGCTGAGTGCCCTCCAATACGGGGGCGCAGCCGACGAACCCGTCATGGTCACCTTTCAGAATGCCGGAAAGAAAAACTTGAGCGTGAATCCTTATACGGGAGAGGTGAACGGATGGACCCAAAGCTATCCGTTCTTCCAGACCATGCGAAAATTGCACCGCTGGCTGTTGAATCCACCTCCTCAAAAAGGAGCTTCTTCTACCGGAAAAGTAATCGTCGGCATCTCCACCTTACTAATGGTCGTGATTCTGGTGAGCGGACTCATCATTTGGTGGCCACGCAGCCGGAAGGCCTTGCACAACCGATTGCAGGTGTCCTGTACCAAAGGCTGGCGCCGTTTCTGGTACGACAGTCACGTAACCCTCGGATTCTACTCCACCCTCTTCCTGCTGGTCATGGCCCTCACCGGCCTCACTTGGTCGTTCGGATGGTACCGGTCGTTGGCCTACGGACTCTTCGGAGGCACTGTTACCTCGTCCGCATCCTCTCATTCCCACTCTGCCCCGCAGGAGGCAGACGGCATACGTACGAAAGGAAAGGGAAAAGCAGAGACTGACTATTCGGCATGGGATAAAGCTTTCCGGCAGGTACAGTCCCAGTATCCCGACTATGCCTCCTTGCGTATCGAAAAAAACAAAATACAGGTCAACCAAGGGCATAACCTGAGGCGAACGGATACCGTAGAGTTCAATCCAGCAAACGGCACACTCACCCGAATCATCACCTCGGCAGATACGCCTCGCTCCCAAAAGCTGAAAGGTTGGTTTTATGCCTTCCACACCGGAAGTTGGGGAGGAGTATACACCAAAGTACTCTATTTCCTGGCGGCCTTCATCGGGGGAGTACTTCCACTCAGCGGATATTACCTCTGGTGGAAAAAGAAACGAAGACCTACAAGGTAAGTCGGGCCAGGTAGTCATAATGACTGCCTTCTTTCACCAACTCGGCCTTGAAGCCATATTGGGAAGCATACAGACTCAATGTATTGAAATCCACATACAGCCAGTCGAATGCTTCTCCTTTTATTTGTTTGTACTGCATCTGGAAATCCAATTGTCCATAATAATCGGCTGCCAAATCGACTACAAAACTTCCATCTTCTTCCTCGAACAAGTATTTCAAATCACTGGAATCCATCAGAATACATCCGCCGGGATTCAGCAACAACTTCATCCGCTGGAAGAAAGGTCCGAAATTCTCTATCCGACCGATAATCCCCGACCCGTTCATCAGCATCAGGATGGTATCGAAACGCTCTGCAAAATGCGGATCGAACAAATTTACCAACTTTGCATCCACCCCACGGGCCTGCATCACCTCTACTGAAAGTGGTGAAATATCGATAGCTAACGATTCCTTTCCCATTTCCTTCAAAGCCAGCGAATGACATCCGCTACCTGCACCGACATCTAAAATTTTTCCTTTTGCCAGATTCAAGGCGGTCTGCTCCAGCATCGGCATGTGGGCATACGTACGGAACAAATCCTTCACCGGAATCTCATCCTCCTCAAACTGAGAGGAGAATACCCTCAACCTTCCGGCTTTTCCAGTCTTGAAATACTCATATATCGCAGTCCCCATCGGGTCTTTCTCTTTTTGCAAGATTGTGGTCTCCATATTTCTCTTTTTCTATAAAACTGCACAAAGATACAAAACAAAATCAGTTTTGGTTATTTATTCATTATATTCATGCGTTTTTTAGAAAAACCCCCTAAAAAAATAAGAATTTATGCATGATATTCAAAATATATCTGTATTTTTGCAGCCACAAAAGAATAATTATACAATGAAGAACAAGAATAGCAGACTTGATTCCATCAAAATGATTATCTCCAGCAAGGAGATTGGAAGTCAGGACGAACTCTTGCAAGAGTTGACGAAAGAAGGATTCCAATTGACACAAGCCACCTTGTCACGCGACTTAAAACAACTGAAGGTAGCTAAAGCCGCCAGCATGAATGGAAATTATGTATACGTGTTGCCGAACAACACTATGTACAAACGTATGACCGAGCCGCAGAAGGCCAGTGAGATGCTGCGACACAATGGTTTCATCTCTATTGAGTTCTCCAACAACATCGCCGTAATCAAGACTCGCCCCGGATACGCCAGCAGCCTGGCTTACGACATTGACATGCACAACTTCCACGAAATTATCGGTACCATTGCCGGTGATGATACCATCATGCTGGTAATACGTGAAAACTGCACGCGTACGGAAGTCAAACATGCCCTTTCTACTATCATCCCGAATATAAACTAATTATAATAGAATAAAGAACAAGAATGGAACCTACTAAACAAATTGATGTAATGGTAGCCGACGCCTCACACGAGGTTTACGTTGACACAATATTGGACACGATTAGAGAAGCAGCTAAAGTCCGCGGTACAGGTATTGCCGAACGTACACACGAATATGTAGCTACCAAGATGAAGGAAGGAAAAGCCATCATCGCCTTGTGCGGAGACGACTTTGCCGGATTTACTTACATCGAATCATGGGGTAATAAACAATATGTGGCTACCTCCGGATTGATTGTACACCCGAAGTACAGAGGTTTGGGACTGGCCAAACGTATCAAACACGCTTCGTTCACCTTGGCTCGCCTGCGATGGCCGAAAGCCAAGATTTTCAGTCTGACTTCAGGAGCTGCCGTCATGAAAATGAATACGGAACTGGGATACGTGCCCGTCACTTTCAATGAACTGACAGACGATGAATCATTCTGGAAAGGATGCGAAGGCTGCATCAACCACGAAATCCTGATGGCCAAGAAACGTAAATTCTGTATCTGCACCGCCATGCTGTACGATCCGGCCCTGCATACAGATGACAAAGTGAACAATTTCTAAAATACAAAAATAACTGACGACGAAGCCTTCCCCTCCCGAAACCAGTCTTGGAAGACTTCTCCTTAAAAAGATAAGAACCATGGAAGAAAAGAAAAAAGTTGTCGTTGCTTTCAGCGGCGGATTGGATACATCTTTCACCGTGATGTACCTGGCAAAGGAAAAAGGATATGAAGTATATGCGGCATGTGCCAACACCGGCGGATTCAGTCCCGAACAATTGAAGAAAAACGAAGAAAACGCATACAAACTGGGAGCCACGAAATATGTCACCATCGACGTAACTCAGGAATACTACGAAAAGAGTCTGAAATACATGGTATTCGGTAACGTACTCCGTAACGGAACCTATCCTATTTCTGTAAGCTCTGAACGTATCTTCCAGGCGCTGGCCATTGCCCGCTATGCCAACGAAATCGGTGCACACGCCATCGCACACGGTTCTACCGGTGCAGGGAACGACCAGGTACGTTTCGATATGACCTTCCTGGTAATGGCTCCGGGCGTGGAAATCATCACCCTGACTCGTGATATGGCATTGAGCCGTGAATATGAAATCAACTACCTGAAAGAACACGGATTTGAAGCCGACTTCACCAAACTGAAATATTCTTACAACGTAGGTATCTGGGGAACTTCTATCTGCGGCGGTGAAATTCTGGACTCTACCCAGGGATTGCCGGAAAGCGCTTACCTGAAACAGGTAAACAAAACAGGCAGCGAGCTGCTGAAACTGGAATTCAAGAAAGGGGAGCTGTATGCCGTCAACGGAGTCATCTTCGACGACAAAATCAAAGCCATCCAGAAAGTGGAGGAAATCGGTGCAGCTTACGGTATCGGACGTGACATGCATGTAGGCGACACCATCATCGGCATCAAGGGACGTGTAGGTTTCGAAGCAGCCGCTCCAATGCTGATTATCGGTGCCCACAAGTTCCTGGAAAAATATACCTTGAGCAAATGGCAGCAGTATTGGAAAGACCAGGTAGCCAACTGGTACGGCATGTTCCTGCATGAAAGCCAGTACCTGGAACCGGTAATGCGTGACATCGAAGCCATGCTGCAGGAATCTCAGCGTAACGTCAACGGAACAGCCATTCTGGAACTTCGTCCGTACTGCTTCTCTACCGTAGGCGTAGACTCTAAAGACGACTTGGTAAAGAACAAGTTCGGTGAATATGGTGAAATGCAGAAAGGATGGACAGCTGAAGATGCCAAAGGCTTCATCAAAGTGCTTTCTACTCCGCTTCGTGCGTATTATGCAAACCATAAAGACGAGGCCAATATATGATTAAAGTAGGAATTATAGGAGGTGCAGGATATACAGCAGGCGAACTGATTCGCCTGCTCATCAACCACCCGGATGTAGAGATCAAATTCATCAACAGTTCCAGCAATGCCGGTAACAAGATTACCGATGTGCACGAAGGGCTGTATGGGGAAACCGATTTGGTATTCACCGACGAACTTCCACTCGACACCATCGACGTGCTTTTCTTCTGCACGGCCCATGGAGATACAAAGAAGTTCATGGAAAGCCACAACGTACCCGAGGACTTGAAAATCATCGACCTCTCCATGGACTACCGCATCAAATCGGACGACCACGACTTCGTATACGGTCTGCCGGAACTGAACCGCCGGACTATCTGCAAGAGCAAACACGTGGCCAACCCGGGATGTTTTGCCACTTGCATCCAGCTCGGACTGCTGCCGTTGGCCAAACACCTGATGCTGAACGACGACATCATGGTCAACGCCATTACAGGAAGTACCGGAGCCGGTGTCAAACCGGGAGCTACCAGCCACTTCAGCTGGCGTAACAACAACCTCAGCATCTACAAACCGTTTGCCCACCAGCACGTACCGGAAATCAAGCAATCCCTGCAACAGTTGCAGAACAGTTTCCATTCTGAAATCGACTTCATCCCTTACCGAGGTGATTTCCCGCGCGGCATCTTCGCCACCATCGTGGTAAAGACGAAAGTGGAACTGGAAGAAATCGTGAAAATGTACGAAGAGTACTATGCAGAAGATTCTTTCACCCACATCGTGGACAAGAATATCGACCTGAAGCAGGTGGTCAACACCAACAAATGTTTGATTCATCTGGAGAAGCACGGTGACAAGCTGCTCATCGTTTCCTGCATCGACAACTTGCTGAAAGGGGCCAGCGGCCAGGCCGTACACAACATGAACCTGATGTTCAACCTGGAAGAAACCGTAGGACTGAAACTGAAACCGAGCGCATTCTAACCAACAAGTCCTCTACCCAGAGGAAGAACGAGAGTTTATCGCCTTTCTCGCATCTTCCCGCAGGACTGCAAAACATAAATTAATGAAGAATAAGTTCTGAAAGAGATTTCATCTTATTCTTCATTCTTAATCTTAACAGAAGTATGAAATTATTCGACGTATATCCCCTCTTCGATGTCAACATCGTCAAAGGAAAAGGCTGTCATGTATGGGACGACAAAGGCCAGGAATACCTCGACCTCTACGGAGGCCATGCCGTAATCTCCATCGGCCACGCACATCCCCACTACGTGGAAGCCATCAGCAAACAAGTAGCCACATTGGGATTTTATTCCAATTCTGTCATCAACAAACTGCAACAGGAAGTAGCCGACCGCTTAGGAGCCATCAGCGGCTACGACGATTACCAGCTTTTCCTGATTAACTCCGGCGCAGAAGCCAACGAAAATGCCTTGAAACTGGCCTCTTTCTACAACGGACGTACCCGCGTCGTCTCTTTCGCCAAAGCGTTCCACGGACGTACTTCACTGGCAGTAGAAGTGACTAACAACCCCAAGATCATTGCTCCTATCAATGACAACGGCCATGTCACCTACCTTCCGCTGAACGATACGGAAGCCCTGAAAGCCGAACTGGCCAAAGGGGATGTCTGTGCCGTGATTATTGAAGGCATCCAGGGCGTAGGAGGTATTCAGGTACCCGACACTGATTTCCTGAAAGCCATGCGCCAGGCCTGCGACGAAACCAATACCGTGATGATTGTGGATGAAATTCAGTCAGGTTACGGACGAAGCGGTAAATTCTTCGCCCACCAGTACAGCGATGTCCGCCCGGACATGATTACGGTAGCCAAAGGTATCGGCAACGGCTTCCCGATGGCAGCCGTACTGATCAGCCCGAAATTTACCCCGGTGTACGGTCAGTTGGGAACTACCTTCGGAGGCAATCATTTGGCTTGTGCCGCTGCCATCGCCGTACTCGATGTGATGAAGGAAGAAAACTTAGTTGAAAATGCAGCCAAAGTCGGTGCCCACCTGCTGGAAGAACTGAAACACTTCAAAGGCATCAAGGAAGTACGTGGACGCGGTCTGATGATTGGCCTGGAGTTTGAAGAGCCCATCAAGGAACTCCGCAAGCAACTGCTTTTCGAACAGAAGGTATTTACCGGTGTCAGCGGTACGAACGTCATCCGTCTGCTTCCCCCGCTCTGTCTGAGCATGCAAGAAGCCGACGACTTCCTGACTCGTCTGCAACACGTCATGAAATAAAAAACAACCCCCGCCACAGACACTTGTAGCGGGGGTAAATTTTATATTATCCTGAAATTCTACCTTGATAAACGTTCATCAGCGATTAGGAGTTACCCAAATCTTTGTTTCCTGACATTGAAGATCAATCCACAAATTACCACATTTTACCTTAAAATCTCCTTTTTCCAGTCTCCATTTCCCATCATACCCAACAAAAGCCAAATCACTTGCCTTAATCTTCATCACCACATTCTTTATTTCACCCGGTAAAAGAGAAACTTTCGTAAAATGACGAAGACGTATATTATCAGGCGTACTGCTTGCTACCAAATCTTTTGAGAACAATAATACAGCTTCTTTCCCTGCACGTTTTCCTGTATTCTTTACATCCACACTGAAGACCAGTTCATCATCCGCACCAAAGACCGTTTTATTGACCTTCAAGTTCGTATATTCATACGTTGTATAGCTCAAGCCATAGCCAAAAGGCCACTGCACATCCATCACCGCATCATAATTGTAGTTACCTCCCATTTGTCCCATATTCTCACAAGGCTTATAGTCATACGTAGCCAATGAGTTAATAAAACGAGGATAAGTGAAAGGCATCTTGGCACTGAAATTGGCCTCTCCACTCAACAAGTTGGCCAGTGCATCTCCTCCATAATTACTAGGCAACATAATGTTTACTACTGCTTTTGCCAACGGTACAATATCATTAATAATACGAGGTCTTCCCTGATTCAAAACCAGGACCACAGGCTTCCCTGTAGCAGCCAACGCCTTCACCAACTCACATTGGTTGGCCGACAAAGTCAAATCATTCATATTACCCGGAGTCTCACAATAAGAATTCTCGCCAATGCAAGCTATAATTACATCTACTTCGTCTGCGGCCGATACTGCTTTTTCAATCTCAGGCATATTTTCTTCCCACCAATTATCATTTTTATAGGGTGCATATGTCACGCCTGGCTCATACACGATATTTCCTTCTCCAAATTTTTCACACAATGCTTCATAGATTGTATGATAAACTCCAGCAAATTCATCTGCCCGATGTCCTTGCCAAGAATACGACCATCCTCCATTCAAGCAACGCATTGAATTTGCATTCGGACCGGCAAGCAGAATCTTTACTCCACGCTTTAAAGGAAGAAGATTATTGTCATTTTTCAAGAGGACTTCTGACTCTTCTGCAGCCTGTAAAGCCACATCAGCAAATGCCTTAGAACCAAACTGGTCATATTCTTCAATATCCCAATAAGGATTCTCAAAAAGTCCCAACCGATATTTCAATCTCAACACGCGGGCCACTGCATCATCAATGCGACTCATCGGCACTTCACCTTCTTCCACCAATTCCTTCAGATAATCACAGAAACTTACCTCATAAGGTACCATTGACATATCAATACCCGCATTAATTGCTATTTTTATCGCCTCTTTTTTGGTAGCGGCAATATGGTCACGTGTACAAAGATTATTGATATCTGCCCAGTCAGTAACTATCATTCCGTCCCAAGCCAAATCTTCTTTCAACCATTTCGTCAATAACTCTTTATTGGCATGGAAAGGCATTCCATTGTCAACCCCGGAGTTCACCATTATCGATAAAGCTCCCGCCTTTACTGCAGCCAAAAACGGAGCAAAATGTTTTTCACGCAAATCTGAACGAGAAATAGAAGAAGGTGTACGATCCTTACCTGATACCGGAACTCCATATCCCATATAGTGCTTCATACAAGCAGCGACATTATATTTACCTATGTGATTCGGGTCCTCACCCTGAAAACCTCTTACAGCTTCCACCCCCATCTCCGCATTCACCAGACAGTCTTCACCATAATTCTCCCACATACGTGGCCATCGGGGGTCACGACCTAAATCCACCACTGGAGCATAAGTCCATGGAATGCATCCGGCCTTCGTTTCATAAGCTGAAATTTCTGCGCCACGATGCACCAGCTCCCGGTTAAAAGTAGCTCCCATATTCACACCTTGAGGAAACAAGGTTCCATCAAGCGTATAAGTAGTTCCATGAATCTGATCTACTCCATAAATACACGGTATTCCAATTTCCTTCATCGACTTCTCCTGAATCTGACGGATTGCGGAAGCCCATACCTCCTTTTTTTGTGCCACGCTCAAAGGCACATTCAAAATAGAACCCACTTTATATTTGCCTATCACCGTATCCAGCATTGCCTCGCTCAGTTTGAAGCCATCCTTGCTTCCGGGAAAATCAGTTACGACATCCACCGTAATTTCACACATCTGACCCACTTTCTCCTCAAGCGTCATTTTCTCCAGCCATTTCTGAATGTGCGCTTCAATCGCCGGGTCAGCTGGAATAGCAGGAGAAGGTTGGGCCGTTCCTACAAGACTTCCAGCGCAAACGATAGAAGCCATTGCCCAATTTCGAATGTTTTTCATGATATAGTTTATTTTGCAGTTTAACTCAAGCGAAACGTTCCAAAATCTCCATGCACATACGTCCATTATGATAAGGACATTTCCAGAATCCAGCCTTGTCATCTTTTGTATTGACAGTGCCATCTGCATACAAACTCCAGTGCCATTCACCATGTACTCTATCTACCAGTTTCGCTTGAATGAAATCCCAGCATTGCAATGCGATTTGCAACGCTTCTTCATCACCGAAATGCTGATAAAGATTCACATGGCCTACCACATTTTCGGCTTGAACCCACCAGTGCAGTTCACGGTCAATCTTTCCTTTATCAACAAAATTCTCATAAATCATGCTACCATCCGGATTCAGACCTTCATCGGCTGCCACAGCAATCTTCACAATAGCTGGTTCTACCTCCTTCAACAATTCCTGATCACCCACCACCAAAGCCGCTTCATGTATCAACCACGAAGCTTCAATATCATGTCCGTAGGATACTATCTGATACTTATTGGTCCAGTCATCCTCAAAGAACAGATTCAGGTGATACGTTTTTGCATCCAATATCTTATCTAAAAACAAATTGACCAAATTGACAATCTGTTGCTTCAACCGCTCATCTTTCCATACACGATACAGATTAGTATACGGTTCCAGAATATGCAGATGCGTATTCATCGTTTTCTTCTCATTCTCATCCTTATCACTCAAACGCATATCTTCTATCGGGTACCAGTCACGCGTCAGCGCTTCTAAGTATCCGTTCTCGTCTACATCAAAACTATATTTTTCAATTGCCTCAAACAATTGGCAAGCATAGTCCAAAGCTTCCGAATCTCCCGTCGCACGTGCATACTCACTCAACCCATAAATGGCAAAGCCAATGGCATAAATCTGTTTTTTGGTATCAAGTGGGTTCCCTTCACAATCCAATTCCCAATAAATACCTCCAAACTCCACGTCATAGAAATAATCTATCAAATAACGTTTGGCACGTGTGGCCGTTTCCAAATATTCTTCTTTGTGAAGCAGACGATATGCAGCCGAGAAAGTCCACAAAATACGTGCATTCAGAATAGCCCCCTTTGATGCAGATGCATCCAGTATATCCTCCCCGGTTATACGGCCATAAAATCCACCATGTTCACAGTCAATCATCTTGTTCATCCAAAACGGAAGTATATTCTGTTCCAGTTCTGCTTTCACCTCCGTACAGAACTGATTTATCTTCTCATTCTTCATCTTTTGATTCTCTCTTTAAATTTAACTGTTCCATTATACCTTTCATCTTCTGTTCTCCCAATGGATAGAAGAGAATAAAGACTATCGAAATAAATGCAGCCGCAGCCGGAAGCAAGCTTAGAAACATCTTAATACCCTGAATGGTCTCTGCACTCTGTACGGCATTGGCCTGAAATCCAAAGAAAGACAGCAGCCATCCAGTAACCGCCGTACCAATGGCCCATCCAAATTTCTGACTCATGGACGAAGCACTAAAAATCAATCCTGTAGCACGGTTTCCTGTCTTCAGCTCTGAGAAATCAGCACAATCGGCATACATAGACCATAACAGAGGGAAGATACTGCCGGCACATACACTTATCAGACATTGAAATACAAAAATCAACGTCAAATCCTCCTTATCAAACCAGAAAAATATCACACTTAACACCGAAGCAAGCAACATGGCAAGCGCAAAAGTTCTCTTCTTTCCAATTTTATTACTCATTGGAGCAGCCAGAACCACCCCCACAATATTCGCAATCTGTCCTACAGAAAGATACAAACCACTCAATACAAACGATACTCCCATTAACGAAATGGTATGATACTCTTCCTCTATCACAAAATATTTAAAGTAATAGACAGCGGCTCCGTCACGGATGGAATTGAATACCAATGTGGCCACTCCAGCTCCAAACAAAATCCACCAAGGTTTATTATGAAACAAATCCTTGATATCTTCCTTCAAAGACGTCTTCTTGTCATTTATCGGTTTCACCCTCTCTCTGGTCCAAGCGAAACAACCAAGGAATAGCACAGCACACATCACCGCAATCACCACTACTGCCATAAACCAGCCCAACCGCTGTTCACCCAATTCCTTACTCTGCCCGCTAAACCAATTCACCATTGGCATAAACAGTAACAAAGCGATAAAACTGCCCAGATAAGCAAACATCATACGATACGTAGACAACGTATTACGTTCTGACGGATTAGGACTCATCACTCCCAACAATGAAGCGTAAGGCACATTGATAGCAGAATATACCATCATCATCAATGAATAGGTGATATACGCATACACCAATTTCCCCATGTCACCGAAAGGAGGAGTATAAAAGGTAAGTGCCCCTATTAACCCAAACGGAACGGCCAGATACAACAAATATGGACGGAACTTTCCCCATCGACTGGATGTACGGTCAGCTATTACCCCTACAATCGGATCGAATACAGAATCCCAAATACGCGTTACCAAGAACATTGTACCTACCATTGCAGCCGGTAGTCCGAACACATCCGTATAGAATATCATCAAATAGGCTCCAAATAGCTTCCAAAACATAGAAGAAGCCATGTCTCCAAATCCGTAGCCAATTTTTTCCGTGAGTTTTATCATAGCAGCACTTACCTTTCTCTATTATTTCATCAATTTCATGTTTTTATCAATCAATCGTTTCAATGTCTCAACCGAAGCTGTAGTTGTCAAACCATCCTGTGGCGTATTCATACAATAGTCCACCAGCTTATCTATCGTAGACACAGCTACGTGCATTCGTGTATCGGAAGAAGCATAATAAATAAACACCTTTCCATCTTCATCCGCAATCCAACCGTTGGTGAACAGCACGTTTGAGACATCCCCAATCCGTTCTTCTCCCTCCGGAGCCATGAAATACCCCCCAGGAGACGCAATGACCTTGGTGGGATCCTCCAGCGAAGTCATATACATATACAATACATAACGTAAGCCCGCTGCACATCCGCGTACACCGTGTGCCAGATGCAGCCATCCTTTTGGAGTCTTGATAGGATGAGGTCCTTCACCGTTCTTCACTTCTTTAATAGTATGATAATAGCGACAGTCAATAATCTTTTCTTCTTTCACTTCCGCATGTGTAATATCATCTACCAAAGCCCAACCGATACCTCCACCGCTTCCGGCGTCAATAAATCCATCCTGCGGACGGGTATAAAACGCATATTTGCCATCCACAAACTCCGGATGAAGTACAACATTACGCTGCTGGCTCTTTGATTTCAAGTCCGGCAAACGCTCCCAGGTCTTCAAGTCTTTTGTGCGGGCAATGGCAGCCGTAGCCGTAGCCGACGATAAATCACCCGCCGGAGCATTGTCATCATGACGTTCCGCACAGAAGATACCATAAATCCAACCGTCTTCATGTGCCGTCAAGCGCATGTCGTAAATATTAGTAGCCGGAATCACATCATCAGGCATGGTCACCGGATAATCCCAAAAACGGAAATTATCCACCCCATTCGGACTTTCAGCCACTGCAAAGAAAGATTTACGGTCGGCTCCTTCCACACGGACCACCAATACATATTTACCGTTCCACTTAATAGCTCCGGAATTCATGGCTGCATTCATGCCGATACGTTCCATCAGATAAGGGTTTGTCTTTTCATCCAAGTCATAACGCCAGAACACCGGGGTATGAGCCGCAGTCACTACCGGATATTTGTAACGGGTATATACCCCATTTGTCATTTCCACAGGTTCATTCTTACGAGTAATCAGCTCTTCATGCTGCACAAACAGTTTTTTTACTTTGTCTTCAAAGGTACTCATCTTAATCAATTTATATTTATTATTTCACATTTTTCATATCTCTTGCAAACAACGTGCGTGAATCATTATAGAAATTCACAAAATCAGTAGCCGACGGATGATCCGGATAAGGTGCGTAATAATGATTCTCTCTTTCGCGGGCATTTCTCCACACCAGGACATAACTTATCGGATACTTTTCGATGACGGGCATTAAAGTTTGTGTCCACCACAATGAATCTGGAATGGTTTCGTATCCAGTCTCTGTCACTGCGATTGCCTTTTGATGTGCCTTTCCCACTTGTGTCATGATAGCAAGCATATTATCCAGACTTTTCACGTATGCCTCCCGGTCAAACTGATATGCATCTACCCCTATCAGGTCAATAATATCATCGCCCGGATAGCGTTCCAGATACTCCGTAGAGTCCTTAGGCTCTATCCCTGGAGAGTAAGCATACAACAACTGGGTAGCTCCCTTTTCCTGCATCCGTTCATACGTCATCCGCCAAAGTGCCTTATAGTCTTCTGTAGAACAAAGATTTTGTCCCCACCAGAACCAGCTTCCCGTATGCTCATGCCATGGACGGAACAGCACCGGCACCTTTATCCCTTCTGATGTTTGTATCGAATTCAGATAATCGGCCACTTTATCCAGCCATCCCATGAACTTCTCATGATTCACTCCTCCAGGCAAGACTGACTTCACCACAGTCGAGTCACTTACATCCCACGAATCTTTTCCCGTCACCGGATTGTCCACATGCCAACTGAAAGAAGACATACCTCCACGCTCATATTGTGCCACTACCTCTTTCCGAATACGGTCTAACGACACATTATCCAGATTCTTGTCTCCATAGATTTCAATACGACCCAAGTCAAAAGACATCATGGCCGGATAATCACCACATACACTTTTCACATCACTACGTGCTGAGTCTCCATCCCAACCGATACCATATACCGGATCATCGTGATGCCCGAACATGAATTGTTTCTGCTGAGGCAATTTCACGAGTATCTCCAACATGGCAGATGCCTCCGGTGTTTGTTCTCTCGATGCCGACCTGTTTCCCGGTTGGCCACCACAAGCCGCCATTCCAAGTCCAAAAAACATGATTGAAAAAAGAAGATTCGATATTTTCATAATAATTAGTTTTACCGTTCCACATTAGCAAAGATAGGAACATTTTATCCGACAAGATGATACAATCTTAACATATACCTATACGTTTCCACCTTTTGAAAAAATGTTCCTATCTCCTGTCACGACTCAATTTCACTTGAAAGAAGGAAGTTGGTCACGGGTAATCACATAGTCCTGCGACATGGCATCCTGCCACCATGCTTCACCCACATACGGAATAGACTGTCCGTCACTGTCATACCAAGGCATAAACCACAACCATCTGGCACCTGCATTCCATTGCTCCGAAAGTGTTCCCAATATGGTATTTGTATCAAGATAAGCTCCACATTCACTCAACGTCACCATCTTATTATTATATTCTTCTGCAATAGCCTGATATTGAGACACACATTCTGCCGCCGTTTTACCGTACAAGTCACGACCAACAATATCCACATACTGATCACCCGGATACCAGTCAGCATCTCCCGTTTCCGCGGTCCATACCCAAATCAAGTTATTCAAACCCTGTGCTTTGAAATAATCAAACATCTTTATCCAGAGTTTCTTGAAGCTGTCGGCATTCTTGCCCCACCAGAACCAGCCACCTGACGCTTCATGCAGCGGGCGCCAGATTACCGGAATATTGGCATCTTTCAAAAGTTTCAAATAACCTGCCACTTTCGCCAAATCTTCATTCACTACATTATACTCCCACGTACCTTCCGTGAAAGCATTGTCAATATTGAAATTATTTCCTTCCATATTGAAAGACATCTCATTGCTACCCTCCGATTTAGGAACATTCCAGTGCCACATGGCCGCTACCAAACCTCCATTGTCCCACCATTCTTGAACCGGAGTTATATCTCCATAATCAATCCAGCTACCTTCACCTGTATTTGACGCATAAAGATGAATATAATCGAAACAGTTCAATGCTGGATATTTACCTGTCCAGGTGTTTACTTGCACGGCCTCATCCGTATTCCAGTTGACTTGTGCCATCGTACCTGAGATTGTCTTCTGTTCATACGTCTCTACCAAAAAATCATATACTTTCTGGGCCTCCGCTGTGAGTGTATTGACGGCCGCATCTACCCCTTGAGTCGTAAAACTCAGTTCTACAGCCGGTGCGGGCATCTCATTAGGCCCTGTCACCAGACCTTCCGGAATGGAAAGGGTATAAGTTGTACTTCTGGAAGGACAATTGGCCACTACCACCAATGTAGGACTTGAACCTATCACATCTGCACTAATAATACTTCCATCGTTTGAGATAGATAACAAATCCTTGTTTTTAGATGCAAAAAACACATTTTTATCATACGTCAAACTAATAGTCACCTCACCCAGTTCCACTCCAGAGGCTTCTGAAGCTGGAGTAGAAGATACCAACACAGGCGATGCCACCTGTGTAATCTCGTGCTCCACTTCCGTAGAACATGAAACTGTAGCAAATAACATTGCTACCCATAGCAAACCTATATAAATCTTATTCATAGTTTCCCTTATTTAATATAAACCGATTCTATTGTATAATTCACTCCGCCCACAACTAACCCAGTAGATTGTAATTTGGCAAGTATATCCTGAGTAATTTCCAGACTATAATTACCTGAAATTGAAAAATATCCATATCCATCAGCAATAGCTGGCCATCCATCACTTGTAGTTTTAAATGCTCCTTGCGCATCCGCTTGTACATTAGACACAACCACCGTAATGATCTGCCCCACCTGAACCGTCGTAAAAGAAGAAGGCTCCAAGTATACATAATCTGCCCATGACGATCCCAACACTTTAGGTTCTCCATAAATTTGAATACCCCATGAAACGGTAGGAATAGTATAAGTGACAGAAACCCCACCGGATATCAATTTCAATGTTACACTACCCGTCAAATCCTGTGGCAGAGTAAACGTTAACATGGAATTTTGCAATGAGTATTGAACACTGTTCCCATTCACCTCTACACCAGTCAACTGATTTCCATTCTCCACATTAAGGTCCAATGTAGCTCCAGCCTGTACTTCTGTGGGTAAATTTTTCACAGTACACTTCGTCTTCACAGACAATACAGGACCATCCATCACATCTCCATTCTTTAAGTTTAACACAATTGTTCCACTTACGGCAGCTTCCGGTACCACAACCGTCAGTTCTGTTTCAGAAGACGATGCTGGAATCACAGGATCATTTACTCCCGGGAAAGTAACTCCAGCTATCAGGTCCAAGTTCTTTCCATTCAGTGTGATTGTCTGGCCCCCCAATACTTCTGCATCAAAAATAGTTGAGACCTCAGGTTTTGCCATACTTAAATGCGCAACCACAATCTCTACGCCTGAAGCCGGCAAGATGATCACATCCCCATCCGCCGCATCGGCAGGTAAGGCAAATGTCAGTTGCTTATTGTCCGCACTAAGTTCAAATGCAACTTCAATATTCCCCGGATTACCTGGGACAAGCACTTTGGCCACCAAATCCAAGTTCTCACCACTTATCGTAATCATATCCTCTGGCTTCGCATTTTCCAGATTTATGACTTCTGCGACAGAAGGCAAAGCAACCTGTAGTTCTTCTTCCGAATAAATCAAGTTCGGCAATTCTTCCCCGTCAGACAAGATTATCTTACCGGTTTGTGCCTCCTCAGGAACAGTCAGCTTAATTGTATTACGATTGTGCACTATAAAGTTATCTTCCGACACAGCCACTTCATCGGCAAAAATCACCTCATGAATCAAATTCAGATATTCTCCTGTAATCGTGAATTCGTCCCCCGCTCTTACAGAAGATGGAGTGAAACTTTCCAATGAAATTGTCTCAATATAAGTCAATTTCGTCTTTGTGGTAATATCTCCATTAGGTGTCTTCAGCGTAACCAATCCCGGTTCGGCTTCCTGAGGTACAGTGATACGGATTTCCGTATCACTGATTACCTTAATATCTGTAATTTCCGCACAGCCCGGAATCACCACTGCTGTCACCTGATTCATACCACTTCCCAAGAACCTTAACTCACCACCACGAACCACCGGCGATGGACCAAACACATTCAAGCTGATACCTCCAGTATATTGATTCGTATCTATGTCATCCCCTTTCAGGCAGGAAGTAAAAGAAACGCCTGTCAGGAAAAGCGCTCCTGCCAGAAAAAGCACTGATAATCTATTTGTTTTCATCATTCATTTCTTCTTTTAGTTAATAAATAGGAACCACTCGAATGTTGTCTATACAGATAGTCGGGGTACAAGCTGTTCCGGTTACTCCTCCGCTCCATACAAACAGAGTTAAACCTGTAATATCTGTTGACGACAAAGGAGAAACAGCGATACCTGTAGAGTTATAGCAGAAATCGGATAAAGGTACAGTCACCGTAGTCCAACCAGTAGTCGTGTAAGTACCTTCCGATTGCCAAGGAATCCATAAAGCACGAGGGAACGAATCACTTTGGAAAAACGAGTTATTCATATTAGCCCCACTCACCTCATCGTTGGTTGTCAGCATAATTTGTAATGCACATGCACTCCACGCGTCGGGCACATTAACTTCAAATTTTAACTGCAAGTTACTTAAATCCTCAAAATCAACCAATGTATTCAGATAAGGAGTTACAGCATCCCCATCTGGCCAGTATTCAAAAGCAAACTTACTATCTTCCCAAGAATCATTATCCAGATTTCCTTTGAAAATCAGATATTTACCATCTAATGAGGTAATATTTTCCAATGTTCCAATCGTAGCAGGATGCCATCCATGGTCTGTTGCGATAGCTTCATCCCCATCGTCATCGAAATCAAACAAGATGCCCTCTGTTTCCATATAGCGGAAAGTAGATTGTCCGGTCCCGTAAATTGATTCCACGTTCACATATCCTGTTGATGCGCCTTGAGGCACGACAAAGCTAACTGCATAGCGTGTCAGACTCTTAATTTCCGTAACCGGCACATCTCCAATTTTAATACTCAACGGCACATTCGGGTCATCGATGAAATAATCTCCATAAATTGTAGCCTCAGTACCCGGCTGGGCATATTCATTCGACATGGAAGTAATTTCAGGTCCGGAAACCAATACATTAAAATCATACGTCACCGTATCTTTGTCCTTATTCACCAAATAGATTTTATTGGTCACCACACTTGGAATCGTAGAAGGTACATCTACAATCAATGTATTATCCGTAATCAAACTTGTATTCAAGATTGCCTCCTGATCATTGAAGTAAAGTTCATACACACTACGCAAATTTTCTCCTACCAGACAAACCGTATTCGACATATACGCTCCGGTAATCAAAGAATCTGCCACTTCAGGATCTGTCATTCGCACATATCGTACGGTAGGCAATCCCTCTGCTATTTCATACTTATCCGGCTCATCTTCACAAGAAGTGAACATTGCCCCTGAAACAACTGCTCCCACCAGAAGCAGAGCTTTCATATATTTTACTGCTCTCATATTAATTCACTTAATTGATTAATAACTATATTCACTTCGCACATCCACATGAATCGGATCTTCCATCAAATGAGGATTAAACACCACATCTTCCGTTGGTAAGGGAAGTGTAAAACTAGATTCTGTTACATTCGGCTTTACCGCAGTCGGGTTATAACGGTGTTCATTGGGATTCACGGTGAAAGTACCAGTCTGATAATAAGTCTTATACAAGTCATCCAAGCCATAATATACATCCCGACGCTGGTTTGTCAGTTCATTGATTGCCTTCTGAGGATCATAGTAAGACAGACGTACAAAGTCATACCAGCGGTCTCCTTCACAAGCCAATTCCAAGCGTCGTTCTTTCCATACATCCTCCCAAGTAATTGAAGCAGGACGTGTATACGAACTGATTGCCCTATGACGTACCTGATAAAAAGCATCAATGGCAGATGCGTCTGTCGTGGAACCGTTATTACCGATTACAGCCTCCGCATAAATCAGATACACATCCGACAACCGCAACAGGTGCGTACTCAACTGACTATGCTGTGCAGATGCAGAGACCCCTGTTGCTGTCAGATGGTCATTCGCATTACCATACAGATGTTTGACAGAGTTGGCTCCAGTCGCACTCTGGAATTGCCCCGGACCTCCCAAGCCTTCTGTATCATAAATGAAATTAATATAATTGAAACCGCCTTTATCCTGCCAAAAGTAGTCATACACATCCCCACACATCATCATCGTAGCTTTCCGGCGAGTATCGCCATTATAACGTGTCGGGCTCAACGCATTCTCCCCAAAAGCATCCTGCAAATCCACCGACGGACCGTTATATCCTCCCCAACAGTCACCAAACTCATCAAATCCCGTGATAGCCAGACTTGACTGTAAGGCATTCTGACAGGTCCACGTATCAGAAGAAGCCGACCAATGCCAAGATAACAGGCATTCTTCATTAAAATTATTGGACAAACGGAATACGTCTGAATAATTCTCCAGCAAATGACGTCCTGAATTGTCAATCACATCTTTGGCATAAGCAGCCGCCTGCTTCAAATCCTCCTCATCTCTGGAACCGCTCATACCGTATCCAGACTTGGTCAGATAAACCTTTGCCAACAAACCTTTTGCTGTATATTGGTCAATACGGCCTTCTGAGTTCGTTTCCGGAAGCAACTCAATAGCCTTTTCCAACGTCATGATTATGTATTCATATACATCCGGAACCTGAACCTTGTATTTCTCATTATAATTGCCCGCCTCTATTTCTTCTGAATTGCTATGCACGATGGGAACAGCTCCAAACGTACGGACCAGATAGAAATAAGCCATTGCTTTCCAAACCAGACATTCACCGATGCAGGTGTTTTTCGTATCTTCATCCACCTCTGCAGCCTGCAATCTTTCACGAATCGTATTGGCATACGCATTGACCGACCACAAAGAGTAAGACATATTTATCAAGTCCTCATCCGTTCCATTCACTGTAAATGTCAAGTAAGGAGAAGAAAACCAATAGTAGTTTCCTGCCAAAACTTCACCAATTTTGAAAAAGCCCAACTGAAAATCAAACCAAGGAGAATTATACAACGGATTTACCCCTTGGAAACACTGTTCCTCATTCTGATAAAAATTGTCTACATTATACGAATCCTCAGCTGGCCGATCAAGGAAATCGTCGCAAGAAGACAAATTAGCTCCTAAAACTGTAGCTAATGCTATATATTTAATGGTATTTAATTTCATAACTTCATTTTTTAGAAAGAAACATTCAAACCGAAAGAATAAACGGTAGGAGAAGGGTAGCGTCCATTATCCAATCCATATACATTGGCACTGGATGTGCTGGCACCAATTTCAGGGTCATAACCACTGTATCCGGTAATGGTCAGCAAATTCTGTATATTTGCATATACACGCAAGTTCTCCAATCCCCATTTCTTTATCATCTTGGTTGGGAAAGTATATCCCAACGTAATATTCTTCAGACGAATATACGAACCATCTTCAATATATCGGTCGCTTATCCGGTCATTGTCGTTCGGATCCTGTATAGAAGAGCGTGGAGTTGATGTCTCAGGATTTGACACCCGTACGTTGGTTATGTCATCATACCAATTATACACCATTGTTCCATTTACCAGTACGCCACCTGAATAATCTTTAGTCTCATCTATCGGAACAATCTGGGCACGGTCCAATACTGTGGTCAGCTGGTTGGTCCATGATGAGTTCATGTGTGTCAGCTTCATCGCCAGATAATTATATACCTTATTTCCATAAGAACCATTAATAAACAGTGACAAATCAAAATTCTTATAACGGAACGTATTTGTCCATCCAAACGTAAACTTAGGCAGTGGAGAACCGATATTTGTACGGTCATTTTCATCAATCACCCCATCACCGTTCAAATCCTTGTACTTGATATCACCAACCCACACAGTATTCGTCCGGTTAAAGACTCCATTGGCCGGATACTTTTCAGGCTTGGCTGAGGTCTGCAGGTCTTCCAAGTCTTCATACACGCCATCACATACATAACCATAGAAATTATACAAAGACTCTCCTACATTCGTCACACTCACCACATCTGTCCACTGGCCATATCCCACAATCTGCGCATTGGCCGTTCCACTCAAGGCACGTAATTTATTTTTATTGAAAGAAATCTGGAAATCTGAATCCCATTCAAACGCTCCCACCAACGGATGTGTATTCAACGAGATTTCCCATCCCTTGTTTTCAATATCTCCATAGTTCCCCATTGGAGCAGACAAGACAGAAGAGGCATTCCCGGAAGTTCCCATATACGAAGGAAGCTGCAAAGACATCAACATATCCTTAGAAACCTTCTGATACCAGTCAACTACCAGGTTCACACGATTCTGGAAGAAGCCCAAATCTACTCCCACATTAAACTGTTCCTGTGTTTCCCACTTCACTCCTAAGTTTGCAATATTAGACTGACGGTAACCCAAGCCCAATCCGGTCGGCATTTTAGACATGCTGGCTCCCCATCGATAGCTACCAATATTTGAGTTACCAGTCTGTCCCCAGCCTAAACGCAGTTTTCCATTACTTACGACCGAACTAAGAGATTCAAAGAATTTCTCATTCGAAAAGCGCCATGAAGCAGCTACCGCATGGAATCCGGCCCAACGGTTATTCGGGCCAAAATTTGAAGAGCCATCATAACGATAAGTATAAGTAGCCAGATAACGGTCGGCATAATTATAGTTCAGACGTGTAAAGAAAGAAGCCATGGCCGCACTTCCGAAACCGGAATTAATGGAAGGAGTACCTGTACCTAAAGCCGGATTATGAACTATATCCGAAGGCAGGTTCGTATTTGCTACCGAAATATAATCATAATTAGACTCCCAACATTCCTGCCCCAGCATAGCTGTAAAATAATGTTTGCCAATCTGTCCGTTATAGGTCACATAATTTTTCAGTTGCCAGAAAGTACTGTTGTTTTTCTGGATAGAACTGTAATTACTGTCACGTTTCCAGTTTCCTAAGTCTACCTTGGGTTGATACCGTTCTCCTTTATTATAACTGATATCGTAACCAAATTCCGTATGCCAAGTCAGGTTCTTCATTAAAGTCACATCTGCAAAGATACTTCCGGTAAGTTTTTGCCGATACAACATAATCTCATCCATCATGGCCATGGCTATCGGATTCGGACTGGTGTATCCTTCACGCACAATAGAAGAATAATTACCGTCAATATCGTAAATAGGTATATCTGGCACAGTCTGCAACGAATAACTGATAATACCCTGGTCACTGTCTGCTAGCTTTAAATCATCTTTCGTAGAAGAATATGTAGCATTCAAACCAATCTTCAACCACGGCTTCAGTTGGGCATCCAGGTTTGTACGGAACGAGTAACGGTTAAAGCTGGAACCTATCAACGTACCATCCTGATCCATATAAGAACCAGACACATAGTACTTCACCTTTTCCGTTCCTCCCTGAGCTGAAATCTGGTGCTGATGCTGCAAAGCCGTACGGAACACCGCATCCTGCCAGTTTGTACCTGTACCCAACAAAGAAGGATCCGCATAAGTTGCGTTTTCTTCCAATTCACCCACTTCCACAAAATCATTATAGAAGCTGGCAAATTCACGCAGGTTCATCATATCCAGACGTTTTGTCTGCCGCTGTACGGCCAGCATACCGTCGTAAGTAAATTTAGCTTCCCCAGCTTTTCCTCGTTTGGTAGTAATCAAGACTACACCATTGGCACCCTGGGCTCCATAAATGGCAGTAGCCGAAGCATCCTTCAGAATTTCCATAGACACAATATCCGAAGGGTTAATGGTAGAAAGCGGAGAAATAGTAGAAACAGAACCGTTCCCCAGTGCATCACCTAATCCAAAATCAGAACCGGAAGAACCACCTCCCTGTACAATGACTCCATCAATCACATACAAAGGTTCCGCATTTGAATTGATGGTAGCTTGTCCACGCACACGAATGGAAGAAGACGATCCTGGCGCTCCAGAAGTACTGACAGCAGACACACCGGCAGCACGTCCCTGCAAAGACTGATCCAAGTTTGTAATAACAGAACCCTTTATTGCATCTTCACCTACAGAAACAGAAGCTCCGGAAAGGTCACTTTTCTTCATGGTACCATAACCTACTACCACTACCTCATCCAAGGTCTCAGAATCTTCCTTCAACACAATGTTCAAAGAGGTCTGATTCGTAATCTTTACAGTCTGCGTCACATAGCCAATATAAGAAATCTCAATCGTAGCCCCTGGAGAGACACTCAGCACAAAGTTACCGTCAATATCCGTAATCACCCCGTTAGTTGTTCCCTTTTCAAGAACATTTGCCCCAATCACAGTTTCACCGGTGGCATCTACCACCTTACCTTTGATCTGCGTTTTAGCCTGTTGCAGTACCTCCGATGCTTCAATTCCAGAAGCCTGCGCCTGATGCACGTTTCCCACAGAAATCATAGTAAGAGCACCAGCAACCAGCACACATCTTTTTACATTTTTATTCATAATGCACCATTTGTATGATTAATAACTCCTTAGTCCAATAGATAATATGTGAAAAGTCAACAAAGAATCCTCCCGACATAATATCAGATTCAAGTCATTTCTGTTTCAGTTCTTTTACAAACACAAAAGTAGAGATAATGAAACAGGAATAATGATATTATTTTATCCATCCTTTGCATATGCCGACATCTCATGTTTTCTCATTTTCCCAGTCTTTCTACATAAGACTTTACCAGCCTGATTGTGCTTGTATCTGAAGCAAACACAGAATTCAGTCCTTGCTGTTCCTGTGCGGGGTCACCCGTATAATCATCTCCCGGCATCCAATACTCATGTATTCCTGAAGGCTCTGCAAAGCCTCCCCATCCCCAGAAATTACATCCCATAAACAAAGAATGAGCGGTTGCATGATTGACTATCTGTTCAAACACAAACGTATAATACGCATTACGCGCCACGACCGGAGCCGACCTGTCAAAACAAAAATTATCTCTAGGATAACCAAACTCTTCCAGAACCAAAGGTTTCTGATACTTTTTTGCTATTATCAGATGCTCATCAATATATGCCTTCGAATTTCGTTCGGCCTTTTCCAAATTTGCCTGCAGACTATCTTTCGGCGCCCATCCCCAGTTATAAGGCCAGATATGAATATTCAGATAATCTATATTGGTATCCGCATGAATCTTTTCATACAAATCCATATCCATTTCACAGCCCCATTTGCCCTCACTTCCGGTAGACACCAGATGATTCGGATCCAGCGATTTTATCAAAGCAGCCGCCTCACTCATCCATTCTGCCAGCCCTTGCTTACTTTCTTGCGAAAAAGCGCGAGGCTCATTTCCTATCTGCCATGACATAATGGTAGGATCATCCACATAACGTTGCTTCGTATAACGGTTTGTGCGCCCCACCACCTTCTTCACATAATTTGCATACAGCGCTTTCGCACTGTCGGAGCGCACAAACTGACTGACAAAATCCCTATATGCTGCATAGCCATCAACCGCAGGAGCAGGAGCTTTACCATAACCTGCCCACTGTAGATACTGTCCATATCCTCCACTCCACTCCCAGGAATTATTCAAATAAAGTACGGCCAACATATCGCGCTTTGACATTTCTGCCAGAAGAAAATCAAGGCCGGCAAAAATCGTATCATTATATACCCCAGGAGCCTTCTGAAGTGTAGGTTCCACCTTGGCTGGCATCCCTTCTTCCCCATCCGAGCCAACCAAAATACGCAAATTATCTATTCCGATACTTTTCAGCGAGTCCAGTTCACGGCACAAACGCTCACGATTTCCTCCTCTACCTTCCGACCCTAAAATAGCTCCATACCACAAATTGGTGCCAATATAATAATAAGGTTTACCATGACGGATAAACTGCCCGTTTTCCATCCTCACAAAACGATTCTCCTCCTGAGGCCTCGCCACACAAGAGATGGCCAAACCACACCACACTAACAATAAAATGAATTTATGTTTTTGCATACCTATTAGATTTATCTTTATGGCCCAAAATTAGGAGGGAAAAACTTATAAAAATGATATAATCTTATCCAATATCCACCAAATACCTATTTCCCTGAAATATATATATTCCAGTCTCCATTAAAAAAAATCCCTTTTCCTGTTAATCTGACACGAGCAGGAAAAGGGAATTACTTTTGTAACAAAATGGGATTTCCATCAAATAATGATACGTTTTTTCCGATAATTGTCTCTAAACTCCTTCGGAGAGCAATCCTTCTTCTTCTTAAAAATACGGTTAAAATTTGACAGATTATTAAACCCGCACTCATAACAAATCTCAGCAACTGCCATTGTAGAGTCTACCAGCAAACGGGTCGCATGTCCCAAACGTAAATCTATAATGTAATCCGATAGATTCTTACCCGTACGCAACTTAAAGAAACGGCTGAACGAAACTTCTGTCATCCCCACCATATCGGCCAACAGTTTCAACTTGATTTCCTCCTGGTAATGCTTTTCTATATAATTTTGTACCTTTTGCACACGCCTACTGTCTGAATGTACCTCTATTTTGGCAAATGAAGAGCTCGACAAGGTACGTGCCTGATCGGTAAACAAAGACAACTCATAAAGTAAAGTAAAAAAATTCATAACCGCATAAAAACCTTTCATTTCAGGAAGCCTGTCAATAAGCGAATAGATTTTCATCATGGCATCCATGGGGAAACACAGTCCATTTTGTGCCTTTTCAAGCATTTTACGAATCATATCAAACTGATTGGTTTCCACCAGTCCACTCATGAAAGAAGGTACAAACTGAATGGTAATTTCCCGGATATCCGGCGAAGTACATGTATTCTGTTCCCAGACATGTTCCAAATCCGGACTGGTTATCAACACCAAATCATAATCTCCTATTACTTCCGCCGAATCGCCTACTATGCGACGTACCCCAGGCGCATGTTCCACAAAGTTCAGCTCAAATTCCCGATGACAATGCATCGGATAAGTAAACTCCTTTTTATGCCGGTCGGCAATATAAAAACAATCTTTATCTGAAAGTGGAGTGATTTCCCGTATAAAATTCTCATTCACTAATTTTCCCATAGTATTTTCAAATCAATTTATACATAAGGTTAGTTCCAGACTCTGCTTCCTTCACGCAAAAGTTCTCCGTTATTTTCATTTCCAGCAAAAATAAAATAAAAATGCATCCGAACAATCACTTCCTACCATCTATTTTCATGCTTTTACGACTGCCACCGGAATCCATAAAAAAACCGGGTCTGCCATACATCTTGCAAACCCGGTTTTTATATAAGAAGAATCTGATTATTCCCAGTCGTCCGTACGGAATGGATACAACGGCAACTCACGCAAATTAGCCACATTGCCCGGCTGGAAATCGCGGAAACAGTAACGTACCGCTACAGGCTGCGTCACCTTGTCGCAGGTCACCTTTATCTGCCGGTTGTTGAAAACTTCCGCTTTTGCCGGATAGAATACCTTGTCGCTTCCAGCTACTTCAAAACCTTCCATTCCCGACAGACGGTTGAAACCTTCCTCCGCATGGTCGAACGAGAGAATCACTGCTCCGTCTTTCACTTCCATTGACTTATAAACCGGCCCATATGCCTCAATACCCGGCACCTGATACGTCTTGCTCAAGGCCATATAAGCCAGACGTTTCCCCACATCGGTCTTATTTTTCGGATGTACATTTTTCATTTCATAAGGTTCCACCAGGTCATTGGTCGATATCATGCCACTGTTCGGGATGAGCGCCTGTGCCTTGAACTGTGCCTCACGCAGATAGGCACAACCAGTAGTCTCCGTAGAGTTGAAAGGCGCAATCTCCACATAATAGAATGGAAGTTCGCCCAGCCCCCATTCCTTACGCCAGAGCTCCACCATTGTTTTCAACCGCTCGCCATAAGTCTTGTGCTTTCCGACATTCGATTCGCCCTGATACCACAGGAAACCTTTAATCGTATAATTCTGCAACGGCTTGAGCATACCGTTATACATCAATGTCGGACTCAGGTAATGCCACCAGTCATGTCCGTCTTCCTTACGAATATCCTTCTTCAAATCAATATCAGGGTACTGTGCCACAATTTCACGGGGCAACCAGCCTTCTACCATAGAGCCACCCCAGCTACAGTTGATGATTCCCACCGGAATATCCAGCACCTGGTTCATCATCATGGCGAAATTGAAAGCCGTGGCACTGAAAGCCGGCGCATTTTCCGGATTGCTCACCTTCCAGCTTCCCTTACACTCGTCAACAGGCTGCAGCTGTCCGTTCTTTTCGACAGTGGCTACCCGGATGCCTTTCCACTTCGAGGCAGTGGCAATGGTTTCATTGGCTCCGGCTATCGGACAATTCTCAAAACCCCGCAAAGGCATCTCCATGTTCGACTGTCCCGAGCAAAACCACACTTCTCCTACCAGCACATTGTTCAGTTTCACTTCCTCTCCATCGGAAATGGAAATCGTATAGGTCTGGTAACTGGCCGTCGGTGTCTGGATTTTAACCACCCACTTTCCTTCGGCATCGGCAGTCACCTTATACACCTCTTGGTTCCACGACGGACGGATGCTCACTTCGGCATTGGCCTTCGCCTTGCCCCACAGACAAGCCTCAGTCTGTTGTTGCAGCACCATGTTGTCACTCACAATGTCGGGCAACGTAATCTTACCCCACGCACCAGCCTGCATTAGCAGCAGGCAGGCACTTACAATCCATTTCTTCATTTTTACGTGATATTTAAAATACATTCTATTCCCATTTCATCAAATCCTTCAGGAAGGCAGTCAGTTCACATGCCATTTTCTGATGTTGCCGCATAGAAGGATGATAGCTGGCTCCTATTCCCAATGACCCCGTCTGAGGAGACATATCAAAACGGTAAACCACTCCATCTCCCTTTGCATGCATTTCACGAACCACGGTATCCATTGCCTTTTTCACATCCTCCAGCGGCTTCCCGTTCATCATGGAACCGGTCAGCAGCACCAGTTTCGCCTTCGGATAAATGGCACGAAGCCGTTTCATGAAACCCCGATACCCTTCAGTCAGCAAATGCATATCATAATTGTCCAGACTGGTATCATTTGTCCCCAGATTGATACAAACCACATCAGGCGTATAAAGCGCGTGATTCCAGTGCTCTGTAGAATCCATGAACAAGGTCTGTTCATACATGGCAGGCAGACAATCCTTACTGCCCTCACGGGGAGCCCCATAATTGCGATAGATTCCGATTCCCGAGCGGGCTACCACCAGATGCTGTGCCTGCAAGGCTCTGGCCGTACGGGCCGCATACGTATAGAAATGATTTTCCGTTTCATAGGAAAAAGGGTCGGAAGGATTCTCCGATTCCACTCCATAACCACATGTAATAGAATTACCGATAAACTCTATGCGACGCTCCGGTAATACCGGAGCCTCTGCCAGACGGCATCCTTTATCCAAATAAAATCCTTTGAATGACGGCTTCAGTTCGTAGCCTTCTACCACATACATGATACGCACCCGATGCACACCCGCCAAAAGACCTTCGGCCAGCGTTTGAACAGAGTCTTTTTCAGCAAAGTTTATCCGGAAAGGAAGCTGCTCATCTATCTCCACCATGAAAGAGCCGCATCCGGGACTTGTCAGCATCTGCAAGGAAGTGCCCTCAAAATTGGCAAAGATGCTCACTCCCGGATAAGTGAAACGAACGGCATGGGGAATACGTTTGCTGATTCTCCCCATATACACAATATTTTCATCATCAGAAGAAACAAAGTCTTTAGACGGGGGCAAACAGCCTGCCCAAATCGGTAGGAATCCTCCGAGCAAAATCGCACTAAGCGCAAAACAGAACAAAAATCGGTTGTTTCTCATAATATCATTTTTCCTTTTCACAAAGATAGCCATCTCTTTCTATTCCGCTTGATACTTTCTTATCTAAATTTCCTCAAATTATCTTTTAACCTTCCCACATTTTTTCCACATCTCCCCTGCATTTTCTATGTTTCCCGAAGCGGAGACGTACGTTTCCCGGTGCGGAAACATACATTTCGGCCATGGAAAACATACGTTTTCCTTAAGGGAAACATAAAAAACAAACGGGAAATAACGTATAAATGCCCGTATGTTTCACCAAATGGCTACGTTCCTTCCTCCGAACAGCCAAAATAAATTCCATTATATAGCCAGACTCTCATTTTTAATTATAACTTTGCGAATATAGAACTCAAACTTGTAAAATATGAAAGTAGCGATTATCGGAGCCGGAAACATGGGAGGTGCCATTGCCCGTGGACTGGCCAACGGACATTATATCCAGGCACAACAGATAACGGTATCCAACCCCAGTGCCGGAAAACTGAATGCGCTTAAAACAGAATTTCCCGCCATCCACGTGACCCATTCCAACAAAGAGGCCGCAGAGGATGCCGACATTGTCATCATCGCCGTAAAGCCTTGGAAAGTGGAAGAAGTGCTAAAACCTTTAAGATTGAGACATCCGCAAATCTTGGTATCAGTGGCTGCCGGACTGACCATTGAAGACCTGGCACATTTCGTAGACCCGGAGATGCCAATTTTCCGCGTCATCCCGAACACCGCCATTTCAGAAGGCGCCAGCATGACCCTGATTGCCGCACGCAACGCTTCGGAAGAGCAGATTGCAGGCATGACTTCCCTGTTCAATGAAATGGGACGCTCCATGCTGATTGACGAAAAACTGTTTGCTGCTGCCACCTCATTGACTTCCTGCGGCATCGCTTACGTGCTGAAATACGTGCAGGCTGCCATGCAGGCAGGAGTAGAGCTTGGCATCAAACCTCACGATGCACAGACCATGCTGGCACAGACCCTGGAAGGAGCTGCCCAACTGTTGCTGAACAACGAACACGCCCATCCGGCCACTGAAATTGAAAAGGTCACCACTCCGGGAGGAATCACCATCAAAGGCATCAACTCACTGGAACACGACGGATTCACCTCAGCGGTCATTCGTGCCATTAAGGCCAGCCTCTAAAAACAATACAGGGAGCTTCATGCTCCCTTTTTATTCCCTAACCTAAATCAAATCGACATGAAAAACAATATCCTTATCACGATGGGTATCCTCGTATTGCTGGGCATCGCCATACAAGGTGTTTTCGGAATTATCACGGGAATACTCCTCTCTGCCATCTTAGGAATTATTTACGGGGCCGTCAAGAGAAATAAACAATTCCTTCGCTGGTCGGTCATCGCATTGACCATCGACATACTTTGCATCATCTTTTTCTATTTCTGCCTGATTCAATCGGGTATGTAGCCTTACTTCACAAATCCCTTTTTGGCCCATTTCAGGCTGTTCCAGCGTTTCACGAAGATAAAGGCACGGATGTTCTCATCAAGCAGGAAGGCACACCACATACCCACCAGTCCCCATCCCCAATGGATGCCGAGCAGGTAGCTCAACCCGACGGACACTGTCCACTGTACGACCAACCCTACATAGAAAGGGAAATTCACATCACCCGCCGAACGCAAGGCATTCGTGGCATAAATGTTCACGGCACGTCCAATCTCCACAATCACATCGACTATCAGGATGGTCACTCCCAACCGAATGATATTCTCGTTCTTGGTCAGCAGACTGAAGATGGTATGCCCGAAAATGGCCCAGATACACGAAAGTATCAAAGAGACCAGGATGGACAGACGCATCACATATTTTCCCAACAGATAGGCCGCACGTATCTTCTTCTGCCCTACCAGATGCCCGATACTGATGGCTCCACCTTGTGCCATGGCGATGGCAAACAAGTAGACAAACATAGTGGTATTGACCGTATAGGTACGGGTAGCCAGCGAATCATTTCCCAAAATATTGATCAGATAGGTAATCACCACCTGCGAGAAGCTGTACGACATGTTCTCCCCGGCAGAAGGCAATCCCACCTTCAACAGGTTCTTCAGTTCTTTCCAAGGGAAAGGCCGGAACAGGGCCAGCGGGAAAGAAGGAATATGTTTCTTGAACAGGATAACAAACAACACAATCATGCTGACGCCTCGGGCAATGGAGGTAGAAATAGCCGCTCCTTCCGCTCCCAAGGCCGGAAATCCGAACTTACCAAAAATCAGGGAATAATTGCCGATGATGTTCATCACATTGACCAACACCGTAACCAGCATGGGATAGATAGCCTTGTTCGCACTACGAAGCGAAGCAGATATGGTCAGCGAGATGGCCTGGAAAAAAGCAAAGGCCCCTACAATTTCCATGTACCCGATACCGTACTTCAACAACTCCGGACGCAATCCCATCCATCCTAACAACGTGGCCGCCCCATAATGCAAAATGGCACTGACCAGTATACCTACCACCAAGTTCAGCAGCAAGGCCACTCCCACCACCTGCACCATTTTATTCTTCAGCCCCGCTCCAAGGTACTGCGAACACAGCACGGAAGTACCGATATTGATTACCTCGAAGATGAGGAAAGCAAACATCACAATCTGGTTGACCACTCCTACTGCCGCCACACTCTCGTCCGAGTACTGGCTCAGCATGATGGTGTCTACCGCCCCCAACATCATGATCAATAAAGTCTCTATAAAAATAGGAATCACGAGCTTCGTCAAGCCCTTCCGGATGTTTGTTTGTTGAATAGCCTGTTCCACGTGTTTACTCTCTAAAAACGTGGCAAAATTACAATATTTACCGCAGAGAGTGGCTTGATATAGGTCAATTTAAAGGTAGAAACCCCATAATGCACTATTTTCCCCCTTTTATTGACTATTTTCCCCCTTATGTTATTTATAAAGTATGATTTTTGTAACACTTAAAAATGAATATTATGAAATCCAAACGATTTTTACTTATCCTTTTAGCATGTGTTTGCATTCCATTCAGCTTATGGAGTAATCCTGTCGACGGACTTTTGGAAAGAATTTGCCCGGGGTCATCCCACAAGTTCATTATACAATTACAAAAAGGAGGAAACGACTTTTTCGAACTTGACCAGAAAGGCAACAAAGTCGTCATCCGCGGTAATAATTATGTAAACATCGCCACCGGCCTCAACTGGTACCTGAAATACTACGCAGGTATTCATCTTTCCTGGAACGGAATGACCGCCCAGTTGCCGGAAAACCTGCCGAAAGTATCCACTCCGGTCCGCAAGGAAACCAACCTCTCCTTGAGATACGATTTCAACTATTGTACCTATTCTTATACCATGGCATTCTGGGACTGGAACCGTTGGGAAAAGGAAATTGACTGGATGGCGTTGCACGGCATCAATCTTCCACTCGCAGTCGTAGGTCAGGAGTGTGTATGGAAGAACATGCTGACCAAATTAGGTTATACAAAAGAAGAAATCAATAAATTCATTGCAGGACCTGCTTTTCTGGCATGGTGGGCCATGAACAACCTGGAAGGATGGGGCGGTCCCAATCCAGACAGCTGGTACACACAGCAGGAAGCCTTGCAGAAAAAGATTTTGAAACGCATGCGTGAATACGGTATCGAACCGGTATTCCCAGGCTATTCAGGTATGGTTCCCCACGATGCCAATAAAAAACTGGGATTGAATGTAACGGAACCCGCATTATGGAACGGATTCACCCGTCCGGCTTTCCTGCTTCCTACAGATGCACGCTTTAATGAAATTGCTTCCTTATATTATAAAGAACTGGAAAAATTATTCGGCAAAGCCAACTACTACTCCATGGACCCGTTCCATGAACTTGAAGATGCAGGAAGCGTAGATTTCGACGCTGCCGGAAAAGCCGTACTTAAAGCCATGAAGCAAGCCAATCCGAAGGCCACATGGGTTATTCAAGGATGGACAGAAAATCCGCGTCCGGAAATGATCAAGAACCTGAACAACGGAGACATCCTGATTCTGGACTTGTTCAGCGAATGCCGCCCGATGTGGGGTATCCCTTCTATCTGGAAACGCGAAAAAGGATACGAACAGCATAACTGGCTGTTCTGCATGATAGAAAATTTCGGAGGTAACGTAGGCTTGCACGGACGTATGGACCAGTTGCTGAACAATTTCTATCTTACCAAGAACAATCCGCTGGCTGCTCACCTGAAAGGTATCGGCCTGACCATGGAAGGCAGTGAAAACAATCCGGTAATGTTCGAACTGATGTGCGAACTTCCCTGGCGTCCAGAGAAATTCACCAAGGAAGAATGGCTGAAAGGCTACATCAAGGCACGTTACGGCACATACGATGAAACAGTAGCCAAAGCATGGAACATTTTGGCAAACGGTATCTATAACTGTCCGTTCGGTAACAACCAACAGGGAACCCACGAATCCATCTTCTGCGGCCGTCCAAGCCTGAACAACTTCCAGGCTTCCAGCTGGTCAAAAATGGAAAACTATTATGACCCGACTACCACCGAAGATGCGGCCCGCCTGATGCTGGAAGCAGCCGACAAGTTCAAAGGCAACAACAACTTTGAATATGACCTGATTGATATCGTCCGCCAGTCTTTGTCAGACAGAGGACGTATCGTCTACAACCAGACAGTAGCCGACTTCAAGAGCTTCGACAAGAAAAGCTTCGCGGCTCACTCTCTGGAATTCCTGAACATCCTGCTGGCACAAGATCAACTGCTGGCTACAAGAAGCGAGTTCCGCGTTGGACGCTGGATTGAGCAGGCCCGCAATTTAGGAACTACTCCGGAAGAAAAAGACCTGTATGAATGGAATGCCCGCGTACAAATCACCACTTGGGGCGACCGTGTATGTGCCAATGACGGAGGTCTTCGCGACTATGCGCACAAAGAATGGAACGGCATACTGAAAGATTTCTACTACAAACGCTGGGCAGCCTACTGGCAGACCCTCCAGGATGTATTGGATGGAAAACCGATGGTAGAGCTGGATTATTATGCCATGGAAGAACCATGGACAGTGGCTCACAACCCGTATGCGGCAAAAGGAGAAGGCGATTGCATTACTGTAGCAAAGGAAGTTTTCAACAAGGTATTCAAAGATAAATAAAGAATCGGGAAAAACACATTTAAACAGAAGGTACGATGAAAAGACTTGTGTCACTTGATGTATTACGCGGCATCACGGTATGCGGCATGATTCTGGTAAACAATGCCGGAGGGCCTGTTTCGTATGCTCCTTTGCGCCATTCCGTATGGAACGGCCTGACTCCATGTGACCTGGTCTTTCCGTTCTTCCTGTTCATGGTAGGTATTTCCACTTACATTTCTCTTCGGAAGTTCGACTTCAAGCCCTCGCAGGATGTGGTCAAAAAGATTTTCCGTCGGACTTTCCTCATCATCCTTATCGGATTGGGTATCGAATGGTTCGGCTATGCCTGCAAAGGAGAATTTTTCCCGATAGACACGCTGCGTATTCCCGGTGTGCTGCAACGCATCGGTTTGTGCTACGGTATTGTATCACTGATGGTCATCTACATCCGCCACAAGTATCTTCCTTGGATTGCCGGCGGTCTGTTGGTCGTTTATTCCATTATCCTCCTGACAGGAAACGGCTATGCCTGTGATGACACCAACATCCTGGCCGTCATCGACAGAGGCATTTTCGGAGAAGCCCATCTTTACAAGAAAAGCCCGATTGATCCGGAAGGGCTGGTGGCCACCATTTCCGCAGTAGCCCACACCCTCATCGGATTTTTGTGCGGCAAGCTCCTTTTGGAAAAGATTTCCATCAACCAACGCATTGTCAAACTGATTTCAGTAGCAGTGGTGATGCTGGCTGTCGGTTATATCCTCTCTATCTGGATGCCCCTCAACAAACGAGTATGGTCTACAAGTTTTGTACTTGTGACCTGTGGATGGGGTTCCTTACTTCTCGCTCTGCTCATCTATGTGATAGACGTGAAGGAAGTGAACAAAGGCTGGACCTTCTTCTTGGTCTTCGGCATGAATCCGCTCTTCCTTTATGTGCTTAGCGAAGTAGTAGCCATTGCATTCTCCG
Organism: uncultured Bacteroides sp.; assembly: GCF_902472605.1. GTDB lineage: Bacteria > Bacteroidota > Bacteroidia > Bacteroidales > Bacteroidaceae > Phocaeicola. Next base: position 52,402 of record NZ_CABROP010000001.1, read on the forward strand.
AATGGAACATACGGCAACCTATTTACCAAGCTATCAATACCCTATTTACGGACGAATATTTTGCTTCCCTCATTTACTCTCTCCTCTTCTGTGGAGTAATGGGACTGACCGGATATATCCTACATAAGAAAAAGATTTATATCAAAATATGATTTTAAAAACTAACCTTTTAAAAATCTAAGTTTATGTGTAAAGTACAATTGAAAAATGCAAGACTAAGGCCATTTGTTTTATTCATGGCTCTTTTTCTGATGAATGTCTCATGGGCATTCGCGCAACTCACAGTTACAGGAAACGTACAAAGTACGACAGGTGAACCGTTAATCGGTGTAAACGTTGTGGAAAAAGGCACCACCAACGGAACCGTTACCGACTTGGACGGTAACTACACCCTTCGAGTAGCTAAGGGCAAGACCCTTGTATTCTCTTATATCGGCTTCTTGTCACAGGAAGTGGTAGTAAACAATGCCAAAGTAAATGTAACCATGAAAGAAGATACAGAAACTTTGGACGAAGTCGTAGTTATCGGTTACGGTAGCATGGCCCGTAAGGATGTAACCAGTTCTATCACCTCAGTAAAAGCTGACCAGTTGAACGTCGGTGTATACTCTGATGCAGCCAGCATGTTGCAAGGTAAAGTTGCCGGATTGAGCATCACTACTTCAGGTGACCCGAACGGTTCTCCGAGTATCACCTTGCGTGGTTCTTCTTCTTTACGTACCGGTCAGGCTATGCAGCCTTACTATGTAATCGATGGTATTCCGGGTGTAGATATCTCTTTGGTAGCTCCTGATGATATCGAAAGTATTGATGTACTTCGTGATGCTACTGCAACTGCCATCTACGGTTCAAAAGCTGCCAACGGTGTAATTATCGTCAATACCAAGAAAGGTAAACACGGAGCAGAACGCACTAACGTAAGTTATAGCGGTTATGTAGCATTTGATAAAATTCTCAATACCCTGGAGATGGCTACTGCCGATGATTTGCGTGCATACTATTCCCAGAAGGGTGAAGAACCAAAGAATGACTTGGGCGCCAACACCAACTGGCAGGATGAAGTTCTCCGTACAGCTATCAGCCATAATCACAACCTCTCCATCAACGGTGGTTCTGGTAAGACTACTTACATGGCCAGCCTTAACTATCAAAACCGTGAAGGTGTAATCAAAGGCTCCAGCATGGACCGATTGAATGTCCGTTCTCTTGTCACTACAAAAGTCCTGAAAGACCGTTTGGAGATTTCAGCCGGTGTAAATGCCAGATATGGTAAAGCCATTGGCGTTCCGATGAATAATGAAGGTGCATCTGTATTGGATGCTATGAACTACTTCTCACCTGGACTACCGGTTAGAAATGAAGACGGTTCATGGAGTACAGCTCTTACAGGTTCTAAGAATTATAACCCATTGTCACTGATTTATGAAGATACATCAGAGACTATTTATAAGAATACACAGTTGTTAGGTAAAGCAAGTCTGGAAATTATTGAAGGACTGAAATGGAACGTCAACTACTCATTTACAAATAATCAGAGTACTTACAGTGCATACGACACTCATAAAACACAGCTTGAAGGAGTAAGTGCTTACAACGGTCAGGCAAGACGTAATACTTACTTCGGCCACGAACACATCTTCGAAACTTACGGTAACTACGACGCAACTTTCAATGACATTCACAAACTGTCATTGATGGTGGGTTATTCTTGGGAAGAAAAGATGTCTAACGATGGTTTTGGTTTGACTGTACATGATTTCTACGATGACATGCTGAAATGGAATCAGCTTACATACGCAAGTACAATTGATGGTATTCCTGCTGTAGAAAGTGGTACTAAGGAAACTATCCGCAACATATCTTTCTATGGTCGTGCAAGCTATTCATTCAACAGTAAATATATGATTCAGGCAACTATTCGCCGTGATGGTTCTTCTGTATTTGGTAAGAATAATCAATGGGGTACCTTCCCTTCAGTCAGCGTTGCATGGAACATTACTGAAGAAGAATTTATGAAAAACCAGAATTTGTTCGATAACTTGAAGTTCCGTTTGGGATATGGTGTCAGTGGTAACGCTTTGGGCTTCGGCGCTTATACAGCAGTAGAGACTTACGGTGCATCTGGTTTCTTCAATTATAATGGTAAACAGTGGCGTACACTGGCTGCCACCAAGAATGCAAACCCGGATTTGAAATGGGAAACTACCGGAATGTTCAATGTAGGTCTTGACTACGGACTCTTTAACGGTCGTCTGAATGGATCTATCGAATACTATTACAAGAAAACAAACGATTTGATTTGGAATTATCCGGTATCTACCAATATATATCCATTTGGTGATATCGCAGCCAATGTGGGTGAAATTACCAATAAAGGTATTGAAGTTTCTATCAATGCTGTTCCTGTTCAGACTAAAGACTTTACATGGAATACTACTGTAACTCTTTCTCATAACAAGAACACTGTAAACAGATTGTCTAACGACAAGTATGAAGTAGGTGTATTTACACAAGGTGACCCAATGGTAGCCGGAGTATCTTCTGAAGGTTATACACAACGTATCATCGAAGGCCAGCCTCTTGGAACATTCTTTACATACGAATTTGCAGGCTTCAACGATAATAACGAAGCTACATATTATGTAAGAGATGAAAATACGGGCGAACGTACAGGAGAAACAACCACTACTCCAGGTTATAAAGACCGTACAATTACCGGTTGTGCACAGCCGAAGCTGAACTTTGGATGGAACAACACATTCAACTATAAGAACTGGAACGCTACAGTATTCTTTACAGGAGTTTTCGGTAATGATATCTACAACGGAACCCGTGCCAACTATATGAGCCCTGAAATGTTGTCAGGAGGTAAGAATGTATTGAAGGAATTCCTTGAACATCCTACTACTTCTGGTAGTTTGCCATCTGACCGCTTCATTGAAAGTGGTTCCTACCTGCGTCTGAGCACTCTTTCTATCGGTTATACTTTCAAGAACTTTAATGGCTGGTTGCAGAACCTGCAATTATATGTAACTTGCAATAATCTATTTACTATTACTGGTTACAAAGGACTTGACCCAGAAGTAAACATGGGTGGTATCGATCCAGGTGTTGATTATCGTTGGAGCGCATATCCTCACACTCGCACCACAATGGTTGGGTTAAAGATCAATTTCTAATTTATCAATATAGACACTAGAATTATGAAAGCGAATATAAAATCATTATTTTCTATTTGTGTAGCCGCAACTCTCATTACCGGCTGTACAGATCTAGATGTAGCAGTAGAATCTCAATATACCGAATATCCGACAGATAATGAGATTGCTGTGGAAGCCAAAATGGCTGATGTGTATTATCAGCTGCGCGGTACGTTCGGACGTAGATACATGGAAGTGATGTCACTCTCAAGTGATGAATATACAGCCGTATCATACGGAGGTGGATGGTATGATAGTGGTGCATACGCACATCCGAGTTTTCACAACTTTACAGCAGAGGATGCAACTATTGACTGGATGGGAAACCTTACCTCTGGTTGCACTAAAGCAAATCAAATTATCCGTGATTTAGGTGGAGATGAAGCAGGTAGTATAATTGCTCCAGCTCGTGCTATGCGTGCTTTCTTCCATTTCATTATGATGGATTGCTGGGGAGATGCTCCTATCTTGAATAAATTGCTCAATGATGGTGAGTATGTCGACCGTTCACCACGTAAGGAAGTTGCTGAATTTATTGAAAAAGAGTTGAAAGAGATTATTCCTCAACTCACAGATGAGGTAAGTTCCAACACATACGGAAAACCGACTAAATGGATGGCTGAAGCTCTTTTGATAAAACTTTATATCAACTGGCCGGTTTATACAGCAGAATCTGTAGATAAATACGATGCTTCTGCCTATAGCAATCCAAAACTTAATGACTGTATCGCTCTTTGTGATGACATTATCAAGAGCGGTAAATTCAACCTCGGCAGTATGACCTACCAGAAAAAATTTGGTCCTGACAACGGAGCAAATGTAGAGGACTTTATATATGCAATGCCGTATGATACTTATACTGAAAAAGGTCTACAATATGGACGTGCCCGTACCTGGAAAGCTGCTAAAGATGTGGAGATAAGCTATTATGGAATGCAACTCAGCCAGTCTGCAGGTGGATATATCACTATGACTCCGGAATTTGCTGAATTGTTCGAAGATGCAAGTAAAGCAGGCGACCGTGCAAAGAGCGTATTGATGGGCCCTGTATATGTATACAACCCGACAACTTACGAACCGACCCAGGAACCGGCTTTGGATACAGAAGGTAAACAGATTGTGCTTACCAAAGACATCACTCTTGAAACTCCGGGTGACCCTCAAATCGGTGTAGGAGATAATTTGAAAGGATACAATCAGGGATATCGTTCTGTAAAATTCTTCGTTATCGATGATGATTACAGAAATGGTAGAGACCAGTCTAATGATTTGCCTATCTTCCGTTATGCAGATATTCTGTTAACTAAAGCTGAAGCAATTTTACGTGGAGGAACTGCAACAAATGGTGATACTCCAGAAAGCTTAATGAATCAAATACGTGCTTATGTTCATGCAGATAACGTTCAAGCAGGATTGTCCAAAGAACAACTTCTTGATGAACTGTATGACGAACGTGGTCGTGAATTCTTCGATGAAAACTGGCGTAGAAATGATATGATCCGTTTCGGTCACTTCGAGGATGAATTCTTCCCACATTATAAGACAGGTTTCTCAGAAGCTAACTTTGATAAGACACGCCGTATCTTCCCGTTGCATAGAGATATGTTGAATACAAATCCGAACTGGAAACAGAATCCGGGTTATCCTGAATATCACAACTAATCACTTTATAAAATATCGGTGAGGGACTTCCCTCACCGATATTTGTAAATCATTTTATTCTCAAGTTTTCAAAGGTTAATTCTATATATAGAAACTACAGATTATGAGTTGAATAATCTTAAACCTGCGAAGCATAATAATGACCGTTTCTTATTTTTGTGGGAAATACACATAGCAATCACGTAGATTTAAGATTTATGAAAACACATCTCACTACATTACTCAAATCACTGATTTATGGAACAATGGTTCCATTAATGATTTCGTGTACGGGGGAACATTCCCACGAAAACTTATTATCATACATTGACACAAGAGTGGGCACTGCAGCCAGTACAACCCACACTGCAGGGATGTTTGGCAAGCATACCGAAGAATACGGACAAACCTTACCTGCCGTATTGGAACCAAACGGTATGAATTTCTGGACACCACAGACACAAGACACCGAACTGAAATGCATCGCACCGTATTATTATCGTGATTCCTTATTCCAAGGATTTCGCAATTCCCACTGGATTGTGGGAGGATGTACACAAGACTATGGCTCCATGACACTGACGGCTTCCTTCGATTCATTACGATGCCTGCCGGAAAAAAGAGCCACCCGATTCTCACACGAGCAGGAAACTGCTACCCCTTCTTATTATTCTGTGACTTTGCCTGATGAACATCTTCAGGCTGAAATGACAGGTCGTTCGCGGTCGGCCATTTTCCGTTTTTCCTACGAGAAGGCGGGAAAAGCTTATCTCATCGTCAATCCCAACAGCGACGAAGGAGAAGGATACATTGAAATTGATACCTTACAGAAACGTATCTATGGCTACAACCCCGTTCACCGTATTTATCAGGGCTGGGGAGAACCAGCCGGATACAGTGGACACTTTATCATAGACTACCAGAAAGATCCCTGTGACTTCGGGACTTTCCATGCAGATAGCCTGTTCCCTGGACAGACAAAAATTGGTCATGAAAAAAACATCGGAATCTATATAGGCTTTCACGTGGAAAGCCACGAACAAATATTGGTCAAAGCGGCTTCTTCCTTCACCGATAGAACAGGAGCTGAACGTAACCTGCAACAGGAAATTCCACATTGGAACTTCGACCAGACCCGAAAGGAGCTTACCGCTATCTGGGAAAAGCATCTCTCGGCCATCGAAGTGGAAACTCCAGATCAGGAAGCCAAAGAAAAATTCTACGGAGCTTTCTACCGGGCCTCTTTCCTGCCCCGCACGTTCAATGACGTAGACGGCAGATACCCGGCTTTTGCACAGCAAGATTCCATTCTACAGCTGGCACAGAACGAAACTTACTATGATGACTTCAGTATGTGGGATACCTATCGGGCCCTGCATCCGCTCATCAACTTATTATACCCTACCCGAGGAGGAAACATGATGCAGTCGCTTGTACATAAATATGAACAGGGAGGCTGGCTGCCTATCTTCCCGTGCTGGAACAGCTATACGGCTGCCATGGTGGGCGACCACTGCATTGCCGCATTGGGAGATGCCTACGTGAAAGGTATCCGCAACTTTGACATCGAGACGGCCTACAAGGCCATGCGGCAGAATGCGTTCGAATCACCCGCCAAAGAAGAAGATTACCGGAACGGCATGGGACGCCGGGCTTTACAATCGTACCTGAAATATGGCTACATCCCATTGGAGGACAGTGTGCCCGATGCTTTCCACACCAAAGAGCAGGTGTCACGTACCTTGGAATATGCCTACGATGACTTCGTGCTTTCTCAAGTGGCCAAGTTACTCCAAAAGACTGACGACTACAAACTGCTGGCAACTCGTGCGCAGAACTACCGTAACGTCATCGACCCCGCTACAGGATATGCACAGGGACGACACGCCGACGGCACCTTCCTGAAAGAAGCGAATGCCTTCCAGTTTACCAAATTCATCACCGAAGGGGCACCCTGCCATTACACCTGGTATGTGCCGCAAGACCCATACGGACTGATGGAATGCATGGGCGGACGTCAGCACTATGTGGAGAAACTGGACTCCATGTTCAGCGAACAAAGATACTGGCACGGCAATGAACCCTGCCATCAGGTAGCTTTCATGTTCAACTACGCCGGTGAACCGTGGAAAACACAGCAGGCTGTACGCCACATCATGGATACGGAATACTTGAACGCACCTGGAGGTTTGTCGGGCAATGACGATGCCGGACAGATGTCGGCCTGGTATATCTTTGCATCCTTGGGATTCTATCCGGTTTGTCCAGGCTCACCTTATTATGTACTGGCCAGCCCGTCGTTCACAAAAGCCACACTACACCTGGAAAACGGAAAAGCCTTTACCTTGCAGACAGAAAATGCTTCCAAGGAAAACATCTATATACAGAAAGTAACCTTGAACGGAAAGCCTTATACGCGAAACTATATTTCACACAAGGATATCACAGAAGGAGGAAAGATGGTGTTTACCATGGGAAATACTCCTAACAAAGTATGGGGAAATGCCCCAGAAGATTGTCCTCCCTCTTTGGTTGAAGTTTCTGAATAAAAACTTAAAGTCCATTATATTATGAAAACAAAAAATATCCTACTTGCATTACTCAGCATCTTCCTTCTTGGAGCATGCCATTCGTCCCAAACAGGGATTTACAACATCATGGACTACGGAGCCACAGGCGACGGAAAAACAGATGATGCAGCTGCAATCCAGAAAGCCATCAATGCCTGCTCTGAAGCAGGAGGAGGTACAGTACTTGTCCCGGCAGGTCATACCTTCCTTTGCGGACCGTTTAAACTGGCATCATTCGTAGAACTACAATTAGCTCCTAATTCCCGATTGCTGGCCAATCCGGACGAAAGTATCTATACCGAAAGTGCCTTTGGTGCCAACCGGGGAGAAGGTATGATGTGGATCAGCGGAAAAGACCTGAAAAACGTATCCATCACCGGTACCGGAAGTATCGACGGTAACGGAGTGGCTTTCATGGGCAAAGAACTGGAAGATTCCTACGAACTGAAACCGGTAACCGACTTTGACCCACGTCCGCACGTGCTTACGCTGACCAATATCGAAAAGCTGGTGATACGCGATGTGAACATCTGCAACAGTGCCTACTGGACAGTGCATCTGATTGGCTGCCGCAACGTCATGATTGACGGTATCAGCATCCTCAACAACCTCAAGATCCGGAACGGTGACGGTATCGATGTGGACCACTCCAAAGATGTGCGCATTTCCAACTGTTTCATTGAATCGGGAGATGACTGCATCTGTCTGAAAAACCGAAGAGAATTTGAAGAGTATGGAAGCTGCGAAGACGTAGTGGTAACCAACTGTACCATGACCTCCCGTTCTTGCGCCGTGAAAATCGGCTCGGAGAACATGGACAAAATCAACAACGTATTGTTTACGAACTGCATCATCAAAGACAGCAACCGAGGCATCGGTATCCAGAACCGTGACGAAGGTACGGTAACCAATGTGATTTTCTCGAACATGATTGTCGACTGCCGCTTCTTCTCAAATGTATGGTGGGGCAAAGCCGAACCAATCTATGTCACTTCCTATCCGCGTGCCGTGGGTAACCACAAAGATGCAGGCTGGCGCTTCCCGAAAGGAGCCGTGAAAGGTGCCTGTGGAGAAGTAAGCCGTATTTATTTCCATAACATCAAGTGCACAAGTGAAAACGGAGTCTTCGTCGGCGGCGATACCCCCGACAAAATCAACCGGATTTACTTTGACCAGGTAGAAGTGAACTTGCACAAACGGACGACCTTTGAAGGAGGTATTTACGACAAACGTCCGTGCGACGGAGAAGGTTTCCTGAAAGGCAAGACTTACGGATTCTTCATCCACACAGCCTCAGACATCCAACTGAAAGACTGCATGGTGAACTGGGGAGATACCCGACCGGACTACGCCGCAGAAGATGTGCATTTGGAAAATGCATCCAAAATCATACAAAAATGATGCTAGCTTAGTGCTCATAAAAAACCCGTTGTGAAACGGTACATTTCTAAATTTCTTTTTTGGGCCGGAGTGCAGCTCCCTGCATTCCGGCTTCTTCTTTCATTTCAGGAACGTCCTACTGAACTTGGCAAACAGCCGAAACGCTGTTTGAAACATTTCGTAAAGTATTTAGGATCATTAAAACCCACCGCATAAGCCACTTCCGACACATTGGCCTCACCTTTTCTCTGTTCCAACAGCTGATATCCCATATCCAAACGGAAATTTTTCATAAATTGCCCGATCGGCATTCCAGCCAGATTCTGCATCTTCTGGTTCACTAAGGTCTTGCTGTAACCCATATCCCGAATGAATGCATCCAGCCCGTATTCAGAATCCGCATAATGCTGCTTCATCAGTTCGATGGCCTTATCCATAAAGGTCTTGTCCCGCGATTCTTCAACCAATCCCAGTTCACTCACGTCCGCAAGTGCAACCGGTTTGGAAAGTCTCTCCTGATAGCCACGACGCAATGCTAAAATGTTACGGATGCGATATTTGAACACTTCCGCATCGAAAGGTTTGCACAAATATTCATCAACCCCCACTGAATAACAAATCTTTTCATTTTCTTCCGAACGAACTGCTGTCAGAATCAGGAAAGGAATGTGGCTGGTTTCCAAGTTCTCCTTCACTCGTTTCGACAATTCCAGCCCATCCATTTCCGGCATCAGCAGGTCGCTGATAATCAAGTCAACCGTATGTTTCTTGAGAACCTCCAGAGCCTTCACACCGTTTTCAGCCTCCAACAGATTATATTCCTTCTTCAACAATGAATGAATATACCGGCGCATATCACTGTTATCGTCTACCACCAGTATGGTAGCCCAGGCCGGTGATACCGGTTCACTCTTCGACTTTTGGGCTTCACTTTCCGAAGAAGCCGTTTCCACAACCGTTCGTTCCTCCTCTGCCGGTAAATCTTTCATCGGCAACTGAATACGGAAAGAAGTCCCTCCGGCCCGATTATTCCGAGCATAAATCACTCCCCCGTGCAAGGCAATAATCCGTTTGCAGACATTCAAGCCGATACCCGTTCCGCTTTGCCCGAAAACAGGGTAAGCCACGGTATTCTGCGACTGATAGAAACTGTCGAAAATCTGCTGCAGATCGTCTTCCGGAATACCACATCCCGTATCCGAGACAGAGAGATAAAGCTGTACCTTTCCCTCCTCATCTACCAGCCGGGCCGCATACAGACGAATCGTACCCCCATCGGGCGTAAATTTCACGGCATTGGCCAGCAGATTTGTCAACACCCGATGCAGATATTTAGGGTCAGCACTGACAGAAAGTCCCTGCAGGTGATAATATGTCTGCAACGTAATATGCCGGTCTTTCACAAAGGAATTGAACGGCAACAGCAAATCCTCTATCATGCCCACCAGATTGAACGGATGAATATTCAGTTTCACCTTTTCCGTATCGAGTTTCCGGAAATCCATCAATTCATTTACCAAAGACAGCAAATCCTGCACATTGCGTTCGGCAATATGAAGCTGTTCTTTTACTTCTTCATCGGAAGTCAGTGCCAAAGCCTGTTCAATAGGTCCGTGAATAAGCGTGACAGGCGTACGGAATTCATGGGTGATATGCGTAAAGAAACGTATCTTCTCTTCGGCCATTTCTTCCACATGATGCGCCATAACCTCCAGGCTGTGATTTTGCACCTCCAGTTCATGGGTACGCTGGGCCACTAACTGTTCCAGCACTGCCTGCCGGTGTTTCAGCCGACGTACCTTATAACGATAAAAAAGAACGTAAAGAGAACCTGTCACCAAAATAATCAATGACCAGAACCACCAGGATTTGTAATAATATGGGCGTACCTTCAAGTCTAACCGCCACACCTCTTTCTGCCATTCTCCCTCCTGATTGGTGGTCTGTATTTCCAACCGGCAGTTTCTTGACGGAAGTGAAGACAACGTAATCACCGGATTCTCGGATGGAAGCTCTATCCATTCCTCTCCATTTCCGACCAACCGGTAACGGATACGGATAGACTCGCTATAACCATATTCATGAGTGGTCAAAGCCAGTTCCAGTTTGTCACCTTCTTCCAACCCAGACAAGTTCTTTCCATTCCCATACATCCACAATCCACCATTCACCCGACAAGACGAAATGACAACCTCACGTGCTCCTGCCGATTCAGGTATCTTTTTCAACAGGATTTCACACACCCCATGGTTTTTTCCACAATACAACCGATTGTAGCGCGATGAAAAATACAGCGTGTGCATATTATATTCCTTATCCAGAATACCATCTGTTTTTTCGTATGGAATAAAAGTATTCTCCTCCATTTTCAAACGACACAATCCATTTTCGGTGGCAAGCCATAAATTCCCTTCGCCATCTTCAGCCAGTCCATAGACTGTGTTCTCATAAAACCCCTCCTTGGGACCATAATGCTTGAACAGAAAACGCCCCCTTCATCCGAAAGCAAACGATAAAGTCCCGTAGCCTTTCCTCCCAACCAGATATTTCCCTGACTGTCCTGAAAAACCACGTTGATTCGCTCCACCTGGGTAGATTTCGCATCATCAAGTTTGTAACGCAGATGGGTATAAGTGAAATGCCGACGTGACCGGGCAAAAGAAAACAAATCGACAATATACAAGCCTTCGGAGGTGCCGACCCACAAGCGTCCTTTCCGGTCGACACACAACGAACCGACCGACTCAAACTCGTTCACATCCGAACCGAATCCGACACTACGGAACAAGTCCTGCTTCTTATCATAAAACACGAGTCCGTGCGTGGTGCCAAACCAAAGCCCTCGGTTAATAGAGTCTTCTGCGGCGCTCATGATAAATTCATCTTCCAATCCCGGCACCTCTCCATTGGAATGCTGCCGGAACGCAGCTTGCGGACGGTTCAAATCCAGTTCACTGATACCGGCTCCCCAAGTGTAAGCCCACAAATGATTGTCGCTATCTATCAGCAATCCGTTCACATTGTTCGAAAGGATAGACGACCGGTTCTGCGGCACAAACGAATAATGCTGCACCGCCTCCGTGACCGGATTCAACTGGTAGAGTCCGCCTTCTATCGTGCCCACCCATAAATTTCCCGTCTTATCTTCTGTGATTGCACTAATTTGAGGCGCACGTCCTTCGGCAAGCTGCCAAGGGATATCACCTAATCTGGATACTTCCAGCCGACGCGGACGATACAGTAAATTCACACCTCCATCCTGCGTACCGGCCCAGATATCCTCCCCATCGGTAAACAGACATACAATGGTATTGGAGTTCAAGCCACTCTCTTTCAGAGCCTCCTGCCGACGGATAAAAGAAAAAGAATCGGAAGCCGGGTTATAGACATTCAGCCCGTTAAGTGTGGAAACAATCAGACGCCCATCGGAAGTCAGTTTCATATCTGTAATATACGCCTGACTGAGCATCCCTTCCCGGTGCGATGAATAACGATAGCGTGTTAAAGTCCTTGTATCCCGGTAATACCGGAAAAGTCCGCGGTTACTTCCTATCCATACACATCCCTTGTCTTCCAACAGACAGGAAATACGCCAGTCAGCACTGAAAGGCACGATGGATTTTGATACCAGTCGTTTACTAATCGTATGGTCTTTATTTTTTACCATCCAATATACTTGATTACCGATACTGGCACATACTCCCCCCTTCAGTTCCGCAATTGCCGTAAGGGCATTCTCCCCCTCTTTCTGCATACGATAGCAGGCGGCAATCTCTCCGGAAGCATCCAACTCCAGGCACCATAACAGTTTGTCGGTCACAATCCAAACATCCCCGTCGGAAGCCTGCAGAACGGCATGCACAAAAGAAGTTGATAAAGAAGCCAGCTCCGGCAACTTGTTCCCATTCAACCGGTCCAGCGAGAGCACTTTTCCCGTCGGCAGGTCAATCAAATCCAGACCGGCATCCGAGCCTACCCAAAGCCTTTTGTAACGGTCTTCAGACAAAGCATACACATAATTTCCCTTCAGGCGGTAATAAGGCTCTTCCACATCATAGTTCAAGAAACGATATCCATCGTAACGAGCCAATCCGTCCTGAGTGGCAATCCAGATGTAACCATACGAATCTTTTATCACGGAAGTCACCGAGTTGTTGGGCAACCCCGTTTCCTCCGTCAGGTGATAAAAGTTATATTTCGAGAAGAATGTATCTTTCGCCTTCAAACGGAAAGAATATCCTCCCAAACAAATTATCAAAGCCAACAAAAGTAGTCTCATAGTATATTGTTTATGATACAAACGTATCAGTTCTTGCATTTCACGGAGACGGACCTGCGTTCCCTTTGGACATACCAGGAGACACATATCCATCCCAAAGCCACCACGAAAACTCCCACGAGTGCCGGATAACGGTAACCCAGTCCGGCATCAATCGGAAGTCCTCCGGCGTAGGCTCCTACGGCATTGCCCAGATTGAAGGCAATCTGCACGCAGGCAGCTCCCATCATCTCACTTCCACGCGAATTCTGCAACAGCAACAACTGCTGAGGAGGTGACACGGCAAACAAAGCAGCCGCACAGACAAACATCAGCAAAACGGACAGCCACGGTATCCCGGCAAACAGGAAAGTACCCAGCAAAGCCAGCATCATGAACACTTGCGTGAACCGTACCACAGGTGCCAGTCCGTACAAATCGCCGCAACGCCCGCCAATCAAGTTGCCAATCGTCATACCCAGCCCGGCCAACATCATGATCCACGTCATGCTTTCCGGCCGGAATCCGGCTTCGTGCAACATCTGCGGAGTGACATAACTGAACCAGCAGAACACCCCGCCGTTACCAAACATCGTGGTCAGGATAATAAGCCACGGAGCCAGGTTACGCAGGAAACGGAACTGTCCCTTCAGTCCTGTATCGGGCAAGGCCGGCAGCGAAGGAATCCATTTCCACACCAAAAAGAACACCAGTAGTCCCCAGCATGTATTGAACAGGAAGGGGACCCTCCAGGAAAACAGCGTACTCAGCAACGTACCCAAAGGTACACCAAACAAGTTGGCAATGGTCATACCTGCAATCATCAGTGCCACGGCCTGTGAAGTCTTGCCTTTATCGGCCACTTTCTCGGCCACGATGGAACCCACTCCAAAAAAAGCTCCATGAGGAAGACCGGACACAAACCGCATCAGCAACAGCATCCAGTAGTTCGGCGAAAGGGCCGCACACAGGTTACCGAAAATATAAATGGCTGCCAGTCCCAACAGAATCTGCTTCAACGGGCGCGTACGGGCTATCAGCACCGTCAGCGGAGCCCCTACACACACTCCGATGGCATAGGCCGAAATGCAATGTCCGGCCTCTGGTATACTAATATTCAAATCATGCGCCACTCGAGGAAGAATTCCCATCATGACAAATTCAGCGATGCCCAGCCCTAACGTACCGGAAGCCAACGCCAACAAACTCTTTTTCATTCAAACAATCTTTTTTACCTAACCTTTTCCGATGCAAATTTACATCAAAAAAGTGTATAAAAAACACAATATCCCTTCTTTTTAAATGTCTCAGAAAGAAGGATGAAACCGACGGAGTTCCGCACGCAGGCGCAAGGCCTGTCCTGCTGTCATATCGTTCAGCAATTCCCAAAAACGAGGGCCGTGATTCATTTCCCGCGTGTGAGCCAGCTCATGCAATATAACATAATCAATCAGGTGCGAGGGTACCAGCATCAGATAGCAGGAAAGACTGATGGTGCGGGCCGACGTGCAACTGCCCCACCGCGAACGGGCACCTGTAATCCGCACCTTCCGATAAGTCAGGCCGAAACGTTCAGCCCATACTTTCAGCAAAGGAGGTAAAAATTCCGAGGCCACTTTCTTCAGGGCCCGCACAATGGCTGCCCGCACCAGCTTCTGCACGGCCTCGTCCGAGAAATCGGTGTTCGCCGGACAAAACACGGTCACTTCGCCCGAGGGCCGTAACCGCACGGTAAAACATTTCAGCTGGCTGGGTTCCAACGACAGGCGGAAACAATCGGCCTCTATCCGGAAATTAAAGTCCAAGGTCTGCTGGGCCACCTGGCGGAAACGCTCCAGCAAGTCAGCCCGGAACTGTTCCAGCGTAGACAGCACCTTATCGGCCTTGCTGTAGGGCGGCACCGTGAGATACAAGCCGTCGGGCTTCACACGCATCGTGATATTTCTTGCCCCGCGGCGGGTGGCAATCACAATACGGCGGAAATCTCTATCTTCTATCACTCGTTTGGTTGACATAGCTTTGCAAAGATAACAAATAAATTATCAACCGGATAAGTACAAGGAAACAATAAAAGCCGTAACTTTGCACCCCGAAAAAAGAAGAATCCGTAAAAACAAATTCAGAATATGGAATTACCCAAAGACCCGATGATGCTGTTCAGCTTCATCAACATGAAATTGAGAGACTATTATCCTTCGCTCGACGCACTCTGTGCCGACCTGAATGTGAGCAAGGAAGATATCGTGAACCGTCTGAAAGCGGTGGGATTTGAATACAATCCCTCGCAGAACAAGTTCTGGTAAAAAAGAACGCAAACAAATAAAAAAGGCTGCCTCCCGAAAGGAAAGCAGCCTTTATTCATTTTATCAGGTGTGATAAGTATCAAACACGATTAGCACTGAGCCAACTTGTTGTCAGAACCCAATACGTTGATGATTTTGTGCTTGTAAAGTTTTTCCATGTTATCACGAGCCGGGCCCAGGTATTTACGCGGGTCGAATTCAGCCGGTTTTTCAGCGAATACTTTACGGATAGCAGCAGTCATAGCCAGACGAGAGTCTGAGTCGATGTTGATCTTGCAAACTGCAGATTTAGCAGCCTTACGCAACTGATCTTCAGGAATACCGATAGCAGCTTCCAGTTTACCTCCGTATTTGTTGATAGTATCAACTTCTTCCTGAGGAACTGAAGAAGATCCGTGAAGAACGATAGGGAATCCAGGAAGTTTCTGCATTACAGCGTCCAATACAGCAAATTCCAATGGAGGAGGAACCAGACGACCAGTAGCCGGATCAACGTGGCACTGTTCCGGTTTGAACTTGTAAGCACCGTGAGAAGTACCGATTGAGATAGCCAATGAATCGCAACCTGTACGAGTAGCGAAGTCGATTACTTCTTCAGGGTTAGTATAAGTGTGGTGTTCTGCAGAAACTTCATCTTCTACACCAGCCAATACACCCAGCTCACCTTCAACTGTTACGTCGAACTGATGTGCATAGTCAACTACTTTCTTAGTCAAAGCTACGTTTTCTTCGTATGGCAGATGAGAACCGTCGATCATTACTGAAGAGAATCCCATGTCGATGCAAGACTTGCACAGTTCGAATGAATCTCCGTGGTCAAGGTGAAGCACGATTTCAGGATGTGCGCAACCCAGTTCCTTTGCATATTCTACAGCACCTTCTGCCATGTAACGCAGCAAAGTCTGGTTAGCATAGTTACGAGCACCTTTAGATACCTGGAGAATTACCGGAGATTTTGTTTCTACAGCAGCCTTGATGATAGCCTGCAACTGTTCCATATTATTGAAGTTGAAAGCCGGGATAGCATATCCACCTTTGATTGCTCTGGCAAACATATCTCTTGTGTTCACCAAGCCTAACTCTTTGTAATTAACCATTTTTGTAAGTTTTATAGTTGTTAGTAATTAATTCCACCTGCAAAAGTAACAATATAAAAAGAATTAGCAACACACTACCTCATAGATTTTCTTTCTTTTCTTGAGGCAAATCAATCCGAACCGAAATATTTACTGTACAGGCGGCAAGGATGCAAAGTAGATATGACAAAAATTGGACCACCTTTTTTATAAAAGCCTTTGACAGATAGAATATTTTTTGGGGATTTCTTTTTAGTTTCAAAGAAATAGCGTATCTTTGCAACCCGAAATAGACCATTACACACTTTACCAGTGTTACCACATATTTATTTGTCAATAATAACAACAAAAAGTATATACTAAAATGAAAAAAGGCATTCATCCTGAAAACTACCGTCCGGTAGTATTTAAAGACATGTCAAACGGCGACATGTTCCTGTCTCGTTCAACTTGTGCTACTAAAGACACAATTGAATTCGAAGGTGAAACTTATCCGTTGGTTAAGCTGGAAATCTCTAGCTCATCTCACCCGTTCTACACTGGTAAGTCTAAACTGGTGGATACAGCAGGACGTGTGGACAAGTTCATGAGCCGTTATGCAAACCACAAGAAAAAATAATTGATTATTTTTCGGGAAAAATAAAGAAAAGCCTTTCCATCGTGACGATGGGAAGGCTTTTTTTGTGACCTTTCAGAAATCCCCAGAAAACACAAGTGCGTTTCAATCCAAACGCACTTGCGTTTGAGACAAAACGTCCTTGCGTTTTGAATGAAACGTACTTGCGTTTGACTTCGAATGCACTTGCGTTTCCATTCAAACGCAAAGACGTTTTTTTACACCCACTTTTTTACATGTTTAAAGCCCATTTTTTGCCTTTCCGGAATTTTCTTGATAACTTGCGGCTGCTAATTATCTTTATTAACACATACACTATGAAAAGTATTTTTATTCGCAAATGGAAGGGCATTGTGGTAATGGCCTGCACCATTTCATTGCCTACACTCTCACTTTCCGCACAAAACCAGCTGGTGCTGCACTACGACCGACCCGCGGAATATTTTGAAGAGGCTCTTGTTATCGGAAACGGCACAATGGGAGCCATTCTTTATGGAGGTACGGACAAGGACGTCCTCTCCCTGAACGACTTGACACTATGGACCGGTGAACCTGACCGAAAAGTCACGACGCCCGATGCCTACAAGGCCATTCCGGAAATCCGGGCCTTGCTCGACAAAGAAGACTACCGAGGCGCTGACCTTGCCCAACGGAAGGTGCAAGGACACTACAGTGAAAACTACCAGCCGCTGGGACAGCTCTCCATCACTTACCTGGACACCCCGGCAAAGATAACCGGCTACCAGCGGACACTGGACATCCGGCAGGCGCTCGCCCGAACCAGTTACCAACGGAATGGAAAAGCGTTCTCCTGCGACTACTTCGCTTCGGCTCCCGACTCTGTCCTCGTACTCCGCCTGCAGACCGAAGATGAAAAGGGACTTCAAACCACACTTGCGTTCAACTCACTCCTGCCTCATGCCACTACGGCCACGGGCAATGAAATTTCTGCGGAGGGTTACGCTGCCTACCACTCTTATCCGGTGTATCTCGATGACATGAAAAACAAGCATCTGTACGATCCGGAACGGGGCACACATTTCCGTACCCTGATCCGGGTAATTGCCCCGGACAGCCAGGTGAAGAGTTTCCCGTCGGGTGAACTGAAGATAGCCGGCGGAAAAGAGGCGCTGATTTTAGTGGCCAACGTGACCAGCTTCAACGGCTTCGACAAGGACCCGATGAAAGAAGGCCGTGACTACCGAAACCTGGTGGCACAGCGAATGAACCGGGCCGCACAGAAATCATTCGACACACTTGAAAAGGCACACGTGGCCGACTACCAGTCGTTCTTCAACCGGGTAGAACTGAATCTCGGCACAACCGACAAAGCCATCGCCAGCCTGCCGACTGACGTACAGCTGCTGCAATATACCGACAAAGCCCAGAAGAACCCGGAACTGGAAGCCTTGTATTTCCAGTACGGTCGCTACCTGCTCATTTCCAGTTCGCGTACCCCGGGAGTTCCGGCCAACCTGCAAGGACTGTGGAACGAAAAGCTGCTCCCACCTTGGAGCTGTAACTATACCAGCAACATCAACTTAGAGGAAAACTACTGGGCTGCCGAAACAGCCAACCTGAGTGAGATGCACCGCCCATTGATGGAATTCATCGCCAACCTGCAACATACAGGGGAAGAGACTGCCAAAGCGTATTATGGC
This sequence comes from uncultured Bacteroides sp., assembly GCF_902472605.1. GTDB lineage: Bacteria > Bacteroidota > Bacteroidia > Bacteroidales > Bacteroidaceae > Phocaeicola. The sequence goes on from NZ_CABROP010000001.1 coordinate 71,107, forward strand.
GTAGACAAAGGATGGTGTCTGGGACAGAACACGGATATCTGGGCCATGACCTGCCCGGTAGGCCTGCACGGAGGCGACCCTTCATGGGCCTGCTGGACCATGGGAGGTGCCTGGCTTTCAACCCATATTTGGGAACGCTATGCCTTTACACAAGATAAGACTTTCTTGCAACAATATTACCCGGTACTGAAAGGTGCTGCCGAATTCTGCCTGAACTGGCTGATTGAAAAGGACGGTAAACTGATCACTTCACCGGGAACTTCTCCGGAGAACAAGTTCGTGACGCCCGACGGGTATGTAGGCGCCACTTCTTACGGCTGCACAGCCGACCTGGCCATGACCCGCGAATGCCTGATTGATGCGTCCAAGGCTGCCGAAGCCCTCGGTACGGACAAAGAATTCCGGAAACAGATTGAAAAGACCCTGGATCGCATATTACCTTATCAGATTGGAAAGAAAGGTAATCTGCAGGAATGGTTCCACGACTGGAGTGATGAAGACCCGCAACACCGTCACCAGTCACACTTGTTCGGTTTGTATCCGGGCCGCCACCTGTCAGTGGAAAGTACCCCCGACCTGGCCAAAGCTTGCGCCCGTACGCTGGAAATCAAAGGAGACAAGACTACCGGATGGAGCACCGGCTGGCGTGTCAACTTGTATGCCCGCCTCAAAGACAGCAAGAATGCCTACCATATCTACCGCCGTCTGCTGAACTATGTCAGCCCGGACAACTACAAAGGAAAAGATGCCCGTCGCGGAGGAGGTACATATCCGAACCTGCTCGACGCCCACTCTCCATTCCAGATTGACGGCAACTTCGGAGGTTGTGCCGGCGTGATTGAAATGCTGATGCAATCGTCCGAAAACAGCATCCAGCTGCTCCCGGCTCTTCCCGAAGCATGGAAAGACGGCAGCGTGAAAGGGATCTGTGCCCGTGGAGGTTTCGTGGTCGACATGGAATGGAAAGACGGGAAAGTGACTTCCCTGTACATCCAGGCACGAAAAGGAGGAAAGACAAAAGTCAGCTTCAACGGCAAGACCAAAACCGTCAATCTGAAAGCGAACAAAGGTATCCAGCTCTTGTAAGAGCAAAAGATATAACAAGCAGAAAGCCGCACTGGAATGTTCCAATGCGGCTTTCTTTTTATCTTCGAGAATGATTTCTCTGACAGTATATCATCAAGCTTTTACACGACCTACGTAAGAACCGTCACGAGTATCGACTTCGATAATTTCGTCCTGGTTGATGAACAACGGTACACGTACAGTAGCACCTGTTTCAACAGTAGCCGGTTTAGTAGCGTTAGTAGCTGTATCACCTTTCAGACCCGGTTCAGTGTAAGTCACTTTCAACTGTACTTTTACCGGCAGTTCAGCGAACAGGATAGTTTCAGTAGAAGCATCAGAAACTACATCTACTACCATTTCTTCTTTCAGGAAGTCTACACCTTCAATCAGGTCGTGAGCGATAGGCACCTGTTCGAAAGTTTCCTGGTTCATGAAGATATAGTCTTCACCTTCTTTATACAGATACTGGTAAGGACGGCGTTCTACACGTACATCTTCCAGTTTTTCACCGATGTTGAAACGACGTTCCAATACGTATCCGTCTACCACGTCTTTCAGTTTCGTACGCATGAAAGTGTTTCCTTTACCCGGTTTTACATGCAGGAAGTCAATGCAGAAATACAATTTGCCATCCATACGGATAGCGGTTCCGATTTTAATGTCTTGAGCATTAATCATAACTTAAATCCTTTTATTATTATGTTATAGTTGATTTATTCTCTGAATACGGTTGCAAAATTAATCTAAATCACGAAAAAACACAAAAAGATTTGTCTAAAAATGATTTAGCACTTTGATTATTAAAAAAAAGTCACTAATTTTGCAGCCCGAACGCATGGAATAATAACATAAATAGTATATACGAAAATGAAAAGAACATTCCAACCCTCTAACAGAAAGAGAAGAAACAAACACGGTTTCCGTGAAAGAATGGCTACCGCTAACGGTCGCCGAGTATTGGCAGCACGTCGCGCTAAAGGCCGCAAGAAATTAACTGTATCTGACGAATACAACGGAGTTAAAGCTTAATCAAGCTCTCTGTTTGACAGAAAAGCCGCAAAGTAATCTCATTTTACCTTGCGGCTTTTTATTTTCCACCCTATCAGGTTCCGGAAAGAGAACAACCGACAGTCTTCCAGACTATGCGTTTGCACTTTCTCCCTCTTCCATCCAGTTTCCACGAGAAAGCCGTATCACCCACACCTACCTCACACTCACCAGGCAAGAACCGCACATCGCCTCAAAAACGGCAAGCCATCCACTGCTTCGCATCCCCTCCCCATTCACAAAGTCTCATCAGGCATACGGTTCGATCGCAAGGCATAAAAAAACGGGCTTCACCACTTTTTTGCAGTAAAGCCCGACTTTTTATATAGTTCTCTTGAGGATTCTCAGACAGCTTATTTAATCAGGTCATGACCTGTCATTTCTGCCGGCTGAGCCATACCTAAAATGTGCAGGATAGAAGGAGCTACATCGGCCAATACACCGTTTTCTACCTTGGCATTCTTGTTTTCTGTGACGTATACGAACGGAACCGGGTTCAAAGAGTGAGCCGTATTTGGTGTACCGTCAGCGTTCAAAGCGTGATCAGCGTTTCCGTGGTCAGCAATGATGATGACTTCATAACCGTTTGCTTTGGCAGCTTCTACAGTATCCTTCACACAGTTGTCGATGGCAACGACTGCCTTTTCGATGGCTTCGTAAATACCTGTGTGGCCTACCATATCACCGTTGGCGTAGTTTACTACGATGAAATCATATTTCTGTGTACCGATAGCTTCTACCAGTTTGTCTTTTACTTCGTAAGCACTCATTTCCGGTTTCAGGTCATAAGTAGCTACTTTCGGAGACGGAACCAGGATACGGTCTTCATTGGCATACGGAGTTTCACGTCCACCGTTGAAGAAGAAGGTTACGTGTGCATATTTTTCTGTTTCTGCAATGTGCAGCTGAGTCTTTCCGTTGTTGGCCAGGTATTCGCCCAGTGTGTTCTGTACATTTTCCTTGTCGAACAAGATGTGAACACCCTTGAAAGAAGCATCGTACGGAGTCATGCAGTAGTACTGCAATCCCGGGATGGTCTTCATGCCTTCTTCCGGCATATCCTGTTGAGTCAACACAATAGTCAACTCTTTCGCGCGGTCGTTACGGTAGTTGAAGAAGATTACTACATCGCCTTCCTTGATGGTACCGTCGAAGTTGGCATTGACAATCGGTTTGATGAATTCGTCAGTCACCCCTTCATCGTATGATTCCTGCATAGCCTGTACCATGTCAGTAGCCTTCTTACCGATACCACTTACCAGCAAATCGTATGCTTCTTTTACACGAGCCCAACGTTTGTCACGGTCCATTGCATAAAAACGACCTACGATAGAGGCAATCTTACCGGCTGATTTTGCACAATGGTCAGTCAGCTGTTCAATGAATCCCTTACCGCTCTTCGGGTCAGTGTCACGACCGTCCATGAAGCAGTGGATGAATGTATTTTCCAGTCCGTATTCCTTTGCGATGTCACACAATTTGAACAAGTGATCCAAAGAAGAGTGTACACCACCGTTAGAAGTCAATCCCATGAAGTGCATGTTCTTGCCATGCTCTTTTGCGTATGAGAAAGCAGACACGATTTCTTTGTTCTTCAGGATGCTGTTGTCGGCACAAGCACGGTTAATCTTTACCAAGTCCTGATATACGATACGTCCGGCACCGATGTTCAGGTGACCTACTTCAGAGTTACCCATCTGTCCGTCGGGAAGACCTACATTTTCACCACTGGCCTGCAGCTGTGAGTGAGGATAGGTAGCCAGCAGGCTGTCCCAGTAAGGAGTCGGAGTATTGAAGATTACATCATCTTTCTGATGGTCGCCACATCCCCAACCATCCAAAATCATTAAAAGCGCTTTCTTTGCCATAATCTATTTTGTTTAAAAGTTAGAATTCTATTCTATGTTTTCCGGCAGCAAAAATACAAAATATCCAGCTTGCAAGATTACTTTTCCTTATAATAATCAATAAAAAACGGCTGCTTGAAACAAACAGCTGTAAAACAAATCGGGCATGCAAAACTGCATGCCCGAAAAAGGATATTGAATAATGATTATTCAGCGCGCAAAGTGAAGCGTTTGAACTCAGTGATAGCCAAGTCAGGATCAGCTTCTTTCAATACATCAGCAACTGTTTTCTTCGGTTCCATGATGCTTTCCTGGTTCAACAGACAAACTTCTTTCAAGAACTTGCCCAGACGACCTTTCGCAATGTTTTCAATCATAGCCTGCGGCAGGTTGGCAGCCTTTTCAGCAGCTACAGTTTCCTTAATTTCCTTAGCTTTAGCTACATCTTCAGCAGAAATCCAGCCTTTAGCCATGTTGCTTTCCATATGCTCTTCGCTGTCTACGTGAGCCGGGTTGATACCTGCTTTCTTCAAAGCAGCTTCTACAGCCTTCTGAATCTGTTCAGCTTTCGTCTTTTCAATAGCCACGTTGATTTCTTCCTGTTTTACAGCTTCAGGTACACCCGCTTCATCAATAGCAATCGGGTTCATAGCTGCAATCTGCATACAGATTTCGTGAGCCACTTTTTCATCACAAACCTTATTGAAAGCTACGATAGTGCAAAGCTGGTTCTTGTTCATGTGGTTGTAAACAGCAGTGCAAGCGCCAGAAACGAAGTTGTAACCATCCAATTCTGTTTTTTCACCTGTGATACCACTGCGTTCTACGATTGCGTCAGCAATTGTACCGCTACCCATCGGCAGAGCCTTTACTTCATCCAAAGTCTTGCATTTGTTAGCGATAGCCGCATCCAGGATAGCCTGAGTCAGCGCTACGAAGTCAGCATTCTTAGCTACGAAGTCAGTTTCACACTTCAAAGCAATCATTGCTGCATAGTCGCCAGTTGATTTAGCCAATACACAACCTTCTGAAGTTTCACGGTCAGAACGTTTTGCAGCTACAGCCTGTCCTTTTTTACGGATAATTTCTACTGCTTTGTCGAAATCGCCTTCAGCTTCTGTCAAAGCATTTTTACAGTCCATCATACCAGCTCCCGTCATTTTACGGAGCTTGGTGATATCAGCCATACTTACAGCCATAATAATATCTTTTATTTTGAGTTAATAATATGCATAAAAACAAAGTTGAGAATTGAGAATTGAGAATCGAGAATACAGTCTTCCCAATTTTCAATTTTCAATTCTCAACTTACTTTATATTAAGCTTCTTCTTCGTCTTTGTTCATGAAGGCAGCTGCTTTAGAAGCGTTGATGGCTTCTTCTTCAGCCTTGTCCATGCGAGCCTTAGTAGATTTTTTCTTTGCAGCTTTCGGTGCGTTTTCACCAGCAGCTTCCATATCTACCTTTTCAGCTTTTCTTTCTTCCAGACCTTCTGCCATTGCAGCGCAGCAAGCATCCAAGATAACTTCTACTGACTTAGTAGCGTCATCGTTTGCCGGAATTACGAAGTCTACGTTTGTCGGGTCAGAGTTTGTATCTACGATAGCAAATACAGGAATACCCAGACGGTTAGCTTCGCGGACTGCGATGTTTTCTTTCATTACGTCGACTACGAACAATGCAGACGGCAGACGAGTCAAATCAGCGATAGAACCAAGGTTCTTTTCCAATTTAGCACGCTGACGAGAAATCTGCAGGATTTCTCTCTTTGACAGGTTAGAATAAGTACCATCGTTAGTCAATTTATCGATAGTAGCCATTTTCTTCACAGCCTTACGGATTGTCGGGAAGTTAGTCAACATACCACCCGGCCAACGTTCGATTACGTACGGCATGTTTACAGAAGCAGCTTTCTCAGCTACTACCTGTTTAGCTTGTTTCTTAGTAGCAACGAACAGGACTTTCTTTCCTGATTTTGCGATTTGTTTCAAAGCTTCAGCAGCTTCATCAACTTTAGCAACAGTTTTGTTCAAATCGATGATATGAATACCGTTGCGTTCCATGAAAATATAAGGAGCCATTGCAGGGTTCCACTTTCTTTTAAGGTGTCCGAAGTGGCAACCAGCCTCCAATAATGTATCAAAATTTACTCTTGACATTGTCTTTAATTTTAATCGTTTACTTTCTTTTTTGTTTATTGAACCAACTGTCCGGTAGTCTTTCCGACAAATGCTTGCAGGAAGAATCCTGGCAGTTTAGATACTAAACGCTTCTTTAGGTGACGAGGTATCAGTTGACGAGGCAACAAGGAAATAATCTATAAGAGAGTATCCTTGCCAACTTGTCCCTTATCCAACTTGTCCCCTCGTTAACGTTTACTGAACTGGAATCTACGACGTGCTTTCGGACGTCCCGGTTTCTTACGTTCAACAGAACGAGAATCACGAGTCATGAAGCCTTCTGCACGAAGAGTCTTCTTGTCTTCAGGGTTGATTTTAACCAGTGCACGAGCGATAGCCAGACGCAAAGCCTGAGACTGACCAGTGAAACCGCCACCACACAAGTTAACTTTGATATCATATTTTTCAGCCACTTCCAATTTGTTCAACGGCTGTTTAACTACATACTGCAGAATAGTTGATGGAAAGTACTGTGCAAGGTCTCTCTTGTTAATAGTAATCTTTCCTGTACCTTCGCTTACGAAAACGCGAGCAACTGCGCTTTTACGTCTGCCTAATGCATTTACTACTTCCATTCTTTATTATTTAAGTGTGTTAATATCAATTACTTTCGGAGTCTGAGCTTCATGTTTGTGTTCAGCGCCTTCATATACATAAAGGTTGCCCAGCAACTTAGCTCCCAGACGATTTTTCGGAAGCATACCTTTTACTACTCTCTTCATCAATTTTTCAGCGCCATTCGGCTTAGCCATCAAGCGAGCCGGAGTGATTTCACGCTGACCGCCCGGATAACCGGTGTAGCTCAAGTAGATTTTATCATTCCACTTGTTTCCTGTAAATTTCACTTTGTCTGCATTGATGATAATAACGTTATCACCGCAGTCTACATGAGGGGTGAAGTTTGGTTTATACTTACCTCTCAACAACTTTGCAACTTTAGCACCGAGGCGACCTACCACCTGATCGGTAGCATCAACTACGACCCATTCTTTCGTCGCAGTTTCCTTGTTTGCAGAAATGGTCTTGTAACTTAAAGTATCCACTCTTAAATCTTTTTTAAATGTTAACTACTAAAAAACAAATTCCTCCCGCCCTACTCTTCCCGGACAAAGAAGAATAAAGCACTCAGAATTAAAAATTTATCACTAGTTGATAATAATCGGCTTGCAAAGGTACGGCTTTTCTTTTAACCAACAAAGATTTTAAGTTTTTTTTTCGCGGGATAAACGGTTGATTATGAATAGCGACTCTACGCCAGAAACAATGAAGGCGGCACCTGGACTTCATTCCGGAACCGCCTTTCTTATTTATTTTATTCTTACATTAATCTATTATCGCAGTTCATCACCTGGGTAAACCGGTGACATTTCCACTTTCTTCCAGATTTCATGACACCACGAATCAATTTCATTTCCATTGGCATCATTCTTCAAAAAATATTTTACATACATCAGAGTTCCGTTTTCTTTCAAATCGAAATGCATTTCATTCTTTCCCCCATTCAACTGCGGAAGATGTACGTTCTTCTCTACATATTCTGTATAAAGGCCCTCATTGTTGATTTCATAAGTTCCATACCCCAAAATGACAGCCCCCGTCTGCATCATCAGCAAGTTGGTGAAGCGTCCATCATCAGAAAGAATCTTCAAAGAATTACTTGTTTTGAGTTCACCGGGAATATCCGGAGAATTAGAACGATAAAAACACATCTGCCAAACCCCATGCAAAGTGATTGGAGTCTTCTCCTGTACATCCTGGGCCATCGAACTGCCGACAGTTAAAAGCATTAGAAATGCCACCAGAAAGAAATCGCGTATTTTCATAACTAAAAGTATTAGAATTGCCTGTTAGGTTACCTACAAAAATATAAAATAATTTGAAAATCACGCGCTTTATCTACTTTTTTCTACCAAAAAAGCATAAAAAAAAGCCATTCCAAGCAGAATGGCTTTTTCTTCTTACAAATATATTGTACTCTATTAGAATTCAGCATTATGCGGAGTACGCGGGAACGGAATCACATCGCGGATATTCGACACACCGGTTACGAACAACAGCAGACGTTCGAAGCCCAGCCCGAAGCCTGAATGAGGACATGAACCGTACTTACGAGTATCCAGATACCACCACATATCTTTCATCGGGATGTGCAATTCCTGAATGCGAGCCAGCAACTTGTCATAATCCGCTTCACGTTCTGAACCACCGATGATTTCTCCGATCTTCGGGAACAAAACATCCATGGCACGTACGGTCTTACCGTCTTCGTTTTGCTTCATGTAGAAGGCCTTGATTTCTTTCGGATAATCAGTCAGAATAACCGGACGTTTGAAGTGTTCTTCTACCAGGAAGCGTTCATGTTCTGAAGCCAAATCCACACCCCAGTAAACCGGGAACTCAAACTTGTGGCCGTTGGCTACTGCTTCTTCCAGAATCTTGATACCTTCTGTATAAGGCAGACGCACGAAAGATTCTTTCAATACCCCCTGCAGACGTTCAATCAAGCCCTTGTCGAACATATCGTTCAGGAACTTCACATCGTCGTAGCAGTTATCCAATGCCCACTGTACGCAATATTTGATGAACTCTTCGGCCAAGTCCATGTTGTCGTTAATGTCATTGAAAGCTACTTCCGGTTCAATCATCCAGAATTCAGCCAAGTGACGCGGCGTATTGGAGTTTTCGGCACGGAAAGTTGGACCGAAAGTATAAATTGCTCCCAGGGCAGTAGCTGCCAGCTCACCTTCCAGCTGTCCGGAAACCGTCAGACTGGTCTGCTTGCCAAAGAAGTCATTATCATAAATGATGGAACCTTTCTCGTCTTTCTTCAAGTCATAGAGGTTCATGGTAGTTACCTGAAACATCTGGCCTGCTCCTTCACAGTCGGAAGCGGTAATCAACGGTGTATGGAAATAGAAGAAACCTCTTTCATGGAAGAACTTATGAATGGCGATTGCCATGTTATGACGGATACGGAATACGGCACCAAACGTATTCGTACGCGGACGCAAATGAGCGATTTCACGCAAGAACTCCATAGAGTGTCCCTTCTTCTGCAACGGATAAGTATTGTCGCAAGTACCCAGCACTTCGATTTCACGTGCCTGGATTTCTGCAGCCTGTCCGGCACCAACTGACTTCACCAGCTCTCCGTTCACGCTCAGACATGCACCGGTAGTAATCAGTTTCAGCAATTCCTCGTCGAAATTAGCCAAGTCGACCACAATCTGCACATTATTTATAGTAGAACCATCATTCAATGCAATAAAGTTTACTTGCTTGCTACCACGGCGAGTACGCACCCAACCTTTCACATTGACCATCGCGCCAAAATCTTCACGCTTCAGCAGGTCAACAATCTTTGTTCTACGAATTGTTTCCATTTTGATTCTATGTTTTATCAATTAATCTAAAAAACACAGAGATATTTGGTATCCGCCTATCCCTGTGTTCAATTTATTTCTCATTATTCAAAAGACCCCATACGCAACATGGCCACTTCCTGTTCCGTCAAGTAACGCCAATCGCCTCGGCGAAGTCCCTTCTTGGTCAGTCCGGCAAAATAGACACGGTCCAATTTTACTACCCGATATCCCAACGACTCGAAAATACGACGTACGATACGGTTCTTTCCAGAGTGGATTTCAATGCCCACCTGCGATTTATCCGTATCCGATGCGTAGCTGACAGCATCGGCATGGATTTCACCGTCATCCAGTGTGATACCCTGTACAATCTGATCCAAATCTGCTTTTGTCACATTCTTGTCGCAATATACATGGTAGATTTTCTTCTTCAGGAACTTCGGATGAGTCAGCTTGGAAGCCAAGTCTCCATCATTGGTCAGCAGAAGGACTCCAGTGGTATTGCGGTCCAGACGCCCTACCGGATAAATACGCTCCTTGCAGGCCCCTTTCACGAAATCCATCACGGTCTTACGTTCCTGAGGATCGTCGGAAGTCGTCACACAGTCTTTCGGCTTGTTAAGCAACACATACACCTTGCGCTCGATGCTCACCGGCTGGTCGTGGAATTTCACTTCATCCGAACGTTTTACCTTTGTACCCAATTCGGTAACAATCTCACCGTTTACTGAAACCACTCCGGCAGTAATGAATTCATCCGCTTCACGACGAGAGCAGATTCCCGCATTAGCCAAGAACTTGTTCAAACGAATCGGTTCATCCGGATCAGTCAGCACATCCTTGTACTCAATCTGCTTTTTCATGCTGTATTTCGCATTCGGATTGTAGTCGGCTGTACGTGGACGGTATCCTCCTTGCGGACGACCATAGCCACCCTGCTGTCCACCGTTATTAAACCGCGGACGATAGGAACGCTGTTCGCCACCCTGCTGTCCACCGTTGTTAAAACGCGGACGATACGGACGCTGTTCGCCTCCTTCATTGTTATTATTATACGGACGATTACCGTAAGGACGCTGCGGACGATTGCCGTTGTTGTTATTGAAACGAGGATTATAAGAAGAACGCTGTTCGCCTCCTTCGTTGTTATACGGACGATTCCCATAAGGACGCTGCGGACGGTTGCCGTAACCACCTCTCTGCGGACGGTCCTCCCCGTTGTTGTTATTGAAACGGGGATTATACGAAGAGCGATAGCCCTCTCCCCCTTCTCTATTGTTATTATATGGACGGCGACCATAGCTGTTGCTTTTCTCGCCTCTACCATATTTATTATATCCTTCTCTGTTATAAGACTTGTAACCATCGCGGCCAGACTGGCTGTTTTCGCCTTCCTGTCTGAATTCTTTTTCTGCCATAATTTTTTTGTTTAATGCTAATTAATACTCTGTGATACCCTCTCGGGCGATATTGTTTGTTTTAAATTATACTCCAGTATAGTTGTGCGGAGTAATCGCACGCAATTCTTTCTTGATGTCTTCGCTTACGTTCAGTGTTTCGATGAAATCCTTGATAGAAGCTTCTGTGATAGCCTGGTTCGTACGTGTCAAAGCCTTCAGTGCTTCATACGGATGCGGATAAGCTTCCCGGCGCAGAATCGTCTGAATAGCCTCAGCCACTACGCTCCAGCAGTTATCCAGGTCTTCATAAATCTTGTGCTCGTTCAGCAGCAATTTGCCAAGGCCCTTCAAGGAACTCTGGATGGCAATGATAGTATGTCCGAACGGCACGCCGATGTTGCGTAATACCGTAGAGTCGGTCAAGTCACGTTGCAGACGAGAAATCGGCAACTTGGCAGACAGATGGGCAAAAATCGCGTTGGCCATTCCCAGATTACCTTCCGCATTTTCAAAGTCAATCGGATTCACCTTATGTGGCATAGCACTGGAACCTACTTCACCTGCTTTGATTTTCTGCTTGAAGTACTCCATAGAGATGTACTGCCAGAAGTCACGGTTCATGTCAATCATGATGGTATTGATACGCTTCATGGCATCAAAGATAGCTCCCAGTCCGTCGTAGTTGGAAATCTGTGTAGTATATTCTTCCCGTTCCAAGCCCAGTTTCTCCGATACGAACTTGTTGCCGAATGCCTTCCAGTCGAAATCCGGATAAGCTACGTGATGTGCGTTGTAGTTACCGGTAGCACCTCCGAACTTCGCAGTCAGCGGACAAGCCTTCAACACCGCCAACTGACGGTTCAAACGGTATACAAACACCATGATTTCTTTTCCCAGACGAGTCGGAGAAGCCGGCTGACCGTGTGTTTTTGCCAGCATCGGAATATTCTTCCATTCTTCCGCATAGGTTGTCAGCTGGTCAATCAGCTTCTGAATCTGCGGATAATACACTTCTTCCAGCGCATCCTTAATAGACAAGGGAACTGAAGTGTTGTTGATATCCTGAGAGGTCAGTCCGAAGTGGATAAATTCTTTGTAATGTTCCAGACCACCCAGTTTGTCAAACTGCTCCTTGATGAAATACTCTACCGCTTTCACATCGTGGTTAGTCACGCTTTCAATTTCTTTGATACGTGCGGCATCTGCTTCCGAGAAGTTACGGTAAATATCACGGAGAGACTCAAAACGAGCCGCATCGAATGAACTCAACTGCGGCAACGGCAACTCACACAATGTAATGAAATATTCAATTTCTACCCGCACACGATATTTCATGAGCGCATATTCAGAAAAATAAGCGGCCAAAGCTCCCGCTTTGCTTCTGTATCGGCCGTCAATCGGCGATACAGCTGTGAGTAAATCAAGCTCCATCATTGTCGTAAATTTATTTTTGGTATCTAATTTCTACACTTTCCTTTGAATTCGCGAAATTAATGCTTTTTCCTGAGTTATCAGGAGATACGGCTTAAACTTTAGTATTTATTTTATAATTAGGTTATTCGCTCAATAATTTTATGGCATCTACATACTGCGCAATGCCCACTGCTACACTTTTGGCTGCCTTCATGGCCATCACCACCGTCTGCGGCCGATGCACCACGTCACCTCCGGCAAAAACTCCTTTCCGGCTGGTCATACCAAACGGACGTTCTTTCACCAGTACGTAGCCGTTATCATCAGTGTCAATGCCTTCGGTCGTAGATACAATCCGACTGGCCGGACGAGAACCTACTGCCAGACAGATACGGTCGAAGGTATATTCCTTGACGCCTTCCGGAGTATTGGCGCGTAAACCGATGACCTTTCCTTCCGCATCGCCCAAAAATTCCGTGGTAGAGGTCTGCCACAAAAACTTCACGCCTTCTTGTACGGCTGCCTGATACTCTGCCTGAATGGCCGGCATGTCAGCTTCCGTACGACGGTACACAATCGTTACACTGGCGGCCCCCATACGCACTGCTGTACGAGCCGCATCCATAGCGACGTTGCCGCAACCCATTACGGCCACATGCTCTCCTGCAATCACCGGTACTTTATCACGCCCAACCGTGCCTTCGCTATAAATATTGGCCATGTGCAACAGGTACGTGGCTTGAATGACACCACGCAGTCCGGCCCCCGGAATATCCAGCGATTTCGGCAACGCCGTACCCGAACCGATAAAAATAGCATCGTATCCCTGTGTAAAAAGATCGTCGATGGTCAATTGTTTTCCTACCACACAATTCAGCACAAAGTTGACACCCAACGCTTCAATCTTCTGGATTTCCTGACGTACTACCTGTTTGGGCAAACGGTATTCCGGAATACCGTACATCAAGACTCCTCCGGCCTCTGCCTGACTTTCAAAGATGGTCACATTGAAACCCTGACGAGCCAAGTCGCCTGCCACGGTCAGTCCGGCAGGTCCCGAGCCGATGACAGCCACCTTTCCACGGGTTTTCTGCGGCAACTTTTCACGAATCAGATTCATCTCCGTATCAAAATCGGCGATGAAGCGTTCCAGCTTTCCGATTTCAATACCTTTTCCCTTCGGATACAACACGCAATGCCCCTGACATTGCTTTTCATGCGGACAAACACGACCGCAGATGGCTGGCAGATTGCTTTTTTCATTGATAATCGCCATGGCATTTCCCATATTCCCTTTTGACAATTCATGGATAAACTCCGGAATGTCATTCTCTATCGGGCATCCCTTCTTACAGGAAGGATGCTTACAGTTCAAGCAACGCTTGGCCTCTGTAATGGCTTCTTTTAATGTATAGCTTTCGTTTATTTCCTTAAATGTCGGTTTTGAATCGTTCATTCTTTCATCTGTTATCTGATGCAATTCCTTTTCGCATCTCTATTTCACGTTGGGCGGCAAAGTTCGTAAAAAAATGTCACAAAGAAACGAAAGAATACTGTTTTTATTTCACTAAGCAAAAAAATATCCCACAGACCCGCCGTCTGTGGGATATCTCCCTGAAATACCTTAAGCTCTATACAAACTGAAAAATCAATATGTAAAATCTGATTTCTTTACATATACCTTATAATCCTTTATCAAACCTGGCGCACCGGCTTCCGCGCGTGGCAGCATGCGGAAACCTGTCACCTGATATTCTTTTCCTAAATCAATGACAATCTGATGCGGATAAGCGGTATTGTCCACTGTCTGCCAGAAAGTGCTTTCCTGCAAGTCGAATACCTTGTCGGCGGTACGGTTACCACTGCGGGTTTCTTCGCTGTCGGCATAGACAATCTTCCAGCTTTCGCGGGAAACCGGTTTTCCGTCTGCACCCAACACATCCATTTCGGCCACAGCGGCAATGTTGGTACCATCATAGTTGGAAACTCCTTCCAGACAGAAATAACGTCCGGTGGTCGGTTTCTCAAAACGTACTTCCTGCCAGCCGTTGCCTGCCTTGAACGTACCTGTCATCACCGGCTTTTCAGCTTTCAGATTCAGGTTCTGACCGTCTTTGCGATGGGTTTCCGGAGCTTTCTCACGCAACATGTCGAGAATCGGTTTTTCCACGCCGACCACTTTGGCTTCTGCCGGTCCCTTCAAATCAAGCACAATGATTTCATTGTCGCCTTCCTTCAGCCAGCATCCCGGCATGTACAAGGTCTGCTGCGGACCTATTTCCCAGAAACGTCCCATGGCATGTCCGTTGACCCAAACCATACCTTTACCCCAGGTCTCCATATCCAGGAAGGTATCGCCTGTCTTGTCCAAATGGAAAGTCGCTTTATAATAAGCCGGACCGTCTACCGGTTTTCCAGCCTGGTAGTTTTTCTGATTGACAAATTCATAGAAAGGAGGCAGGTTATATACCGTCCAGCCTTTCAATTCCTGTGCCTGGTCACCATTGATCACTTCCACCTTCTGGGTGATACCTTTCCGGTCGTGGATAGATTTGTCAAAGTTTACACGCCCCATGGCTTCTACCAGGATGTCCAACTGAGTTCCTTTCTTCAAGGTTTCTTTCAACGGCAACGTAAATTCACCGTGACGACGATCCAGACGTCCTAACAGTTTACCGTTAGCAAACACCTGGGCCCAGTCGTGTACTTCGTCAATATGCAACGTACCTTTTACATCCTCTTTCAAGGTAGTGCGATACAGAATCGTTCCCCAACCTTGGTCGAACATTTCCATCGGCTGGATATCTTCCGATTGTTTTGGTTCTGGCAGATTTTCAAACAACGGAGCCACCTTCCAGTCTGTAATGGCCGGTACAGAAATCACAGGGAAAGCTGCCGGAGGTTCAGGCAGAGTTTCCCCTTCCGGAAGATATTGTTTCAACAGGTCACGCAACTGGAAATACTTCGGAGTGGTCCATCCGGCCTCACTGATCGGCGCATCATAATCGTAGGAACTACACATGGCCGAATAAGCCGGGTTATTGGCACCGCCCCACCAGCCGAAGGTCGTACCTCCGTGGGTCATATACAAGCTGAATGAAATGTTCCGGTCCAGCATGTCCTTGATACCGCTCACCATCGTAGCCGCATCGCGGGTTTCATGCTTCCGTCCCCAATGGTCGAACCAGCCGCTCCAGAACTCACTGCACATCATCGGAGTCTCCGGGCGCAAGGACTTCAGTTTCTTGAACTGCTCGTCAATATTGGCACCCGTACCGAAGTTGACCGTCCACAACAAATCGTCCAAGGCATTGTTGGTGAAGTTGGAACTCCAGTCGCACTGGAAAAGAGGCACGTCGGTGAAACCCGCCTTCTTCACGATGTCGCGAATGGCCGATACATAAGGCTTGTTGATACCATACGAACCGTATTCATTTTCCACCTGTGCCATAATGATGTTTCCCCCACGGGAAAGCTGCAAGTCGGCCAGCTGTTTGCCGACCTCGTTCATAAAGATGCCAACTCGTTCCATGTAGTAAGGGTCAAGTGTACGCAGCTGTACATCTTTTTTCTTGAGCAACCACCAGGGCAGTCCGCCCATTTCCCATTCTGCACAAACATATGGTCCCGGACGTACGATGACATACATTCCGTGTTTCTGTGCCAGACGGCAGAACTTAGCAATGTCCTTGTTACCTGAGAAATCGAACTCACCCGGATGCTGTTCATGCAAGTTCCAGAATACATACAAGCAAAGGGTATTCATGCCCAATGCCTTACAAGAAAGAATACGCTGTTCCCAGTAAGGTTCCGGAATACGCGGATAATGTACTTCGGCAGCCTTTACCACAAAAGGCTTTCCATTCAATAAAAACGTCCCTTTACCTACTGCAAATGTTTCCTTTACGTTCACCTCTTCTCCAGCAGGTGAAGTTGCAGAAGCCGAGAGTGTCCCGAAGGAAAATAATAAAGAAAGGCCTACGCCCCATAATGCGTGTTTATATTTCATACATATTAAAATTAGATTGCCAAAAATAGTTTTTTCTCCGTTCTTTAGATTTCATAAATCTGTCAAAAAAGAGACAAAAATCAATCAGTCTCTTTATTTTGACAAATGAATCCGAATCACACTCAACGAATAAGCAGGCATCTCATACTGTGACAAGTCCTTCAAGGAGATTTCTTTCTTCACCGGACGCGCCTGTTGATCGGTCGGAGTACCGGAAAGAACTTGTAAAGTCACCTGTCCTCCTTCCTGTGTCAAACCGTTCAACTGGGTCTTCACCGGAACCGGCAGCAAGTTGACCAACTTCACAATCACATCGCCTGTCTTGCTGTCACGCACTACCGACGTACCGATTCTGCGCTGTACATCCTGACGGAAATTGTCAATCTTCCGGTCGGCAGGCAGATACGTGTCACCGGAATTCTGTCCGTAAAGCTGTTGGGTATAATAGCCCACAGTGGGTTTCACTTCCTTATTGTTGAAATAAATCAAGTCGGGATTCCACTGGGTATGTCCTTCCTTGGCCAGCAACGGCGCATACGAAGTCATCGATACGATGTCACCGTTCCGCTCTACCGAGGTCAGGTACAACGCTTCTGCCAAGGCCGTCTCAATGTTGTTCGGGCGACCGGGCAGATGAGCCGCATACTCTCCCAAATACACTTTCGGTTTGGAACGGTCGTACCGGTCGTAATAGTCCTGGTTATTGATAAACCATCCCGGCGTATTATAATAATGCTCGTCTACCATCGGCACCTGC
This sequence comes from uncultured Bacteroides sp., assembly GCF_902472605.1. Lineage (GTDB taxonomy): Bacteria > Bacteroidota > Bacteroidia > Bacteroidales > Bacteroidaceae > Phocaeicola. The sequence goes on from NZ_CABROP010000001.1 coordinate 88,192, forward strand.
AAGCGGGAAGCGAATTTCCATCCAGCCTCATAATCTGTACCTTCATAGAAAGGCCCCACTGTACCGATGACAGTGATTTCCGGATATTTTTCTTTAATGGCCTTGAAAATCATTTCAAAGCGTTCCTCAAAAATCGGCGTAATCAAATCCTCGTTGCCGATGCCGATGCATTTCAGATTAAACGGTTTCGGATGACCGGCTTCCGCCCGCATCTTGGCCCATTTGTTCTTCTTCGGGTCACCGTTGGCATATTCAATCAAGTCCAGAATGTCCTGCACATAGGCATCCATTTCTTCCATGGGGATTCCGCCCTGCTGTCCGCCACTCAAAAGTTTGCCAGGGATGCAGGCAGAGTTCTGGCACGGCACTCCAGCGGCCAATACCGGCAGCGGTTCCGCTCCTATATCTTCACAGAACTGGAAATACTCAAAATACCCCAGTCCCAGTGTCTGATGGTAGCCCCACAAGTTCCGCATCGACTTACGGGCTTCCAGCGGGCCGACGGAGTTTTTCCAGCGGTAAATATTGTCAATTCCGTTTCCATGAGCCACACAACCGCCTGGGAAACGCATAAAACGAGGATGCAAATCAGCCAATGTCTGAGCCAAATCAGCTCTCAACCCGTTCTTATGTCCTTTGAAGGTCTTTTGCGGGAAAAGTGAAATCATGTCTAAGTGCAGTTCTCCTGTAAATTCCGGTTCCAGCGAAAGTACAGCCGCATCCACATCTGCTTGTGCCGTCAGCACCGCAGTCTGCTTCTTCCAGTCACCCGCCTTTACCTTTACGGAAGCCTGTGCCACTTCCTTGCCTTGAGCATCCAACAAGCGTACGACAACCTTTCCGCCTTTGCTGCCTTCGGGCATAGAAGCAAAGAGAGAGAAGTCATATTTCTCGCCTTTCTTCAACGTAATACCATCAAAGCCCGTATTACGGAGAGAGCTTCCCGGCTTGGCCTGCCACACCACATAATGCGGGTTGTTGGCATGCAAAGGATGCTCCGTGGCTACCTGTACAGCCGACGACTTTCCGTTCTCCCACACACTCCAAGCATATCCATGATCCCATCCCTGAGCAGAGCCTTCTTTCGATGTATATTCAAAGTCACGGTTCTGCACCAGTTCGGCATAAAGCCCGCCGTCGGCTCCGTAGTTGATGTCTTCAAAGAAAATGCCAATCAGTTTGTCACTGATGGGTTTGGCTTCTTCCGGACGGACTGTCAACTGCAAGGATACAGGAGCCAACCCAGCAAAGCGCTGGCCATCCTGTTCCGTCCGTTCATTATTCAACTGGTCTCTATAGGCCCGGTAGTCGACAAACTTCAACAGTCGGTCCACTTCTTCCCAGGCCACTTTCTGCATATATCCTTGTTCTACCACACCTTCCACAACAGCTTTCTTGCGGGTCTCGCTGCCTTGGATTCCAGTTCCTTCTCCCGGAGACTGCAAGTAATACGACTGCGGATTCCATTTCATCAAGTCCGGCGAAGTGGCCTGTCCCCACTCCTTTCCGCTTTCGTTCAACTGCCAGGCGCAATGCCACAATCCTTTTTCATCCCGTGTCAGATGAGGATTCAGCATCCGCTTTTCAGCTCCCCAGGTTCCGTAATCACATTTCATATAGCCGTATCCGTTTCCAATACTGAACCAGCGGTCGGCATCCGGGCTCCAAGCCAGTTTCAGACCGCTGCGTCCCGCGTCATTTACGGTAGCATACGAGAACAGATAGACCGAATCCGGTTCGTTCATCACTTCCTGCACGCGAGCCGCCACAGGAAGACTGGTAAGGCAAGCACATAAAGCTGCTAAATGTGTCAGGTGTTTCATAGGTAAGAAGATTTAATAGAATGATTATTTGGATACTTTCACACGCTGGATGGTTCCATCCGCATTGAATTCCATCCGGTCGATACATACCTCACGGTGTACGCCCGGTCCTTTATCTGATTTCAAATAGTTTTTGTTGATGCGATGGTATACAATATACCATTCGTCTGTACCCGGTTTCCTCACAACAGAGTTATGAGCTGTACCGTAAATTTCCTGTGAAGGATCCTGTATCAGCACCACCGGATCTTTCGCCACCTTAATCGGTCCCAGCGGAGAATCCGACGTACCGTAAGCCACATGATAGTTGGCTGAACCCGTATCGTCGACCGACCACATGAAGTAGTAAGTACCCTGACGATAGAATACATAAGGAGCTTCACGGTAAGCATAATCTTTCAAACTGCCACCCTTCGGAGTCATCACCTTCAAGGTTTCTTTCTTGATGGATACCATGTCGTCGTTCAGTTCTGCACCGGCCATATAACCGTTACCCCAGTACAAATAAGACTTGCCAGAAACCGGATCGGTAAACACATCCACATCAATCTGCTGTCCGTAACCTACCGGAGAGTCTGTCACGATAGGTTTGCCCATATCTTTGAAAGGACCTACCGGAGAATCGGCTACAGCCACTCCGATTTTCTTACCGGAGTCATCGGTCGGATTACCACTATAATAGAAGAAATATTTGTATTTTCCGTCAATCAGTTTTTCTTCAATGGCCGGTGCCCACGCATTACCATTGGCCCAAGGCACCTGCGGAGAACGCAAGTCCAACATGACACCTTCATACTTCCACTCCTTCAGGTCGGCAGAAGAGAATACGGTGAAATACCATCCTCCCCATCCGGGCTGTCCGTCGGTCGTAGAATAGATATAATAACGCTGTGTCTGATGCGAATACAGCACTTCCGGATCTGCATGGAATCCCGGCAATGCAGGATTGACCGGCAATTCACCCAGTTCGGCCGGCTTACCCCATTGGTCTGTGATGCGTTTCAATTCGGCACGTGTAATCGGAATGATGGTACCGTGGCGCGGATGGAAGTTCATCTTCACCGCCTGGTCTATCGCCTTGAAATGCTTCAGGTCGGTTGTTTCCGTAAACTGGTAGGCACCTTTCATATACACATCATACATCAGAATATATTTGTCCTGTCCAATTAGTTTGAACGTACCGGCACCTTCCACGGCTTCCTTGGTCTGCTGCTTGTAATCCGGCTGTTCTTCCCACTTTCCGGAAGTCAGCGCACGGGTCGTAGCGACCTTGATACCATTTCCGTTTCCTTCAGTCTTATAGAAAAGGTGATATACTCCGTCTTTATATACAATGTCTCCATCGATACAGGAAGTCTTGTTGCTCGGAATGAAAAGTGGTTTCGGTTCTCCCTCCAGGTCGGTAAAGTCTTCGTTCGCATACGCATAATAAATCACATCCGGACCTCCGGCATACTGCATGGAGAAATAAATCATGTATTTTCCTGCCTCTTTGTCAAAAATGGTCTGCGGAGCCCATACCCGTTTCAGCTTTTCCTGACCCGGATAGCGTTTCTGAATGTTCACTACCGAATGAGACCAGTTGACTAAATCTGTAGATTTCAACAAAACCATGGCCCGGTTGGAGTCCCATCCATTGTCGGAAACCATGTCGGTAACCACCATGTAAAAAGTCTGACCGTCTTCTCCTCTCAGAATATGAGGGTCACGTACACCTCCGGTAGAACTGATGACTTTCGAGTCAATCACCGGCTTATTGTTATTCAGTGCATAGTAAGTATATCCATCCATACTTACTCCATAGCATACGGCTTCTTCACTGATATTGTTTCCCGTAAAATAAGTGAACAAATAAGCCACATAATCTTTTTCATCCACCAATGCGGCAGACAGTGATTCCGAAATAAACGGAAGCAAGAATAATAAAGACAGGATTCTGTTTCTCATATACTTTATATGTGTTAACGTTTGGCACAAAGATAGAGAATTAGTGTATCACATACAACTATTAATCATGCAAAAAAGGAGGAGAATCGTGCATTTCTATCCTCAATCCATAAATTTATAATTGAAACGACAAATTTCTGTGTTTCTGTATTCTTGCTTATATTTGCAGCCAACAAACGAAAACAAAAAACGAAACATAGTATGTGGATGAATTTACTTTTATTAATTGTCGGGCTGGTTCTGATTCTGGTAGGGGCCAACGGACTGACAGACGGTGCCGCTTCCGTAGCCAAACGCTTCCATATTTCCGACCTGGTCATCGGATTGACCATCGTAGCCTTCGGTACTTCTGCCCCTGAACTGGTGATCAGTGTACTTTCGGCCTTACAAGGCAGTGCAGAAATGTCTATCGGAAACGTCGTGGGAAGCAATATCTTCAACGTACTGATGATTATCGGCTGCACGGCTCTGGTACTGCCCATCCAAGTAGGGAAAGGCACCATGAGCAAGGAAATCCCGCTGGTCATCCTTTCGGCCTTGGTACTGACTTGCTTTGCCAACGATTGCCTGCTGGATGGAGAAAGCCAGAACATCATCAGCCGGATAGACGGACTGGTGTTGTTGGGATTCTTCCTGATTTTCATGCGCTACACCTTTGCCATTGCCCACAACGGAAATGAAGACGGCAGTGAGGAACAGAAGGTCAAGGAACTGCCCGCCTGGAAATCGACTTTATACATTATAGGGGGACTGGCCGGATTGATTTTCGGTGGTCAGCTGTTTGTCGACGGTGCCAGCGGCATTGCCCGCTCCCTGGGTGTCAGCGATTCCATCATCGGCCTGACCTTGGTAGCCGGAGGTACTTCCCTGCCGGAACTGGCGACTTCCATTACAGCAGCCCTGAAAAAAAATCCGGGTATTGCCATCGGAAACGTCATCGGCAGCAACCTGTTCAACGTGTTCTTCGTACTGGGATGCAGCGCCACTCTCTCTCCACTGCCCATGGGTAACATCAACAACATCGACATGGCCGTACTGGTGGGCTCTTCCATCCTGTTCTGGCTGGTGGGCTGGTTCTTCAAGAAACGGACCATCACTCGTATAGAAGGAGCCTTGCTGGTGGTATGCTATGTAGCTTACACCGCTTTTCTGATTTCACAACAATAACCCTAAAAACCTATTTCACACATGAAAAAAATCATTTTTCTCTTTGCCGGCCTCAGCCTGCTGAGCGCCTGCCACTCAGGCAAGCAGCCGCCTGCCGACAGTTCCGGGACACAAACCGTGTCGACCGACTCTCTCCAGGTGCTCCACGGACAACTCATCATGGGACACGAAACCCAAAGCTTTACCGCCGACGGAGACACCACGGCCTACTGGATTACCGACCCCTCGGGTCAGCTGGAAACGCAGTACAAGGCAGCCCTTCCTCCGGAGGCTTCACCCTATACCGCTGTACCCGCCCAGTTGAAAGTGCGGCTGAAAGGCCCTGCCACTGAAGGCTTCGCCGCCGAATACGACGGTGTGATGGAATTGGTGGAAATACTCAGTGTAGGAAAATAAACGAACAGGATGGCTTACTCTATAAGGAAATAATCCTTAAGATAAGCCATCCTGTTCCGTTAAGCTACAATCCGAATAGTCCGGATTGCTCGTTTTTATTCCAAGAAACGTTCTGCACGCCCCGGAGACAACAACTCCCACAAAGAAGCCACTACCCATCCCGGTGCAAAGATATCATTGTAATACCCTTTGCCGTTCTTTCCATAATCCCAATTGGTATGTTGCACCACTTCAGGATAGAATCCCTTCTTGGCGATTCCACACAAATGTCCTTCGTACGGCAACAACTGACGCATGGAAGTGCTGATGACATTCGAGAAGGCGGTGAAACGAGGTTCATTGAATTCTTTCGCCAACCAATGCAACACATCGGCGAAATCGAAAACGAATACATCAATGTGATTGTTTTCCACCGACACGTTTCCCCAGCCACGAGTCTTCAAGCCCAAATCACCCAACATCTGTCCTTGGGCAAACGGCACATCCCACGTATAATACCACGACAAAGCGAAATAAGCTGCCTTGCGGGATAATTCTGCATAATGCGCCTGTTCCTTTCCTTTGGTCACCAAAGCCAGGTAATAAGCAGCCGTAGAAGCATACAAAGATGCCTCTTTGTCTTCACAATTCGCATCCAGCGTAGAAGAGAAATAGTCAGCCTTTGAAATCAGTTCCTTTTCCAAGTAACCGACCGAACGCTTTGCGGCTTCCAGATAACGTTTGTCTTTAAAATACTTGTACCCCATCACCAACGGAAGAGTAGCCGACGGCGTACTTCCTCCCGATTTGTCTACAAGGGAGAAATCATCCTTGAACTTACGCGGGAAACTGCCATCTTCATTCTGCAAACGCAGGAAGGCATCGAGCATCGTTTTCAGACGTCCTTCCCATTCCGGATGTTTCCGTCCTTGCCGCTTTTCGTAGTCCAAGTAATACAACACCGCATATACCCCCTCCGACTGACGACGGATACTATGATTGTTTTCTACAAAATTACGTTTGAAATGCACCACCTCATTGAAAAAGCCGGCTGCTGAAAAACCATGCTGCAGGTAGGAATCAAAAATCTGATTGGCATGCTCCACCAAATCCTTGCGTTGCTTTTCTTCTCCGTATTCCAGCGCATTAAATGCATTCAATAAGGTACGTCCCACAAAACCGACTTCGGCCACATCCAGTTTATCACAGGTGGCCGTCCGTAATTCCACACCGGAATAATATTTCGTGGGCGCATCGTCCACATAACTTTCCACAAAGAAATTACTCAACACCTCTTTCACAAAATCGGCAGTATAAGGCGTTTCCACGGGAGCCGGCTTATACAAATCATAGCTATATTCCCAAGCCTGTTTCACGCAATCAGAAAAATCTTCAGCGGCTGTTTCGTGAAGTTCCCAAGTTAGCGTCAAAGTCTCTCCTTTCTTGAGAAACTGATACGCTTCTACCGAAGGGGCCAATGTCAATTTACGGATATAAGTTTGGGGAGCCTCCTTATAAGGATAGCCAAACGACAGTGTAGCCGTACCATTCACATTCTCAAATCCCGTATAACCGAGGGACGTTTTACCTGAAAGAATCACCTCTCCCTCCTTATGAGTCGTCAAGGCCTCCTCCCCAAATGTGGACAGACGGGTTACCGAAATCGACTTTTTGTTTTTCTCATCAAAAATAGTCGTCATCGGGGTACTCAAACGGTCTTCCCGCACCACCCAGCTGTCTGACGTATGAAAAGAAGGGGCCTCCTTGGGCGAACGCAAGTTCCGCCGGTACCAGAAGCCCGGCATGTAGAACAGACAGTCGTCATGACGTGCATCCGACTTGAGCTGTTCGCCAAAATTAAAATAGACATCCTCCAGGGCCACAATCCATACCTGCACCTGCTTCGTCTGTCCCTCTCCTGTCACCTTCTGATACATCAGCAACGGCAGTTTGGCATTGCTGACCAACTGATAGTCAAAGTTACTCTCTGATAATTTATTCAATGTCAACGGATAATGTACCGCCATGTTACCCGGTACCTTCAACGCAATAGAGGCCGAAACATTCGAGGGGCCATACTCCAAGGCCTGTACGCTCAGTATTCCCATCCCCAACGCCACTACAGATAATAATCGTCTTAGATTCATAGTATTATTTTTTTGTCTTAAAAAATGGTTTCTTAGCAGAAATAGAAGGACGTTTTCTGGCTACCACAGGCCATTTGCGTTTCCAGGAAACTTTATCGAGCATCAAGACACGTCCGTCAGGATGCTTCACACTGACCGCATGATACAAAATCCAGTCGTTTCCGGCCTCATCAGTCACAATCTCTGAATTGTGTCCCGTCCCCACAAAATGTGCATTCTTATGAATAAGCACTTCATGATGATTGTCCAGCATGCGCTCTCCCTTTTTATTCAAATAAGGGCCCAGCAGGTGCTTTGAGCGACCAACCACCGTAGTGTAAGTACTCTTCAAACCTTCACAGCAACTTCCAATCGAAGCAAAAAGATAATAATACCCATCACGTTTGTGAATATAAGTTCCTTCGTAAGCCGTCCCTGCCACTTGCACCGGAGCTGCTCCTTCCTTTACCTTCAATCCGTCTTCACGCAGTTCTACCGCATAAATGCCACTAAAACTTCCAAAGAATAAATATTTCTGTCCGTTTTCTTCTATGTAAAACGGATCGATGCAGTTCTGTATCTTGATACCCTTGCTGCGAAACATCATGCCGCAATCCTTGAACGGTCCTTCCGGACGGTCGGCCACCGCACATCCTATACCGCAAGTCCACTCTCCTCCCCATACGGACATCGAGTAATACAAGACGTATTGATTGCCTATCTTATTGATGTCGGGTGCCCATATTCCTCCTTCCGGTTCAAAATTCGGACGGGTAGCATCTGTAAAAGCAGTCCCTACAAACTCCCAGTTCACCAAATCTTTGGAACGGTGAATCGGAAGATTCCGGATATCTTCCGTAGCATACAGATAAAAATAACCGTCATCCCCCTTTATAATCGAAGGATCAGGTAAACTATAGTCAATCACCGGATTGGAGTACTTATCAGCCGCATACAGACCGGATGACAGAACAAGCCCCCAAAATAAACACTTGATTTTCATTTGTATTTTTAATTTAAAGTATATACGTGTACTCTTTCATTCCACACAAAGGTAATCCCCTTCCTTCTAAATACCCCCAACGATACAGTCAGATTATAGCACAATGCAATCAAAATGCCCAATTTCTTCCCCTACGACCTTATTTTTCATTCAAGAACTCTTTCGGCAGCATACCAAACTGCTTTTGAAAACATTTGGTAAAATAAGAAGGCGTATTGAAACCGACCCGGTAACACACCTCATTAATCTTGCAATCGCCTTCCTTCAAAAGCTGGGCTGCTTTCTTCAAACGTTCAATGCGGATATAATCATTGGGAGTAATATTCAAGATTCCCTTTATCTTACGGTTCAGGCTCGAACGGCTCATACACAGTTGTTCGGCCATGTCCAGCAGATTAAAGTCAGGGTTCTGGATATTGGCTTGTACCACCTCATTCATTTTTTTCAGAAACTCCTCGTCGGCCTTGGTGATGGCCATGCTGTTCGTCTGTACAAAAGGCGCATGCATGAAAGCAGCCTGTAGCTGTTCACGATTCTTCAACAAGTTCAGAATACACGCCCGAAGGAATTCCATCGAAAAAGGTTTGTCCACGTAAGCATCCGCCCCCATCTGCATACCTTCAATCTTGGATTGCAAAGTGGTCTTGGCTGTCAACAGTACCACCGGGATATGGCTGTAGTCCAAATCCGACTTGATGACGTTGCACAACTCCATTCCATCCATCTCCGGCATCATCACATCCGAAAGAACCAGATTGACAATAGATTCCTTCAGCACCTTCAACGCTTCCACTCCATTGGCAGCCGTCAGCACTTTATACGTGTCCGAAAGCTGCTTCTGCAAGAACCGGCGCATCTCCGCATGGTCTTCCACCACCAGCAGGGTATAATGGAAAGTGTCGGGCTGTGAAACCGGCTTTTCCTCTCCCGATACGGGCACAGCCACCTTTTCTTCTTCCTCCGTATAAGGTAAAGTCAAGGTCTGCTCATGACACAAGGGAAGCTCAAGAAGAAAACGGTTGCAGTGCAAATCCTTGTCCATCCATAATTTACCTCCATGCAGTTCGGCCAGAGAACGTGCCAATGCCAGCCCGATTCCCGTACCTTGCACCTGTGCGTTACCTTCGCGATATTGTTTAAACGGTTTGAAGATTTCTTCCCGTTCATTCAAGGGAACCACCGGTCCGTCATTTTCCACTGACAACTGCCACAGACCTTCTTCCTTTTCCACCTGCACTTTCACCAGAATATAAGTAGCACCGTATTTAAGGGCATTGGTAAACAAGTTACTGACAATTTTCGTGAATCCTTCCTTGTCGACCGAAACATGCAGACCCTCCGGCATATCAAGCGTAAACTTCAAGTTCTTTTCACGCGCCAAGGGGGTAAAACGTTTATATATTTTCTGCAACAAGCCCGACAAATCATACTCCATGAAGTTCAGCCTGACTTCTTTTGTCTCTGTCTTCCGGAAATCCAGCAACTGATTGACCAAATCCAACAACCGAGTGGTATTCAGGTCCATAATCTCAAGGTCATCTTTCACACTTTCATCCAGGTGCGAAGACGACAACACATTCTCCAATGGACTCTTAATCAAGGTAAGCGGAGTACGTATCTCATGAGCCACATTGGTAAAAAAGTCAATCTTGGCCGCGTACAGTTCACGTTCCTTCTCGTACTTCAAGATTTCCATAGCCCGCAAATGCTTGCGGTGGTTCCGTTTGTAGATATAATAGACTCCACACAACACAAGTCCCACACAAAATATGCCATAAACGGTATAAGCCATCCAGGACAAATAAAAAGGAGGATGTACTTGTATCTTCAGCATACGTTCTTGCGGATTCCAGATACCGTCGCTGTTGGCCCCTCTCACCCGCAAGGTATAGGTGCCATAAGGCAAGTTCGAGTAACTTATTTTTGAGTTTCCCTCTTCCAAGGTGTACCATTCCTTGTCAAAACCTTCCAATTTATACATCACCACATTCGACGAGGGAGCCTGATAGCTCAAGACCGATGCCCTCAGTGAAAATGAATTCTGTCCGGCATTCAGGTCAATCCGGTCCGAATAGGTGATACTTTGGGAAAGAGGAGATGACTTCTCACCCACCAATGACCGCTTGTTCCACAAGAAAAAGTCGGTCAGTACCACAGGAGACACCTGCTTATTCTCGACGAACGCAGACGGATGGAAAACGATAAATCCATCTACACTTCCCATATAGATAGCCCCATCCCGAGCTCTTAATCCGGACTGATAATTAAACTGGTTGCTGAGCAATCCGTTTGCCGTGGTATACACATGCTTCTCCCCGGTAGTCGGTTGAAAGGAAACTAACCCCTTGTTCGTGGTCAGCCACAGTTTTCCGTCCTTGTCTTCCACCATCCGATAGACGATATTGCTGGGGAAACCTTGCGACATGTCATAGCAGACAAAGTTGTCCGACTTCGGGCAGAAACGGCAAAAACCGGCTCCCTGTGTCATGAACCATAACTGCTTATGGCTATCCTCAAAAATGCTGATTACTTTATTGTAAGGCAAAGAAGTACGGTCGCCCGGCACCCACTTGTACTGCTTCCAATGATTGCGGGGCAAATCATAACAAAAGACTCCATCAGAATAGGTAGCCATCCATAATTTGCCCTGGCTGTCTTCCAGGATGTCGTACACAAACACATTCTCCAGTTCTTCCATCCGCTGAAAATCATCTGTCGAACGGTTATAACGCAACAAGCCCGAAGTGGTTCCAATCCAGATATCACCTGTACTTGTCTTGCAAATAGAAAACACATTATCGGAGTTCAGCGTATTGGAGGCCTCCCCCTTACTGTAATGTGTCAAAGCCTTTGTCCGCAAATCGATACGGCTTAACCCGTTGGCAAAAGTGCCTACCCACAAGCTGTTCCCGTCCAGACACAAGCCGTGTATATTATGTCCTAATTCCGCATGAAGAAAAGGTACAATCTCCCCATTGGCCGGATTGAAATGAAACAAGCCCTTGTCTTCTGCAATCCACAGGGTGCCATCATTCCCTTCGCAAAATTCACGGACGCGCCGCCCCATGTAACGCAGGTTTTCCCGCGGATAATATTTTTCAAAATACGTGTACGGATACGGATAATAATTCACTCCACCAAAATAGGAGCCGACCCACATCCCCCCTTCACGGTCTTTGTACACACTGTAAATCGCATTGTCGGAAAGTGCATAGCGTTCATCTGTCTCCGGCACGGTCAGATGCACAAATTGCCCGGTCCCGATATTGTAAATATACAGTCCCTGTTCGGTACCCACCCACAAGTCAGTATCCGAATAGAAACAAATGCTGCGTACATATTCATCCAACAGCTTCCGGACCTTACGGGTGGTCAGGTTTATCTCCATCAATCCTTTTGAAGAACCCACATACAGGTTATTATGCAATCCCTTCGTACAGAAGTTGATGACCAACCCCTTGAATGTTTCTTTTCCATCGGCGTCCCGAAAGACTTGAAAAGAAGTGCCATCTTCCGAATAATACAAGTTATCCTCGTAACGGCCCACCCATAATTTCCCGGCATCAAACCAGAAACTCGTCACGTTCGAAGTTCCCGGCTCACCACAGGAGATGTATCGTTTCAGGTGTCTTTTCTGCCTCTCATAGCAGAACAATCCCTGATTATCGGCCGAAATCCAGATATTTCCGCGCGAATCGGCCGTAATCCACGTCACCGAACGCGTAATATTTTCATCCAACGACTCAGCCAACTCGTCCAAGCGCAAGAACTTCTCCCGAACCGGCTGGTAAATATAGACTCCCGCATCGGTACCGACCCATATATATCCCTCGCGGTCCTCGCACAAGGCCGTTATGATATTGTTACCCAACGAAGAGTTCTCTTTCCGAAAAACCCGGAACTCTTGTCCGTCGTACAAATTCAACCCATCCTTTGTACCCAGCCACATAAATCCTTCCTGGTCCTGCAGAATGGTATTTACCGTACTCTGCGAAAGACCTTCATTGATTCCCAATGTCCGGAAATAATAGGAAGAGGCAGCCTGTAGCTCTCCGCCTGCAAAGCAGAAGAGCCACAAGACTACCATTATGCCATATAAAACAGATTGCTTCTTCCTCATAGTACAAAGGTACACATATTTTTTTACCTCGCTTATTTCTTACTCAATGACTCGCACAACTTACGGTTGATGGCTTTGACCCGCTTTTCATCTACCTTGATGACTTTGCGGTCGTAGGTCATCAGCCCGTTTACTTCCACTTCCACATCCGTGGTCTGTGTGTATACGGCCGCCGAAAAGCCTCTCGGAATCAGGTTGTACAACTGTTCCGCGTATTTCACATATTCATCGGTCACTTCCTTGGAAGAGTTGAACTGGATATATCCCCAGTTACGGTCAGGTTCCCAGATATGTTCCGGTACTACCCAACCAATACCTCCATATTCTCCTAACACCGTAGCCCGCTGTGCATCATACAAGTACAGCTCTGGAGCCGGATAATTGTGCAAGTCCAGCATGTCACCGCAGGTGTAGTGATTTCCTCCGCTGGCCGGATCAACCAGACGGGTCGGATCGTATTGTTTGGTCCATTCCACAATCTCAGGAGTCTTGAACTGTCCCCATGCCTCATTAAAAGGAATCCAGGTCGCGATGCACGGATAAGAATACAAGGCATCCATGATTTCTTTCCATTCTTTCCGATAGCAGGCTTCCGACTCGGCACTCCGCTTCATTTCCGTGCCTTCAAAATATTTCCGGTTCTGCCATTCAGGATTGCGGTCACCGCTCGGCATGTCCTGCCATACGATAATTCCCATCTGGTCGCAATACGTGTACCAGCGGGCAGGTTCTACCTTGATGTGCTTGCGTATCATGTTGAAACCGAAATCCTTTGTTTTCTGAATATCGTACCGTAAAGCCTCATCGGTAGGAGCCGTGTACAATCCGTCCGGCCACCAGCCCTGGTCCAACGGACCAAACTGAAACAACGGTTGGTTGTTCAGTTCCAGGCGTACAATTCCGTTCGCATCGCGACGGGAAGAATATTTCCGCATAGCGGCATAGCTGGCCACTTCATCTTTCACTTTTCCACCTTGTTTCAGGGTAATCTTCAACGTATAAAGGAAAGGACTGTCCGGTGACCATAATTTGACGTCTTCCGGCATTTCAATCTGTACACACTCTCCGTTGATACTCTTCCCTTGTGCCACCAGTTTCCGTCCGTCAAAAACTTTCACTTCTACCAAGTCTTTTGACGTAGCCTCATTCACCACCGCCTGTACGGAAAGTAATGAATGGTCGATATCTGGTGTGATTCGCAGGTCTTGAATATAAGATTCACTGACCGGTTCCAACCAAACTGTCTGCCAGATTCCAGTGACAGGAGTATACCAGATGCCTTCGGGACGGGACACCTGCTTTCCTCGCGGCTGATAGCCTTGGTCGGTCGGGTCCCAGACTTTCACCATCAGGGTATTTTCCCTGCCTTGCAAGGCTTCCGTGATGTCGAAAGAGAAAGGAGTAAAACCTCCGGTATGACTGCCCACTTTCACTCCGTTCACCCACACATCCGTTTTCCAGTCTACTGCCCCAAAATGCAGAAGTACCTTTTTCCCCTTCCACGAAGAAGGAATGTCGAACGAGCGGCGATAGACCAATTCCTTTTCCGCACCGACCGTCTTGCCGACTCCCGACAAAGCAGACTCAGCGGCAAAAGGTACCAAAATTTGTCCATCGAACGTGGCAGGCATGTGCTTGCCTCTCTCTACAATGGCATAATCCCACAATCCATTCAGATTTTTCCAGTCTTCACGTTCCATAATCGGACGCGGATATTCAGGCCACACATTTTCGGGTGTCACCTGTTCGGCCCATTGTGTACGGATTTTCCCATCCACCATTTTCCATTGCGCATGCAGTTGCACTGCAAAAGCTCCCCAAAAGGCGAGCAATAACCATACATTTTTCATTGATATTATTTTTAAGATGTACAAAAATAAGACATAACTATCCACTCAGATAAAACGATTCTACCAAAAAATAGAAAATAAGAGGCAAATATCACTTCAATTACCAAACGAACGCGCAAAATGCCACATACACCTTGGCAGTTTTTACGTTTCTCTTGTGGGAAACGTACGTTTTCGCACGGAGAAACGTACGTTTCGCGAATGGAAAACATACGTTTCCGCCTCGGAAAACATAAAACATAGCACGAGTTTTTCCACTCTTTTCTCTTGCGTTTCCCCATTCAAACAGTTTGTTTGCTGCAAGACCTTCCATTTCTTGCGACACATCCGCGTACCGTCAGGACACAAAAAAAGGTGAAAGAACCTCACGGACCTTTCACCCTACTTAACTTTAAAAGAGATTTTCTATGTTTATTTGCTATAAATATTTTTTCCTTCCTTTGTCACCTGCGAAGGGTTACCGGCATATACCAAGTTGCCACTGCCGTAGGATTTTGCCGTAAGTTTCTGGGAAGCCCGGCAAGACAAATCACCGGAACCATGGACGGCTGCATCCACTTCCTCGGCTTTCAAGCTGCCGGCATCCAAATCACCGGAAGCGTTGTCACGAAGCACGGCCTTCAGGCAACGGCCCGATACCAACATATCGCCACTGCCGTTGACCGTACCTTCCAAAGTTTCCTGGCACTGTAGATTGGAGAGGATGAAATCGCCGGACGCATTGACCGCCAAGGCCGCATCGCGGCACACCGCTTTATTGATTTTCATATCGCCGCTGGCATTGATGCGAGCCTGCAACTTCCTGCAGTTGACTTCCTGTACCTCCACATCGCCACTGGCATTGGTTTCTGCCTCAAAACTGCCGCACTGCACCGTGGAACATTCAATGTCACCACTGGCATTCGTCTGGAAACGGATACCTCCTTCCGTACGCAGTCCTTTGGGAATGGCGATGTCACCGGAAGCCATCGTCGTAAAGCGACTGACAGACGGCGCATATACATCTACCCGGCAACGGTTCTCTCCCTGGATACTGGTACCCTCCTGATAATACACACTCAACGCCCCTTTCGACTCCTTCAACACCACGTAGGGCATTACATTGTCGGATGCATAGATTTCCGCATACGGCTGTCCGGAAGTCTGGTGATACACCACATCGATAGAAGAGAGCGTAGACACTTCCTGTATATTCCCGAGGGTACGACGTTCCGTCTGATAGTTCTGACTCGGTTGAACGGTATGGGCAGTTCCCATACAGCTGAAACATGCCATGGCACATGCCAATGTGAGTATATTCATTCCAATTTTCATAAGTCTTTACCTCCAATTATTTTTTACTTCATCTTATTTTATTCTGTTCTTAAATTCTCCATGGGATTGGCACGGGCAGCTTTCCATACCAGTCCGAAGGCCACCAGCCAAACAATTACGCAAACAATCAGCATACATCCGGCAAACAGGTACCAGGTGAGGTCGATTTTCACCGCAAACAGTTGCAAAAGCTGTTCGCCGACCTTCCAGGCACACAAGGCCCCAATCACTACAGCCGGAAGCGCAATCTTCAGCAAATCGAGCAGGAAGATTTTCTGCACGTCGGCCATGGAAGCCCCGTGGATGATGCGGATAGCGATTTCCGCCCGACGGCGTGACACTTCGTCGCGCACATAGGCCACCAGTCCTGTCAAGGCGATGATCAGGATACACAAGCCTGCAAAAAGTACACTGTTGCGCACGTGCAACACTCCATTGTACAAGTTGCCCATCTCCAGCGACAGGCTGTACACCTTCAACTGCTGGGAAGCAACCGTTCGGTCGACCACCTGCTGCACTTGCTTCATGGCCTCGGGCGACATCCGGTTCAACGCTACATATAAATAACCCGAAGGTCTATTTCGATAGAACATCACCGTAGGACGCTCGTCATGCTCTTCCAAAACCTGAGAGCCCAAATGGATTTCTTCGTACACCCCGCAAACAATGGCCACCGTTCCACGTTCGGTATGTTCGGTAATATATACCGACTTCCCAATGGGAGAGCCTGTCCATCCGGCCAGTGTTTTCATGCGTTCCACGAACTGACGGCTCACCATCACCTGCTGCGACAAGGAATCTGTCAGCGTAGGGGTAAACAAATTTCCTTCGATGACTGGAATCCGGAAAGCCTTGTGATAATCGGGACCTACATAATACATGTCGGCAATGTTCATGTATTCTTCTCCTGTTTCCGGATTGTACACATTGTTTCCACTGCAACGCTCCGACAGGAGCTGGTAGCCCCAGGTAACCGCCTTTACCTCCGGCAGTTTTTTCAACTCCTGCACACAGCGTTCCCGCTCCACCATCTTAGAGCCCGACAGGTCGGCATACAAGGTGTTCCGGTATTCAAATCCGGGATTGAAATTCATCAAGGTGTTATACTCCAAGCCGATGACCGTCAGAAGGCAGACAAAGAATGTGGTCAACACGAACTGCAAGCACAGCAGTCCCAGCTTCCACCTCCGCTTGTTTTCCGTGTAGCGGCGATAAGCGTAGGTCACCGGTATACGGGTATAAAGATAGCCCGGCATCACTCCACAAAGCAAAATCACTCCGGCCGTTACTGCCAGACAGACCCATACGGTAGACAAGGGGAAAA
Source organism: uncultured Bacteroides sp. (assembly GCF_902472605.1). Taxonomy (GTDB): domain Bacteria; phylum Bacteroidota; class Bacteroidia; order Bacteroidales; family Bacteroidaceae; genus Phocaeicola. The sequence continues at coordinate 105,241 of NZ_CABROP010000001.1, forward strand.
GCGACTCCAGACTGTGTCCTATCTGTTCTTGCAGGAAATCCTGCAAGCCGAAAATAATCAATACGGCCAGAGCCAGACTGATCAGTCCGTGCAGCAACGACTCGGAAAGAATCATCCGGTAAATGTCGCCGCTCCCGGCCCCGTAGCAACGGTAAGTGGCAATGGCCTTGGCACGGCTCACCATGGACGAAACCACCAGCAGAATATAGTTCAGCACAGCCACCAGCAACATGATAATCGCAAAACTCAGAAACACGATGTTCATAATGCGGTTGTAATCGGACGAGGTGAATATTTCGGCTACGGGGCGAAGAGAAAATTCAAGATTCGTCCCCGACTGAGACAGTTCTTCCGTCACATGATTCGCTTCCAGCATGCGGTCCATACCTTCCTTCAAGTCATCTGGAGTGCTCCCTTTCCGCAAGCGGACATAGGTCTTGTAGCGGTCATTTCCCAACCAGTTGTTCGTTCCATCGTAAGCCACCTGCCCGATGGTCGGCAGGGCAATGAGCACATCCATCTGTGGCAGATGGGTATTCTCGGGAAAAGCCTCGAACACCCCGACCACGGTCACATGGAACTCAGGGTATTGTTTCCACGACAAGGTTTTCCCGATAATCTGTTCGCCTGCCACCTCCAGCAGTTTGGAAGAGATATACGCATTGTTGGCCTTTTCCAACCCCGTATAAGGCTCCTCGCCCATCAGCAGTTTCCGCGGGAAGACCCGGAAGAAGGTACTGTCGCAGAAATAAGCCTGCCCATCCAGTTCTTTATGGTCTTCCGTCGTCAGCGTCATCGACCCAATCCCCGTGAAACGGGTGGCCACTTCCACCGCCGGACAATAGCGCTGCAACCCCGGTCCGATGGCACCAGGAGTCTGCGCGTGCTCCCTCCAGTCGGTACCTTTCTGTTTGTAGCGTTCTTCCACCCGGTAGGTTTCTTTCAACCCCGGCAGAAAATTATCATACGACCGTTCGAAAATGACCTCCGCCAGCATGACCAAGCCGATGGCCAGTCCCACGCTCAGGCAGACAATCTTGACCACATTGGCCTCTCCTTTTCGAAACAGTCCTTTCAATGCACGTTTCATAAAGCACTATTTTTACATTTCCGCGATAGAAGCCACAATCTGGCCATCGAACAGGTTGATGACACGTCCGGCAAAACCCGCATCACGCTGGCTGTGTGTCACCATCACAATGGTGGTTCCTTCCTTATTCAGTTCGGTCAGCAGTTCCATCACTTCCTGTCCGTTCTTGGAGTCCAGGTTACCGGTCGGCTCGTCGGCCAGGATAATCTTCGGTCCGGAAACCACGGCACGGGCAATGGCTACACGCTGTTGCTGACCACCGGACAGCTGTTGCGGATAGTGCTTTGCACGGTGGCTGATGTTCATCCGCTGCATGATTTCATTCACCCGGCGTTTCCGTTCTTCAGAAGGCACCTTCAGGTACGTCAGCGGAAGTTCGATGTTCTCAAACACGTTCAACTCGTCAATCAGGTTGAAGCTCTGGAACACGAAACCGATGTTTCCCTTGCGCACGTTGGTACGGTCTTTTTCTTTCAGACTGCCCACTTCTTTTCCGTCGAGAAAATAGCTTCCCGAAGTCGGATTGTCCAGCAGACCCATAATATTTAATAAGGTAGACTTTCCGCATCCGGAAGGTCCCATGATGGCTACAAATTCCTTGTCTCTTACCTCCAAACTTACTTTATTCAGTGCCAGTGTCTCTACTTCCGTGGTACGGAACGTTTTTGTCAGGTTTTCAATCTTAATCATAATTTTATCGTTTTATAGGATTCATATTTTCATTTTGGAACTTTATTTTCCACTAAATCCTATACAAAGTCCGTGCCAATCTTTTAAACAACTGATTATCAACAAAGAATGAAATACCTAAAAAAAGCGGGTGTCTAATTTTTAGACACCCGCTGTATGATTTTTTGACAATTTTCGAGTAGAGGTTATGCCTTGACGCATTTGATGACCACGTGCCGGTCGCCTTCCAAGGTAGTGGCAAACAGATACACATCGCCACCTTCCTTCAATTTCCATTTTTTCCGAAGTTCCGCCACTGATGCCGGAAAATTGCGTACGGTCAGGTTGGCCTTGTCCACTCCTTGCAGCATCTGTTTCAGTTCCTTCTTCCCGAAACCAGACACTTCCAGCACCCGGAAACGACGTCCCGGAAAGTCGACTAATGCCTCCGATGTATACAAATGACTGTTCACATGCAGTTTCTGGAGGCCGAAACGCGCTCCCAACAGGCGGTAAGGTCCTGCTTTCAGCAAAGCCGCCCCCGGTTCATAAAGGTAATTCCCCACTTCTTCCGCCAGCGAACAACGGGCTTCTTTCTCCTGTGCATAAGTAAAGACAAACGGTTCCGTCAAAAAGTTATTAACAGCCTGTTCACAACTTATCCACACCTCTCCGGAGGCTTCTGGAGCGGATTTTTCCGGTTTTTGGAGCACTACGAGCAACTCTTTGCACTCGTTATTCACAGCCACTACGTGAATCTGACGGATGTATTTCAACTCCCGCAGCGAAGAAAAAATGTCGAGCATGGGCGAAAGTTTCACCACCACCGTGCGTCCTTTCTCTACCAGCAACGGCTCCAGCCTCTGCACATCCGGTTCACAGTCGGCAATGGCCACGGTCTTTCCTCCCTGACTGTCGCGACGGGCCGGGTCCAGAAACAAACAATCCACCGGTTCCATCTGCTGCAGATAATCCACGCCATCCGCCTCATGCACCGTGACTTGCGGCAAGCCGAGCAAGGGGAAATTGTGGCGGGCCAGTTCACAAAGCACTTCCTGCCGCTCCACGTAGTCCACTCTTTGGAAGTTCCGTGCTAGGAAAGAACAGTCTACCCCCAGTCCGCCCGTCAAATCGGCCATCGTATCGCCCTTCAGCCAGGAAGCCTTGTAGCGGGCCGTGATTTCCGAGGAGCACTGTTCCATGGACAGGTGGGCCGGATACCGGATGCCTTCGGTCTGCGCCCAAAGGGGCACTTTCTTCTCGGCAATCTGCCAGCCGGCAATCTGCACCACAGCCGCCGCCATATCCACCTGCGGATATTTGCGGGCCTGCAAAGCCAACGTACGCACATCCTCTGTACGGTGCGCACGAATAAACTGGAGCGTTTCGGGTGAAAGTTCAGCCATTCTTCTGTTCTTATAAGCGTCTGTACAAGCTGTCGTTTTTCCTTTCGTTCAGAAAAAGGCATAAAAAAAGGAGTTCCGCTGAACTCCAACCTTTGTTAACCTTAAATCTAATACTATGAAAAACACGATGCAAAGGTACGGACTTTCTGGAATTATGCAAGTATTGTGCGCGTTTACGCATGTTTTATAACATAGATTAAGAAGTTTACCCTGTGCTTTAAAAGGCATTAAGAAAAAGGTTGCTTCTCTCCACACTTGCTTTCCGTATCTTTCATCGCCTTCCCTTGCACTCTTTCTGCTGCAAGTGCTTGTTTTCATGTTAAAAAGACATAGGTTTCACCCCTAACTCCCCCGTATTCCAACAAAATGTTATATCTTTGCCTCGATTATAGACTTTGACGTAACATGATAACCCTGAAAGAATTCTTTTCCTTTAAGAAGAACCGCTTTTTCTGGCTGAACCTGATAGCCATGATTGTCGTAGTTATCGGTGCATGCTGGGGCACGCTGCTCTGGCTCGACCACTATACACACCACGGAGAAGCCTATGTGGTGCCCAACGTAAAAAACAAGACTTTGGGAGAAGCGCAACTGGCTCTTCACAACCAAAAGCTGGAAGGGCTGGTAGTAGACTCCAGTTATGTGAAGGGACTCCCCGACGGAATGATTCTGGATCAGAATCCGGCGGGAGGCGCACGTGTAAAAGAAGGACGTACCATCTATCTGACCATCACCACGTCGAAGGTACCTCTGGTAAAACTGCCCGATTTGATTGACAACAGTTCGCTGCGCCAGGCAGAAGCAAAATTAAAAGCCATGGGCTTCCGCTTGACGGAACCGGAATATGTTTCGGGTGAGCAAGACTGGATTTACGGCATCAAATACCGTGGCAGAAGCCTGATGAGCGGAGACAAGGTTCCCCACGAGGCCATGCTGACTTTGTGTGTGGGCAATACAGCCATCCGCGATTCACTGGCCATGGATTCTACACAAGTAATGATAAGTGAAGGGGCATCTTCCAGCAGCGAAGCTGAAGTGGATGACTCTTGGTTCTAACCTCCACAAATCGAAAAAATGGCAGAAGATTTGATTGATTACGAACTGGATGACGAAACGCCAGACGACATTGAACCGATAGGGGGAGAACCGGAACTGTACGAACATTTCCGTACGGTGGTAGACAAAGGACAGGCTCCGGTCCGCATCGACAAGTATTTATTTGAACGCATCGTCAATGCATCGCGCAACCGTATCCAAATGGCGGCCGATAACGGCTTTGTCATGGCCAACGGAAAACCGGTGAAGAGCAGCTACAAGGTGAAACCACTGGACGTGCTGACCGTGATGATGGACCGTCCACGCTACGAGAACGATATCATCCCAGAAGACATTCCCCTGAACATTGTATATGAAGACGACGACCTGATGGTAGTGAACAAACCGGCGGGGCTGGTGGTACATCCGGGCTGCGGAAATTACCATGGTACGCTGGTGAATGCCATCGCCTGGCATCTGCGCGACGTGCCGACCTATAATCCGAACGACCCGCAGGTAGGACTGGTGCACCGCATCGATAAGGATACCTCGGGCTTGCTCGTCGTGGCCAAGACACCGGATGCAAAAACAAATTTAGGACTTCAATTCTACCACAAGACCACCAAGCGAGAATACAACGCCTTGGTGTGGGGCATCGTGGAACAAGATGAAGGCACCATCGTGGGCAACATCGGACGCAATCCGCGCGACCGGATGCAGATGGCCGTCATGGCCGACCCAACTCAGGGGAAACATGCCGTAACGCACTATCAGGTGCTGGAACGATTAGGCTACGTCACGCTGGTAAAATGTGTGCTTGAGACCGGACGCACCCATCAGATTCGTGTACACATGAAATACATCGGTCACACACTGTTCAACGACGAACGCTACGGTGGCCATGAAATCTTAAAAGGAACTCATTTCAGCAAATACAAACAATTTGTAAACAACTGTTTCGAAATCTGTCCCCGTCAGGCATTACATGCCAAGACTTTAGGGTTTGTACATCCCCGCACGGGAGAGGAAATGTTTTTCACTTCCGAACTGCCCGAAGACATGACCTGTCTGCTGGAACGATGGAGAACGTATATCAGTAACAGAGAACAATTATGAAACGTACAATTGCGATTGTAGCAGGAGGAGACTCTTCCGAACATGAAGTCTCCATGAAAAGTGCAGAGGGTATCTACTCTTTTATCGACCAGGAAAAATATACCCTTTATATTGTGGAACTGACCAAAGCGCACTGGGAAGCCATTCTTTCCGATGGAAGCCGTGCCACCGTAGACAAGAATGATTTCAGTTTCACTGACCACGGAAAGAAAATCATCCCCGACTTTGCCTATATCACCATTCACGGAACTCCGGGAGAAAACGGTATCCTGCAAGGATATTTCGAACTGATTGGCATCCCTTACTCTACTTGTGACGTGCTGGTATCCGCCATGACGTTCAGCAAGTTCACCTTGAACCAGTACCTGAAAGGCTTTGGTGTACGGGTAGCTGAATCCATGCTGGTAAATAAACGCCATGGCATCAGCGATGAGGATGTTATCAGCAAAATCGGCTTACCTTGCTTCATTAAGCCCAATGCCAGCGGTTCCAGCTTTGGTGTAACCAAGGTAAAGACCAAAGAACAGATCCAGCCGGCTCTGCAAGAAGCTTTCAAGGAATCGGACGATGTAATGATTGAGGCCTTCATGGACGGTATCGAACTGGCCAACGGATGCTACAAGACTAAAAATAGCGCTGTAGTATTCCCGATTACCGAAGTGGTCAGCAAGAACGAATTCTTCGACTACAACGCCAAATACAAAGGAGAAGTGACAGAAATCACCCCGGCACGCCTCAGCCCCGAACTGACCAATCGCGTACAGCAACTCACTTCTGCCATCTATGATATTTTGGGCTGCAAGGGTATCGTCCGTGTGGATTACATCATCACAGAAGGCGACAAAATCAACATGCTCGAAATCAATACCACTCCGGGCATGACTGCTACCAGCTTCATCCCACAACAAGTACGTGCCGCCGGACTGGATATAAAGGACGTAATGACCGATATTATTGAGGACCATTTCAATTAATTTTGTATCTTTGGAGAGAACAAGACATTCAATATCATGAACATACCTGCTGAATTTGACGATATTCGTCCGTACACCCCCGAAGAACTTCCACAAGTCTGTGAGGAACTACTGGCCGACAAGGACTTTCAGGCTGTCATCCAGTCCGTCATGCCGGGTGTGCCCATGGAAATGATTGCGGCACAGTTGCGTCGCTGCAAGACTACCCTGGACATACAGGAAACATTCTTCCACAAGCTGTTACACGACATCATGCAGCAACATAGCGACGGATTTGACCTGAATACCTCTTCCCTTCCCGACAAGAACAAAAATTATACCTTTATCTCCAACCATCGGGATATCGTTCTTGACCCGGGCTTTCTGTCTGTCGGCTTACTGGACAACGGTTTCCCCGATACCGTAGAAATTGCCATCGGCGACAACCTGCTGATTTATCCCTGGATCAAGAAGCTGGTACGAGTAAACAAGGCCTTCATCGTGCAGCGTGCGTTGAGCATGCGGCAGATGCTGGAATCTTCGGCCCGCATGTCACGCTACATTCATTTTGCCATCACCCAGAAAAAGGAAAGTGTGTGGATTGCCCAGCGTGAAGGAAGAGCCAAAGACTCCAACGACCGCACCCAGGAAAGCGTGTTGAAAATGCTGGCGATGGGAGGAGAAGGCGATATCGTTGACCGGCTGAAGGAACTGAACCTTGTACCGGTATCCTTATCGTATGAATATGATCCGTGTGACTTTCTGAAAGCGAAGGAGATGCAGCAGAAACGGGATTCGGAAAACTTCAAGAAAAGTCAGGCCGACGATCTCACCAACATGCAGACCGGTATCTTCGGCTACAAGGGACACGTACATTTCCAGACAGCCCCTTGCCTCAACGAGGAATTGGAAACACTGCGAGGACTCCCTAAGACAGAGATATTCAACCAACTTGCCACATTAATCGACCGACACATCCATCGCAATTATCGGATGTATCCGGGAAACTACGTGGCCTGTGACTTACTGAACGGTACCGATACCTTTGCCGGGAAATATACACCGGAAGAGAAACAACGCTTCGAGGCCTACCTGCAAAAGAAACTGGACCTGATTCAACTGCCCAACAAGGACGAAGCTTTCCTCCGTCGGTGTATGCTGCAAATGTATGCCAATCCGGCTATCAACTATCTGAAAGCCCACGAAGCATGAAACAGCTCCGTATCCTTTTAAGTATATTTGCCTGCCTGCTACTGTTAGGATCTTGCAAGAAGGATGAAGAATATGTATATCCCAACGTGATAAGCACGTTCATCGATGTGAGCACAGACAACAGTGGCACCGTAGAGAAGCTGATTACCGACAAAAAGGAGACACTGCAGATTCTCAACCGGGAAGGGCTGGATGGATTGACACCCGATTCGACCTACCGGACGGTATCCATCTATGAGCCCAAGGAGATAGACACACAAGGCAATGCGACGGCCCTGCTGTATTCCTGCCAACTGATTATCTCCGTGAAGCCGGTGACGGTTGACAAGTTGCCGAACGGAACGGCCAAGACTGACCCGTTAAACATACAAAGTGTATGGCAATCGGGAGACTACATCAATCTGATTCTGCTACCCATGGCAAAGGACAAGAGCCATATCTTCCATTTCATGGAAGAAGGAATCACTGACGATGAGGACGGAAAACGGACACTTCACCTGACGCTTTATCACGACCAGAACGGAGACTATGAGGCATTTACACGCAAGAGCTATCTTTCTGTTCCCTTATGGGCTTATGAAGGACGACTGACATCGGGCGACCGGATAATCCTCCGTATCAACACGTATGAGAAAGGGTATGTCAACTACGAATTTACTTATTAAACAACGAGTTATGATCAAGACAATTTATTTCATGTTCTTTATATGCATGTTCGCCATCGCCATGGTAGCATGCAAAGGAAAATCAAGCGACAATTTCAAGAACCTGTCGGCCGACGAGTTTGAACGCCTTATCGACGATGACCAGGTACAGCTGGTAGACGTACGGACTGTAGCCGAATACAGCGAAGGACACATCCCGGGCAGTATCAACATCAACGTGCTGGATGAGAAATTCTCAGCCAACGCCGATGAGCTGCTGAACCCGTCACAGCCGGTAGCCGTATACTGCAAGAGCGGACGCCGGAGCCGGAATGCCGCCAAAGTATTGGTCAAGAAAGGTTTCAAGGTGTACAATCTCGACAAAGGTTTTGAAGGCTGGAAAGAACTGGGCAAAGAAATTGAACAATAATATAAGGCTCAAACAACTCACACCTATAAAAAATGCCGTGACCCGCAAGAGGAAACGCCTCTGACCGTCACGGCATTTTATGTGATGTGCTGATTATTACATACTCTGAAGCATACGCTTCAATACGACCGTAGCCGAGATCTCCCGGTTGGCTGCTTCCGGAATGACCAGTGAAGTCGGAGCTTCAATCACGTCGTCCGACACAATCATGTTACGACGTACCGGAAGGCAATGCATGAAGAACGCGTTGTTGGTCCACGACATGTGTTCCGTATCTACCGTCCAGCTCATATCCTTACTCAGAATCTTTCCGTAGTCTTCCGGACAAGTTACTCCCGGACAAGCCCAGTTCTTGGCATAAATGAACTCGGCTCCCTCAAACGCTTTCTTCTGGTCGTATTCCACCTTCGCGCCACGCACAAACTTCGGATCAAGTTCATAGCCATGCGGATGCGTAATCACGAAATCCACATTGGCCTCGTTCATAAAGTCGGCAAAAGAATTCGGTACAGCCTGCGGAAGTGCCCGCGGATGCGGTGCCCACGTCAGTACCACCTTCGGACGTTCGGTCCGCTTGTATTCTTCAATCGTAATCAAATCGGCAAAAGCCTGCAAAGGATGTCCTGTAGCCGCTTCCATAGAAAATACCGGTTTACCGGAATATTGGATAAACTGGTTCAGAATCTTCTCGGTATAGTCATCTTCCCGGCTTTCGAAACGGGCAAACGAACGTACGCCGATAATGTCACAATAAGAAGCCATGACCGGAATAGCCTCCAACAGATGCTCACTCTTGTCGCCATCCATCACCACGCCACGCTCGGTTTCCAGCTTCCAGGCACCCTGATTCACATCCAGCACGATGACATCCATGCCCAAGTTGCGGGCAGCCTTTTGCGTACTCAGTCGCGTACGCAAACTGTTATTAAAGAATATAAGCAGACAAGTTTTATGCTTGCCCAACGCTTCGTATTTATAACGGTCCTTTTTTATCTCGAACGCTTCAGCCAAGGCGGTCTTCAAGTCGCCCAAATCGAATACATTGGTATAAGTTTTCATACGTAAAATTGTATATTAATTTATTTTTCACCGCAAATATACTATAAAAATACAACACTGTTCCTTTTTTATTCATTTTTTTCGAATCTGTCCGTCGCCTTCCACTATCCATTTATAAGTGGTCATCTCCCGCAAACCCATCGGACCACGGGCATGCAGTTTTTGGGTACTGATTCCGATTTCGGCTCCCAAACCAAACTGAGCCCCATCGGTAAAGGAAGTCGGTGCATTGACATACACACAAGCCGCATCCACTGCCTTCGTAAAGAAGTTGGCCGTTTCTGCATCTTCCGTTACGATGCATTCGCTGTGTCCAGAGCCGTATGTATAAATATGCGATACAGCTTCTGTCACATTCTCCACCGTCTTGATGGCCATCTTGTAGTCCAGGAATTCTGTCCCATAACTTTCCGGCGTAGCAGGGCGAAGCAATTCCACGGGATACTGTCCCGACAAAGCCTCGTAAGCCGCTTCGTCGGCATACAATATCACCCGGCTTTCCTGCAACGGCGCACACAAAGCCGGCAAATCAGACAAACGCCCCCGGTGAATAAGCAGACAGTCGAGGGCATTGCAGACACTTACCCGTCGCGTCTTGGCATTGTCAACAATAGCCGTTCCCTTGACCAAGTCGCCCGCCCAATCAAAATACGTGTGACAGACTCCCGCTCCCGTTTCAATAACCGGCACGGTAGCCTCTTCACGCACATACCGAATCAGGCTGCTACTTCCGCGAGGGATAATCAAATCTACCCATCCTTCGGCATGCAGCAGAGCCGCCGTCGCCTCCCGGCTTGAAGGAAGCAGTTCCACCACGTGCGGATCGACCCTGCACTCCTCCAGCACCTCCTGAATCAGCTGCACAATCGCCCGATTGGAAGCATCCGCATCACTTCCTCCTTTCAGGATAGCCGCATTCCCACTTTTCAGGCACAACGCAAACACATCGAAACTCACATTCGGACGGGCTTCATAAATCATCCCGATTACGCCGAAAGGCACACTCACCTTTTTCAGCCGCAGCCCGCTCGGCACCGTATAGCTCTCCAGAACACGCCCCAGCGGGGAAGGAAGCGCCGCCACCTGACGCATGTCGGCCGCAATACCCGACAACCGCTCCTTCGTCAGTTTCAGACGGTCATACTTCGGATTGGATACCTCCATCCGTTGCAAGTCCTCCTGATTGGCCTCCAGCAGACGCTCCGTGTGAGTCTCTATCCTGTCGGCCACTGCACACAATATATGATTCACCTTTTCCGTATCCAGCATCGCCAACTTACGGGATGCAATCCGGACAGCTTGAAATATTTCAGTCAGATTCATTTTTAGCTTTTTCAAATTACAGTTTATCGCAAAAATACAACTTCAAGCAGACATTCAAAACATTCCGAAAGAAATAATCGGCCCGACCAAAGAAATATATGCCCGAAAGCATGTTTATTTCCGAAAGTTTGTTATCTTTGACATAGAATATATGAGAGAAACAAACTTCTAATTATTAACCCTTAAAACAAAAGACTATGGAAGCGAAAGATTACGATTCATTGATTGAAGTTTTCAGAGGAGACCTCTGGGAAGCTGAATTGGTAAAGGGCTTGTTGAAATCAGCCGGCGTGGACGCCATGCTAAAAGACGAAACATTGTCAGCGGTTACTTCTCCTTATGCCAACATGGGAGGACACGTATGCGTTTTGGTTAATAAGGAAGAAGAAGTTTACGCACGAAAAGTAGTAGCAGAACGAAAAGCATGAAACAGTTATTCTTTATCCTGATTGCATTTTTTACCGTAGCCGTTCCGGCAGTCGCACAACAGTTGAAAACCACCCGATGGGATTCGTATGGAGTATCCTTCCAAGCTCCGTCCGACCTGACCGTAGAAGATGATTCCTCCGAAGGCTATACTGCCGGAAATGACACTTACTACCTCACCATCCAGCTGTTAGAGGGAGAAGGCATGAAAAAAGAAGAATTGGGACAAGAACTGAAAGCCATCGCCACAGACGATGAAGTGACCTCACAGAGCGAAGTGCAACCTTTTGAGCTGCCACAGTTCTACGGTGCGCAGCTCAAAGGGAATTGCGAAAACGATAAATGTATCTATTGTTACCTGCTGGCCAAAGACGGAAGCTGCGGCTTCTACATCTCCATTATCTTTAAACAGGCCAACGACAAAGTGCCGGAAACCATCCTGCACAGCTTTCATTTGGACGATTAAACCAATCGTGCCGTATCATTTTGTGAAATAATTTAAAAAGACAACATACCACCTTTGTTTATTTCGTATTTTAGGGCAAAATTTTAGGCATCAAGATATTGACAAAACTTTATTACAAAGAAAAACAAGCATTTTAGAAGAGGTCCTTAAATATGAAATTGACAAAATATGTATATATCCTGCCCCTTACGGCAGCACTTTCTCTGACCGGATTATTACTGTCCGGATTTTCCGCTTCCTGCGCCGGTCCGGAAACCGAACCTTCCCCTACTTACAGTTGCATTGAAGTCCCCAAAAGCATCAGTTTCTGCGGCATCGACATTGACCTGACACGCTACGACCGTCGCGAACGCATGGACCGGGAGCTGATGGCTTTCACTTACATGCACAGCACTTCGCTGCAAATCATCAAGCGGGCCAACCGCTATTTCCCTATCGTTGAATCCATTCTGAAGGAACAAGGAGTTCCTGATGATTTCAAATACCTGATGGTCATTGAAAGCAACGTCAATCCGCTGGCCCGTTCAGGTGCCGGAGCCGCCGGACTGTGGCAATTCATGAGCGGCACCGCCCGCGACTTCGACCTGGAAGTGAACCACCATGTGGACGAACGTTACGACGTGGAAAAATCGACCGTAGCCGCCTGCAAATACCTGAAACAGGCGTACCGCAAGTTCGGCAACTGGGAAACCGTAGCCGCGTCCTACAATGCCGGGCAGGGAAGAATCAGTCAGCAACAGGACAGACAATATGTGGACAATGCCCTCGACCTTTACCTGGTGGAGGAAACCTCACGCTATGTCTACCGCATCCTGGCTGCCAAAATGTTGCTGACCAACCCGAAACAGTTCGGCTTTTATCTACGGTCAAGCGACCTGTATCCCCCTATCCCTTATCGGACCATTAAAGTAACCGAAGACATTGACGACCTGGCCCGCTTTGCCAAGGGACAAGGCATCAACTTCAGCCTGCTGAAAAGTATGAATCCCTGGCTCCGAGGTACGTCCCTTCCCAACCACAACGGAAAGGAATACCTCATCCGTATCCCCGACCAGACCGAAATGCATTATAACCCAAGAGTCACCCTTCCGCATAATCCGGCTTGGGTGGTGGAATAAGCAATCATTATCACTAATATAATTATCCATGAAAAAACAAATCGTGTTAGGAATCTTAGGTGCTTGTGTGCTCTCGGCCAGCGCACAGACGTTTAAAGAATGGCAAGACCCAGAGGTCAATGCCATCAACCGGGCACCGATGCACGCAAACTTTTTTGCGTATGAAAATGCTGAAATGGCTGCCAAAGCAGTCAAGGAAGACTCCAAAAACTTTATGAGCCTGAACGGCACCTGGAAATTCTTCTGGGTACGGAATGCCGACGCCCGTCCTACGGACTTCTGGAAAACCAGCTTCAATGACAAAGGCTGGGACAACCTGCAGGTACCGGGCGTATGGGAAACACAAGGATACGGTGACCCGATTTACGTGAACACCGGCTATCCCTGGCGCAGCCGTTTTGAAAACAATCCTCCCTATGTGCCAACCGAACAAAATCATGTAGGCTCCTACCGCCGGGAAATTATGGTACCGGCCGACTGGAGCGGCAAAGACATCATCGCCCACTTCGGGGCTGTCAGCTCCAACATGTATCTGTGGGTGAACGGCAAGTTCGTAGGCTACAGTGAAGACAGCAAGCTGGAAGCGGAATTCAACCTGACTCCATATCTGAAACCGGGCCAGAAAAACCTGATTGCCTTCCAAGTATTCCGCTGGTGCGACGGTTCTTATCTGGAAGACCAGGATTTCTTCCGCTATACCGGTGTGGCACGTGACTGCTACCTCTATACCCGCAACAAGAAACGCATAGACGACATCCGCGTCACTCCCGACCTGGACAGCGAATACAAGAACGGCTCATTGGCCATTACCCTGAACCTGAAAGGAAGCGGCAATGTCAGTCTGGAACTGCTGGATGCCAAAAACCAGACCGTAGCCTCTACTGAAGTGAAAGGTTCCGGCAAGGTATCGACTACGATGCAGGTGAACAATCCGCAGAAGTGGAGTGCAGAAACGCCTTACCTGTACACCCTGCGTGCTACGCTGAAAGACGGCAGCAAGACCACTGAAGTGGTACCGGTGAAAGTCGGTTTCCGCAAGATTGAGCTCAAGAACGCACAGATTCTGGTCAACGGACAGCCGGTACTCTTCAAAGGAGCCGACCGTCACGAAATGGACCCCGACGGCGGATACGTGGTTTCACGGGCCCGCATGATTCAGGACATCCAGATTATGAAGCAGCTCAACATCAACGCCGTGAGAACCTGCCATTATCCGGACGACAATTTCTGGTACGACCTCTGCGACAAATATGGTATCTATGTAGTAGCCGAAGCCAACGTCGAATCTCACGGAATGGGTTACGGCGACAAGACACTGGCAAAAGAACCGACTTACAAGAAAGCCCACATGGAGCGCAACCAGCGAAACGTACAGCGTGGATTCAACCACCCGAGCATCATCTTCTGGTCATTGGGTAACGAAGCCGGCTACGGTCCGAATTTCGAAGCTGCTTACGACTGGATCAAAGCAGAAGACCCGAGCCGTGCCGTACAGTACGAACAGGCTCGTCTGGAAGGAAAGACGGATATCTACTGCCCGATGTATGCCGACTACAAGTGGTGTGAAGAATATAGCAAAGACGACAAATACCAGAAACCGCTGATTCAGTGTGAATATGCACACGCCATGGGTAACTCCGAAGGCGGCTTCAAGGAATACTGGGATCTGGTCCGCAAATATCCGAAATACCAGGGAGGATTCATCTGGGACTTTGTCGACCAGTCCATCCGCTGGACCGGTAAGAACGGCAAGATGATTTATGCCTATGCCGGCGACTTCAACCGCATGGATGATTCTGAAGACAAGAACTTCTGCGACAACGGCCTCATCAGCCCGGACCGCATACCGAACCCGCACGCTTACGAAGTGCAGTATTTCTACCAGAACATCTGGACCACTGCGGGCGACCTGTCCAAGGGTGAAATTAAGGTGTACAATGAGAACTTCTTCCGCGACCTGTCGGCCTACGCACTGGAATGGGAAGTACTGAAAGACGGAAAAGCTCTCCGCAGCGGACGCATAGATAACTTGAACGTGGCTCCTCAGCAGACTGCCACCCTCAAACTCGACCTGGGCAAGACTTGCCAGTGCGGTGAATGGCTGCTCAACGTGAAATACATCCAGAAGAACCGCGAAGGTTTGCTTCCGGCAGGTTCCGTAGTAGCCAAAGACCAGTTGGTACTCAACCCGTATAAAGCTCCGGCCATGGATTTGAAGAATGTAGCAGAAACTAACCAGCAGGTGGTTGAACCGCAAATCAATCCGAACTATCCGGACTACATTGCCGTAGAAGGCAACGGATTCTATATGGAATTCAGCAAGCGCAACGGTTATCTGGACAGATACGACGTGAACGGAGTAAGCATGCTCAAAGAAGGTGAAGCCCTGACGCCGAACTTCTGGCGTGCCCCGACCGACAACGACTTCGGTGCCGGCCTGCAAAACAAGTATGCCGCATGGAAGAACCCGGGCATCAAGCTGACCGACTTCCAATATAAAGTAGAAAACGGACTGGCTGTCGTTACTTCAACTTACGACCTGAAAGAGGTATCTGCCAAACTGTATCTCACTTACCAGATCAACAACCAGGGCGCTATGAAAGTAACCCAAAAGATGGTAGCCGACAAGAACGCCAAAGTGTCACCGATGTTCCGCTTCGGTATGCAGATGGTCATGCCGAAATCCTTTGAAAAGATTTCCTACTATGGCCGCGGCCCGATAGAAAACTACATCGACCGTAACCACTGCACCGACTTAGGCATCTACAACCAGAACGTAAGCGACCAGTTCTATCCGTACATCCGTCCACAGGAAACCGGTACGAAGACCGACATCCGCTGGTGGAGACAGCTGAACGTAGCCGGCAACGGATTGATGTTCGTGGCTGAAGCACCATTCTCCGCTTCTGCCCTCCACTACACCATCGCTTCACTGGACGACGGTACGGAAAAGAAACAGAGCCACTCCTTCGAAGTAGAAGAAGCCGACCTGACCAACCTGTTGATTGACAAGGCACAGATGGGCTTAGGATGTGTCAACAGCTGGGGTGCCCTGCCGGAAGACAAATACATGCTTCCTTACGGAGACTATGAATTTACCTTCATTATGACTCCGGTAAAGAGCTACATTGCATGTGAATAAGACGGACTGATTTTTCCTTATAAAAGAATCCTATTATCATTTCTGAATGGTGATAGGATTCTTTTTTTATGAACCTCTCAACAAATAAAAGTTAAAGTCGTACACAACTCATCTATTTTGACAAAAAACTGTAATTTTGTGGATAACCTAAAAAATACGCCATGAAAAAACTATTTGCAACCCTTTGTTTCCTTGTGGCCATTGCCTGCCTGCGGCAAAGCACAGGGTATCGGTTCAGCCACTTATGAACCAGAATTTATAGGAGAAACCAACCTGTTGTGCATTTCCGGAACAGACACCCTCGCCCTCCCTCTGGAAAAGAAAAGCGGAAAAATCAAATCCAAGGCTGGCGCTTCTTTGTATCTGACGGGAATAGGTTCCATCAAGACCCGTATCCATGTAGAAGGAAAAACTTCTACCTGCATCGCCAAACCTGGTTGTGAATACAGACTCATCGTCAAAAGCTCCAATAATGACCAAGACCCGAATTCTTTCATTCAGCTGGTCAGATTTGAAATCAAGAAAAATGAAAGGCGCTGCGAAATCGGGCAGGTCAACACATTTAAAGGAAGTTCCGCCGGAACCGAACAACTGGTGGAATACAAAGCCAAACGCTATGGAAAAAGTTCCTATCTGCTGTCTTTCAATCCGACTCCAGGAGAGTACGGCGTTTTTATGTCCAATCCGGATTCCAAAGATGAAAAAAGAATCATCGTCTATTGCTTCACAGTAGAATAAACGATTTTATTGAGATACACTTTTACGCCACAGGAGCCATGTCAGGATGAATAGGCATGGCTCCTGTGGCGTTTTCACAGTCTGCACAGAAACCTGAAAACACCCCAGAAATCAGGCAGAAATTCCTCACCGTTATCTACGTTTCCCTTAAGGAAAACGTACGTTTCTCATGGCGGAAACATACGTTTCGCATGAGGGAAACATACGTTTCTGCACCGAGAAACGTAAAACATAACCCTGGGATTCTGAGAAAACAAAAGGAGAATAATCCATTTACTCCGGA
The DNA here is from genome assembly GCF_902472605.1 of uncultured Bacteroides sp. Lineage (GTDB taxonomy): Bacteria > Bacteroidota > Bacteroidia > Bacteroidales > Bacteroidaceae > Phocaeicola. The sequence goes on from NZ_CABROP010000001.1 coordinate 122,351, forward strand.
ACCTCCTGAAAATGATTCCCAGCTTCCACAAAAAAAACGGTCCATAAAGGATTGCTCCTCCATGAACCATTTTCTTCATTTATACACAATCAGTTGTCAGCTAAATAATCAGTTCTGTTCTTCCATTGATTTGGCGATACCCATTTCCAGTCCTCTCAGTTCGGCCAGTCCTCTCAGACGGCCCAGGCAAGAGTAGCCCGGATTGGTCTTCTTCTTCAAGTCGTCAATCATCTGATGGCCGTGGTCCGGACGCATCGGGATAGAGACTTTACGACGCTGCTGCATGAGCAGGAAGTTCTTCATCACGTGATACATGTCCACATCACCTTCCAGGTGGTTGGCCTCAAAGAAATTGCCTTCTGCGTCACGCTGGGTACTGCGCAAGTGTACGAAATTGATGCGGTCGCCCCAGCGTTCCATCATGCCGGCCAGGTCGTTCTTGGCACTCACACCCAGCGAACCGGTGCAAAGGCACAAGCCGTTGGATTCGTTTGGTACAGCTTCCACCAGCTTGCGGAAATCCTCTTCCGTACTCATGATACGCGGCAAGCCCAAGATTGTCTGTGGTGGGTCGTCCGGATGGATAACCAGTTTCACACCTACCTCATCGGCTACCGGACAAATCTGTTTCAAGAAGAAAATCAAGTTGGAGCGCAGTTTCTCGGCATCGATGTCCTTGTAGCGGTCCAGTTCATGCTGGAACTGTTCCAGCGTAAAGCTCTCTTCCGAACCCGGCAATCCGGCAATCATGTTGCGGGTCAGGCGGTGGATTTCTTCTTCGTCCATCTGTTCGTAGCGAGCCTTGGCCTTGGCTTTTTCTTCCTCGGTATAATCCTTTTCAGCTCCCGGACGTTTCAGAATGAAGAGGTCGAAAGCCACGAAGGCAGCCCGTTCAAAGCGCAAAGCCTTGGAACCGTCGGGCATCGTATAAGCTAAATCCGTACGGGTCCAGTCGAGCACCGGCATGAAGTTATAGGTTACAATGTAGATACCACATTTGGCCAGGTTGCGCAGGCTTTCCTTGTAGTTCTCGATATATTTCATGAAATCGCCCGTCTGCGTCTTGATATGTTCGTGTACCGGCACACTTTCTACCACACTCCACTTCAAGCCGACTTCCTCGATCATCTTCTTGCGTTTCATGATTTCCTCTACCGTCCAGACTTCGCCGTTCGGAATGTGATGCAAGGCATTGACGATACCCGTGGCACCGGCCTGCTTGATGTCCCACAAAGACACCGGATCATTCGGACCATACCAGCGCCAAGTTTGTTCACATAAATACATAACGTTTCTTGTTTTAAGGTTCGTACTCGATTAAATAGAGAAAGCATCAAAGCCACCGTCGATAACGGCTACTGTACCGGTTACGAAGCTGGACGCATCGCTGATGAGGTAATGAATGGTACCATACAAGTCTTCCGGCTCACCGAAACGGCCGAACGGAGTGTGAGCGATAATCTTTCTGGCACGATCTGTCAGTGAACCGTCAGGATTCGTCAACAAAGTACGGTTCTGTTCTGTCAGGAAGAAGCCCGGAGCGATGGCGTTCACACGTAAACCGTCGCCGAACTTGATAGCCAGTTCACCGGCCATGTATTTGGTGAAGTTGGCAATGGCAGCCTTGGCAGCTCCATAACCTACCACACGAGTCAACGGACGGAGGGCAGATTCAGAACAGAAGTTCACGATGGCTCCTTTTTTCTGTTTTACCATGACATCGGCAAAGACCATGGTCGGCAATACCGTACCGAAGAGGTTCAGGTCGACTACCTTCTTGAATGCATCAATCTGCAGGTCGAAGAAAGTCTTGTCCGGAGCGATGGTAGCACCTGCCATGTTTCCACCGGCAGCGTTCAACAACACGTCAATACGGCCATATTTCTCCAGAATATCCTTCTTGTTCTGTTCCAGCACTTCCTTCTGCATGACATCAGTGTACAAGAAAGTAGCTTCGTGACCCTGTGCCACGATTTCAGCGACCAATGCTTTTCCTGCTTCTTCACTACGGTCAAGAATGACCATCTTTGCACCTTGTGCAGCCAAATACTTGGAAATACCTTTTCCCAACACACCGGCTCCCCCGGTCATGACGACAACTTTGCCGTCTACGTTAAATAATTCGTTTGCCATAATAATTAGATTAGCAATAAATTGGATACTTTATTATAAAATTGATAATTCTCTTTCAACAAAATGTCTATCGGCAGCAGGTTCACCACAGGCGGACGTTCGTTGAACAGCTGCAAGCGGCTCAAAGCCTTCACCGCGTTGTAACCCTGCAATTCCGGACGTTGGGCAATCAACGCCTGCACATATCCTTCGTTCAGCAACCGCACGTTGGGCGCAATCAGGTCATAGCCTACCAGGCGGATGTCTTTTCTTTCCTGCTTCTCCAGGTATTCCCCTAAAATGTAGCAGGAAGAATTGAACGTTACCGCCCCACGAATGCCCGGATAATTCCGGAATGCTTCGTCCAGCACCTGCTCGTTGTGCGCCTTATCGCCCACCCACAGCTCTACTTCCACCAGCTGCAAGTTTTCACGTTGCCCGTCCAGGTAGCGGCGGAATCCTAAATAACGCTTCTCTCCTTGCGTGGAAAGTCCGCTTTTTCCGTGTTGAATCCGTGCCACCAGGATGTCGCCCTGAAAGGCCATGGAAGCCAACAGCATCCGGGCCCCAATCTCACCACCGGCCACGGAATCGGTACCGTAATACGCCAGGCGATGCGCCTCTTCGATGTCCGAATCGACATACACATAAGGTATGTCACGCACATCCAGTGAAGCCGACAGCCGAATTACGGCCTCCTTGAACAACGTCCCAATCACCACGCCGTCTATCGCTTCCGGCAGATTCAGCAAACGGGAAGCCGTCTCCTCGAAGCTACCTTCACTATACTGGTCGAAAGTCAGTACCGTGACCTTCACCCCATAGCTTTCCAGTTCCTCTTCCGCCCGGCGGATACCATAGTCCATGGCACTCCAATAATCTCCCGCACGAAAGTTCGGAATCAACGCTACCAGATGACAGGGCTTCTTGACGGCCAGCGAGCGGGCAATCAGATTAGGCTTGTAACCCACCTGCTCCATAATCTCCTTCACCCGGCGGATATTCTCTTCCGAAACCCTCCCCCGGTTGTGAATCACTCGGTCGACCGTACCTACCGACACATTGGCCAGACGCGCAATATCCGTCAGTCGTATGTTCTTGTTCTTCTGCATAGACAGGCTTTTTCCAAAAGTGTGTGCGAACACGCATTAAGTGAAAAAGAAAACGCGTTACCGCGCACACTTTCGATGAAACATTTCTTGATTTCTATGCAAAGAAGGGATTTATTCATGAGAAACACAAACAGATTCAATCTTTTAACAGATTTTTCAGCCAGCGATGTACACTTTTTCGTTCCTTTGCACCATCTACACAAATACAGACGTATGAACCCCAAAAACTACTACACCGAAAGACTGGTTCTGGCAGAAGGCCAGCTACACAAAGTCAAACAACAAATCGCACGCATCAGTACCCTGCGCGTGGCCTTATTCGTAGCCGGACTGGCCGGCATCTATTTTTTCTTCCACCAGCACACCTTGCTGACGGCCAGTATCTGCCTCACCTTTCTGCCGTTTTTCATCCTCGTGAAAGTACACAGCCGGCTCTTCTACCGGAAAAAATGGCTGGAAACCCAGGTACGTGTCCAACAAGAGGAATTGCAAGCCCTCACCGGTGATTACAGCTGTTTCGACGACGGCCAGACTTACGTCCAACCGGAACATCCTTATACCTTCGACCTCGATGTGTTCGGAAAACGCTCGCTGTTTCAGGCAATGAACCGTACCTGTACCTCTTTCGGGAAAGACTGCCTGGCCCAATGGCTGCAACATCACCTCTGTGAACCTTCTGCCATCCGTACCCGCCAGCAAATGGTGCAAGACATGAGCCGTCGTCCGCTGTTCCGGGAACAATTCCGAATCACCGGACTCGTACACCAAGGTACAGCCTCCGACGGAGAAAAGCTGCGTGCCTGGAGCCAAAGTCCGGCACAATACCTGCACAGCACTTGGGTAAAGGCTTTTACGTGGGGAGTCCCTCTCCTCAACGGCCTCCTGTTACTCACGTCCCTCGTGGGATGGACTTCTTTCACCTGGCTGGGACTCTCATTCGGACTCTTCCTGATTCTCAGCTTCGGTATTGTCAAACGGGCCACTTACGTACAGGAAACCTATGGCACGCAACTGAAAAGCCTCCACGGTTATGCACAGCTCATCGCGCTGGCAAAGAAAGAGCAGTGGGAAGCGCCCGGCATGCAACAACTGATGAACCGGTTGGATATGGACGGGACCTCTCCCATCGAAGCCTTGCAACAACTCTCCCGCGAACTCGACCGACTGGACTTGCGCAACAACCAGTTTTTATATGTCCTGTTGGAGGGTAGCATCTTCTTCCAGTTGCAGGAAATTGTCCGCATCGAACGCTGGAAGGCCCGCTACGGACAGCACATCACCGGCTGGCTGGAAACCATCGGGGAACTGGATGCCCTCTGCTCACTGGGCACCTTTGCCTACAATCATCCCGACTACACTTATCCTGAACTGGCAGAGAAACCATTCTGCTTCCTGGCTACCCGGATGGGGCACCCGCTCATGCCGCCTGCCCAATGTGTGAAAAATGACGCCACCCTTCCGTCGCGCCCGTTCTTCCTCATTATTACCGGTGCCAACATGGCCGGAAAGAGTACTTACCTGCGTACCATCGGAATAAACTACCTGCTGGCCTGCATCGGCGCCCCCGTATGCTGTGAAAAGCTGGTCCTCTATCCGCACCAGCTGATGACCAGCCTCCGCACGTCCGACTCGCTGTCCGACAACGAATCGTATTTCTTTGCGGAACTGAAGCGCCTGAAACGCATCATCGACCTGCTGAACCAGGGACAAAGACTCTTCATCATCCTGGACGAGATTCTGAAAGGTACCAATTCCATCGACAAGCAGAAAGGCTCCTTTGAACTGATCCGCCAGTTCATGCGACTGAAGGCCAACGGCATCATCGCCACCCACGACCTCCTGCTGGGCAATCTCATCGAACAGTTCCCCGACGAAATCCGGAATTATTGTTTCGAAGCTGACATCCAAAACAATGAACTGACCTTCTCCTACCAACTGCGGGAAGGTGTGGCACAGAACATGAACGCCTGCTTCCTGATGCGGAAGATGGGTATTACCTTGCCAGAATAGGACAAAAAGAAAACGGCCTTCCAAAAAAGTATATGGCATACTTTTTAGAAGGCCGCTCTTATCAAGAAAAGTGTATTAATCTTCTACTACCTGGAAATCTTCTTTTCCTACTCCACAAACCGGGCAAACCCAGTCTTCTGGAAGATCTTCAAAAGCAGTACCCGGTGCAATACCTCCGTCTGGGTCACCCACTTCCGGATCGTAAACCCAATCACATACTGTGCAAATGTACTTTTTCATAATCAGTCAATTCTTAATTCGTTAGTATTTGTTCTTAGTTTAAAATGATAACAAATATAGAAAGAATTTGTTTACTCTGCTTCATTCAATAACATTTTTTTTAATTCTTCCATTCCTTCGGAAGCTCCCTTGCGGATAACCTGTACCGGACGCCCTGAGGCAATACGCACTTCTTTCGGGTCAATCAGGTAAACCGGTACCCCGTCGCGCACATAATTCAGCAGGCCTGCCGCCGGATATACATTTAGAGAAGTCCCGATAATCACAAAGATATCCGCCTTCTCCACATACTCGATGGCCGTTTCAATCATCGGCACCGCCTCACCGAACCAGACAATGAAGGGACGCAGCTGGGAACCGTCAGCCGCCTTGTCGCCCATCTTCACCTCATACTCTTCCGGACGGAGTTCCTTGATATACCGCGGGTCGTTGGGATGGTAACTGGATGTCACCTTGGTCAGCTCACCGTGCAGATGAATCACCTCATGACTTCCAGCACGCTCATGCAGGTTGTCCACATTCTGCGTGATAATGGTCACATGGAAATCTTTTTCGAGTTCCGCCAGCAATTCGTGCCCGCGGTTCGGTTTCACCTCCAACAACTGTTTGCGTCGTTCGTTATAGAAATTGATGACCAGTTCCGGATTCGCCGCATATCCTTCGGGGGTAGCCACCTGTTCTACCGGATACTGATCCCACAATCCTCCTGCATCGCGGAATGTACTGATACCACTCTCCGCACTCATTCCTGCACCTGTCAATACAACCAGATTTTTCATATTCTTGTCCTCCTTTATGTTAGATACATGATTCGTAATCGCATTCACTCGTCAAAAATAAGAAAATTTATCAATCAAAATTCCTCATATTCACAGAAAAAAGATACCTTTGCTCCCCGTTAATTCACATTTTAATACAAGATTTATTTATGGATAAATTTAGTTACGCCATTGGTCTGGGGATTGGCCAAAACCTGTTCAGCATGGGCGCTCGCTCTATCAATGTAAATGACTTTGCACAGGCTATCAAAGACGTATTGGAAGGAAATCAGACTGCTATTTCTCATACAGAGGCACGTGAAATCGTAAACAAGTTCTTCATGGAACTGGAAGAGAAAACCAACGCAGAAAATATAGCAAAAGGAAAAGCATTCCTGGAAGAAAACAAAAAGAACCCGAAAGTAGTAACCTTGCCCAGCGGATTGCAGTACGAAGTAATCAAGGAAGGCAACGGCAAGAAACCGAAAGCTACCGACCGCGTACGTTGCCACTACGAAGGTACGCTGATTGACGGAACGCTGTTCGACAGCTCCATCAAGCGTGGCGAACCGGCTGTATTTGGTGTAAACCAGGTTATCAAAGGTTGGGTAGAAGCTCTTCAGCTGATGTCGGAAGGTGCCAAATGGAAACTCTACATCCCGTCGGAACTGGCCTACGGTGCACAGGGAGCCGGTGAAATGATTCCGCCTCACAGCACACTGATTTTTGAAGTAGAATTAATTGAAGTATTATAAATAAGAAGCAAATGAAAAAAGGTACATTTTTTATGATGCTTGCCGCTGCAGCCAGCCTGGCATCATGTACAGCACAAGGCCCGAAAGCCAACTTGAAAAGCGACGTAGATTCTTTGTCTTATATGATGGGTGTAACTAACACTCAGGGTTTGATGGAATATGTACAAGGTCGTCTGGGCGTAGATTCAGCTTATGTAGCCGACTTCATCAAAGGTCTGGAACAGGGCTGCAAGGAAACTGATGCCAAACAAAAAGCTTATCTGGCAGGTATGCAGATTGGCCAGCAGATCAGCGGTGACATGTTCGACTACAACAACCGTCAGATTTTCGGTCAGGACTCTACACAGACTTTGAGTAAAGAAAACTTCTTGGCTGGATTCATCGCTACTGTAAAGAAACAAGGTTTGGTTTCAGTAGACTCTGCAGCAGTTTACGTACGTTCAAAAGCTGAATTGATCAAATCAAAAGCTTTGGAAGCCAAATATGCAGACTACAAGAAACAAAACGAAGAATTCCTGGCTAAGAACAAAACAAAAGAAGGCGTTCAGACTACAGCCAGCGGATTGCAATATAAAATCATCACCAAAGGTACAGGTGCCATTCCGGCCGATACTTCACGCGTAAAAGTGAACTATAAAGGTACCATGATTGATGGTACGGAATTTGACAGCTCTAAAGAGCCTATCACATTGGCTGTCAGCCGTGTGATTCCGGGATGGACAGAAGCCCTGAAGATGATGCCGGTAGGTTCTAAATGGGAATTGTACATTCCGCAGGAACTGGGATACGGTGCACAGGAAGCTGGCAAAATCAAACCGTTCTCTACCCTGATTTTTGAAGTAGAATTGGTAGATATCGAGAAATAACCTTTTCCCGACTCTCTTTCAAAATAAAAATCCCCGACACCTTCCGTTGGAAAGTGCCGGGGATTTTTTATATCTTTTCTTATTCTCTTTCCCTACAAGGAATATTATTTTCCCTTATCCTAATTCGTCCAAAAAAAGCAAAAAAGAAAATATAAACTTATTATTTATACAATAAATATCTATTCCAAAAACAATAATACTAATTTTTTTATAGTAACAATATTAATATATTAAATATTTGTCTATATTTGCAGCTGTTTAAATAAACCTTTAAGCTATTCGTTATGACAAAACATTTCAAGTCTGTGGGCGCCATGCTATTTGTCATGAGTGTAGCTTCCGGATTAGGAAGTACTACACTGGCTGCAGAAGCGACCCACTTGCAAGTTACTCAACAAACTTCAGTTTGTAAAGGTGTAGTAAAAGATGCTACAGGCGAACCTGTAATCGGTGCCTCCGTAATGGTAAAAGGTACTACTAATGGAGTCATCACAAATTTGGATGGAGAATTCTCTTTAAACAATGTAGCCAAAGGAGCTACCATTGTCATCTCTTACATTGGATATGCCACACAAACCATTCAATGGGATGGACAGCCTATTACTGTAACCCTGAAAGAAGATACAGAAGTATTGGACGAAGTGGTAGTAGTAGGTTATGGCACACAGAAGAAAGTCAATCTGACCGGATCGGTTGCCTCTGTTAGTACCGATGAAATCAAAGACCGTGTGCAAAGCAACGTATTGTCGGCCGTACAGGGTACAGTACCTGGTGTTACCGTCATCTCACGCCCGGGTTCAAGCCCAAGCATCAACTTCCGCGGACGCGGTAACTTGGGAACCTCAGAGCCATTGTATGTAATCGACGGAGCTATTGCCGATGCTACGTTCTTCTCCAACCTCGATCCGAACAGCATCGAATCCATCTCATTCTTAAAAGATGCCGCTTCCTCTTCCATTTACGGTTCACGTGCCGCATACGGTGTGGTACTGGTAACAACCAAGCAGGGAAAGAAAGAGAAAATGAATGTATCCTATAGCGGACTGGTCGGTATGAAAATGCCTACCTACCTGCCAGACGTATTGGACTCTTGGGACTACGCTACCTTGCTGAACGAATCCCGATATAATGCCAATCCAGAAGGAGGAAAGAACCAAGCTTACAGCGATGAGGAAATTCAATGGTTCAGAGATGGAAGCAAACCAGACTACTACCCCAATACCAATTGGGCAGATTTAGTGCTGGACAAACAGATTCTCACGACTCAGCACTCACTGAATTTCAGTGGAGGTAGCGATAAGGTACGTTTCTTCAGCAGTGTAGGCTATTTGTATAATGATGACTTCATGCCAGGTGTCAGCAGCGACCGCTATAACCTGGATTTGAATGTACAGGCCGACATCACAAAATGGTTGACCTTGAAAAGCGGAATCAAATACATCCGTAATTCGTCGGACACTAAACATGGTACTGCTTCTATCGGTAACTTCGTCATGGTACCTTCTATCATGGTGGCCCAGCAGTCCAACGGAGAATGGGGAAGCATTGCAGGAGGAAAAGATGCGACCCAGTCGTTCATGAACGGCAACCCACTCCGTGCATTAAGCTACAAGAACTGGGGAAAAAGCACAACTGAAAACTCCATGTATGATGTAGGATTCGACATAAAGCCCATCAAAAACCTGGTTATATCCGGACAATTGGACTACAGACGCTATGAATACAAAACTAAAAATTACACAGCTAATCATCCGGCCATCAACCAATTTGAAACGGGCAATCCGATTCCAGGAACAGAAAGCAGTAGCCCGAACTCCATGGCAATGCACTGGATTAGCAACAGTACCCTGCTAACCACTCTGACTGCTAAATATGACATGAATTTTGGGAAACACGCCATCGACTTGCTGGCTGGTACTTCTTATGAACATTATCAATATGAACGTCTCTATAGCAAACGTACCGATTTTGCCAGCGACGGTTTACAGGACATCGAACAAGGAAACGAAGTATCCAAAGAAGTACCAAGCGGAAATTCCATTGTAGAAAGTAAAATGTTATCTTACTTTGGCCGTTTAAACTATTCATACAATGACCGCTACCTTCTGGAAGTGAATGTACGTGCCGATGGTTCTTCTCGTTTCTATAAAGACAACCGTTGGGGCGTATTCCCTTCTGTATCTGCCGGCTGGCGTATCAGCGAGGAATCATTCATGAAACCGGTAAAGTGGATCAACAACATGAAACTTCGTGCTTCTTATGGTACATTGGGAAACATCAACAATGTGGGATATTACGATTATTTCCAGTTGCTTTCAAGTGGAGCTAATTACAACTTCAGCGACACAGCCGTAAAAGGGGTACTGGAAGCACAAATTCCGAACACCTCACTGGGATGGGAAACTGTTGCACTGGCCGATGTCGGTTTTGACCTGGACATCTTGAACAATAAATTAAGCTTATCAGCCGACTATTATATCAAGAACACCAGCGATATCCTCTTAGGATATAATGTAGCCCGTGAAACAGGTATCTGGTCCAGCCCAAGTATGAATCTGGCCAAGGTACGCAACAAAGGTTTTGAATTGGCCGTCACTCACCGAAACCAGATTGGAGACTTCTCTTATTCTATCAGTGCCAACATTGCCACCAACAACAATAAGATTACTAACCTGGCAGGTTCTGACAATATGATTCAAAATGGCGGTGACAATATACGCTACATTTTGAAGGAAGGTGAATCCATCGGTTCATTCTACGGATTGAAAACAGACGGACTGTACACACAGGAAGAAATCGATGCCGGACGTTACTACGTATACGGTCGCCATCCTCAAGCAGGTGACCTGAAATACGTGCCTCAACGTGAAGGTGTGAAATACTATTGCGATCTCAAAGAAGGAGAAGATGAAGTAGATGCCTCCATCACTGATGATGACCGTACTATCATTGGAAAAGATGTACCCGACTTCACGTATGGTATTAATATCAGCCTGCAATGGAAAAACTGGGAACTGAGTGCCTTTGGACAAGGCGTGTCAGGAACCAGCGTAGCCTTTGAGTCAGAACAGGTGTTTGCCTTTATGTTGAACTCCAACCCGAGAAAATATCACCTGCAACGCTGGACAGAAGAAAATCCGAACTCACATGCACCGGTTCCACGCCTGTATGGAGGAACTTCAATGGATGAATACAACAAGCACTTCTCAGACAACCAACTGTTTGATTCTGATTACTTCCGTATCAAGACATTGTCCTTGGGGTATATGATTCCTCGCAACGTAACAGCCAAATGGGGTATTTCTTCCCTTAAGCTGTTCCTTACAGGAGAAAACCTGTTTACCATGCGTGCAGATAAAATCATGAAGGACTTTGATCCTGAATCATCTACCGGTCGTGGTATCTCTGCTTTAGGTTCAAAATCTATCGCCTTTGGTGTAAATCTGTCATTCTAAAAACTCACAACGATTATGAAACTTAAATATATTACCTTCTCCGCACTTTTATGTGCTACATTAGCCACTTCCTGTGATTTGGAAGTCATACCTCCCTCAGGAATTTCCAAAGAAAACTTCTGGACTGACGAAGCGGATGCCTGGACAGCCCTCAACGGATTATATGCCCAACTTCCCGGCTTCGATATATGGGATGAAATGTATACCGACAACGCCCACAGCCACAAGCCGTGGGAAGGTCCTTATGAGCTACTTCAGATGAACGGTATCACAGCTGGAGACGACTTTGGTTACGATTATAGCACTGTACGTATCGCAAATACATTCCTACAGAATGTAGAGCAATGCAACATGGACCAAGACTTAAAAGACCGGATGAAAGCAGAAGCCCGCTTCTTCCGCGCTTGGAACTATCTGCAATTGGTTACTCGTTTCGGTAAGGCTTACCTCTTTGAGGATGTTCCCGAATACAACATGCCAAAAGTACGTTGTAACTCCAAGGAAGAAGTACAGGCTTATGTATTGAAAGAACTGGGCGAAATAGCCGACCTGCTACCCGATGAATACAACGGTAACAAGTATTACGAATACGGACGTATCACACGCGCCGCCGCTCTGGCTCTTCGTGCACGTGCCGCTCTTTACTTCGGTAATTATGCAGAAGCTGAAAAGTCAGCCGGATTAGTCATCAGCGAAGGACATCACGATTTGTTCCGGGTTACCAGCTTGAATGCCGCCCAACAGAAAGAGGCGCAGGAAATGGAAAAATACATTGACTTTGACCAGCATCCGGAGATTAATAAAGACGCATTTATCAAAGGTATTTTCAGCTATGAGACTTTGTGGCATGCAGAAAACGCCAATCCGCAAAATCCGGAATACATTCTAACCAGAGAATATATGGCCGATGATAACAATAACGACTGGACACGGTATACCTATATCCGTCCAAGTCAAATGGGATCCGGTTACTGCTCTTACGAACCAATGCAGGATTTGGTGAGTGCTTATTGGACAATTGATGGCAAAACTATTCCAACTGAAATCTCAGCTGATGAAAGACTGCAACGTTACTCCAATATGTGGACTACTTATTTCTCTAAAAAAGATGCAGAAAACGGTACATATAAATCCATTTCACAAACCGACTATCTGGCTTTAGTACCGACATTGGATATCAAATCCATTCCTTACATGCAGGAGTTCCGTAACCGTGACAGCCGTCTGTATGCTTCTATCCAATTCCCGCTGAAAGGCTGGCAAGAAACAGACTTTTCACAAGGTGACTATTATTTCATGTGGGATCCGTTGAAAGCCGGTTCCGACGGTAATGAATCATGGACAGGTTACTGCTACCGGAAAATGGTGTCACTGACTCCTTACAAAGGACAAAACAGTGCGGAAGACTATCCGATGATTCGCTATGCAGAAGTCTTGCTGACCTATGCAGAAGCTCACATCATGAATACCGGATGGGATGACAAAGTAACTACTGAACTGAACAAGTTACGTGACCGTTGCGGTATGCCACACGTACCTGCTTCCTTATCCAAAAACGAAGCTATCGACTTTGTACGCAATGAACGCCGTATTGAGTTGGCTGGTGAAGGTCACCGATATGAAGATATCCGTCGTTATGGCACAGACTATTGTGCAAAAGTCATGAATGGTCCTACCTACGCACCTTGTGGAGGCTTTGACTCAAAAACTCAGACCTGGACAAAATACAAGGTAGTAGAAAAAACATGGAACGACCGTTTGATGTGGATGCCGATTCCAACTGCCGCCATCGATGTAAATCCGCTCTTAAAGGAGGATCAGAACCCTGGATATTAATTCATTTCACACTAATAAATAATAAATAGCAAAGAAAGGTTGCCAAGCAGTGCGTTAATCGTATCACTTGCCAACCTTTCTTATTTTAGGAAAACGTAACTTTATACCCCAAAAACATAAACTATGAGAAGAAAACTAGGATGCCTGCTACTGGTCACGGTCCTCTGCTTGCCTGTATGTGCCCAGCAAGTATATAACATGGCTCGGTTCGGTATTACCCCCGGGAAGAAAAGCAACATGTCGGCCCGCATGGAAAGAGCGCTGGCCAAAATCAGAAAAGAAGCCAAGAAAGGCGAGACACTGATATTACGCTTCCAAAGTGGAACGTATCACTTCTATCCGGAAGAAGCGGCAGAACGCACATATTATATTTCCAACCACGACCAAGCCAATCCCAAGAAGGTAGGTCTGGCACTGGAAGACCTGCAATCCGTCACGCTGGAAGGTAATGGAGCCAAATTTGTCTTCCACGGACAGATGATTCCTCTTTCCCTACTGCGCAGCACAAACTGTACATTGAAAGACTTCAGCATCGATTTTGAAAACCCGCACATTGCCCAAGTGCAGATTGTGAAGAATGAAGGCGACAAAGGTATCACTTTCCGCCCCGCTCCGTGGGTGAAATACCGCTTGACCAAAGACTCTATCTTTGAAACTTACGGTGACGGATGGACCTTACACCCGATGTCGGGCATCGCCTTCGAAGAGAAGAGCCACCACATTGTATATAATACCAGCGACATCGGCTGCCCCACCAAAGGTTGCGTCAAAGCGGGCGAGGGACTGGTGTATGCGCCCCAATGGAAGGATAAACGACTTCCCGAAGGTACGGTGGTAGCCATGCGTTCCTGGGACCGCCCTACTCCGGGCATTTTCTTGTCGCATAACACGCACACTACCTTAAAAAACATACAAGTGCACTACGCACAAGGCATGGGACTACTGGCACAGCTTTGCGACAGCATCTACATGGACGGTTTCAGCGTCTGCCTGAAAGGAGAGAATGACCCACGCTACTTTACGACACAGGCCGATGCCACTCACTTCTCGCAATGCAAAGGCGAAATCGTATCGGTGAACGGAATTTATGAAGGAATGATGGACGATGCCATCAATGTACACGGCACTTACCTGAAGGTGACGAAACGGGTGGACGATCATACCCTCTTAGCACGTTACATGCATGAACAGGCCTGGGGATTCGACTGGGGATTTGCTGGCGACGAGGTGCAGTTTATCCGTTCCCAAACCATGGAACTGCTGGACGGAACCAATCGCATTGAAAGCATCACGGCGCAGGACCAACCGACCGCTCATGGTGCCAAGGAGTTCCGTATCCGCTTCCAGCAACCGCTCCCCCAAGAACTGAACGACCAGGAAGCCTTCGGCATTGAGAATCTGACTTGGACACCTGAGGTGTATTTTGCCCACAACACCATCCGGAATAACCGCGCCAGAGGTTCTCTCTTCAGTACGCCGAGAAAAACGGTGGTAGAGCACAACTTATTTGACCATACCTCCGGTACTGCAATCTTGTTGTGCGGCGACTGCAACGGCTGGTATGAAACAGGAGCCTGCCGCGAAGTGATTATCCGTCACAACCGGTTTGTAAATGCCCTGACCAACATGTTCCAATTTACCAATGCCGTAATTTCCATTTATCCGGAAATCCCCGATTTGGAGCATCAGGTGAAGTATTTCCACGGAGGAAAACCGGGCGCCATCCAGATTACGGACAATGAGTTTGAGACCTTCGACTTGCCCATCCTCTATGCCAAGTCGGTAGACGGACTGGTCTTCAAACGCAACCGTATCCACACCAATACTGACTACAAGCCCTTCCACTGGAACCAGAACCGCTTCCTGCTGGAAAAAGTCAACCGGGTGGAAATTGCAGAATAATATCCAAAACAGTAATCCCCGCCACAGACGTACACTGTCCGTAGCGGGGATTACTGTTTATTTGATTAGACCTCTTTTTCAGGCCTTCTTTTCCTTCACATCCCGATGGGCCTCTACCACATTCACCACATAGTCGCCCAGTTTCTCACACTCGGCAATGATATCCATGTAATGTACTCCCATCTGGTAGTCGTATTTCTTTTCGTTGACATCAATCACATTCTGGTTCTTCAGCTGGTTCCGGTAGTTATTGATTTCCGTCTCAATATTAAACGACTTGTTCACATCCACCTGCTGATGGGTATCTCTCACCAAATCCAACATCTGCGTCAAGGCATTGTCTGTTAACTGGAACATCTGGGCAATGTGCTCATACTGTGCTTTCGTGAAATCTTCGTTCCCCCGGCGCTTCCGGTTTATTGTACGGGCCAGGTTGTAACAGCTGTCGCCGATGCTTTCTATCTCTGTCACCTCACGGAGCATCCCCCGAATTTGCAGCTTACTTTCCGAACTCAAACGGCCTTCGGACACCTGCGTCAGGTAGTTGGCAATCTCCAGCTCCATATTGTCACTGATGTTCTCATACTTCTCCACCCGACTGAACAGCTTGTTGAAATCATTCTCATTCTCGGTATGAAGCAAGTCGCGCACCATACGGAACATACGTTGGATACGTTCAGCAAAGAGGTTAATCTCCTTCCGGGCCTGCAGGATGGACAATTCAGCCGTAGAAAGCATACCACCGGTGATGAACTGCAAGCGATATTCCTCTTCCTGTTCCTTCTGCGGAATAATCTTGCACACCGTCTTTTCGATGAAGTGTACGAACCAGATCAGAATCAATACGTTGCACACATTGAAACAAGTATGGAAGGCCGACAGTTTGAAGGAAACGGCTACTCCGTCCGCCTCACTCACGTTCATGAAATCGGAAATAATCCAGTCTACCATCGCCAGGAAAGGCTTAAACAGAATCAATACCCAAATCACGCCAAACACGTTGAACATCAAGTGCGCCATGGCCGCCCGCCGTGCCTGCGTATTGGCCGTCAGAGCCGCCAGATTGGCCGTAATTGTGGTTCCAATGTTTTCCCCTAGCACCAAAGCCGCTCCCAGTTCAAAACTAATCCAGCCGTTGGCACACATAATCAAGGTAATTGCCATGGTGGCCGCCGAAGCCTGTACAATCATGGTCAATATTGTACCGATGAAGACAAACAGCAGCACGGAGATGAATCCCATGTCCGTATAGTTCTGCACAAAGGCCAGCATGTCCGGATTCTGGCTCAAGTCGGGCGCATTGGTTTTCAGCAAGTTCAAGCCCATGAACAAGAAAGCGAAACCGAAAATAAATTCCCCGATGGATTTTCGGGTACTTTTTTGCGAAAACAATAAAGGAATACCAAAAGCCAAAAGCGGCAGAGAAAAGGCGGAGATGTCTACCTTAAAGCCGAGAGCCGAAATAATCCACGCTGTCACGGTGGTTCCGATATTGGCTCCCATAATCACTCCGATAGACTGGGAGAGTGTCAACAAACCAGCGTTTACGAAGCTGACCACCATCACGGTAGTGGCAGACGACGACTGAATCAAGGCAGTGATCAGCATTCCGGTCAGAACTCCAGTGACACGGTTCGTAGTCATTGCGGTTAAGATACTGCGAAGTCGGTCGCCCGCAAACTTCTGAAGTCCCTCACTCATGATTTTCATTCCATAAAGGAAGAGCGCCAACGAGCCGAGAAGCGCTAAAAAATCATAAAAAGAATATTCCATTTGTAATTAGTTAAATAGGAAAGAGGCTTTTAATTGTTTAATGAGTAAATTAACTGCCCATTCACACGGTTAGTAACACATATTACATTTATGCTACAAATATATTGCAAAAATAATAATTTAACAAAAGATTTCCCTGAGGGATGCTCACTTTTGGATATTTATAACGGTTTTAATCTGTCTATGCCCTACGGCCCGGTCAGTGCCAAAGTAAACAATAAGGTAGAAAGTCTCGACTTCCGGGTGTACTACAACAAAGACGTAGAATTTCTGGACATTACCAATCCGTCGGGTATGCGGACCTATGTCCGTTCGCTGTTTTTCATCTTGGTAAAAGCGGTGGAAGAACTTTATCCGCAAGGAAGCATTTCCCTGGAACACCCCATCTCAAAAGGCTATTTCTGTAAACTCCATATTGACCGTACCATCGGACTGGACGACGTGCAGCGCATCAAGCAGAAGATGCAGGAAATCATTGCAGCCGACATACCTTATGTGCGTACAGAAAGCCACACTGACGAAGTAGTCCGCCTGTTTGAAGAACGAGGCATGGAAGACAAGGCCCGTCTGCTTGACACCTACGGGCAGCTCTACTCTTACTACTACCGTCTGGGGGATACCGTGGACTGTTACTACAGCAGCTTGGTCCCCAGCACCGGATATATCCGTCTGTTCGACATCGTGAAATACTACGACGGACTGTTACTGCAGATTCCCAACCGCACGAACCCGAATAAACTGGAAGAGGTGGTGAAACAGGAAAAGATGCTGGAAGTATTTCAGGAATACCACCGCTGGAACCAGATCTTAGGTATCAGTACGGTGGGGGACCTGAATGTGGCCTGTAACGAGGGGCATGCCACCGACCTGATTAACGTGTCGGAAGCCTTGCAGGAAAAGAAAATCGCACAGATAGCCGATGAAATCACCCATCTCAACCAAGACGGCAAACGAGTGAAGCTGGTACTGATATCCGGCCCCTCTTCTTCCGGGAAGACCACCTTCAGCAAGCGGTTGAGCATCCAGCTCATGACCAACGGCCTCAAACCCTACCCCATCTCTTTGGACGATTATTTCGTAAACCGTGAAGATACTCCGCTGGACGAGAACGGGAAACACGACTTTGAATCCCTCTATGCCGTAGACTTGCCTTTCTTCGAGAAACAGCTCACTGCCTTACTCAATGAAGAGGAAGTGGAACTACCTCGCTACAATTTCACAACCGGGAAACGGGAGAAAAGTGGCAAGAAACTCCGGATAGACGAACACATGATTCTGGTGATTGAAGGCATCCATGCTTTAAATCCTACCCTGACCTCGCACATCCCGGCAGAGAATAAATATAAAATCTACGTGTCGGCTCTGACCACCATTCTGTTGGACAACCACAACTACATTCCGACCACCGACAACCGGTTACTCCGACGCATTATCCGCGACTACAAGTACCGCAACTACTCGGCAGAAGAGACCATCGCCCGCTGGCCGAGTGTAAGAGCCGGAGAAGAGAAATGGATCTTCCCCTATCAGGAAAATGCCGATGCTATGTTCAACTCGGCCCTGCTCTTTGAGCTGGCCGTACTGAAAGACTTCGTGGAGCCCGTCTTACGCAAGGTCCCCAACCGCTGTCCGGAATACTCTGAAGCCTACCGCCTGCTGCGGTTCCTGAACTATTTCGTATCGGTGCAGGACAAGGAACTTCCACCCACTTCCCTGTTGAGAGAGTTCTTAGGCGGCAGCAGCTTCCAGTATTAAAAAATTTTCCTTTTGCAGTGTTATTCATTTAAATTATTATTTTTGCACGCAGTTCATCAGATTTAAGTAGAAAAATGGTACAAGGTTCACGTCAGGTGCAGACACAAGCACAACAACAGGTACAGACTTTATCTCCACAACAGATACTGGCTGTCAAACTGTTGGAGCTCCCTACGCTGGAGTTGGAAGAACGGATTCACGCAGAATTGCTGGACAATCCGGCATTGGAAGAAGGTAAAGAAACACCCGACACTTCCGATGACCTCAACGAGGATTACAACACCACCGACGAGGACGGAGAACCGAATACCGACACGGGAGAAGACATCTCACTGGGCGATTACCGCACGGAAGACGACATTCCGGATTATAAATTGCAGGAAAATAACCGCTCGAAAGAGGACCAGGCAGAAGACATTCCTTTTTCGGACAACGTGTCTTTCTACGAAACGTTGAAAGAGCAGCTCGACATGCAGCACCTTACGCCGGAAGAAAAACAATTAGGAGAATATCTTATCGGCTCACTCGATGACGACGGCCTGCTCCGCAAGTCAACCGAAACCTTGATTGACGAACTGGCCATCTACCAGGGTATCTATACCACCGCCGAGCAACTGGAGCACGTGCTTTCCATCATTCAGGACTTTGACCCCGCCGGCATCGGCGCCAGAAGCCTGCAAGAATGCCTCCTCATCCAGATTCGCCGAAAAGAAGACTCGCCCTTGAAACAAATCGAGTTGGACATCATCGGGAAATGCTGTGACGACTTCACGCGCAAGAACAAGGAGAAAATCATCCAGAAACTGAATATCACTGAAGAACAATATAATGCGGCTACGGCCGAGCTGACCAAGCTGAATCCACGTCCGGGCAGCTCCATGGGGGAAGCCATCGGGAAAAACCTGCAACAGATTATCCCAGACTTCCTGGTGGAGACGGAAGACGACGGCACCATCCATCTGAGCCTCAACAACCGGAACATTCCGGAACTGCGACTGAGTCGGGAATTTACGGAACTGCTCGACGAGCATACCCGCAACAAGCAGAACCAGAGCAAGGAATCAAAAGATGCCCTGATGTTCCTCAAGCAGAAAGTAGATGCCGCACAGGGATTCATCAACGCGGTAAAACAACGCCAGCAGACGTTGCTCAGCACCATGCAAGCCATCATCGACCTGCAACGCCCATTCTTTGAGGAAGGCGACGAGTCTTTGCTCCGCCCGATGATTCTGAAAGACGTGGCCGAACGTACCAAACTGGACATCTCCACCATTTCACGTGTGAGCAACAGCAAGTATGTGCAAACCAACTTCGGCATTTATCCGCTAAAATTCTTCTTCAGCGACGGCTATACCACCGAAAATGGCGAAGAACTTTCCGTCCGCGAAATCAAGCGCATTCTCAAGGAGTGCGTAGACAGCGAGAACAAGGAAAAGCCCTACACCGACGACGAACTGGCCGACATGCTGAAAGAGAAAGGCTACCCTATTGCCCGACGCACCGTAGCCAAGTACCGTCAGCAGCTGAACATTCCCGTTGCAAGATTAAGAAGATAACTTATTTGATATGGAAGAAACCAGTATTCCTGATGAACTGACTTATCACGACCCGGTCTCCCGCGACCCGGAAAAGCCGAAGGATGCCTTGTTCACGGCAGCGCGCATCATCTCGATGATTTTTACCCCGTTCATGGTACCTTTCGTGGCATTCTGTCTGCTCTTTTTCTTTACCTATCTGAGCATCATGCCACTCCAGTACAAGCTGACCATACTGGCACTTGTGTACTGCTTCACCATCCTGATGCCGATGCTGGGTATCTACCTGTTCCAAAAAATCAACGGATGGACACTCCGTGAACTGGGGCACCGCGAAAAACGCTTCATCCCCTATGGCATGACCATCCTGAGTTACATGGCCTGCCTGCTCACCATGTACCATATCCATCTGCCCCGCTACATGAGCGGCATCATCGTGGCCACCCTGATTTGCATGGTCATCTGTACCCTGATCAATACCCGGGTAAAAATCAGCACGCACATGGCCAGCGGAGGACTGATGATAGGCGGACTGCTGTCCTACAGCTTCATCTTCCAGTTCAATCCGGTGGAATGGCTCTGTGTGTTCATCCTGCTGTCCGGCATGCTCGGTTCGGCACGGATTATCGTCAAACAACATACTTTAAAAGAAGTGGGTGGCGGGTTTTTGGTCGGTTTATTTTGTGGTATCATCGGAATTTTGTTTATTTGAAGACTGATTATCTTAAACTTTAAATTTATTCAATATGGAATTCCCAACTAACATCAAGTACACCAACGAACACGAATGGATTCGATTGGAAGGCGACACCGCCTACGTAGGTATCACAGACTATGCACAGCAGCAGCTGGGCGACATCGTATTCATCGACGTCACTACTGAAGGTGAGACTTTGGACAAAGGCGAAGTGTTCGGTACGGTTGAAGTGGTAAAGACTGTTTCCGATTTGTTCCTCCCCATCGGAGGCGAGATTCTGGAAGTCAACCCACAGCTGGAAGAGCACCCGGAACTGGTGAACCAGGACCCTTACGGCGAAGGCTGGATTGTCAAACTGAAACCGACGGATGCCGGCGAAATGGACGAACTGCTGGATGCCGCAGCCTACAAAGAGATTATTAACGAATAACTAAAATAAAAACAACGAATGAAACCAATTGTAAGTATCATTATGGGCAGTACTTCCGACCTTCCCGTCATGGAAAAGGCCGCCAAACTGCTCGATGAAATGCAAGTCCCGTTTGAAATGAACGCCCTGTCGGCTCACCGCACTCCGGCTGAAGTGGAGAAATTTGCGAAGGAAGCTGCCGGACGCGGCCTTAAAGTCATCATCGCAGCTGCCGGAATGGCTGCCGCACTGCCGGGAGTCATTGCAGCCAACACCACCCTCCCGGTCATCGGAGTTCCCGTAAAAGGTTCTGTACTCGACGGCGTAGACGCACTCTACTCCATCATCCAGATGCCTCCCGGAATCCCCGTGGCTACAGTTGCCATCAACGGTGCCATGAATGCGGCTATCCTGGCCGTACAGATGCTGGCCCTGAGCGATGCGGAACTGGCCCAGAAGTTTGCAGCTTACAAGGAAGGTTTGAAAAACAAAATCGTAAAAGCCAACGAAGAGCTGAAAGAAGTCAAATACGCTTATAAGACCAACTAACTGAATGAATTACTTCAACTATTCTCGCCGACAGGCGAACGAGGTATATGTGGGCGCCACTCCTATGGGTGGCGCTTATCCTATCCGTATACAGAGTATGACGAACACCGTCACCATGGATACAGAAGCATGCGTGGAGCAGGCCAAGCGTATCATCGAGGCGGGAGGTGAATACGTGCGACTCACCACACAAGGCGTGCGTGAAGCGGAAAACCTGAAGAACATCAACGCCGCCCTGCGTGCCCAGGGATACCAGACCCCGCTGATTGCCGACGTACATTTCAACCCGAAAGTGGCCGAAGTAGCGGCCCTGTATGCCGAAAAGGTACGCATCAATCCGGGTAACTATGTAGATGCCGCCCGCACCTTCAAGCAACTGGAATATACGGACGAAGAGTATGCAAAAGAAATCCAGAAGATACGCGACCGCTTTATTCCCTTCTTGAACATCTGCAAGGAAAACCACACGGCCATCCGTATCGGTGTGAACCACGGTTCGTTGTCCGACCGCATCATGTCGCGCTACGGAGACACCCCGGAAGGCATGGTAGAATCGTGCATGGAGTTCCTGCGCATCTGCGTGGAACAGAATTTCACGAACGTGGTCATCTCCATCAAAGCTTCGAACACGGTCATCATGGTACGTACCGTCCGTCTGCTGGTGGAACAGATGGAAAAAGAAGGCATGGCTTTTCCGCTCCACTTAGGAGTGACAGAAGCCGGTGACGGAGAAGACGGACGCATCAAATCAGCCTTGGGCATCGGTGCCCTGCTGTGCGACGGACTGGGCGACACCATCCGCGTATCCCTGAGTGAAGCCCCCGAAGCTGAAATCCCGGTGGCCCGCAAGCTGGTGGATTACGTGCTGAAACGCGAAGGACACCCTTACATTCCGGCCACCGAAGCTCCGGAGTTCAACTACACGCATCCCAGCCGCAGACAAACCGTAGCCGTAGGTAACATCGGAGGTGACCAGCTTCCCGTGGTCATCTCCGCCCGTCTGAACAACGACCTGGAAGTGAGCGAACAGTTCAAACCAGACTACCTGTACTGCGGACAGCGCTTACCGGAAAACCGGAGAGCCGACATCGGCTACATCGTGGATGCCTGTGCCTGGGACGGCAGCGAACATACCTATCCGGCTTTCAACTACCAGCAGCTCATCGAACTGCATCACCATCCGGCCAAGATGAAATTCCTCTTCACTTCCTACCTCGGATTGAACGAAGAGGTGATGGCGTGTCTGCGCCTGCATCCGGAAGTAGTTATCGTGGCCCAAAGCAACCATTACAACCGTCTCGGTGAGTTCCGTGCATTGGCCCACCAGCTGATGAACCAAGGACTGAAAAACCCGCTGGTATTCTTCCAGCTTTATCAGGAAAGTGAAACAGAAGACCTGCAAATCAAGTCGGCCGCCGACATGGGTGCCCTGATTATCGACGGGCTGTGCGACGGTATCCTACTCTACAACCACGGCAACCAAATCAGCAACCTGAAAGTGGACGAAACTGCCTTCGGTATCCTGCAGGCAGGACGTATCCGTACTTCCAAGACCGAATACATCTCTTGTCCGGGTTGCGGACGTACCCTGTACGACCTGGAATCGACCATCGCCCGCATCAAGGCAGCCACTTCCCATCTCAAGGGACTAAAAATCGGTATCATGGGCTGTATCGTCAACGGTCCGGGTGAAATGGCTGATGCCGACTATGGCTATGTAGGTGCCGGAAGGGGTAAAATCAGCCTGTACAAGAAGAAGGAATGTATTGAAAAGAACATTCCGGAAGAACAGGCCGTGGAAAAACTGATTGAACTGATTAAGGCAAACGGGGATTATAGAGACTGATTCTCCCTAGCCTACACATCACAACCGTCTGCATGCATCGTGAAGATTTTCTTCAAGGCATGCAGACGGTTTTGTTTTAGGCAGAATAAAAATAGAATATGTGCTTCCTTTGAAAAAATATCCTACTTACTCTCAGGCATCATTACCAGAACCCTATAGTTATTCTGCTTCATTACTTCATTCACATAGCCGGAGATTTCTTTCGGGGTGATGGACTGGATGACCTGTTCCGCCTTCACACAGACTTCAGAAGGCAGAAGCTCGTTGCCGGCCATCATGGAGCACCAGTAGCTGTTGGTTTGTTCGTCTCCAGTAATTTGCTTCACCATAAACTCCTTCACCTTGTCAAGTTCTTCCACGGGCGTTTCCTTTGCCAAATTCTCAAACTCGCTGCGGATGATTTCAAGCGCACGGTCTTTCTTTTCAGGCTTCACTTGGAATATGGTCTGATAGACAACTGACACTTCAGACAACCGATCCTGAGAGCCCTGCGTATATATACTGTAAACAGCTCCCTCTTTCTCACGGACTTCACTCAAAAGACGGGCAGAGATAATCTGTGCCGACATGGAAGCCATTAGCCTGTTCTTGAACGAGTAAGGCATCTTTCCGCTAATGATAACCGCCGCACTACCCTGAGGCACTTCCATCTTCAGGGAAAATTCCTTTTCCTCGTTGCCCGACTTGATTTCAACCGCAGGGTTATACTTCAATTCCTGTTTCTTTCCCTTCACCGACGGCAAGGTGGCGATGTACTGCTCAACCAGTGCCTTTAATTCCGCTTCATCAAAGTTTCCACTGAATACGAAGGTAAACTCGGCTGCGTTGGCAAGCTGCTCACGGATGATGGAAAGGATATCCTCACGGTTTGCTTTCTCAATGTCACCCACACCAAACACCTGCTTGTTGGGCGAAGTATAAAGGAATTCCTGCACCTTCTTCTGGAAAACGAAATTAGGGCTCTGTTTCTGATTCTGAATAACTCCTTTATAAAGATTCTGCATGGCGGTAAATTCATCCGGTGTTACTGTCAGTCCGGTGAAAGTCATGTAAATCATCTCCATGTAAGTCTTCAGGTCCTTAGGAGTCGTATTTCCCGACAGTCTGCGTACATAATCATCCAGACTTACTTTGAGTGAAACCTGCTTGCCGGCCATCAGCTTGGTCAGCTCCGAATTGGTGAAACTGCCCAGACCATGCTGTTCCAATACAGCAGGCATAAACATCAAGTCCGCAGCCTTGTCGTTTCCATAAACCGAAGTACCGCCTTTTGCCACGGCCATCATATTGATTTCATCCGCCTTGAAGTCGGTCTTCTTCAATATCACCTTGGCACCGTTTGAAAGAATCCATTCCTTGGCTCCGGCATCAGAAAGCATGTTTTCCTTCACCACTTTTCCGGCAACAGGCAATTCGCTTATCAGAGGCTCATTCTTCACATTATCCACGTAAGGAGCAATGTTTTCTGCTTCCACCTGAGAAAGCAATGCAAGTATATCTTCATCCTTAGGACATGACTCACCTTCGCATGCAGGCATCATACCAAGAACAACCAGGTTCTTGTCCGAAACAATCTGCGAGAACACCTGATTGACAGCTTCCACAGGAATCTGGTTCACAATCATGCTCATCATCTGATATTCTGTCTCGATACCCGGTATCGGCTTCTTGTCGATGAAATTACGCACATACGATTCTGCCAGTGTCTTGTTCTCCTGCTGGTTCCGGTTATTGTATGCCTTTTCAAGCTGAGACAGGTATTCCGTGCGGCAACGCGCATATTCAGTGGCGGTAAATCCTCCCCTCTTTGCACGGAGAGCTTCACGATAGACCGCCTTCAGTCCTTCGTCGAAACTGTTACCTTTTGGAAGCATAGCAAATTGGAAAGCCTGTTTCGTCTTTGCCATAATAAACTCACCGTAAAATGCAGAAGCCGCCGCAAACGGAGCATCAGCTTTCTGTCCCAGTTCGTTCAGTCTTATCTGAAGCATCATCTGGGCCATATCGAGCAGATAAGCGGTTGTAACATCCGCCATTGTGCCCTTCAATGAATCAGGCAAGGCATCATACTTGAACATAATCTGAGCCACATATTTATCCTGCTCCTTATCCGAGCCGAAAGCTACAATCGGCTTTTCATTGTCGGCTACCGGGTAATAAACCCTTTCTGCCGGATTTACAGGCTTCTCAATCTTTGAGAACATTTCCTTGATCTTGCCTTCTATACGGTCCACATCAATGTCACCCACCACAACTATACCCTGCAGGTCAGGACGGTACCACTTTTCATAATAGTCCCGAAGAGCCTGATGAGGGAAATTGTCCACCACTTCCATGGTTCCTATAGGAAGACGGTGTCCGTATCTGCTGTCAGGATATATCTCCGGAAGCAGTCTCTCCAAAATTCTCATATTTGGAGGTAACTGACTTCTCCATTCCTCATGTATAACAGAACGTTCCTCGTCTATCTCCTTACCTTCGAGCAAAAGACCGTCAGCCCAGTCGGACAGAATCATCAGACATGAATCCTGCACCCCGATACGTTCTGTAGGTACGCTGGAGATACGATATACAGTTTCATCAATGCTCGTATAGGCATTCAGGTTATAACCGAACTTCACACCTACAGACTCCAGCCATTTGATCATAGAGCTGCCCGGGAAGTTCCTTGTTCCGTTGAAACACATGTGTTCAAGAAAATGCGCCAATCCGCGCTGGTCGTCCTCTTCCAGGATACTACCCACCTTCTGGGCGATATAGAAGTCCACCTGGTTCTTCGGATATTCATTGTGACGGATATAGTATGTAAGTCCGTTATCCAGTTTACCGATTCTCACTTCCTTGTCCACCGGTACCGGAGGCATCTGCTGTGCCCTTACAACTGCCGGCATGCAGGCAAAACCTGCAATGGCTACAAAAGCCAGTCTCATTATTCTTCTCATAATTGATATTTTAATGTTATTTCGTTATTTCTTATGCGGCAAAGGTAGGCGCAAAGCACAAGAGTTTATGTTATCGCTACGTTATCTTTAGGTTAATACAACCTTCAAAAAAATATTCAATCTCCTTTCCATAATGTTACATCTGAATATATCCATTCACTGTTCCAAACAATCCATTACCCCACCTAAATCTCTCTGTTGTGCAATAACCACTCTGACAATAGGCCAAATAATAGATAACTATATAAGATTCGTTCCGCCCATTCACTCCTCAAAAGATAATTCACTTACATTTTCTTTCTGTTTCCATATAATATCAATTTCTAATGTTACCTTTGTAAAGGTAAAAGTTAAACTTTCTACGCCAAGTAACTTCTCGTTATCACAATGCTTTCTGTTTATTATGCAACGTATTTATATTAGAATTATAACCATCATAAGTATATTTCTTGCATTAACACTCCAAGGAATATGGCTTAGAAACTCCTTCTATCTATATAAAAACCAATTAGAAAAATCCATCAATAATTTGTTTGCAAAAGCAACATTAGAAGAAGCGACATCGCATTTTTCAGAACTCCCCAAAGGAACAAAATTTCTCGGTGCTCCAAGAACCAAGAAAACAGGAACATACCCAGAGGTAACTTATTTATTAGAAAGCTTAGGAACATATGGCATTACTAATAATATTAATCGTCTGGATTCTATTTTTAAAGAAATGCTTTTTGAGCATAAAATAAAAACTGATTTGTATATCGAAAAAATAAAAAACGGAAATATTGTAGAAACAACACGTCAAGGGAATATTAAACGATTTGGCATTATTAGGACACAACCAATACCGATAAAGCTAGATAATTCATCAAACGTACAAGCCATTATCACAATTCCGTATTACAATATTTTTAGACAAATGTTGATACTCATTATTGCAACAGCAATCATGATGATTTTTATAATAGGATGCATAGTATATCAAATAAAGATCATATCAAAGCTAAACAAAATCTCCCAAATCCGTGAAGACTTCTCATACGCCATGGTGCATGACATGAAAACACCTCTAAGCACTATTATGATGATACAGGATATGCTGGAAAGCGGAAGGCTTGATAACAGACCGGAGATAAAGAACAAATATATGAGTATAGCAAAAAGCGAAACAGACCACTTGTTTGCTCTCACCAACAAGATACTGACCATCTCCAAACTGGAGAACCATAAACTGGAGATGAACAAGACAGAAGTTGAGCTTACTCCAATAATAGAGAAACTGACCGAGAAATTCAAGGCTAAAGCACAGAAGCCTGTAAACTTTATCATCAGCTTGCAGGCCAAAACAGCTTATGCCGACAAAGATTATCTGGGTGAAGTATTAAGCAATCTGATTGATAATGCCATCAAATACTCAAAGGAGAGTGTGGAAATACACATCACGACGGAAGAAAGCGAACGCTACACCATCCTGAAAGTGCGTGACAATGGGCTGGGCATATCCGAAGCCGACCAGAAAGTCATTTTCCAGAAGTATGAACGTGCTGCGGCAGCAAAGCGCAGCCGCCGGAACGGAGCTTCAGGCTTCGGACTGGGCCTGAACTTTGTTGACCAGGTGATAAAGGCACATGAGGGAAGAATATTCGTCAACAGCACAGAAGGAGAATTTACGGAATTTACCATCTATCTGCCGCTTGAAACTCCAAATGACAGACACAATCGGTAAAACACAAAAATATTTAAGTGTAATTGCTGCTTTCCAGATAAGCCGTGTGTCAATGTAACGAGAACGATTGACACACGGCTTACCTTATTCTGAATTCATCAGACTTACTCTAATTTTAACAACAAATACTCTATCGAACCTTTCTAATATGTTTAAGTAAAAAAATCACTATCAATGAAATAAATGAACCTGCTGAAATCCAAGCGATAGCAGCTAACGCTTTTTCCGGGTTAAAGAAATACCATAGGAAGGAATATAAAACAGCAAAAATTGTTGAAATCAACCATCCCCTGTAAATATTTCGTTTTTCAAAAATCATTCCTAGTAATAAAATAACAGGAACGAAAACAATATAACTTATATTAGATATATCGATATTCTTTAATAGGATTCCAATAACTATCAACATAAAAATTGATGCAATTATTTTCCATGTTTTAGTCTTATCCATTGTATAACTTATATTTTTAGGTATATTAATAGAACATGCGAAACTTTTATAAGAGAGAAGTTGAAGGATTTTATTTGGAAAACTTCTCAGTATCCTTCAATATATAACCGGAATTTCTTTCATCCCACTGATAAGTATTCTTATTTGTAACCTCACCCTCTGCATTATAAATAAAGTTTATCTTATACAGACGCTTAAGATATTTACCTTCACTTACCGAATAGGCCTCAATATTTGTCACTTTCTTATCATCTGAGGATACATTATAAACGACCTTTGGTGTTGACAAAGACACTGATGCTACTGCTGAAACGATTAATTCTGCTATCATAATAATTTAATTTTCAAATTATACTTGATTTGTTATTTCTTATGCTGCAAAGGTAGGCGCAAAGCACAAGAGTTTATGTTATCGCTACGTTATCTTTAGGTTAAATACTATAGTGTCTATTTACTCCGTGAAAACAATGCTGTCCAATAATTATATGTCAATTTTCAAATATCTCTATATTTGCAATAAGCAAATACAATATATATGAAATACAAGAATATTAGCGTCTTCGTTTTTATCGGAGCATTTGCAATAATAATACTTCAAATATTATGGCTGTATAATACATACGTAGCTCTGGAAAATAATTTATATAAAGAGAGTAATTCCATACTGATAAAAGCGATAAGAAGAGAAATATCAATTAGATTTAAAGAAGCACCTAAGGGTACTGAGATTGTGGGTGTAAGTATTCCAGCAGATGCTAAAAAAAATGATTTGGCACCTGAAATAGTCAGTCTCAACGAAGGCTTGTCTAATATAGGCTTAAAGATGTCTTTATCAAAAATAGACTCTATAGCATCTGATATGTTTAATGACATTGATTTGCCATGTTCGATTTCCGTACATAAAATAAGAATTTCCGATAATAAAATATTATCTTCAAGCAATCCCAATCCAAGTGCTTTACCATGGAGGGAAATAAAATCTGAGATCATAAATATTACAGCAGACTCATCACAAGGTGTTCAACTTGTAATCCTAAATCCATACAAGTTTCTTTTCGGGAAAATAAATTTACTTATTATAATCACCATCATTGTACTAAGCTTTATAATAGCGTGTATTATTTTCCAAATAAAAATCATCTCAAGGCTGCAAGTTATTTTACAAATCCGCGAAGACTTCTCATACGCTATGATACACGATATGAAAACACCTCTCAGTACAATTATGATGGTGCAGGATATGTTGAAAAGCGGAAGACTTGATTCCAAACCGGAGATAAAGAACAAATACATGAACATAGCGGAAAGCGAAGCAGAACATCTGTTTGCTCTCACCAACAAGATACTTACAATTTCCAAACTGGAGAACCATAAACTGGAGATGAATAAAACAGAAGTTGAGCTTACACCGATAATAGAGAAACTGACCGAGAAATTCAAGGCTAAAGCACAGAAGCCTGTAAACTTTATCATCAGCTTGCAGGCCAAAACAGCTTATGCCGACAAAGATTATCTGGGTGAAGTATTAAGCAATCTGATTGATAATGCCATCAAATACTCAAAGGAGAGTGTGGAAATACACATCACGACGGAAGAAAGCGAACGCTACACCATCCTGAAAGTGCGTGACAATGGGCTGGGCATATCCGAAGCCGACCAGAAAGTCATTTTCCAGAAGTATGAACGTGCTGCGGCAGCAAAGCGCAGCCGCCGGAACGGAGCTTCAGGCTTCGGACTGGGCCTGAACTTTGTTGACCAGGTGATAAAAGCGCATGAGGGAAGAATATTCGTCAACAGCACAGAAGGAGAGTTTACGGAATTTACCATCTATCTGCCGCTTGAAACTCCAAATAACAAGCATATCCGATAAAACACAAGGCTGCTTATTATTATGGCAATAATAAACTTCATTTCCACTGTAAATATAGCATGTAAAAATATGAATTATATACTATCTCTCTGTTCAATCTTTTGGTTTACAATTTATTCTTATAATTTAGTCTTAATCTTTCGGCCATAGCTACAACAGAATCGGGATACCCATATAACTTCAATATTTTTATAGCATTCCCATCTCTATCAACTCCTTTTTTCAATTTATAATCAAACTCCAGCTGATTATCCGCTATCTTTTCTGAAAAGTAATATAAATCATATTTATCTTGCAATAAGGTGGTGATTTCATTATCGTGTGTAGACGCAAGAATGATGTGATCAGATTTTGCAAGATCCAACAACAAAGCATAATTAATTGCTATCCGTTCCACAGTATTCGTCCCTTTGAATAATTCATCAAATATCAAAAGATATTTCCCTTTATTTGATACATCAATAGCTTTCTTCACGTTCTCAACTTCTTTAAGGAAAAAACTCTTCCCCCGGATAAGGTCATCTTCAGTATGGATAACCGAATATATTCTACGAGACAGGTCAATGCGAAATTCTTTAGCAAAACAAGTATTCAATACTTTCCCAAGAAGCAGATTTACTGCTATTGTACGGATGAAACTTGTTTTCCCTGACATATTGGAACCAGTGATAATCATTGACTTTACAGACAAGGAGAAGTCATTAGGGACACAATTATCTATCAATGGATGACAAATACTGCGAGCATACAACATTTCTCCTTTTTCATTATCTATCGGTTTACACCAATATGGAAGACTATCTCTAAAAAACGATAATGAACATAACACGTCTATAAAACCGACAAATTCGAAAACGTGCTCGATTTCTTTTCGCTTATCCCTAATGTAAAGAAAAGATTCTGCCACATTCACAGCTGCATACAATGTAAAAATATTTGCTAATTCTGTAACTAAGTAAAGCAAGAAAGCAGATTCACTTTGTAGTGTAATTCCTAACCGAAATGAACGTAGCATTTTTTTGAGTTTCTTCAATTTGCTCAAACAATCTCCTATTGTGGAATCTGTTTTAAAGAACTCATCTATTTGGACCAATTTGTCCGCTGTAAGTAAAAGACGATAAAGTTGCGGGATAGAAAAATAATAGCACGTTAGCTTGCTCTTCTGTCTATAATGCAAAAAAGCATTGCCTATATAAGATAACGTGAGTTCGATATAAGATCAAAAGATAGTAAGTTGCCCGTCATTGATAAAA
>NZ_CABROP010000002.1:0-132072 GCF_902472605.1 uncultured Bacteroides sp.
CTGATTTCTGATTGTTGCTGTGCCATGATTAGTTTTCCTCCTTTTTAGTTGATTTTACATTTCTTCTCTTAGCAGCGTATTCTGCAGCATACTTATCCATCTTGAAAGTCAAGAAACGGATTACTCGTTCGTCACGACGGTAGTTAACTTCCAGCTTCTCGATTACAGACGGTTCTGCTTTGAATTCAATCAGCTGATAAAAACCTGTAGATTTTTTCTGAATTGGGTAAGCCAACTTCTTCAATCCCCAGTTTTCTTCATTGATGATCTCCGCACCTTCCTGAGTCAGGATAGCTTTGAACTTCTCTACCGCTTCCTTCATCTGAACATCAGACAAAACGGGAGTTAAAATGAAAACGGTTTCGTATTGATTCATACTATTCGTTAATTAAATTATTAATAATGATTTTTATTTGCGCGGCAAAGGTACGACTTTTAAACCAAGAAACCAAAGTTTCTCAACGATTTATGCAATAAAGATTCTTAAAAATAAGGAATATTCTCCCTGAAGCGGTATTTTCCGCTTTTAATCTACCTGAAATATCGTATATTTGCAAAGTTGTTTAAACAATAATTACATGATAGAACAATTCAACTTTGACATCCAACTGATTTTTGCCATCCTAAATGGAAAGGTATCTGCTGCCATCAACCGTAAGTTAATCCGTAACTTCCGGCTGAACGACATGGAAATCACGCCTGAACAATGGACCGTACTACTCTACCTTTGGGAAAAAGACGGGGTAACCCAACAAGAATTATGCAATGCAACCTTCAAAGATAAACCGAGCATGACCCGATTGATTGATAATATGGAAAAACAGCACCTGGTCATACGGGTACCTGATAAGAAAGACCGACGAACCAACAAAATCCACTTGACGGACAACGGAAAGAAACTGGAAGAAAAAGCACGGTTCATCGCCAATAAGACCTTAAAAGAAGCATTGCATGGACTCACGCTCGAAGAACTGAGGGTGAGCCAGGAAGTACTCCGTAAAATATTCACCAATACCAAGGATTAAAAACAGCTTTTCCAACCACTTTAAGCAGGCAAGAAGTCTAAAAATCATTACATTTGTCAAGCTTTTATAAAAGCTACTATATATCTGCTTGAATTTCCGTTTTTTTTCACGAAATAATTTTTTGGATAGAAGAATTATGCTTTAATTTGTAACCATGAATAAATAAACCATAAAAAGAAGACACACATGAAAAGCTTATTACAGAATTTAGGAGTGATATTGGTCATCATTGGTGCTGTAATTCTCATTGCATGCTATGCAGTGGGCGACGTAAACAACAACGCCGTATTAGGAGGTTCCTTGGCACTTGTTGTGATAGGATTGATTGTTTACATCGTCATGAACAAGAGAATTACAGACTGAGATATGTCAGTACACAAACAGCAATAAAAAAGCCTGAATCAAAAAATTCAGGCTTTTTTATTGTATAACTGTTCAATCTACGGATTATTCACCTTCCGGCGTAATCAGTTTATATCCTTTTCCATGGATATTAATAATCTCAATTGAATCATCTTCCTTCAAATGCTTACGCAACTTGGTGATATACACATCCATACTTCTTGCATTGAAATAATTGTCATCAATCCAGATTGTCTTTAAAGCAAAGTCACGCTGCAGAATTTCATTGGCATGTGCACAAAGCAGCCCTAACAGTTCAGACTCTTTCGTAGTCAATTTTGTCTGTTTGTCACCAATAGACAGAATCTGTTTCTGCGTATCAAATGTAAAGCGACCAATCTTATATACCGTACTTTCACGATTACGTTTGCCACGCACACGACGCAAAATCGCTTCAATACGGAAAGTCAACTCTTCCATACTGAAAGGTTTTGTAATATAATCATCCGCTCCAATCTTAAAACCTTCCAGGATATCTTCCTTCAAGGTTTTTGCCGTCAAGAAAATAATAGGAACTTCTGAATTAGCCTGACGAATCTCCTGCGCTAAAGTAAATCCGTCCTTTTTCGGCATCATCACATCTGTTACAACCAAATCATATTTACTTTTCAAGAAAGCTTTAAAACCAGCCTCTCCATCCGGAAAAAGGTCAGCATTGTAACCCTTTGCCTGTAAATATTCTCTCAAAAGCATGCCAAGATTCTCATCATCTTCGCATAACAAAATACGCAATTTGTCGTCCATATCTTATTCTTCTTTAAATAGTGGTATCGTAATTATAAACTTAGTCCCTACATTCAGTTCACTTTCAGCCCGGATAGCCCCCTTGTGATCGGTAATAATCTTTTTCACATAAGCCAGTCCCAGTCCGAACCCTTTCACATCGTGCAAGTTTCCCGTATGCACACGGTAGAACTTATCAAATATCTTCTTTAAATTTTCTTTCTTAATGCCAATGCCATTATCCTCAATGGATATACACAACTTACCGGTTTCATTCCATGTCCGAATTTTCAAAGCGATATCCCGGTCCGGACTCTTGTATTTCACTGCATTATCCAGCAAGTTGAAGATTACATTCGTAAAATGCATCTCATCCACAAAAATCACAGGATCTTCAGCATTTAATTCCGCATCCAGCGTACCGTTATTCTTTTCCACCTTCAACCGGAACGTATTGACCACCCCGTTAATCAGTTCATGGGCATCAATCTCTTTCTTCTTCAACGTCACGCTCTGCCGTTCAAACATGGACATCTGCAGCACTTTTTCTACCTGAAACCGCAGACGCTTGGTTTCATCATTAATGACTCCGGAAATATGCTTGAACATGACAGGCGACTTACCGACCGCAGGATCATTCAGCATCTGTGCTGCCAACGAAATGGTTGAAATCGGCGTCTTGAACTCATGAGTCATGTTGTTGATAAAATCATTCTTTATTTCTGTCAGACGTTTCTGGCGGAAAATGATATAGATGGTGAAAATAAAAGTAATCAGCAACACCACCGTAAAAATGATGGAAGGAATCATGAATTTCACCGAACTGAAAATATAGTTATCCAACGTCGGGAAAAAGATGTTCACAAAACCCATCTTAGCCGGAGGATCTTTCTCAAAAATCAATCGGGAATAAATCTTTTCATCATCATGCACATAATCCGAACAACGATAGACTTCTTTTCCATCCCGGTCTGTCACCGAAAAATGATAAGGAATGTCAATCCCGTTATTAAACAATTCTGTTTTCAAGAAATGATCCAGCTGCTTGAAGTTTATTCTTTCCTTCAGTGGTTTGTCACTCGCCGTGTAAAGAATATTATACACCACTTCATCCAGCAGCGCACGCTGATACACATAACGCTCCTTCAAGACTTCCTGCAAAGCACGTGAAGTCTGCGGAATCGTTCTCCCAGTAGAAATCATCACCTTCGGCACATTAGCCGGACGGTTCATGATGGTTTTCAGCTCAAATGTAGAATAAGTAGAACCGTCGGGAGCCGTAATGGTGTATTGATGATGCTCCACTACATTTTCTCCCGCATCGTTTCCCTCCTGATACCGCTTTGACAGGAGGGCTGCCCGTTCTTGCGCCGCCACATCTTTTTCAAGATACTTCTTTGTCTCTACCAGTTCCAGGTTATGCACGGCTTTACCCAGGCTGCGATTCACATTTTCCTCAAACTGACTGCGACGCATCTTGACCATCTCTTCAATATAGCTCACCTGCAAATAAAGCAAGCTTAAAAAAGACAGTCCCATTACCACTCCTAATATCCAAATAGTAGATTTTTTCATATGGGCAAATTTAACAACCTCCTGAATACGGCACCAGCCACTTAACAAGCTTTAAGCAGGGGTTTGTCGTATATTAACCGAAATTCGGATTTTACTTTATAAAACATTCATCATCCTCACTTTTTCACACACGCACATTGCAAAAATAATAAAACATTAGATTAATAACAAATAAACAAGCCAGTTTGTTTAAGCTAAGTTAAACAAAAAAATGCCGTGTTTTTAAGAAACACGGCATTTTTATCTACAAAAATCACAACTAGCAATTATGCTTCGTCTTTTTCCTGTTCTTCAAATTCTTTCATCAACTTAGTCTGTACATCCGTCGGAACCAGTTCGTAGCTGGCGAACTTCATGATAAAGGAAGCCCGGCCACCCGTCAATGAACTCAATGCCGTCGAATAGTTCGACATTTCCTTCAAAGGAACTTTGGCACTCAGTTTTTCATAACCTTTTTCGCTGGTCATGCCCATAATCATACCACGGCGTCCTTGCATATCACTCATCACGTCACCAAGCTTGTCACTGGGTACAAATACTTCCACATCATAAATCGGTTCCAGAATCTTCGGACCGGCATTTTTGAAGGCTTCACTGAAGGCGTGACGACCTGCCAACATGAAGGAAATTTCATTGGAGTCTACCGGATGCATCTTTCCATCATATACGATAACCCGTACGTCACGTGCATAAGAACCAGTCAGCGGACCTTGCTCCATACGGCTCATGATACCTTTCAGAATAGCCGGCATGAAACGGGTATCAATGGCACCACCAACCACACTGTTGACAAATACCAGTTTACCACCCCATTCAAGGTCGATGACTTCCGTACTCTTCACATTCATCTTGTATTCCTGTCCGTTGAACTTATACGTTTCCGGAGCCGGCATGCCTTCATAATAAGGTTCTACAATCAGATGTACTTCACCAAACTGTCCGGCACCACCCGACTGTTTCTTATGACGATAGTCAGCCCGTGCAGCCTTAGTGATGGTTTCGCGATAAGGAATCTTCGGTTCATAGAACTGTACTTGCAATTTTTCATTGTTTTCCAGACGCCATTTCAACGTACGCAAGTGGAATTCTCCCTGCCCGTGTACCAGAATCTGACGCAATTCCTTCGACTGTTCCACTACCCAAGTCGGGTCTTCTTCCCGCATACGGTTCAATACCGCCATCATTTTTTCCGTATCGGCCTCATTGACCGGCTTGATGGCTCTGGTATATTTCGGATTCGGATACTTGATGAAGTTGAATCGGTTTTCGCAATCCTTACTGTTCAGGGTATTTCCAGTCTTCACATCTTTCAGTTTCACCGTACACCCGATATCTCCTGCACGCAGTTCATCCACCTTCTCACGGGTCGCACCTGCGCAGACATACAGCTGGGCCATACGTTCCTTCGAGCCACGGTCGGCATTGTTCAAGTCATCCCCTTCGTGTACCACACCACTCATGACTTTGAAATACTGCACGTCACCGATATGGGGTTCTACGGCAGTCTTGAAGAAATAAAGAGAGGTCGGACCATTCGGATCAGGAGGTACAGGTACACCACGAGTATTGTGTACCACAGGCATTTCGTTCACGAACGGAACCACATTACCCAGGAATTCCATCAAACGACGGACACCCATGTCTTTTCCGGCACACACGCAGAATACCGGGAACATTCCTCTGGCAGCCAGTCCCTTACGAATTCCTTCACGCATTTCATCTTCGGTCAGTGATTCTGCCTCAAAGAATTTCTCCATCAGACTTTCATCGTGTTCGGCAGCAGCTTCCACCAAAGTCTTATGCCATTCCTGTGCTTTTTCCATTTCCTCTGCCGGAATATCTTCAATGGTAGGAGCTCCACCATCCGGTCCCCAGGAATATTTTTTCATTAAAAGTACATCAATCAACGAATTGAAGCCAGGTCCTGTACTCAGCGGATACTGAACCGGGACAACCTTAGAGCCATAATTTTCTTTCAACTGTTCGAGTACATGGTCAAAATCACATTTTTCACTATCCAGCTGGTTCACCAGGAAAATCACCGGCTTACCTAATTTCTCGGTATAGCGGAAGTGGTTCTGAGTACCTACTTCCGGACCATATTGCCCGTTCAGCAACAGGATGGCAGTATCAGTCACATTCAATGCCGTAATGGCAGCACCCACGAAGTCATCACTTCCCGGACAGTCTATAATATTCAGTTTCTTTCCATTCCATTCTACATGAAACACAGTAGAGAATACTGAATACCCGTATTCCTGCTCTACCGGGAAATAATCACTCACCGTATTCTTGGCAGTAATTCTTCCACGACGTTTTATAATACCACTCTCATAGAGCAAGGCTTCTGTGAGAGTGGTTTTACCTGAGCCATCATTACCGAGAAGGGCAATGTTCTTAATTTCGTTTGTCTGATATACTTTCATGGTATTTCAAGATTTAGTTTAGTAACAAAAGGATATGCGTTTCATATCTCTTATTTTTTAACGAAGTGCAAATTAGAGATTATAATTCAGAAAAGCAATAAAAAGTTTCGTGTTACTAAACTATGTTTTCAGACATACTTCGCCGAAAGTTTTTCTTCCTTCCCACAAATTATCCGTATCTTTACACCCACAAAACGTACGCTTACAACACACAATCATGGCTGGAATCTATCTTCACATCCCCTTCTGCAAACGACGCTGTATCTACTGCGACTTCTTTTCTACGACCGAAAATGAAAAGAAAGAGGCCTATATCCAGGCGCTTTCCAAAGAACTGGAACTCCGAAAAGAATACCTCGGGGGAGAAACCATAGATACCATTTACTTGGGAGGCGGTACCCCGTCCCAATTAGAAAAAAAGGATTTTATCCGATTGTTCGACTATATATATAAGGTATATCCGGTAAATCCCCAAGCCGAAATCACGCTGGAGGCTAACCCGGACGATTTGACACCAGAATATGTGACCATGCTCCGCACCCTTCCGTTCAACCGTCTGAGCATGGGCATGCAGACTTTCAAAGAAGAAACACTCCGCCTGCTTCACAGACGGCACACCGCCGTACAGGCTCAACAGGCTTACCAGCGCTGCCGGGAAGCCGGATTTCAGAACATCAGCATCGACCTGATGTACGGTCTGCCGGGAGAAACATTGGAAGACTGGCAGAAAGACCTGCAAACGGCCATAGACATGTACCCGGAACACATTTCTGCCTATCACCTGATTTATGAAGAAGGTACCCCCTTATGGAAACTGAAAGAAGCGCACAAAGTGGAAGAAACGGACGAAGATTTAAGTGTTACCTTGTTCAAGGAACTGATTCATACCTTGAAAGCCCATGGGTATGAGCATTATGAGATTTCCAACTTCTGCCGGCCTGGATATTATTCGCGTCACAATTCCAGCTACTGGACCGGGAAAAAATACTTAGGATGCGGTCCGTCAGCCCACTCTTACGACGGGATTTCCCGGCAATGGAATGTAGCTTCCCTTTCCCAATATATACAAGGAATACAACAAGGAACTCCCTTCCAGGAAAAAGAAGAGCTCGACCTCTATACCCGCTACAACGACTTTGTCATCACCCGCCTGCGTACAGCTTACGGAATCCCGACCGATACATTGAAAAACACATTTGGAGAAACGCTATACAACTACTGCATGCAGATGGCTGCTCCACATCTACAGCAAGGCCTGCTCACCTGCGACCAACACATCCTGAAATTGACCGAAAGTGGCATATTTATCTCCGATGGAATTATGAGCGACCTACTTTGGGTAGATGATTAAATTATTTTAACAGTCTTCGCATAGGGATTTTTCTATATGCTTGCGTTTTCATAGTGAAACCCCTAAAAACAAATGTCATGGAAACTCAAAAAGTAATTCTGCCTTTCTTTTATGCGTTGTTCCTTCCGGACTTTCCTCAGGAAAACAAGTCCGATTCCCGCCTGACGGAAAACGATGAAAAATCACACTCCCAACCAACCCATTCTACACCTCAAATCACGTTGGAAAAGAAATAAATCACACAAGACAACTTCTTATTCATTCAAACTTACCAAAAAAATCCCGGAAGAAGACGGAAGTACCACTTCCACCTCATTCCGGGATTCCTCTTATTGCTTAATAAACGTATAAAGTCCCCTTATTTGGCCAGACTGTACACGATGTCCATAATCTGTTTGCCCAGTTCTTCGGCAGCTTCCATGGTAGAAGCTTCTGAGTATACACGGATAATCGGTTCTGTATTGCTCTTGCGGAGGTGTACCCACTTGTCAGGGAAATCAATCTTCACGCCATCGATGTCATTGATTTCTTCGTTCTTGTACAATTCTTTCACCTTCGCTAAAATAGCATCCACATCGGTTTCCGGAGTCAAATCAATACGATTCTTGGCAATGAAATAGTTCGGATAAGTGGCACGCAGTTCGCTCACCTTCTTTCCTTCATGTGCCAGATGACTCAGGAACAAAGCGATACCTACCAAGGCATCCCGTCCGTAATGAGATTCCGGATAAATCACGCCGCCGTTTCCTTCTCCACCAATCA
Source organism: uncultured Bacteroides sp. (assembly GCF_902472605.1). Lineage (GTDB taxonomy): Bacteria > Bacteroidota > Bacteroidia > Bacteroidales > Bacteroidaceae > Phocaeicola. The sequence goes on from NZ_CABROP010000002.1 coordinate 8,265, forward strand.
CGGCATGAGTGGCTTTCATCTTGGCTACCACATTGACTTCACCCACTGCAGAAGCATTGTATTCCATGCCATACTTGCGGGTTACGTCACGCAGCGCACGGGTTGAACTCAAGTTGGATACCGTATTGCCCGGTGTATGTTTCAACACATAATCGGCTACAGTAACCAAGGTATATTCTTCTCCGTACATGGCTCCATTCTCACAGATAATAGCCAGACGGTCTACATCCGGGTCTACTACGAAGGCTACGTCACACGTTCCTTTCTTCATCAATCCCATGATGTCGCCCAAGTTCTTTTCCAACGGTTCCGGATTGTGCTGGAAATCACCTGTCGGTTCGCAGTACAACTTTTCTACGTGCTGTACGCCCAGCTGTGCCAGTAACTGAGGAAGAATGATACCTCCCACTGAGTTTACACAGTCGATAGCCACGCGGAAGTTAGCCTTACGAATAGCCTCCACGTCCACCAACTTCAAAGCCAGCACACTGTCGATGTGTTTCTGGTTGTATGTATTGTCTTCACGGTATTTACCGAGATGGTCTACATCGGCAAATTCAAATTCTTCGGCAGCCGCAATACGCAGCACTTCGTTTCCTTCTGCCGCATTCAGGAACTCTCCATGTTCATTCAACAGCTTCAGGGCATTCCATTGTCTTGGATTATGGCTGGCAGTCAGAATGATACCACCGCAGGCACCTTCCATGGTCACCGCCAGTTCTGTGGTCGGAGTAGAAGCCAATCCAATGTTGACCACATCGAATCCCATCCCCATCAATGTACCACAAACTACATTTTTCACCATCTCTCCGGAAATACGTGCATCACGACCTACTACAATTTTATTGCTCTTGATGGTCGTAGTTTTCCGAATCAATGTGGCATAGGCGGAAGTGAATTTCACAATGTCCAACGGATTCAATCCTTCACCGGCATGGCCGCCTATTGTACCACGAATGCCGGAAATAGATTTAATTAATGTCATAAATAAAAGGTTTTAATTATTTAGGTTATCTTGTCATGTTATAGGTTAGTTCATAAAAACAAGGATACACCGATTGAGTAGCCGAAGATGTTCCTTCGCTATGGGGCACAATCAGTCTCACACGGGCAATCTTGTCAGAATTATTTGTCCGGCTCGGCTTCAGGTAACGCAACGGAATCAGCCAGCCTGAAGGAACTGCTACCGTGCCATACGTACCATACATGCTGTAAGAATCACCGCGGGTAAAAGAAGCGGAATAAGATTCACCGCTGATGGTCAGCTTAAAGTCTTCGCCATTAATGGTATAAGAAGGATTGGCCACGTGCATATTGGCCAGCAGCGTATCACCTGCTGTCATGCCCAAATCAGATCTTGTCTGAAGCGCCACTTCTACAAAACGAGCCACCATGTCGTACGTACCGTTTCCCAGCACTTCTTTTCCCGGCCCCCGGTTGTCCACATGCATATAGACTCCGCTTTCATCCAGCAACACATATTCATTTTCTTTTGTGGTAGAATCCTGAGCCGCAAATTCAGCTTCCGAAATGACCTTGATGTCATTTTCCAAAATATACTTGTTAATGGCATCGGCCTCTTCTTCCTTCATCTCAGCGTAAGTCTTTCCGTTGTTACAACTCTGCAAAGCAAGCATTATCAGGCCCGTTACAGCCAAAAGCAAATAGTTCTTTTTCATATCATCTGTATCAATTTACGAAGGCAAATGTAGTAAAATGTCTTCAAAACATCCTTTCTCTTTTACCCAAATATGTATAATATTGTCAAGTATAAGTTATTTACACTAATTTTTCAACAGCAAGCTTTCATATTTTACCAGTGCCTGCTTAAACAAATCAATGGCTTCATCCATGCTGCCATAGAACTCTCCTCCCGAGGCGTTCAAATGTCCGCCACCGTTAAAAAATTCCGCAGCCACTTTGTTACAGGGGAATGCCCCTACCGAACGCAGTGATACTTTTATCATGTTTTTATCAGTATCTTCCCGTAAGAATACGGAGAAGCAGATACCTTTCATCTGAAGCGGCATATTCACAAAACCTTCCGTATCTCCCTTCACATACTGGAATTTACTTTGTTCCGCTTTCGATAAGCAAATCAGTGCCGAACGGAATTGCGGATACACCTGCATCTTCTCATACAGCACATAACCCATCAGACGCAGACGACCTTCGGAGTAAGTATTGAACACTTTCCGGTAGATTTCGTCTTTATCGATTCCTTTTGAAAGCAACTCACCGATAATGAAGTAAATCTCCCGGTTATTGGAATTGTAGGTAAAACCTCCTGTATCCGTCATCATTCCAGTATAGATACATTCAGCTCCCTCCAAGGTTATGTCATCAAAACATCCCAAACGACAAATCAGGCGGAAAATCAGTTCGGAAGTCGAAGAGATTTCCGGATGAGAAATAGTGATCCGGCAGAAAGGTTCCGGATTCAAGTGATGGTCAATCATCACCTTCCGGGCCGGTGCTTCCCGTACTGCATCCGCCATCTGGTCAATTCGCGACAAAGCATTAAAATCCAAGCAACAGATAACATCGGCTTCCGCAATCAATTTATTGGCAAACTCCGTATATTTGTCATAACGGATAATATCTTTAGCTCCTGGCATCCAACGTAAAAAATCAGGAAAGGCATTCGGTACAATCACGTTGACTGTTTTCTCATGTACAGACAGGAAATGATACAGGCCCAATGAAGAGCCCAATGCATCACCGTCGGGAGATACATGCGTAACAATCACGATTTTATCAGCCCGGTCAAAATAGGTTTCCACCTTGTCGATGTTCGCCTGAAGAATCACTTTTGACAACATATTCTTTTTCTTAAGCTTATACTGTTTTTGAAGCAGCAAAAGTACAAATTTATTTTCAGAAACTACAGTACTATGGAATAAGAACCTCGCGCAGAAAGGTCAGTATAAGATATTTTAAGTAATTGGCATTCTTTTATCCACATTTCCCGGTAACCTTCACTCAGGGAAGCATCCAGAACAACCCGACGGATAGCAAACAATTTACGGAGATGCGATGGCCGACCTTTGAATCCTTTGCAGACATACACATAATCCAACGGCAGACGCCGCGAAGCTTCACACGCACTCCAACGCCCGTCTTTCAAGACTCCGATATGCAAGGAGCCGATGTGCATCAGCCCGGAATCGGAACGATGGACGGCCACTGTATATCCTCGACGGGTATATACCTCCGCACGGGAAAAATACAAATGGGTAGAATCCGGATGTACACTGTCCAGCCAGCCCCACACGGCAAACAGATTGCAAATCACCCCCAATGAAATCCAGTGCCAGGCTCTGCGCTCACGGCCGGCCGTCCACAACCCATACAGGCAAACCAAGATTCCAACCAACAAAAAAGCTTGTTCCGCAGACAAATACACCGACGTAATCTGAGAACCCGACAGGCTCTGCACCCCTCTCATCGCTGTATTGAGCAGCTGTGTAGCCAGGTCCAGCAATGTTACTGCGCCGCTTCCCACCCAAGGCACCCAAGAAAGAGCCAAAGCCCCCAATGCCAGTATCAGGATACACATGGCCAACGGAGAAACAATCAGATTGGCCAGCAGAAAATACGTCGGGAAAGTACCAAAATAGCAAAGGACAAAAGGCAAGGTACCTAACTGCGCCGACACCGACAAGCAGAGCAGATTCCACCCATAACGGAACAGCCGGTTCTGTATCTGTAATAAGTGTGCACACAGCGGATAAAATGCCAGGATGGAAAAGACGGCTGCAAACGACAACTGGAAACTGAGGTCGAACAAAAAGAACGGGTTGTAGCACAACATCAAGAAGGCGGCCAGCACCAGCGAATGAAAGCCCGAGAAACGCTCTTCCGTACATAAAGAAGCCAAGGCATACAAACTGAACATCACCACAGCCCGCATCACCGAGGAACTCAACCCTGAAATGAAAGCGAATCCCCACAACAAAGCGACCACCAGCAACATCCGTACCTGCCGTCCGTACCTCCAGTACGTCAGCGGATACAACACAAGCAAAAGGAATCCCGAAAGAATGCCCACGTGCAGTCCGGACAAAGCCAGCACATGACTGGCCCCTGCTACACTATATACCTGCTTCAAATCCGCACTCAACTCACTCTTGTCTCCAATGGTCAGGGCTGAAATCACAGCTTGCACGTCTTCCTCCAAGTGCCAGCTCCGGTAAATTTCCACGACCTTCTGCTGGCAGACTTGGGCCTGCTGCATCCACGTCAGCGTATGAGGACGGCCCGTACACCTCCAGTTACCGGCATACGCCAATCCCGTTCCACTGATGCCTTTCCGCATCAGATATTCCCCATAATCAAATCCCGTCAGTTCTTTTTCCGAGAGAGGACGAGCAATCTTCGCATAAAAACAAAGCGTATCGCCACAGGCCAACGGTTCCATCAAAGAATCCGGCAACCACGACAACAGGATACGGCGGCCCACCCGCTGCCATTGTTTTCCACCGAGGTGCCTCCCTTCCACATACACTTCCGCCCGCAAGGTTTTTCCCTTCACTTCGGGTACCGTCTCCACGATTCCTTGGTAAACCTGCGCTTCCTCCTCCCATGCATACCCTACACTGTCCCGCTGGTGCATCACCAAAAGGCCTCCCAATATGAAAAAAGCCAGTCCGACTATTCCTCCGAAAAGCCAACGCCATCGCCAGGAAAATCCAGGGAGCAGCACTGCACACAACAAAAGGCACCCTACTCCCAAGCCTGTCCAGAAAGGCCATACGATGCCCTCCGGCAAGCACCTGTCGAATACAAAAATTCCGGTTGCCATACAGAAGGTCAACCGGAACAAAGGGTATACGATCCAAGAAGATGAAGTTTTCAATCTTTATTCTGCATTTTTCAACTGATGAATGGCCTCACACATATCCGGTGCACGAAAGACTGAACTTCCGGCCACCAGCACGTCGGCACCCGCCTTTTTCAACAAAGGTGCATTCTGCACATTGACTCCTCCGTCCACTTCAATCAGAGCCGATGCCTGACAACGGGCAATCATTTCACGCAGCTGTGCGATTTTCTTGAAGGTATTCGGTATGAATTTCTGCCCGCCGAATCCGGGGTTTACGCTCATCAGCAACACCATGTCTACATCCATGATGATGTCTTCCAGCATAGCAACCGGAGTAGCCGGATTCAGGGTCACCCCTGCCTTCATTCCTGCTTCCTTGATTTGCTGTATCACCCGATGCAAATGCGGACATGCCTCATAATGCACATTCATCATCATGGCTCCCAAAGCTTTCACCTCCGGAATGAACTTTTCTGGCTGCACAATCATCAGATGCACATCCAAAGGCTTCTGGCTAAGCTCTGCCACATATTTCAAGACCGGAAAGCCAAATGAAATATTAGGCACAAACACACCGTCCATAATATCCAAATGCAGCCAGTCGGCCTCACTTTGGTTGATTTTTTCCAGGTCACTCTTCAAATCCGCAAAATTTGCAGACAGCAAAGAAGGAGCTACTTTCATATCTTTCATTGATTTATTTTACTAATCCCACTTATCTTTACAAAGGTAGTCATATCTTTTAATAAATCAAGAAGAAAACCTTATTTAGTCAGATTCACACGCAGTCCCAGCTGCAGGTTGAAATTAAACGGATGCTCTTTCCTGATGGTCTCCACCCCACTATGGTCATCAAAATAATAGGCCACTCCCGGTTCCAGATAAAGCCCTAACCGGGAAGTAAAATTCACCTGAGCACCCACCGCGGCAGCCACCGACCATTGCAGCGGTTTATCATCCAACGAAACATTTTCAGTCACGTGGTTTCCTCCATTGGTCACTGTCACCCTTTCCAATTTTCCTGATACACATTTTTCCACAGCTCCTCCTGCCGACGCATAGATTGAAAGCCAGTTATTTTTCCAAATGGAACGATGCAGTCTTACCGGAATCCCAATATAATGCAATTTCTGAGTTTCTTCTACATACGACTTAGCACCTGAATGAATGTCAGAAGATAGCAGCGTATAATTCAGTCCGGTCTCCAATGCCCAGTCCTCATGAAAATACCAAGCCACCGAGAAACCGACCGTCACCGGCATGTGATGTTTCACACTGGTCTGAGGAGACTGAATCGCATTTTCCAGCAGCACCTGACTGTAAGCCAGTCCACTGTTTTCTGACGGAGAAATAGGCGAAGCAGAAATGGTGCGATAAGCAGAGCGTGACACAAAGCTACCCATTCCGTCAAAAGTATTCAATGCGCTGTAGGGCGTATTTCCCGCCCCCACTCCGATAGAGAAGCCTGAAGACTGGGTTGCTTTTTTCTTTGCAGCCACGGCATTCTGTTTCATGCGTTTTTGGTCGGCCACCCGTTGTTGCTGCAATTGTTGATTACGGCTTTGCGTGGTCTGTACCGTCGCCCTACTCTGTTCAGGTTCCTCTTCTATCGCCTCAGCCGGCTGTTCATTTTCCACCGCAGGCACTGCCTCAACCGACAAAAGGTCGACCGGTTCCGGTATCTGTTCCACTTCTTCTCCCACACTTCTTCGCAGGGAGGCAGACGGCACAGCATGAATGGAGACCGGTTGTACGGAAGGTTGCGCCCCACCGCTTTCCAGCCCAAACGCATCCGCCATCTGTTCCTCGACCCTCACCGGTTCAGTTTCCGGCAAAGGTGTCTTTTCCACTTCTACCGCCAGCTCCTGCCGCTGGAAATCAGCCTTCGGCGAAGACCAGAACCAATAGGTCAAAGAGGATACGAGCAGCACCAACACTGCAGCGGCAGCTGCTACTTGCCAACGTCTCCATATAGGAATCACCTTGGGAGTCTGCCGCACCTCCAGTTCCTCGGCCAGCGTATCCCACAGGCCTTCGGGGAGAGGTTCGGTATATCCCTCCATCCGGTTACGTAAATGCTCAGTCCACTCTTTCTCGTTCTTCATGCCTATAAACTCTTTCTATATTCATTTATTTTTTTCGCCAGCAAAGTCTTTGCACGATAATACTGCGAAGAAGATGTATGTTCGGTAATACCCAGCATCTGTGCAATCTCCTTGTGGCTTTTCTCTTCAAACACGTATAAGTTGAATACCGTACGATACCCGTCGGGAAGTTCCGCAATCATTTTCATCAATACCGACCGAGGGATGTCATTCATACCTTCCTCCGCCTCTTCCGTATCAGGAAGCTGTTCCATCAGTACTTCCTGCTGGGCCAGCTGGTTCTGTTTCCGCAAAGCACCCAATGCTTCGTTCACCATCACACGTGACAGCCACGCCTTCAATGACCCGTTACCCTGATAAGTGAACTGACCGATGGATTGAAAAATCCGAATAAATCCATCATGCAGCACATCCTCCGCTGCGTCCCGGTTACCCATATAACGGAGACAAATGGCCATCAGGGAGCCTCCATACCGCTCATACAACTCCTTGCGAGCCTGATTGTCGGCCTGCTTGCATTTCGATGCCAATTCTTCTTCCGTCATATCCAGCTTATCGTGCTTTGGTTAATAAATGATGAACACACAAAAATACTGCACCTTTTCTAAATAAATTCCTCATGAAATCGTTTTTTAACGAAAAGAAAAGATACAACGTATAAAACAAAAAAGGTGGCAGGATGTGTCTAACTGCCACCTTCTATTTTCTTGCGATTTTTTCTATTCAACAAAAGAATCTTCCACATGGCGATACCCACGCAGGAAATCGGCCACGTCCATCCGTTTCTTTCCGGCCAGCTGCAACGACAACACCCGCAGGAAACCGTCAGTCGAAGCAATGTGGAAATAGGTTTTCTTGTCTGTCACCACCGTGCCCGGTTTCAAGGTATGCGGCGTGAAAAGTTTTTCGGTCTCAAATATCTTCAACGACACCGGAGCGGCCTCGCCCTGATGCAGTTCTGTCCATGCGGCAGGATACGGAGAAAGTCCGCGCACAAAGTCGTACACTTTCTTCACTCCGGCAGTCCAATCAATACGGCAGGTCTCCTTGAAGATCTTCGGAGCCGGGCGCAATTCTTCTGCCTTAGCCAGCTGCTCTTGCGGTGTAGTCTTGACCTTGCCCTCCAGAATGGCATCCACGGTTTTCACTACCAGGTCACCACCCAGTTTCATCAGCTTGTCGTATACCACCTCCACATTGTCGGTATCGGCAATCGGGATACGTACCTGATCGATAATTTCACCGGTATCGATTTCATGTTTCAGGAAAAAGGTCGTAATTCCGGTTTCAGTCTCTCCGTTGATGACCGCCCAGTTAATCGGAGCAGCTCCACGATACTGCGGTAACAAAGAGGCATGCAGGTTGAACGTTCCTAAACGTGGCATGTTCCATACCACTTCCGGCAGCATACGGAAAGCCACCACAATCTGCAAGTCGGCCTTCAAGGCTCTCAGTTCTTCCAGAAACTCTTCGTTTTTCAGTTTTTCCGGCTGGAGCACCTTCAACCCCTGCGATACGGCATACTGCTTCACCGGACTCGCCTGAAGCACGCTGCCATGCCGTCCCATCGGTTTGTCGGGCATCGTTATGACTCCCACCACCTGATAGCCTCCCTCCACCAGCCGCTTCAAACTTTCCACGGCAAATTCGGGAGTACCCATATATACGATTCGTAAGTCTTTCTTTTCCATATTTCTTGTTGTTGTTTATTCTGCTGAAAAGTCCACCATCACCTGACGGTAGGTCGACAGGATGCGTGACTTGGACACAAAGCCAATGTATTTACCCTCTTCATCCACTACCGGAAGATTCCAGGAGCCAGTCTTGTCAAACTTGTCCATCACTTCTTCCATGGAGTCCGTAGTAATGATACGTGCCTTGGGAGCCACCATGAAATTCTCCACATGGTATTTATGATACAGTTCCTGACGGAAGATGATGTTACGAATGTCGTTCAGAATCACCACCCCGAGCAGTTCGTTGTGCACATCCACCACCGGAAACAGGTTACGAGCGGATTTTGAAATGGCTTTCACCATCTCGGCCAAGTCCATATCCGGACGCACCACTTGGAAATCGGTTTCAATCACGCTTTCCATGCTCATCATAGTCAGGGCCGCCTTGTCCTTGTGATGGGTAATCAGCTCGCCGCTCTTGGCCAGACGCATGGAGTAAATACTGTGCGGCTCAAATACAATGATGGTCAAATAAGAGCAGACGGACACAATCATCAATGGCAAGAACAAATCGTAACCTCCGGTCAGTTCGGCAATCAGGAAGATGCCGGTGAGCGGTGCATGCATGACACCCGACATCAGTCCGGCCATTCCCATCAGGGCGAAGTTCTTTTCCGGAATATACGTACCGCCCAAACCGGATTCATTGCAGACATAGGAAAAGACAAAGCCGGCGATACATCCTAAAAACAAACTCGGTGCGAAAATACCACCACAACCGCCACCTCCGTTGGTGGCACTGGAAGCAAATACCTTGAACAGGATGATCAAAATCAGGTAAAGCACCAGCAAATGCGAGTTGCCGTAGAACAGAGAGTTGTTCATCACCGTATCCCAGTCGGCCGAAGAAGTTCCGTTGAGCAACAATGAAATGGTATCGTATCCTTCACCGTAAAGCGGCGGGAACAGGAAAATCAAGATACTCAGCATCGCCCCACCGATGACAAACTTCACGTACGGATTGCTGTAACGGCGGAAAATGTTCTCAATCCAGTTCATGGAGCGGGTGAAATACCAGGCTACCAGTCCGCAGAAAATACCCAGTGCAATGGCGTAAGGAATACGCTCCAAAGAGAATGGATAGTCCAGGTGAAACTGGAACATGGCCTCCGTACCCGTCAGCAGGTACGACACGGAAGCAGCTGTCACACTCGTAATCAGCAACGGCAGCAGCGAAGCCATGGTCAGATCAATCATCAGCACCTCCAACGTAAACACGACGCCCGCAATCGGCGCCTTGAAAATGCCCGAAACGGCTCCAGCGGCTCCACACCCTACCAGCAGCATCAGCGTCTTGTGGTCCATACGGAAAATGCTACCCAAATTCGAACCGATGGCAGAACCCGTCAGCACAATCGGCGCCTCGGCTCCTACAGATCCACCACAACCGATGGTGATAGCCGATGCAAAAATAGACGACCACACATTGTGCCGCTTGATACGGCTCTGCTTGCGCGAAATGGCATACAAGATTTTAGTCACACCGTGGCTGATGTCATCGCGCACCACTTTACGGATGAACAGTCCGGTCAGGAAGATACCTACTACCGGATAGACCAAATACAGCCAGTTTACCCCCGTGGAATCGAAATTCTCCGTCAAGAACTCCTTGATGTATTCCACCAGAAATTTCAGCAAAAAAGCGGCCAAAGCCGTAAAGATTCCTACCAGGAAACTTAAAATCAAGACGAACTGCTTATCTTTTATGTGTTTCTCCCTCCAATGAAGAAATCCCTGCAGCAGTCCGTTTTTCTCATCTACCACTTTCATGAAAGGAAGTATTTATTCTCTAATAATCTTTACTACGCCCCCTTTGCCCAGCTTGATGATGCTGGACGGTTTCGGATGTCCGGTTTCCTCCCGGCGATAATCCACCACATAATCCACCGCCTGCTTGATTTCCTCGCTGATTTCACTGAACACCGCGGGAGCCGGCTGTCCGCTGATATTGGCCGAAGTAGAAACGATGGCCTTGCGGAAACGGAAACACAGCTGTTTGGAAAACTCTTCCGAAGTGACGCGGATGCCCACACTTCCATCGGCCGCAATCAAATTGGGAGCCAGGTTGCGTGCCCCATCGTAAATGATGGTCAGCGGCTTGGTCGTCATTTCAATCAAGTCCCAAGCCACTGAAGGCACATCCTGTACATAAAAATCCACTTTTACCGGACTGTCCACCAACACCAGCATGGCTTTGCTGTCGGCACGCTGCTTGATTTCAAACACACGCTTCACCGCCTCCTCGTTCGTGGCATCGCATCCTATCCCCCACACGGTATCCGTCGGGTAGAGAATCACCCCTCCCTTCTGCATCACCTCGCAGGCTTTCTTAATTTCATCTTTCATCATAATATCTTTCGTTTTTGTGGTCAAAAAGTCACTAAATGCGATTTTACAAACAGCAAAAATACAAATGATTTTTAGGATATCCCAAGAATGTTTTGTTTTTTTGCAGAAAAGCTATCAGCCCTTCCATGAATACCGAACGGAAAATCATCCACATAGACATGGACGCTTTCTATGCGTCGGTCGAACAGCGCGACCATCCGGAACTGAGAGGAAAGCCCATTGCAGTGGGACATGCGGAAAAACGGGGCGTAGTGGCGGCTGCCAGCTATGAGGCCCGCAAATTCGGGGTACGTTCGGCCATGTCGTCCCAGAAAGCGAAGAAACTGTGCCCACAACTGATTTTCGTGGAGGGCCGGATGGAGGTGTACAAAAGCGTATCGGCACAGATACACGAGATTTTCCACGAATATACCGACCTCATCGAACCCATCTCGCTGGATGAAGCTTTTCTGGATGTCACGAACAACAAGAAAGGAATTCCCCTGGCGGTGGACATTGCCCGGGAAATCAAGCAGCGTATCCGCCAGGAACTTCATTTAGTAGCTTCAGCCGGCGTATCTTACAATAAATTTTTAGCTAAAATCGCGTCCGACTACCGGAAACCCGACGGCCTCTGCACCATCCATCCCAACCAGGCAGAAGAATTTATCCGTCATCTGCCCATCGAAGCTTTCTGGGGAGTAGGCCCTATCACGGCCAAAAAGATGCACACGCTGGGCATCTACAACGGAGACACCCTCCGTCAATGTTCCTTGGAAATGCTGCAACGGCAATTTGGAAAGAACGGCCTCATCTATTTCAATTTCGCCCGCGGAATTGACGAGCGGCCCGTGGAAGCCGTCCGCATTCGTAAGTCCATCGGCTGCGAACACACGCTGGAAAAAGATATTTCGGCCGAGATGGCCCTCATTATCGAGCTGTATCACGTGGCGCGTGAACTCATCGAGCGGCTGAAAGCCAAAGATTTCAAGGGAAACACCCTCACCTTGAAGGTGAAATTCGACGATTTTTCCCAAATCACCCGCAGTGTCAGTGTCAAGCACCCCCTGCAACGTCTGGAAGAGATTCTTCCTTTGGCCAAACGGTTGCTGAAGGGGGTGGACCACAGCCAGCACGCCATCCGCCTGGTGGGATTGTCGGTGTCCAACCCAAAAGAGAATTCAACCGAAGAGCTCCCGTCACATTTCGAGCCCATACAGTTAAGCCTGGATTTTAAAGAAGAATGATACTTTAAGTATACCCAATATAAGTCTCCAAGCCCGACAAACCGACAAAAGTTATCACAACAACGTGTTTCTAATAAAAGCCTCGCGCTTGGCCTGCCTCAAAAGAGACAAAGCCAAGCGCGAGAAAATCATACTATCAAGCTGTTATTTAAGATTTACCTTCAGCTTCTTCATAGCCCCAAGTCTGTTTAAGCAGTTCATCCGCATTCAAAACAGTCACATCTACCGGCCACAACAACTTATAAGTTTCATTACTTTTCAATACCGGAGTGGCGGTGCCACCGTTCTGGGAAGGATAACCTGCTTCAGCAGAAAAAGCCAACGGGTTATTATTCGCGTCATGCAAACGGACGATATCAAACCAACGGGTACCTTCTCCCACAAATTCTTTGTCACGTTCGTGCAGGATGGCCAACTCATTTTGAGCATACGAACCGTCTGTATACGCATATTCAGGACCGTATGCATTTCCATAAGCACGCTGACGAATCTGATTGATATAGCTTGCACAAGTACCATTCAAACCATTTTCCACCTCGGCCATCATCAGCAATACATCAGCATAACGGAACATAATGACATCCGAATCATAATAACGGGTTCCATCACTATCCAGATGTCCTCTCATTTTCAGCATAGAAACACCCATTTCCCGTGTAGCAGGGTCTGCCGTGGTGTAATATTCAAAGAAGGTAGCTGCCCGACGGGTATCCTCTTTGTCGAATGTCCGTACGAAACTTTCTTTATATTCGTAACGCAACAAACCTGAGTTGGCTGATTCCAAGGGGTCTGTGTGGTACAAATTACCATCCTCATCATACATCTGTCCAATGAACAGTCCCGGTGAATAAAGGAAATAATCGCCCCACCCTGAGTTCGTGGCTTCATTTTTATCGAAGTGCATGGTCAGGATGATTTCCTTATTACGCTTATTATTGTATGAAAAAATATCACCAAAGTTGTTTTCCAGTTCAAATTGTCCACTTGAAATGATGTCTTGCAATGCCTGACGGGCAATCTGCAAATCGGCCTGCCCTGTGGCAGTATGCGCTCCGGAATAATCATTGGTATTCACCTTGGCAGACCACAAATAAATTTGTGCCTTTAAGAACAAAGTGGAGAAACGCGACCAGGTGGCACGATCCAATTTATCATTTGAACCAAAAGCGGTTTCCGATTTACCAATCTCGTCTTTCAAGAATTGCATGGTCTTTTCTGCCGTGGCACGCTCCATATACATGCTGCTCGGATCCACACTACCGTCCAACAATTTCACCTCTGTTTCCAAAGGAACCCCACCATAGGTACGGTAAAGCATGAAATAATAATATGCACGCATGCCATACGCCTGACCTAAATAGAAATTACGTGAACTTTCACTCAGGAACGTACATCCATTTTCTACCTCTTGAATAAAATGGTTCAACTGAAGCAACTTGTTGTAATAGCCATTCCAATTAGTGATACCTGTACTGGTAGTCGTCAAGGCACTGGTTACAATGGTAGCCCTATCCAGTGAGGTACCTAATGAAGAAGTACCATCCCTCAACGTACCCCCACGAAGTTCACCTAACACCACAGGCGATGTATAATCGTCTCTCAAAAGTTTGTGCAGTCCATTCATAAACGTGGCAACCTGTTCTTCATTCTGCCAATAGTTACCTGTTGCGGCGTAGTCAATCGGAGTCAAATCCAATTCATTACATCCCGTCAGAAAGGCTGTTGCCATAAAAAGTGAGAATATAAATTTTTTCATCTTGTTGTCAATTAGGAGTTAGAAACTTACATTAAGTCCGAATATAACGGAACGCGGCAAGGCATATGAACCATAAGAGCTGGCTCCATATTCTGGAGTAGCCATATTCTTAGCCGGAGTGAGATAACCCAGGTTCTGTCCGGAAACGGAAACCTGTACATTCGTCATTTTCAGTTTGTTTATCCACTGCTTAGGCAAGCTGTAAGACAAGCTAATCTCACGAATTGCCAGATAATTACCTTTGTAAATGAACATAGATGATTCACGGGCATAATTACGCTTACCAAGCTGGTCGGCATAACCGTACATAGGATACTGACCGCCAGGATTATCAGTAGACCAAGTATCAAATACCAAATCTACCGTATTATAAGTTCCCTGCATGTTACCCATAATCCACGGAGTACGATAGTCTATGACAGAATGTCCCAATGCATAGTCGAAGCGTGCATTTAACGCAAGTCCTTTCCAAGTGAATGTGGTGTTGATACCACCCGTCCATTTCGGAATCGTATTGCCGACTTTCACCTTGTCAAAATCATCAATCACGCCATCGCCATTCACATCTTTCCACTTCACGTCACCGGGCTGTATAGGCAAACCAGCCGATTTTTCCGCATCACTCAATGCAGCCCAAGCGTCCGGACCATAAAGCGGCTTATTGTTTGAGCCATTGTTTCCCGTAGAACGGTCAACCAGATTACCCGGAATTTCATCATAGCTTTGATAAATACCTTCGGCCTGGAATGCGTAAATATCACCAGGAGACTGTCCTTCCTGATAACCGCCTACCCACATGGTCTCAGTTCCGTTACCTGTATACACTTCCACTGCATTCTGGCGGTTGCGCAGAAGTCCGTTATACGGCAAGGTGATGATTTTATTTTTATTGAAGGCACCGTTCAGGTCAACATCCCATTTGAAATCACCTGAGTTGATAATGCTGGCATGTACTTCAAATTCAAAACCTTGGTTCTGGATTTCACCGTTATTAGACAAATACTGACTCACACCTACATGAGAAGGCAAAGGAATGTAAGCCAATTTATCTTTCGTACGACGGTTGTAATAGGCCATACTCACTGTATAACGGTTATCCAAGAAACCTAAATCGAGACCTACTTCAAACGTATAGGATTTCTCCCAACGCAATCCCGGATTAGGCAACGTACTCAGCAAAATAGCGGTAGAACCATTATAATTCGTCTGGGTTCCATAAGCTCCCTGTAAAGTATAGTTGCCGATATAATTGGTATCCAAGTTACCGTTGGCACCATAACTTGCACGCAGTTTACTATAGGTCAATACATTTGACCATTTTTCCATAAATTCTTCCTTACTGAGGACCCAACCGGCAGAAATACCTGGGAACAATCCCCAACGATTGTCTTTGGCCAAACGTGAATAACCATCTTCACGCAATACACCAGACACCAGATACTTTCCTTTATAGTCATAATCCACTTTTCCGAAGAAAGACAGAATACGGTTCTGATTGTGCCAAGAGTCGATGTCACGTCCGGTCTGCAATGTAAGTGCCAGATCCTGGAAGTCATCCGTAGGAGCTCCATAACCGGAAGCGAAGAATCCCTTATTTTCGGCAGTATAATATTCCGTACCGGCCATGATATTCAACGAATGCTTGTCTTTGAACGTATGATTATACGTAGCAACCGCATTATAAGTCTGATTCAAGTTGCGGTCGTACTGATCGGAAGAATAGCGGGTGCGATACCATGTATTCGGTCCTGTCAGATAATCGCGGTTGAAGTTCTCATATTTGGTATCTTCATAGTACCAGCTTCCTGTCAGCTTCAGGTCAAGTCCTTTCAAGATATGAATCGTAAAAGCTTGTGAGATGGAGAACTTGTCGGTATTATTATCCCTGTCCAGATACGGCTGAATCAACAATTGGTTGGCATCACGTGTACCACGGGTACCAATCAGCCATTCCCCGTTCGGATTCGTACCACGGAAGGTAGGCGGCACGGTCAATACACGGTTAAAGTAATCTTCGGAAGAAACCGTATCTGCCAGACCATACCACGTGTTATGCGAGAAGTTAAACGAAGAATTGGAAGTCAACCAGGAACGAAGCTTGTAGTCGGCATTGAACGTAAACGTAAAACGCTTGTACCAGTTTCCTACCACATTACCATCCGAGTTATTGTAACCGATACTGGAGAAATAAGTACCTTTTTCGTTACCACCCGACAATTCCAACGTATAATCTTGCGTAATGGCAGGAGAAACAATATTCACGTCAGACATCTGGAAATCCTTGAAAATGATCTTATCCCCATAAACCGGGTCTGTCATGGTTTCCCAGCCTTGATCCAACAGGAAAGCCAGATCGTCCGTATAAATCATCGGACTCCAGTTGGCATTAGTCACCAGATTACCATCGGCAGGCGTACCGTCGGCATTAAAATAAATATTACCGGTACCATAAGGCTGTGCACCCGACAAAGAACTCATATTAATGATACCCTGCGAATTGCCTTTTGAGTCTGTCCAGATATTGGAAGAACGCTGGTAAGCCGTACGCTGCCACCACAAATAGTCGCGTGCTCCAAGGAAATTATAATTATTATGGTAATAGTTGACACCCACTTTGGCCTTCACATTGATGCTGGTATGACCTTCCTTACCACGCTTGGTGGTAATCAAAATCACACCGTTGGCAGCACGGGCACCGTAAATGGCAGTGGCACCGGCATCCTTCATCACTTCCATAGATTCAATGTCCGAAGGATTGATGTCGGCCATAGAACGCTGTACCCCATCCACGATAACCAATGGAGAACCACTTCCGTCCAAGCTGGTACCACCACGCAGAATAATAGTAGGAGTCGCACCCGGGTCACCACTGGTCTGACGCACACTCAAACCCGCAACAGCACCTGACAAGGCTTGCGCCGGATTGGAGTGCAAACCGGAGCTCAACACTTCAGAGTCCACTTTCGAAATAGAGTTGGTCACTTTAGAACGCTGCATACGTCCACCATAAGCAGTCACCACTACTTCATCCAAAATAGCCACATCCTCAGTGAGGGTGACGTTCAAAGGTTGCCCTGTCCATTTCACCTCTTTAGTGGCATAACCGATGTAACTGATAGAAATGAGATCGCCAGAATTGACATTTGAGAGGGTGAAATTACCATCGATATCAGTGATAACGCCATTCGTCGTACCTTTTACGACCACAGAGGCACCGATGATTGCTTCGCCATTGGCATCCTTTACTACACCGGTACATGTTCCGGCCTGTTGTACCACATTCATACCATCCACCTTCATTTCGAAAGGCGTTGCATTAGCTGCTCCTACAGACAAAGCGCCCAAGGCCAGCATCATGGCAATAGATTTATAATTCTTATACATAAGTTTGATTTTTGTTTAGATTTTTAAGGTTATAGATATACGGATGATTGAGCCCCGTAAAACTAAAGATGGGATAAAGAAATAGAACTAAAATATCATAGGCATTCATTTAAGGTTACGAACTAAAGGTTTATCTTTTACAAAGGTACCAAAATACTTATAATAAAAAAATAATATCTCCATTTTTTATTAAAATATTTGAAGAAATAAGGCAAATACAGGCCGTGCAGTATATAAACTCAGGCAAATCATGCCCAATCGGTATATAAATCCTGGGGATTTAACGCCTTTACGTTTCAAATCGAACGCCTTTACGTTTTTCCCCAAACGCACTTGCGCTTTACCTGAAATGCGCTTGCGCTTCAATCCGAACGCACTTACGTTTTTGGACAGCTAAAAAACTCCACTGACCACCCCAGCCTTGACGGGTTGACGGGTTGGCACCGGTTTTTCTAAACTTCCTATACACAGGTGTGGAAAAATATAAAAGTTGTATTTTTCCACACCCACTATATAGAAGTTATAAAAATGCCTGCCAACCCCGACAACCCCGACAAAAAAGGCCCGGAAACGGCATAAAAAAAGCGGTGCGCATTTTCTGCCACCGCTCTCTTTTTACATTTATTAAATATCAATGTGTATGCACAATCTCTGTAGGCGCCTGCTCAGCATTTCGCTTTTCGGTCTGTGTCACCACGTTGCGAGCCAAGTCCATAAAGGCCATGCCGGTGATGGAGTTCTCATCAAGGGCAGCCGGTGTTCCTGCATCGCCGCTTTCACAAATGCTCTGTACGATAGGAATCTGTCCCAGCAAAGGTACGTGCAGTTCTTCTGCCAGACGTTTGGTACCTTCCTTGCCGAACAGGTAATACTTGTGGTCCGGAAGTTCGGCCGGAGTGAACCAAGCCATGTTTTCTACCAAGCCGAGGATAGGCACGTTCACCTTGTCGTTGGTGTACATGTTGATGCCCTTGCGTGCATCGGCCAAAGCCACCTGCTGCGGGGTGCTGACAATCACCGCTCCCGTAATGGCCAGGGTCTGGAGCAAAGTCAGGTGGATGTCACTGGTGCCCGGAGGGGTATCCAACACGAAATAATCCAGTTCGCCCCAGTTGGCATCGGCTACCAGCTGTTTCAGCGCGTTGCTGGCCATACCGCCACGCCACAGCGTAGCCTGGTCAGGGTCTACAAAGAAACCGATGGAAAGCAGTTTGATGCCGTATTTCTCGACCGGTACAATCAGGTCGCGGCCGTTCACTTCTTCTGCATACGGACGGGCATCTTCCACCTGAAACATTTTCGGAACGGAAGGGCCGAAGATATCCGCATCGAGCAGACCTACCTTGTAGCCTAATTTCGCCAAAGCCACGGCCAGGTTGGCAGCCACTGTCGACTTACCGACCCCTCCTTTACCGGAAGACACGGCAATCACATTCTTCACCTGCGGCAGCATCTTGCCCGGTTCGGGACGTGCGGCCTGCTTGCTCTCAGTGGCAATGGTCACTTCCACGTCCTTTGACACATAGGTATGAATGGCGGTCTCAGCCGATTTGACGACTGATTTCATGAAAGGGTCGGTAGGCTTCTCGAAAATCAGCGAGAAACTTACCTTCATCCCGTCAATGCGAAGATTGTCGGCCACCATCTCCGCTTCTACAATATTTTTTCCGTTGCCCGGATAACGCACCGTAGCCAGTGCGTCCATAATCAATTTCGGATAAAGTGTCATATCTTTTCTGTTTTGAATCATTTGCTTGTTTTCAATCCGCTTCGCTTGCTCCGGTTATAGCTCCGGTAATCGTCCAGCTCGATTTCCACGTCAGGTTCCTGAAGTTCTCCCTCCTGCGGCAGACGGAACTGGATGTACTTGATGTTCAGTCCGCGGTCGAGCCACTGCTGTTCGTAATAAGTGCGGATGCTCAGGATGTCATCGTCCATGCCGGAGTGATACAAATCGTCGGTGATGAATTCCACCGGGAAACGGTTGGCCTCCACCATATACTTGGTGTAGGTGAACATGAAATTACTGTCCGTCTTGAGGTGTACCAACCCGTCCGGAATCAGGAAACGGCGGTAACGATTCATGAAATAAGTGGAAGTCAAGCGTTTGGTAGCCTTTTTCATCTGCGGGTCTGAGAAAGTCAGCCAGATTTCGCTCACCTCACCCGGGGCAAAGAAGCGGTCGATGATTTCGATGTTGGTACGCAGAAAAGCCACATTCTTCAAGCCTTCGTGTAAGGCCTCGGTGGCTCCCGTCCACATGCGGGCTCCCTTGATGTCCACTCCGATGAAGTTCTTGCCCGGATAGCGTCGTGCCAGCCCTACGGTGTATTCCCCGCGTCCGCACCCTAACTCCAGGACAATCGGATTCTCGTTCTTGAAGAAATCCTTATTCCAGTTTCCTTTCATGTCGAAAGGCACCTCATCCACCACCGAGTACGGATATTCAAACACATGCGGATATTCCGCCATATCTGCGAATTTCGCTAATTTTCCTTTTCCCATATTTTTCGTGAAACGTTTCCTTAATGCCCGCAAAGGTAAAGTTTTTCGATGGAACACACAACTTTACCCTCAATTACCCGAAAGAATCGGGAAACGAAACCGGCAAACGGCGTTTATACAGGAAAAAGGAAATCCATGAACCTCAAAATACAATTTATCCTCCTCCTGCTTTTGCTGACCTTCAGCTGCAGCAAAGAAACTTCAGAAAAGGCATTCCTTCCCTGGCACATTGAAGGAGCAGCCATCACTCCCTTTTCTGCCTCCTCACGCACTTACACGACCGAACAAGAGAATATCCCTGCAGGCAGCAGCCTCACCCTCTACATTCAAGGAGGACTACAGGCCGAAGCTGTAGAACTCTCCTACAACGGTACCCGGTGGGAAGGCAACGGTCTGCCGAAATGGGAAAACACGTCGCAAAAAGCAACCCTCACCGCCTTCTGCCCTCCCTTTTACCGGGACCAGTCGGTTTTCTATCAGGAAGGACAATTGCGCGACCAACTCATCGCCCAGGAGGAATGTACCTACGGAGAAAACATCCATCTATCTTTCCGGCATCTGTTCGCCCAAATCCGATTTACCGTATCTTCCCGTCTGAATCAACAACTCAGCCAGATAGAGTTCATTCCTTCCGTCTCCGTGGCAGATATCCATCCAGAAACGGGAGAAGTCATCTGCCAGCCCATCTCCACGACGATCTGCATGGAGAAAAGCAAGGACCGAGAATACACCTTCCTGCTTCCTCCTGCCACCCTGTCCATTCAGATACGGATTCACACGACCGCAGGCACCGTCTACGAAAGCACCTTGGAAAACTATCCCTTCCAATCCGGTCATACCTATACCTGCCCCATCAAGATTGCGGGAGAGACCTTAGGCATCTCCTCTGTGGAAGACTTTATTGCCTTCACCCATTTAATTAACGGAGAAGCCTATGGCCAGCGGACCTTGGAAGAATTTGGCGAAAAGACGGGAGAAACCATGACCTATTACCTGAATGAAGACCTGAGCTTTACCCCAGAGGAAGCGGCCCGCGTACAAATGATTGGAGAATATGGCACGGCAGCCAGCTCAGAGAAAAGGCTGTTCAACGACACGTTCGACGGACAAGGACACAGCCTCACCAACCTGCGCTTTACCCAACCTTATAATTACCCTTACTACGCCGCACTTTTCAGCGGAGTGTCTGCCACTGGCGTGGTAAAAAACCTGACTCTCAACCAAGCCATTTACAACAAAAGTTCCGACACGAAGAATGCAGCCTTTCTGGTCGGATTCAACCAGGGAGAAATCAATCATTGCACGCTGCAAGACTGCACCATCGAAAATATAAAAGAGAATAGTGAATTCGGGTGTCTCACGGCTTTTAATGAAGGGACCATTGTAAACTGCCATGTAGACCGCCTTGAACTGAAAACGGATCAGCCCAAAATAGTAAATACCTTAACTCGCTATAACCAAGGAGGCAGCATTTTGAACTGTGCCGCCACCGACTGCTTGCTCAACAAGATAACCGCCCAATGCGGACTGCTCTGCAACGTCTGCGATGACGGGACCATACAAAACTGCTACATCAAGGCCAAGGACGGTATCAACTACTCCAACTTCCATCCCATATGCCTGAATACAAAGGGAACCAGCACTCTGCGGTGCTGCTACTATTCACCAGGCTTTATACAAGCTCCCGTAGGATCCCCCACTGGGACCCTTCACACCGATTCCATTATAAAATACGCCAACACCACCGAGGATCAGGAGCTCCTGCTGAAAATACTCAACCAATGGATACTCGGTAGCGGGAAGCGTCTCTTTCCCCATCTTACTTTCTGTCATTGGGAAAAAGGGGAAACCTTGCCTGCCGTACTGGTATCCCCATAATTTTTCTAAAAATAAAAGATGGTATCTATAAATGTTGTATTTTTGCGCCAAATGCAAAAACCGGAATCATGAATAATAAGAAACTGATTATCGCGATTATCATATTGGCTGTCATTGCAGCCATAGTATCGTTCTTTGCCGTAAACGAAGCGCGCAAGAACAAAGAAATGAGCCAGCTTTTTGAGGTGGAAAAACAAGAAATGGAAAATGAATACAGTACGTTTGCCACCCAGTACGACGAGCTCCAGGTACAGATTAACAACGACTCCCTGCGCGAGAAACTGGAAAGTGAAAAGCTGAAGACACAGCGTCTGCTGGAAGAACTCCGCCAGGTGAAGACCAGCGATGCAGCCGAAATCATGCGATTGAAGAAAGAACTGAAGACCGTGCGCGCCGTATTACGGAGCTACGTGATGCAGATTGACTCCCTAAACAAGATCAACGCGGCCCTGATGCAGGAAAATCAGGAAGTAAAGACCAAATATTCAGCAGCTACCGCGCAAATCTCCAACCTGTCGCAGGAAAAAAAGAGCCTGAACGAGAAAGTGACCTTAGCTGCACAACTGGATGCAACCAACATCCGGGTACAGACCCTGAACAAACGAGGACGGGAAACCGACCGGGTGAAGAACATCAAAAAGATTGCCATCTCGTTCACCATTGTCAAGAACATCACGGCGCAGACCGGCAACAAGACCCTCTACCTGCGCATTGCCAAACCGGACAACGAAGTGCTGACCAAGAGCGCCAGCAACCAGTTCAAGTACGAAGACAGAAACATCGCTTACTCTATCAAGAAATACATTGAATACACAGGTGAGGAACAGACAGTTACTGTATACTGGGACGTAGAAGAATTCTTAGCAGCCGGTACTTATCAGGTGTATATCTTTGCCGACGGCAACATGATCGGACAGGGTTCATTCAGAATGAAATAATTCGGGAAACATGAGAACACGTGTCCACTTTCTGATATACAGCTGCCTCGCATTGATGGGCCTGCTGTCTTCCTGCGGCGAAGACCGTTCGGGGGAATATTACGCCTTGATTGCTTCCAAAACATGGATTTACGACGTGATGCAGGAGAACTATCTCTTTTACGAGGACATCCCGGCGGAAGAAAAGCTGGACTTTTTCAAAAAGCCTGCAGAATTCTTGGCTTCGGCTGTATCTTCAAAAGACCAGAAAAACGGGTATGTGTTTTCTCATGTAGATTCGGTTTTATCCCGTGCCACCAGTACTTACCCCTGCTTCGGAATGGAAGCGACCTTGGTACGTACGGAAACGGGGACACACGCCCTGCGTGTCTTATATATCCAGCCCGATTCTCCGGCACAGGAAGCTGGATTGAAACGGGGAGACTGGATCATTGCTGCCGACAACCGGACAATCTCCGCCAACGACTATTCTACCTATGTCTCTCAGCCTAAGAAAGCCTATAGTTTTACATTGGGAAAATACAATCCGTATCCCGAAAATGTGGATGACCCGGAATTCAACTACATTGAATTTGATACGCTCGGTACGGTACAGATGCCGGCTCCCCGTTATGTAGAGGAAAAAGACGTACTCAAGACAGGTATCGTCTCTTCCGGAAGCCGGAAAGCCTTCTACCTGCTCTACAACGAATTCGACGAGAATACGGATTTGCTGAAAGAAGTCCTCTCGCAGATGAGCGGACAACAGTTTGACGACGTGATTCTGGACCTGCGCTACAACCCGGGAGGCTACGTCAGCACCTCGCAACTGCTCAGTACAGCCTTGGCTCCTGCCACTGCCATGGGACAACCTTTCCTGCACATGACCTACAACGATAAGCTCAACAAGACAGAAACGCTGAATTTCGACGCCAGTCTGCTGCCGGGAGGAACCAGCCTCTCCTATCAAAACCTGTATGTCATCACTTCCGGCAATACGGCCTCGGCCTCGGAAATCGTCATCAACTGCCTGAAGCCTTACATGGAAGGACGCTTATTCCAAGTAGGAATGCCGACGTATGGAAAGAATGTAGCCCAGCAGCTGTTTACCGATGAAGGAGCTCCAGGAATCGAACTGTGGCTCACCACGACTTACCTGAGCAACTCGCAAGGATACTACGATTATTTTACCAACGGACTTCAGCCCGATTTTGAAGCCGAAGAAAATTACGAGAGTGACTTGGGCGATTTAGGCTCCGACACTGACCCGCTCATGCAACCGGTTCTGTACAGAATGGCTCACGGAAATTTCCCAACCACTACCACAGAAACAGAGGCCACTACGCTCAGCCGCAGCCGTCAGACCTGCCGGATACAGGTGCTGGTGGACCCCATTGCCCGTAAACCACGTCTCAGCCTGATTAAATAAAGAAAACAGATTTCCTCACTTCTTACAAATAAAGCTAATTTACCATTTCTTTTCAACAAAATGCTTTGACGATTTGTTGTAATGTCATACATTTGCACCGTTGCATAAGCAACCAAATATAAAGTCAGCATCAGCAATGAAAAGAATTACAAGTTTACTCTTACTGCTCAGTACAATTCTCAGCAGTCACGCCCAGCAGGTACTTACCCTGGACAGCTGCCGGGCACTTGCCCTGGCCAATAACAAAGAGTTACGGATTTCACAAGAGAAGGTAAATGCCGCCCACTATGAGAAGAAAGCTGCCTTTACCAATTATCTGCCCAAGATTGACCTTACAGGGGGCTACATGCGTACGCAGAAAGAAATCTCCCTGCTAAGTGACGCGCAGAAACAAACCCTCGGAAACTTGGGTACGACTGTCGGCGGACAGCTCCAGCAAGGTATGCAGTCGGCTGAATTTCAAGCAGCCATGCAGCAACTGGCAGCCCAAAACCCTGGACTTGCTGCCGGCTTGCAAGGACTCCTTCCCGGAGCGGTATCCGGACTCACCTCCGGACTGAACAGCATCGGCCAAAGTCTGGTAGACGCCTTCCATACGGATACGCGTAACCTGACCATCGGAGCGGCTACCCTCACCCAACCTCTGTTCATGGGAGGAAAAATCATTGCCTACAACAAAATCACCAAATATGCTGAACGCCTGGCCGAATCACAGCACGCCACCGGCATGCAGGACCTGATTCTACAGACCGACCAAGTGTACTGGCAAATCATCTCGCTCGTCAACAAGAAAAAGCTGGCCGAAAACTTCCTGGAACTGGTACAGAAACTGGACTCGGATGTAGACAAGATGATTGCCGAAGGCGTAGCCACCAAGGCCGACGGGCTTAGCGTAAAAGTGAAAGTCAACGAAGCCGAGATGATGCTGACACAAGTGGACAACGGACTGAACTTGTCGAAGATGCTGCTGTGCCAGCTGTGCGGACTCCCGCTCGACAGCCAATTCCAACTGGCCGACGAAAGCATGAAAGACCTGCCGTTGCCCAACACCTATACCGAAGCGAACGTCAGCACGGCCCTGAGCAACCGCGAAGAGCTGAAGAGTCTGGAACTGGCTTCGGAAATCTATCGTCAGAAAGTCAACATCGCCCGTTCGGAGTTCCTTCCGTCGGTAGCCCTGACTGCCAATTACCTGGTGACCAACCCGTCGCTGGTCAACGGATTTGAAAACAAATTCCGCGGCATGTGGGCAGCCGGAGTCATCGTGAAAATTCCGGTGTTCCACTGGGGAGAAGGTATATATAAGGTGAAAGCTGCCAAAGCGGAAGCCAACATCGCCCGCTACAAACTGGAAGACGTCAAGGAGAAAGTGGAACTGCAAGTCACCCAGAACTCCTACAAGGTAAACGAATCGACCAAGAAACTGGCACTGGCCGAAAAGAACATGGAAAAAGCAGAAGAAAACCTGCGCTATGCCAACTTAGGATTTAAAGAAGGGGTAATCCCGACCAGCAACGTACTGGAAGCACAGACCGCCTGGTTCTCGGCCCAGTCTGGCAAAATCGACGCACAAATAGACGTCAAAATGAGTGAATTGTATCTGAATAAATCAATGGGAATTTTAAAATAACACAACAATATGGAAAAGACACAACGCAACAATATCATGCTGGCTTTCTTCACACTGTTAGCCGTGATTGTGATCGTGAGTATCATCGGATTCTTCACCCTGGGAAAAGGTCCTGAAATCATCCAGGGACAAGCGGAAGCCACAGAATACCGGGTATCCAGCAAGGTGCCGGGACGTGTTTTGAAGTTTTTTGTCAGCGAAGGAGACAAGGTAAAGGCAGGCGACACGCTCGCCATCCTCGAAGCGCCCGACGTCATGGCCAAACTGTCGCAGGCACAGGCAGCCGAACAGGCAGCTCAGGCACTGAACGAAAAGGCCCTGCGCGGTACCCGCAGTGAACAGTTGCAGGCCGCCTATGAAATGTGGCAGAAAGCCAAAGCCGGACTGGATATTGCCGAGAAATCCTACAACCGTGTGAACCGCCTCTATGAAGAAGGGGTGATGACGGCGCAGAAAAGAGACGAAGCCAAAGCACAATATGAGGCTATGAAAGCTACCGAACGTGCCGCCAATGCCCAGTACACCATGGCCAAGAACGGTGCCCAGTGGGAAGACAAAGCCATGGCAGCCGCTCAGGTGGAACGTGCCAAAGGAGCCGTAGCCGAAGTTTCTTCTTACGTATCGGAAACTTACCTGACCGCTGCAGCCGACGGCGAAATCTCAGAGATTTTCCCGAAAGTCGGTGAGCTGGTAGGTACCGGTGCCCCCATCATGAACGTGGCCCAGCTGGACGACATGTGGTTGACCTTCAACGTACGAGAAGACTTTCTGAAAGACTTTACCGTAGGGAACAAAATCAAAGCGTATGTACCGGCCTTAGAAAAAGAGGTGGAACTTCAGGTGACCGTTATGAAAGACTTAGGAACTTACGCAGCTTGGAAGGCGACCAAGACCACCGGTCAGTTCGACCTGAAAACATTTGAAGTAAAGGCAAAACCCGTACAGACGGTAGAAAACCTGCGTCCGGGCATGTCTGCCATCATTGAAAAGTAAAAATTACCATGTCGAAAACCACCTGTCAATGTTTTCTCCGGATTGTACGACGGGAAATCCTTCGTATAGCCACCAAACCCATGTACCTGTTCTGCATGGTCATCGCTCCCGTATTCTGTTTCCTGTTCTTCACGACGCTAATGGGAAACGGGCTGCCGACCAATCTGCCGGCAGGGGTGGTGGACCTCGACAACACCGCCACGACACGCAGCATTATCCGCAACCTGGATGCCTTCCAGCAGACCCAGATTGTGGCACACTATCCGAGTGTGACGGAAGCACGACAAGCCATACAACGAGGAGAAATCTATTCATTCTACTATATTCCGAAAGGAACCACCGAGGAGGCTCTGGCTCAACGACAACCTAAAGTATCGTTCTATATCAACTATTCTTACCTGATAGCGGGATCTCTGCTCTACAAAGACCAGCGCACCATGTCGGAACTGGCCTCTGCCGCCATCGGACAGGCCACCCTGTTGGCCAAAGGAGCCACGGAAGACCAAGCACTGGCCTTCCTGCAGCCCGTGGTGATTTCCACGCACGCCCTGAACAATCCGTGGCTGAACTACTCGGTGTATCTGTGCAACACCCTGTTTCCGGGTATCCTGATGCTGCTGATTTTCCTGACCACCGTGTATACCATCGGTACGGAACTCAAGGAAAACACGGCCAAAGAGCTGATGCAAATGGCCGACAACTCCATTGTTACGGCACTGACTGGAAAGCTGTTTCCACAAACGGTGACCTTCTTCATCATGGCCACCTTCTACAACGTATACCTGTATGGCTTCCTGCACTATCCGTGCAACAGCGGAATCTTTCCGATGCTACTGGCCGGACTGCTGCTGGTACTGGCCTCACAAGCCTTCGGAGTCTTTCTCTTCGGGCTATTCGGTTCCCTGCGACTGGCACTGAGTGCGGCTTCCCTCTGGGGAGTCATCTCGTTCTCCATATCGGGATTCACCTTCCCGGTGATGGCCATGCACCCCACCCTGCAGGCGTTGTCCGTACTGTTCCCCTTACGACACTATTTTCTGATTTACGTAAACCTGGCGCTGAACGGCTACCCGATTATCTACGCCTGGCATGCGGTAACAGCCTTGCTGCTGTTCATGCTGCTGCCTTTCTTCATCCTGAAGAAACTGCGCACCGCCATGCTCCATTACGTCTATATACCTTAATACACTTGCAGTCATGAAAAAAGAATCATTACGACAAACCATACGACAAGGCTTTTCAGGACTCTTCCACATTTGCGCACAAGAACTGAAAGCGGTCTTCAAGGACCAGGGAGTGCTGATATTCTTCCTGCTGGTTCCTCTGGCTTATCCGCTGGTGTATGCGTTCATTTACACCAACGAAGTAGTACGTGAGGTACCGGTAGCCGTGATTGACCACAGCAATACCGCCCTGAGCCGGGAATTCATCCGCTCCATCGATGCCAGTGCCGACGTGCATATCCAATCCCACTGCGCCGACCTGGAAGAAGGCAAGACCCTGCTGAAAGAGACCAAGGTATACGGGCTTGTCTACATTCCGGAAAGCTTCGGCAAGGACATTGCTTCCGGAAAGCAGACCACCGTGAGCGTGTATTGTGACATGAGCGGTATGCTGTACTACAAAGCCTTGGTGTTGGCCAGTACCAATGCCTCGCTGACGCTCAACAAACAAATCCAGATCAAACGCCTGGGGAATACCACCGAGCGACAAGATGAAGTCAGTACAGCCCCCATCGAATACGAAGATATCTCGCTGTTCAATCCACAGGACGGATTTGCCAGCTTCCTGCTTCCGGCCGTATTGATGCTGATTATCCAGCAGACCTTACTCTTGGGAGTCGGACTCTCAGCCGGTACTGCCCGCGAAAACAACCGTTTCCGCGACTTAGTGCCCATCAGTCGGCAATACCAGGGAACGATACGCATTGTAGGGGGAAAAGCCCTGGCCTATTTCCTTGTATATGCCATTGTGACAGCCTACATCCTGTGTCTGGTGCCAAAGATGTTCAGTCTGGTACAGATAGCCCAGCCTTCTACCCTGTTAGCATTTGCCGTGCCTTACGTGCTGGCTTGTATCTTCTTTGCCATGACCTGCTCCATCTTCATTCATCACAGAGAATCGTGCATGATGATTTATGTATTTACCTCGGTACCTTTGCTGTTTATCTCCGGTATATCCTGGCCGGGAGCAGCCGTGCCTGCCTTCTGGAAGGGCTTCTCTTATCTGTTCCCTTCCACCTTCGGCATCAATGGTTTCGTGCGAATCAACAACATGGGAGCCACACTACCCGAAGTGCTGTTCGAGTACAAGGCTCTCTGGATACAGACACTGGTTTATTTCTTTACCACCTGCCTCGTCTATCGCCGGCAAATCATCTTGAGCCGCCAGCATGCCTTGGAACGTCTGCGTATGTGTAAACTGCGCAAACTGGCCTCAAAGGCTTCACACGAACTTTAAACGAATCTTCTCATCCCTATTATCCGGTTTTGTATCGTTTGCAAAGCCGGATAATTTATTTTTATTAACGTCTGAGTACGAGTGAATACTATAGAATACTTGTAGCTTTGCGAATATTTACGAATGTAGTTATGAAACAGCTTATTTATTATATACTGGCCGGACTTGCTCTTCTTCAGGTGACTGCCTTGAAACTGCAAGCCACGATACTTCAAGAGCAAACACAACGCTTCCGCATTACCGTACTCAACACCGCAGGTGAGCCTCAGCAGGGCATTATCCTGAGAGTGGTCGGATACAGCAACGAATATATCAGCGACGAACAGGGACTGATTGATTTTGAGCAAATGACCGACAAGAACTACGCGCGTACTGCCAATTTCTATCTCCCTACGGACCGCAACAAATCACTCAAATCTTTGAGACTGGACCAAGCCGCACAAGACACGATTATCCGCATAGACCGTCCGGAGGATTTGGTAAGGTTCAAACAAAGCGGAAAAACTTTCACAGCGAAAGGCATACTGAAAGAGGGGGGAAGACCTATTCCGCATGCAGAAATCAGCGTACAAGGTACAGGCAGACACACCTTCTCCAATAAAAACGGAGAATTCACCATCGAAGCAGACTATAGCCACGTAATTATGGTCCGGGCAGAAAGCATGGAAAACAAATACCTCGACAGTGAGGCCTTTCTGCAACAGCCCGACCAGCCCTTGGAAATACACATGGTAAAGAAGGGAGCCGACCGGATTTATCACGTGGTAGAAACCATGCCGGAATACCAGGGCGGTATGAAGGCGTTTTTCAATTATGTCAAACGGAAAGCCCGTACGACCGAACTGGCAGAAAAGACCCAAAAGGAAGGAGCCGTCATGATTCAGTTTGTGGTAGAAAAAGATGGCAGCATCACTTCCCCCAGTATCGTCAGAGGACTGGATGCCCGACTGGATACGGCTGCACTGGATGCAATCAGGGTGATGCCCGACTGGATTCCGGCAAAAGACCACGGCATTCCGGTACGCTGCAAATATTCCGTACCGGTACCGTTCAAGCGCCCTCAACCGGCCAAGCCAGCTTCTACACCGAAAGCTCCCAAAAAGCCAGTCGTTCCCCAAGACAGCCTCAAGCAACTCCAACCCATTCCGGTGGATTCGCTCCAACGGGATACCACGCTACAAACTGTACCACCTGCTCTGACAGACTCTTTGACGACAGATTCATTGCAGAAAGATACGACCCTGGTAGCACCGACCGACAGTCTCACGCTCAAACAGGCAGTACCGTCGTCCACCACCTCAGAGGCTGTAGAAGCAAAGCCCAAGAAACGGAACTTCCTGGTACGCTTCTTCCGCTGGCTTTTCGGCATAAAGGATAAAGAAACTCCAGCACAGAAGCCGGAAGAGCCACAGGAACCGGAAGAGCCACAGGAGGAACTTTCGCCTTCGGAGCCTGACCCTGCTCCTCCAATTGCAGAAGAAAAAACAGATGTAAAACAAAAATAAGACAGTCATGAAAAAACTTTTCGTACTTTTTTATGCGCTGCTGTGCCTGATCAGTGTACAGGCACAAAAGGTGACCTTGCAAGACGTAGCCAACGGCACCTATCGCGCACAAAGTATACATGGATTGAAACCGATGCTGGATGGCGAGCACTACACGCAAATCAGCAAGGACCACAAGCGTATCGTCAAATATTCGTTTAAAACAGGTAAGGAAGTAGCAACCATCTTCGACGTAGCTACGGCCCGAAATCATACACTCAAAAGCTTCGACGACTACATCATGTCGCCCGATGAGAGCTTGATTCTGATTCAAACGGAAACGAAGCCCATCTACCGGCGTTCTTTCACGGCCGTGTACTATCTGTACAACGTGAAAAACCGTACCCTCGACCCACTTTCGAACAACGGTCCGCAACAAGTACCTCTCTTCTCACCTGACAGCCACCAGATTGCATTCGTACGCAACAACAACATCTACCTGATCAAACTGCTTTTCGGCAACAGCGAATCGCAGGTAACCAAAGACGGAGAGTACAACAAGGTACTGAACGGTATCCCCGACTGGGTGTATGAAGAAGAATTCGGCTTCAACCGTGCCTTCGACTTCAGCGCCGACAGCCGCATGATTGCCTACATCCGTTTCGATGAAAGCCAAGTGCCGATGTTCTCCTTCCCATGGTACAAGGGCATGGCACCGGAAAAGAAAGAATATGCCACTTATCCGGGAAGCTATAACTACAAATATCCGAAAGCCGGTGTATCCAACTCCAAAGTCAGCGTTCATACGTTCGACATCAAGAGTCACGTCACCCGTAAGATGGAACTTCCCATTGATTCCGACGGATACGTACCCCGCATCAAATTTACCAGCGACCCCGAGAAACTGGCCATCATGACCCTGAACCGTCACCAGAATCGATTCGATATTTACATGGCCAATCCGCGCAGTGCCATCTGCAAAGTGGCTATCCGCGACGAAGCAGAACAATACATCAAGGAACAGGCGTATTCGGACATTGTTTTCTATCCGGAACACATCGTCCTGATGAGCGAACGCGACGGATACAACCATCTCTACCTCTATACTATCGGAGGAAATTTAGTAAAACAAATCACCAAAGGCAACTTTGAAGTGAAGGAGTTCTTAGGATGGGACCAGAAGGCCAACGTGTTCTACTACACCAGCAACGAAGGAAGTCCGTTGCGCACGGCAGTGTATAAAATCGATGGAAAGGGCAAAAAAACCAAACTGTCTACACGTACCGGTACCAATAGTGCCCTATTCAGCAAGAACCTGAACTATTACATCAACACGTATTCCAGCGCCCAAACGCCGACTCTCATCACCTTAAACAACAACAAGGGACAGGAAATGGTGACTTTGCTCGACAACAAAGAGCTGAAAAGCAAAATCGCCCAGCTGAACATGCCTACCAAAGAATTCTTTACCTTCAAGACCAAAGAAGGCGTGGAACTGAACGGCTGGATGATGAAACCTGCCAACTTTAACCCGTCTAAGAAATATCCGGTCATCATGCACCAATATAGTGGCCCGGGCTCACAGCAGGTACTCGACAAATGGGGCATCGGCAGTTTCAGCGACGGTGGCATGTTCGA
This sequence comes from uncultured Bacteroides sp., assembly GCF_902472605.1. Lineage (GTDB taxonomy): Bacteria > Bacteroidota > Bacteroidia > Bacteroidales > Bacteroidaceae > Phocaeicola. The sequence goes on from NZ_CABROP010000002.1 coordinate 40,580, forward strand.
AGCCGTAATGTGTGACAAAGGTTACATCATGGTCTGCGTAGACGGACGAGGCACCGGAGGTAGAGGTGCTGCCTTCGAGAAATGTACCTACCTCTCTATCGGTGTGAAAGAAGCCATCGACCAGGCAGAAGCAGCCAAATATCTTTCTACCCTGCCTTACATTGACGGAAGCCGTATCGGTATCTGGGGATGGAGCTACGGAGGCTACAACACCCTGATGTCCATGAGTGAAGGTTCAGGCGCCTTCAAGGCCGGTGTAGCCATTGCTGCCCCCTCCGACTGGCGGTTCTATGATACGGTCTACACCGAACGCTTCATGCGTACCCCGAAAGAAAACGGCGACGGATACAACAGTTCTTCTGCCATCAACCGGGTACATCAGCTGAAAGGTAGACTGCTGCTCATCCATGGAAGTGCCGACGACAATGTACATTTCCAGAACTTCATGGAATACAACGAAGCATTGATTCAGGCCAACATCCAGTTTGAAACACAGATTTATACCAACCGTAACCACAGCATCTTCGGAGGAAATACTCGCAATCACTTAATGAACAGAGTGGCAAATTTCTTCCTGCAAAACTTATAATGAACCCATCTAACGGATGACACTGGAAAAATACTTCCCGCGTCATCCGTTTTTTCTCTTTGTAATCTATCTTAACCACTATGACACACCTCAAAAAACCCGAATGGTTGAAAATACAGATTGGCACCAATGCCCGATACACCGAGACCAAACGCATCGTCGATACCCATAAACTTCACACCATCTGCAGCAGCGGACGTTGTCCGAACTTAGGAGAATGCTGGGGAAAGGGAACTGCTACCTTCATGATTGGAGGAGCCATATGCACCCGTTCCTGCAAATTCTGCAACACCCTCACGGGAAAACCTCTCCCATTAGACCCGGAAGAACCGAAACATGTGGCAGAATCAATTCAGCTCATGAAACTCAACCATGCGGTCATCACCTCGGTCGACCGCGATGACCTGCAAGATTTAGGAGCCGCCCACTGGGCAGCTACCCTCCGTACCATCCGGGAGTTGTGTCCGGGAACCACCATTGAAGCCCTGATACCCGACTTCCAAGGCCATGCCGATCTGTTGCAGCAAGTCATCGACACCCGTCCGGATATCTTATCGCACAATATGGAAACCGTCCGCCGTATCAGTCCGCTGGTACGAAGCGTGGCCAACTACGACACCAGCCTGAAGGTCATCCGCCAGATTTCAGAGAATGGATTGAAGGCCAAGTCGGGCATCATGGTCGGACTCGGAGAAACGCCCGCTGAAGTAGAAGAAACCATGGACGATCTGCTGGAGAATGGTTGCCGTATCCTGACCATCGGACAATACCTGCAACCCTCGGCCAAACATTATCCTGTGGCTGAATATATCCACCCCGACCAGTTTAAAAAGTATCAGGAAATCGGTGAAGCAAAAGGATTTGAAATCGTGGAAAGCGGACCATTGGTACGGTCTTCCTATCATGCTGAAAAACATCTGCGGAAATCTTGAACAATTCACTTTTTTCAATTGTTCAAAATTTATAACAGGTATTCTTCAGCTATGAATCTATTGCTTAAATACAAGGACAAAATCGTTTCATTCGGACTGCTTCCTACCATCATCACGCTGATAGGGATTCATATTTTCCCTACCACTACCATGTTAGGAATCGGACTGGGAATCAGCCTTGCCGGTGTACTCTACGATGTGCTGCGCCTGAAAGCGCTCAATTTTTTCCTTCTGCAAGGTACCATTGGCATCGGTACCTGCTTCCTGCTAAGGCTGTTTACCGGATACGAATACATTCCTCACAACAGCCTGACACCCACCCTTGAATTCATGTTGCTGGTATGTGCTTTCATCCACGTAACTGCTCCTGAACTATACCGTAACTTCCTGAGAAAGTTCCACCTCAACTTCACTTTCTCCTACCTGCTGGAGGCTAAACTGATTGTCGTTCTTTCCAGCATCCATCTGATTGTCTTGTTTGCGCTGCAGCACGAACTGATTCCTTTCTCTCCGGAACACAACTTTGGCATCATTTACCTGATTCCAACCCTCATCTATCTGCTTTGCCTGGTCATCAATATCATCGGCATACAAATTGCCGCCACCCAGTCACCACAGGAACCACACATCATCCGGATTATTCCCATCTGCAACGGAAAGGTCTACCTCACGCCTCACACGGCGCAACCTTCCATCTGGGATGCTCCTATCCAATCGTTGTTTGAAGGTCCCTTACGCAAAAGCCAGCAACATGCCAAACACCTCCTCAAACAGCAATCCTTCAGCAAAAAGGCGAAAGCTCTGCACAAGAAAATCCACCCGCGCCTGATTCTCAGCTACCGGACGCAAGGAAGTCTGCCTGCCTTCATACAGCTGTACATTCTTCCGGTCGGCCAGGAAAACGAGTTTCCCTTTTCCGGAGGACAATTCTTCACCTGCGAAGACATCAAGAAAAGTCCCACGTGCTTCAGTCAGGAACTGATGATTGAGTGTGAACGCCTGCAACTTGTGGCGCAAGTGTGGAAAGAATTCGAATAAAAAGAAAAGATTATTTATAAATCAAGAAGATGCAAGGAATCTTGTTCAAATCGGGCAGATGTCCTTTCCATTCCTTCACAGTCTTGGTCCTGATATACTCTCCTTCGCACGTGATATTGGCAGCGATACACAGCTTCGTCTGCGGACGACAGGTCTTCAGAATCTCTTCCAACATCTTATGATTGCGGTACGGAGTCTCGATAAACAGCTGGGTCTGATTCTCGCTGTACACGCGAGCTTCCAACTCTTTCAACCGACGGACACGATCGGCCGGTTCGATGGGCAAATACCCGTGAAAAGCAAAACTCTGTCCGTTAAATCCAGAACCCATGACCGACAGAATAATGGAAGAAGGCCCCACCAGAGGCACCACCTTCAGGTTCCGACGCTGAGCTATCGCCACCACATCCGCTCCCGGATCGGCCACAGCCGGACAACCCGCTTCAGAAATCACTCCCATGGCGTTTCCTTGAGCCAACGGTGTCAGATAACCTGCAATATCCTCGGGAGAAGTATGCTTGTTCAACGGATAAAAAGTCAGTTCATCAATATTGATGGCCGCATCCACCTTTTTCAAAAAGCGACGTGCCGAACGTACATCTTCCACAATAAAATACTTGATACCCACGATGATTTCCCGGTTGTAAGAGGGCAACACTTTTTCAATGGCCGTGTCTCCCAAGGTGACAGGCAGCAAATACAATGCAACTTCCATAAGGAATCTTCCAATCTATTAGTTTAATCTTCTATGATGCTGGCACTATCCGTATTCTCCAGCAAATTCTTCATTCCTATTTCCGGATGATTTTTCATATATTTTTCGACTTTCTTCATACCCAGCCATATCCCTAAGAAGGGAGGTATAGTCTGTCCCTTGAATGAAAGTCCGGTGTTCGACGAAATAAAAGAACGGATTACCATCGGGTCGGTAGCTTCCATGTAATGATTTTGCTCCATTCCTTCCCATAGTTCGTCCTCGTATTCTTCACACCATTCGATTTCTTCCGGAGAATAACCTAACGCTATTTCTCCATCGACCTCCCCCTCCAGGATTGTCTCTACAACCCAGGCAATTTTTCCCCGGTATAACAGGATGTCCATCAACGAACGGTGGCCTTCCATCCACGGAAAAGGATACTGCCCCAGCAGATAAAAGGTAAAACAATCGGGCACAATATCATCCGGCGACATCGAACGGCGCTGGTTCGCATAATAATATCGCTTATAAAGCGGATATTCCGTCCCCATGTATTTGTCCAGGCTGATACCCAGCACACTGTCGCTCACCACAATCGACTGGTTCAAGGCAGAAATCTGTGTATACACCTTCGGTATCTGCAAGTCAGGCATTTCCCTTTTCAGGTTCTTGAAGCCCCGTGTCAATCGCTTCTCAAACGGAGACATATCCTTGAACTTCTCTTCCACATCCTCCATGAGATGTACCAAGATAGAATCTGAAAAGTAAGCGCAAAGACGCTCATTAATATCGGGCGTATTTACAGCCCCCAAATCCAGCACATCCTCTATCAGCAAGCGGGTTTCCTGGGCAAACTCCGTGTTCATCCGCTGCAAGGAAAAGAAACTGTTCTGTACGGTAGCCTCATACTGAAGGCGGTCATATCGGGCTATTTTTATTCCTGTAAACGAAAAATCGCCTTGCTGCTCATCAGAATGACAAGCAGACAAGACGATTATACTCAGTAATATAAAAATAAACCGATACATTTACATTTAATGATTATCCATAAATGATATGACCATCCGCATCCTTATATTCATCCAATCCTTTCTCATAAGTAGCCATGGCACGCAAACTCATTCCTACGCTGGAGAAACCTCCATCGTGGAACAGATTCTGCATCGTCACCTTACGAGTCAAATCAGAGAACATCACAATACAGTAATCAGCACATTCATCGGCTGAAGCATTGCCCAGCGGAGACATGCGGTTGGCAAAGTCAAACAACTTGTCCATACCCTTCACACCAGAGCCGGCTGTCGTCATGGTCGGTGACTGGGAAATGGTATTGATACGCACATGATGTTCACGGCCATAGATATAACCGAAGCTACGTGCGATAGATTCCAGCAAAGCTTTGGCATCGGCCATGTCATTGTAGCCATAGAATGTACGCTGTGCAGCCACATAACTCAAAGCCAGAATAGAACCATACTCATTGATGGCATCCAATTTCTTGGCAGACTGAATCATCTTGTGGAATGATACGGCAGAAATATCCAACGTTTTTGCCAGCATATCATAGTCCAAATCATCGTATGTACGTTTTTTACGAACATTTGGAGACATACCGATAGAATGAAGCACAAAGTCAATCTTTCCACCCAAAACCTCCATTGAACGTTTGAATACATTTTCCAAATCTGCTACGCAGGTGGCATCAGCGGGAATCACTTCACAGTTCAATTTTTTCGCCAAATCAGATACCTGTCCCATACGTACTGCTACAGGGGTATTAGATAATGTAATGACAGCACCTTCTTCTACAGCCTTTTCTGCTACTTTCCATGCGATAGACTGTTCATTCAAGGCACCAAAAATAATACCTCTTTTTCCTTTCAGCAAATTATAACTCATATTATTTTCAATTATAAATTCGGCGCAAAGATACAAACTTTATTTACATTATTTACATTTCTCTCGCCAAATTATTGAATCAGATACCAATCTGAGAATTTTTTCTGATACAAAAATCCATAAAATACATGCGTATATAACACAGAATCATTATTTTTGCAATTGAATAAAAAAGGTTTTTCATAATATTATTTAGGTTAGAATTAGATGTATTATCTTTCTGCATGCCTTCTGCGAAGACCGCATTCTCAGAGAGATAATCGTAAAAAAACAGCCTTGGCAGGTTTCATTCCGCCAAGGCTGTTTTTCTATTTCAAGATAACGGATTAATTTTCCTTTACTTCCCATCCCAGTGCACTGGCTCCCAATACAGCCGCATCAGCGTCTTTCAACTGAGAGAGCAACAGTTTGGTCTTTCCGGCATAAATCTTCAGCACGTTTTCATCAATTGCCTTCTGAATCGGCTTCATGATGTAATCGCCAGATTTGGCCAGACCACCGAACAGGATGATGGCTTCCGGGCTGGAGAAGGCAATGAAGTTAGCCAACGCTTCTCCTAAGATACGTCCGGTAAATTCAAAAATATCCTGTGCCAGCTTGTCGCCCTTCACGGCTGCATCGTATACATCCTTCGACTGGATTTCATCTGCCGGAATGTTACGCAACAAACTGGGTTCCGTACGCTGTACGAGGAACTCACGTGCCGTACGGGCTACACCGGTAGCCGAGCAGTAAGTTTCCAGACAACCTTTACGTCCGCAACCGCATGCACGACCGTTACGGTCTACAATTACGTGTCCCAATTCACCGGCAAAGCCATCATGACCATACACCAGCTGTCCGTTGACCACGATACCGCTTCCTACGCCTGTACCTAAAGTAATCATGATAAAATCCTTCATACCACGAGCCGCACCATATGTCATTTCCCCGATAGCTGCCGCATTCGCATCGTTGGTCAAGGCAGTAGGAATACCCAACTGTTCTTCAAACATGGAAGCCAACGGAATAATACCTTTCCACGGCAGGTTTGGAGCAAATTCAATGGTACCACTGTAGTAGTTACCATTCGGCGCACCTACTCCCATACCTTTTACCTTTTCAGCTCCGCCAAACTGTGAAAGCAACGGAAGGAGCTTTTTACATACTGCATCGACGTAATCTTCGATATTATCATATTGCTGAGTCTTGACAGAATCAGAAGCCAACACGTTACCACGTGAGTCAACCACACCGAAAACGGTGTTTGTTCCGCCAATGTCCATACCTACTACATAAGGTTTTTCCATGTTGATTGTCATGACATTTCTCTATTTAGGGTTAATTATCTATGGACAAAAGTAAATAATCAGTAAAAACAGAACAAATTTTTCACCCATTATTTTTGAATACGTACCACTTTTTCTACATTTGTGAAATAGTAGTAAAAATGTATTAACACAAACCAAATGATTACACTTAAAAACATTCACAAAACTTACAACAACGGTACTCCCCTTCATGTGCTCAAAGGCATCAACCTGCACATCGACAAAGGAGAATTCGTCTCCATCATGGGAGCATCCGGTTCCGGGAAATCCACCTTATTGAATATTCTTGGAATATTGGACAATTACGATTCAGGCGAATACTACCTGAACAATGTACTCATCAAAGACCTCAGTGAAACCAGAGCCGCTGAATACCGCAACCGGATGATCGGCTTTATTTTCCAGTCATTCAACCTCATTTCGTTCAAGGACGCCATGGAGAATGTGGCTCTTCCTCTTTTCTATCAGGGAGTCAGCCGCAAGAAACGCAACCTGCTGGCCATGGAGTACCTCGACAAGCTGGGACTGAAAGAATGGGCGCACCACATGCCCAATGAAATGTCGGGCGGACAGAAACAGCGTGTGGCCATTGCAAGAGCCTTGATATCCAAGCCGGAAATCATCCTGGCCGATGAACCGACTGGAGCTTTGGACAGCAAGACCTCGGTAGAAGTCATGAACATCCTGAAAGAGTTGCACGACCAAGACGGACTGACCATCGTCGTGGTTACCCATGAAAGCGGGGTAGCCAACCAGACCAACAAGATTATCCACATCAAAGATGGAGTGATAGAACGCATTGAAGATAATATGGACCATCATGCTTCTCCGTTCGGACAAAACGGATTCATGAAATAAATTTCCACTGCCATGACAGAACTGATACACGAAATCTACGGAACCATCATGCGCAACAAGTTGCGCACGCTGTTGACCGGTTTCTCCGTGGCGTGGGGAATCTTCATGCTGATTGTCCTACTCGGAGCAGGCAACGGCCTCATCCATGCATTTGAGAACCAGTCGGAAGGTATGCTCATGAACTCCATGAAAATCTATCCGGGCATAACTTCAGAACCTTATAAAGGAATGAAAGAAGGACGCAGTATCTACCTGAAAGAAAGTGACCGGGAACTGACGGCTTCCTCTTTCCCCGACCATATCTTGGAAACAGGTGCCTCCGTCAGCAAGAGCGATGTCACCCTTACCTACGGCAAAGAGGCCCTCAGCATCGAGCTGGACGGGGTACTTCCCAATTATCCTTCCCTCGAAGCCATCAAGATAAAGGAAGGGCGCTTCATCAACAAACGCGACATAGAAGAAAAGCGGAAAGTCATTGTCCTCCACGAAAAGACGGTCAAGAACCTATTCCCACATACCGCTCCTATAGGGAAGTACCTCAACGCACAAGGGGTTTCCTATCAAGTAGTGGGCATCTACAAAGACCAGAACAGTTTCTCTCCTTCGGCACTGGTACCTTTCACCACCCTGCAAACCATCTATCAAAAAGGAGACAGCATCGACGACATCACGTTCACCACCCAAGGACTGGCCAATGAAGCGTTGAACGAAGAATTCGAAGCCGACTACCGCTGCACGTTGGGCCTGAAAAAACAATTCTCTCCCACCGACGACGGAGCCATCTGGATATGGAACCGTTTCACCCAGTACCTTCAGCAACAGACGGCCACCCAAATTCTGCACACCGCCATCTGGGTAATCGGTATCTTTACCTTGCTGAGCGGCATTGTGGGAGTGAGCAACATCATGCTTATCACCGTCCGTGAACGGACCCACGAGTTCGGCATCCGCAAGGCACTGGGGGCCAAACCAATGTCCATCCTCTGGCTGATTATTTCAGAAAGTGTGGCCATCACGACTTTCTTCGGCTACATCGGCATGGTGGCGGGTATTGCCGTCACGGAATACATGAACCAGGTGGCCGGAAAACAGACCATGGACATGGGGGTATTCTCCATGACCTTCTTCGAGAACCCGACGGTCGACCTATCCATTGCCATTGAGGCGACCCTGACCTTAGTTATCGCCGGTACACTGGCCGGACTTTTCCCCGCACGAAAAGCCGCCAGAATCCGACCCATTGAAGCACTTAGAGCAGACTAACCATGAGACGATTTGACTTAGATACATGGGAAGAAATTCTTCTCACCATCACCCGCAACAAAACCCGGAGTTTCCTGACGGCTTTCGGTATCTTCTGGGGAATATTCATGCTGATAGCCCTGATGGGAGGGGCGAAAGGCCTTCAACAGTTGCTTTCGCGCCAGTTTGAGGGTTTTGCCACCAACTCCGGTTTCCTGGGCGCCAACAAGACCAGCAAAGCTTATAAAGGATTCCAACAGGGAAGATACTGGGATTTGGAAAACAAAGACGTAGAACGGGTCCGGAAACAGGTCAACGAACTGGAAACCGTGACTGCCACCCTGGCCAAATGGGGCATCAACGCCATCTACAACGAGAATAAAATCTCGGGAACGCTGAAAGGACTGTATCCCGAGTACCAAAAGATTGAAGAACCGAACATCGTATTCGGACGTTTCATCAACGACATTGATATCCGCGACCAACGGAAAGTGTGTGTCATCGGGAAGCGTATCTACGAGAGCCTCTTCCCGGGAGGAGAAGACCCCTGCGGAAAATTCATCGAGGTCAACGGCATCTACTACCGGATTATCGGGGTCAGCATGGCCGTAGGAAACATCTCCATACAAGGCCAATCGGAAACCTCAGTAGTTATTCCATTTACTACCATGCAGCAGAACTACAACTTCGGACAGAAAGTACAGTTGCTCTGCTACACGGCCCGCAAAGGCTATTCCATTGGAGAAGTAGAAAAGAAAGTGGAACAGGTGGTCAAGCAGGCTCACCTGATTCATCCCGACGACGGACAGGCCGTGATTCTGGTCAATGCGGAAGCCATGTTCAGCATGGTAGACAACCTGTTCTCGGGCATTAAGATTTTAGGCTGGATGGTTGGCCTCGGCACATTGCTGGCCGGAGCCATCGGCGTGAGCAACATCATGATGGTCACCGTCAAGGAGCGAACCACTGAAATCGGTATCCGGCGTGCCATCGGAGCCCGTCCCAACGATATTCTGTCACAGATTTTATCGGAAAGCATGGTCCTGACCATCCTGGCAGGCATGGCCGGCATCACCTTTGCCGTCTTCCTCCTGAACCTGACAGAAATGGGCACCTCTACTCCCACTGAGCCCACGAATTTCCAGATCAGTTTCTGGCAAGCCATCGGAGCTTGCGTACTTCTGCTCGTATTAGGGCTGCTGGCCGGATTGGCACCTGCCTATCGGGCCATGAGCATCAAACCGATTGAGGCCATACGCGACGAATAAATAAAGCCACAAAACAAACAAAAAAAAACAAAGTTCATTATGAAAAAGTACATCAAAATCATCTCACTGGTGCTGATTGCACTGATTTTCATCGGCACCTTCGTGTTCCTGTATCAAAAATCACAGCCGAAAGAAACGGCTTACGAAATTCTCCATTCACAGACCACGGATTTGGTGCAAACCACCGTAGCCACCGGAAAAATTGAACCGCGCGACGAAGTACAAATCAAGCCGCAAATCTCCGGCATCATCTCCGAAGTATACAAGGAGGCCGGCCAAACGGTGAAGAAAGGTGAAATCATTGCCAAGGTCAAGGTTATTCCCGAACTGGGTTCCCTCAATTCGGCCGAAAGCCGTGTCCGTCTGGCCGAAATCAACGGCCGACAGGCAGAGACCGACCTGGAACGTATGGAGAAACTCTATAAAAGCAAGCTGGTAAGCAGCGAGGAATACGAAAAGACCTTGCTGGCTGCCAAACAGGCCCGCGAAGAATTACAGGCCGCCAAAGACAACCTGCAGATTGTCAAGGAAGGTATCACCAAGAGCAGTGCTTCTTTCAGCAGTACCCTGATTCGTTCTACCATCGACGGACTGATTTTGGACGTGCCCATCAAGGTGGGAAACTCGGTCATCATGAGTAACACGTTCAACGACGGAACCACCATTGCCACCGTAGCCGACATGAGCGACCTCATCTTCCGCGGCAATGTGGACGAAACCGAAGTGGGACGTATCCGCGAAGGTATCCCTGTGAAAATCACTTTGGGCGCCTTGCAGAACATGGAATTCGATGCCGTACTGGAATACATCTCTCCGAAAAGCGTGGAAAACAACGGGGCCAACCAGTTTGAAATCAAGGCAGCCATCACGGTGCCCGACAGCGTGACCATCCGCTCCGGATACAGTGCCAACGCAGAAATCGAACTCCAGCGGGCAGACCATGCCCTGACCGTACCGGAAAGTGCTGTTGAATTTAGCGGCGACTCTACCTTCGTCTATGTACTGACCGACAGCGTACCTACCCAGAAATTCATCCGCCGCCAGGTACAGACCGGCATCAGCGACGGGGTAAACATTGAAATCAAAAGCGGACTGAAATCCAACGAATCAGTCAGAGGACTCAAAAAAGAAATGTAAGCCATGAAAAGAAACCTGAAATCACTGGCCGTACTGACTTTCAGTCTTCTGGCCACCCATGCCCTTCAGGCACAGGAAGCATGGGATCTCACCCGTTGCATTGAATATGCCGTTGCCCACAACCTGACCGTCAAGCAGCAGGAAGCTGCCCGCGACAAAAGCGAAGTGGAACTGAACACTGCCAAATGGAGCCGCCTGCCCGACCTGAACGGAAGTGCGTCTCACTCCTTCAACTTCGGACGAAGCCTCCAGGCCAACAATACCTACCAGAGTATCAATACCCAGAACACAGGCTTCAACCTGAGTACCAGCGTGCCTTTGTTTACCGGCATGCAGATTCCGAACAACATCGCCCTTTCCAAACTGAACCTGCAAGCGGCCACGGAAGACTTGAACAAGGCCAAAGAGGATATCAGTATCCAAGTGACCTCGGCCTACCTGCAAGTACTCTTCAACGAAGAGTTGGTCAAGATTGCCCGCCAGCAGGTGGAGTTGAGTCAGGAAATGCTCACCCAGAAAGAAGCCTACTTCCAGAACGGGAAAGCTTCGGAAGCGGAATTGTACGAGGCCAAGTCACGCGTGGCACAAGACCAGCTTTCACTGGTACAGACCGAGAACGATTACCGTCTGTCTCTACTCGACCTCAGCCAGCTGCTGGAACTGCCTTCGCCCGAGGACTTCCGGATTGTCAGTCCCGATATCCAGCCCGAACAACTGTTCGGTACCCTGACCTCGCCGACCGACATCTACAACCAGGCCCTGCTCATCAAGCCTTCCATCAAGGCCGCACAGTACCGCCTGCAAGGCGCGGCCCGCAGCATCCGCATTGCCCAAAGTGCCTATTATCCCCAACTCAGTTTCGGGGCCGGCCTGGGCACCAGCTACTATAAAATGTCGGGCCGGGAGAATGCCAGTTTCCATTCCCAGCTGAAAGACAACTTCAGCCAATACGTGGGACTTTCGCTGAGCATCCCTATCTTCAACCGACTGAGTACCCGCAACCGCGTCCGCACGGCACGCCTGGAACAAACCACCCTGAACTGGCAACTGGAAGAAAGCAAGAAAGCGCTCTACAAGGAAATCCAGCAGGCCTACTACAATGCGGTCAATGCCGAAAGCAAGTACCAGAGCAGCCAGACAGCCGACGAAGCCGCAGAAGCTTCCTTCAAGCTGATGAAGGAAAAATATGCCAACGGAAAGGCCAATGCCACGGAATACAACGAAGCGCGCACCAACTGGATGAAAGCCGTGTCCGACTGCGTACAAGCGAAATACGACTACCTGTTCCGCACCAAGATTCTGGATTTCTACCAAGGCATTCCGCTTACATTGGACAAAGCGAAATAATCACTGATTTTCAACCGATTACATTTTACGTTTCAAACGCAGGGGCCACACAGAAAAAACGCAAGTACGTTTCAACTTAAACGCCCTTGCGTTTGAAGTAAAATGTACTTGCGTTTTATGTCAAACGTCCTTGCGTTTCAGTCCAAACGCAAAGGCGTTTTTTTAACCGAATAAATCGGGAATCATTTCCGGCAGATAACCGCTTCGGATTCTCCACTCCTGCGGATACAGATTATTGGCCCGGTTGCCGATGTTCTTGGCAAATCCCAACACACTGCCCCGGTAAGTCAACGTGACATAGCCTTTTGGCACCTCCGGCGGAAGCACGACCGCCTCTTTCCTCAAATACGCGATGGCCTGCTCATAAGTCAACTCCGCCTGCGGGAACGTATCCCGCTGAAACGCCGTACTCATGGCCAGCGTATGCGAAGGCTGCCAATCCTTTCCTTTCCATTCTCCGAGCGTGATTCCGGCATGCAACACCTTGAGCCGGCTCTTCAACAGTTCATACACCTCTCCATAGGCGGCTGGAAAAGCTACCGCTTCCGTATTTTCCACCTTCAGTGCATATTTTTCCGCCTCACATATCCAGTTCTGCATCTCCCGCGGCACCTGAAGCACCTGCGTTTTTCCTCCTTTACCTTTCTTGGCCGATTTACCCGACGGTTTTACCCGGGCACATTCCCGGTCTTCTTCCGACGTTTTCCGCAGTACGGCGAGGAACAACCCTTCTCCCGTCGTCTTATGCGGCAGGAAACGATACACCGGAAACTCCTCCTCTGTCAGGTTCCCAGTAATGTGCCACTCCGGCTGTACTTCCAACGGCAAGACCTCGGCTCCCAGTTCGCGGGCAATCCACGCCACATTGTCCTCATTTTCCTCCCGGTTGTAAGTACACGTACTGTATATCAGTAAACCTCCCGTTTTCAGACAGGGCCATATATCCCGCAAGATACGCCGCTGACGCTGCCAGCAGGTATCCACATTGTCAATGCTCCATTCCTGCACCGCCACTTCATCCTTTCGGAACATTCCTTCTCCCGAACAGGGCACATCGGTCAGCATCACGTCGAAGAGCGGCCCAAGTTCCATAAAGTCAGCCGGATCATTGTTCGTCACGATCACCTCCGGATGCCCCCACTTGATCAGGTTTTCGGCCAGTACCTGAGACCTATTGCGCATCACCTCATTGGCCACTAACAGACTGCCTTCCGGCAACACGGACCGGGCCAGCGTAGATTTGCCCCCGGGAGCCGCACACAAGTCGAGCATCACCACCGGTTCGTGCACATACTGGCGGAGTGCCTGTGCCAGAAACATGGACGAAGCCTCCTGCACATAATAACATCCGGCATGAAACAACGGGTCGAACGTGAACGACGGCCGTCCGGACAAATAATATCCTTCCGGACACCAGGGTACAGGCGTACTGTCGGCAGGAACGGAGGAACACTTATCCTGATTGATACGGATACTGACCGGCGTTTCCTTTTCCAAGGCTTCCGTCAAAGCAGCAAAGTCAGCCTCTCCCAACAACCGGCGGATACGGATGACAAAATCAGCAGGTAAATTCATGACTTTCGCAAAATTTGTTATGCCGGCAAAAATAAAAAAATTTAGCTACCTTTGCAAAAAACAAAAAATCCAATCATGAAACAATATCTTGACTTGTTGCACCGCATCCGTACAGAAGGCGTACGCAAAGACGACCGTACCGGCACAGGCACAATCAGCGTGTTCGGGCACCAGATGCGCTTCAACCTGGAAGACGGCTTCCCGCTTGTCACCACCAAAAAACTCCACCTGAAATCCATCATCTACGAACTGCTGTGGTTCCTCAAAGGAGATACCAACGTGAAATACCTGCAGGAACACGGGGTCAGAATCTGGAACGAATGGGCCGATGAGAACGGCGATTTAGGCCACATCTACGGCTATCAGTGGCGCTCCTGGCCCGGATACGACGGCAAATTCATCGACCAGATTTCGGAAGCGGTGGAAACCATCAAGCATAATCCGGATTCCCGACGCATCATCGTCAGTGCCTGGAACGTAGGCGACTTAAATAATATGAACCTTCCTCCTTGCCATGCGTTTTTTCAGTTCTATGTAGCCAACGGACGGTTGAGCCTGCAAATGTACCAGCGCAGTGCAGACACCTTCTTAGGCGTACCGTTCAACATCGCCTCGTATGCCTTACTGCTACAGATGATGGCACAGGTCACCGGACTGAAAGCAGGTGATTTCATCCACACGCTCGGCGATGCCCACATCTACCTGAACCACCTGGAACAAGTTGATTTACAGCTCACCCGCACTCCACGCCCCTTGCCTACCATGAAAATCAATCCGGACGTGAAGGACATCTTCAGCTTCCAATACGAAGACTTCCAGCTGGAAAACTACGACCCGTGGCCGCACATTGCGGGAAAAGTATCCGTATAACCCACTCTAAAGAACAGAAATATGACCTTATCCATCATTGCCGCCATCAATCAGAAACGAGGCATCGGCTATCAGAACAAACTGCTTTACTGGCTGCCTAACGACCTGAAGCGCTTCAAGGCACTCACCACCGGACATACCATTCTCATGGGACGTCACACCTTTGAATCCTTACCCAAAGGCGCACTTCCCAACCGGAGAAATGTGGTGCTGAGCAGACAAGATTTACACTTTGAAGGAGCTGAATGCTTCCACACGCTGGAAGAAGCCCTGAAATCGTGCAAGGAGGAAGAAGAAGTATTTGTCATCGGAGGAGCCATGCTCTACACGGAGGCCCTCCCGCTGGCCGATCGTCTCTATCTGACCGAAGTGGAAGACGACCAGGTGCCCGCCGACACCTTCTTCCCAGAAATCGACCACAATGTATGGCAAGAAAAAAGTAGAGAATGCCATCCGATGGACGAAAAGCATCTCTACTCTTATAGTTTCGTTGACTACGAACGTACACAAAAATAAGTGTCACGCATCAATCGTCGTCATTCGCCAGGTCCATAATTGGCATCTGGCGTTTGATGGCTTCACGGAAAGAAATGATGGTTTCCGAACGTGACAAGCCCAGCGGTTGAAGTTTGTCATGAATAATCTCCAGCAGGTGATGATTGTTTTTCGCATAAATTTTGATAAACAAGTCATACTGTCCGGTCGTAAAATGACATTCCACCACTTCCGGAATGTGCTTCAATGCCTCCGTGACGGAATCAAACTGTTCCGGATCTTTCAAATACAAACCGATATAGGCACAAGTTTCATAGCCTATCTTTTCCGGATCAATGATGAATTCTGAACCCTTCAGAATTCCTAAGTTCGTCAACTTTTGAATTCGCTGATGAATAGCGGCTCCCGATACATTACACGCGCGTGCCACTTCCAAGAAGGGAATACGTGCGTTGCCTGCAATCATGCGCAGGATCTGTTCGTCTAAGGTGTCTAATTGATGATGTCCCATCTTCTATGTTTTTGTATTCATGCAAAGGTAATACATTTTCTTTATATAATCTCAATATTTATAACCTTTACTTGATTTTTAACATGAAATTTATAGAAATACAAGGGTTTATCTTCAGCTTACACTTTTTAAGTTCCGCCCGCCATATGCTGCGGACAGCAGACGCATCTTGTCTCAGAACTGGAACAAAGCAGTGAATACAATACGGTTGTTCTTCACCAGATGTGTATCGGTCACACGGGCCTTTGCGGTATAATCTCCATACCAGGCACCGGTCCAGGTATATTCTGCACCAATCTTCCAGTTCGGACGATTGTAAGTGAATTCCGCACCTAAGGTATTCAACTGATCAATATCGGTTCCCGTACCCAGCACGCCGGTCACCTCTTTCGAAGCTCCCAAGTTCTTCAAGTATCCGGCAAAGATACCGCCACGGAACGTACTTCCGTACATCATGTTCACCCAAGTATGAGATACGCGTAAAGGAGTATATTCCTGTTCTCCCGTACGAGAATCGGCAGACACTATACCATATCCTCCAATCGTACTGGTCTGTGTCAGGTTAGAGCCTAATACACCTTTGGCCGCCAGCAAAAAACGCTGGTGAGTATATTTCACATGAGCCTCGGCCGAAACTCCCGTAATACGTTCACTCACCTTGTAGGTTTTTCCATTATATACCGACTGTGTACGCGGCGTAATGGAAGAAACGTGTACGCCTGCACCGGCCAGCAAGCCCGGACGTTTGTAGTCCATGCCCAAATAAAATTCCGGGGTACATCCGTTCTTGATGAAGCTCTGGTTTTTCTGTGTAGCCGTTGCTCCCGCTTCATTGGAAGACGGACCGACAGACAAATACTGCGACTGCCATACGGCAGCAGCCGTCAACACGAAATGTTTTTCCGTCAAACGGTAACGTACCTGCGGTGCACGGCTGAAAGGCTGATAAGGAGCCCCCATATTCAGGTTCAAGATATCAGGCGACACATCTCCGTACAAAGGATGCCAGGTCTGCCCCACCAGCAACGCAGATTTTCCCCAATCGAGGTTGAAATACGCATGACGGATACGAATCAGCGAGTAGGTCGTTCCTGAACCACGGAAGTCGATTTCCACCTTTGCCGAGGTCTTGGCCTTACCGAACATGAGTCCGGTCACATCCACTCCCAACCGAGTATATAAGGTATAGAAATTACCGTCGGGCTTTGCATTCATATCCTTTCCATCCGCATCGGGGGCCACATCCTTTGGATACATATAAAAAAGTCCGTCCACAGTCTCCGAATTGGAACGGCTGTTATAAAACAAATCTGTACGTACCTGGCCATAAAACTTATAGCCAAAATCTTTCTTCTGTGCCATCATCCCTGCCGAGACCGTCATCATGGCACACATTAAAAAGAAACTCTTTTTCATTTGAAATCACTTTTATCCTTAACCGGCTGCAAAAGTAGCCATAATCTGCAGAACAGCCAAACAAAAATCCTTACAAGGAACGCACCCGGCGGAACCAGCAGATAAACCAGACTGCCGCAATCAGCGTACAGACTCCACCAATGGTGTAGGAAATTTCTCCTCCCAATGAAAAGCCTTCGGGAGCGATAAACAAATAGGTAGAGCAGACACTCGTCATGAACAAGGCCGGTATCAGGGTCACCCAATAATTTTTCCGGGTTCCCACCAGATAAGCCGTAATGGCCCACAACGTGAAGACAGACAGCGTCTGGTTGCACCAGGCAAAATAGCGCCAGATAACTTTGAAACCTTCTGCATCGCCAAAACTGTAAATCAGCAAGGCCACCGTCACCACAAAAATGGGAATACTGATGACCAGCCGTTTCCCGATGGAGCGCTGTTCCACATGGAAGAAGTCGGCGACAATCAGACGGGCCGAACGAAGGGCCGTATCGCCACTCGTAATCGGAGCTGCCACAATACCTAAAATGGCCAGGATACCTCCAAAGGCGCCCAACCAATCCTTGGAAATGTCGGTGGCCACCTTGGCTCCCGAATAGGCCACTCCCGTCACCTTATCCACAATACCGTTTTCCTGAAAGAAATACGTGGCAGCGGCGGCCCAAATCAGAGCCACAATGCCTTCGGTCACCATCGCCCCGTAGAACACCGGACGACAATGTTTCTCATTGGTAATGCAGCGAGCCATCAAAGGCGACTGTGTGGCATGGAAACCACTGATTGCCCCACAGGCAATGGAAATGAACATCATCGGGAATATCGGATTTTTCTCGTATTTCGTGCCGAAGCCTTCCCACATTTCCGGAAGCTCCGGACTTTTCACATACAACATCACTAAAATACCTACCGCCATAAACAACAAGGCAAACGCAAACAACGGATAGATGCGTCCGATAATCTTGTCGATGGGAAGCATGGTGGCCAGGATGTAATACAGAAAAATGACCACCACCCAGAAATACACATCCAAGGAAGCCGGCGTCATCCCCGCTAAGAGTTCAGCCGGACCGGACACAAACACGGCTCCTACCAGAATCATCAGCAAGACGGTGAATACGCAAGCGACGTTTTTGGTCCGTACCCCCAAATAACGGCCGATAATCTCCGGCAAACTTTCTCCGTTGTTCCGCAACGACAATGCGCCGGACAGAAAATCATGTACCGCACCGGCAAAGATGGTACCGAACACAATCCACAGATAAGAAGCCGTGCCGAACTGTGCACCCATGATGGCCCCGAAAATGGGACCTAAACCGGCAATATTCAAAAACTGAATCATAAAAATTTTCCACGTAGGAAGTGGAATGAAATCAACCCCGTCTGTCATAGTCAGTGCCGGAGTTTTTCGGGCAGAATCAGGTGCAAACAACGTATTTATGTATTTTCCATATCCCCAATATCCTACCACCAGTAAAACTAATGCGATAGTAAATGTTACCATAGATTTCGGTTTATCTCTTATTTCGTGGCAAAAGTAATAAAAAGAAATAAAATGCAAGATATAACGATAAATTTTATCACCCGAAGAAATAATATCCTTCTATAAAGAAATAAAAGTGTCCTATTTAAAGAACATAAAAAAGCCTCGAAACAGCCTAATTAGAAAACTGTATTTTCAATTTGCCTCTGCGAACAGCTTTGATTATATTTGCGGAAATTTTAATCAGACATGCGAATTCTCATCACTTTGCTATTGATAAGCAGCTTTCTTTTCGCACAGGCACAGCCCAAAGAAGAAATCCGTGCCACGTGGCTGACCACGCTGGGAGGAATGGACTGGCCCACCCGAAAAGCCAATTCCCCCAAAGGTATCGAAGCCCAAAAACAAGAACTCATCCAACAGCTGGACGCGTTGCAGGCGGCCCATTTCAACACCGTACTTTTCCAGACCCGGCTTCGGGGGGATGTGATTTATCCGTCTGCGTATGAAACCTTTGCGGAAAGCCTAACCGGCCATACAGGAAAAAATCCCGGATACGACCCCTTGCAATTTGCCATCGAAGAATGTCACAAGCGGGGCCTTGAGTTCCATGCCTGGCTAGTATGTATTCCTATCGGCAACAAACGGCAGGTTGGCCTGTTAGGGAAGAACTGCGTCATCAAAAAGCAGCCCAAGCTTTGCAAACAGTTCAACGGAAGCTGGTACCTCGACCCCGGCAATCCAGGTACGGCCGAATACCTTAGTCAGATAGCCAAGGAAATCGTTTCACGCTATGATGTGGACGGTATTCATCTGGACTATATCCGCTACCCGGAGCAAGGGGAAAAGTTTCCCGACAAAGACACGTACCGCAAATACGGGAAGAAACAAGACCTGAAACAATGGAGAAGAGACAACATCACGCACATTGTCCGGCGAATTTATACGGAAGTCAAGCGACTGAAACCCTGGGTCAAAGTAAGCAGTTCCCCCATCGGAAAGTTCAATGACACCCGACGCTATTCCTCCTTCGGATGGAACGCCTATGAAACGGTCTATCAGGATGCCCAGAAATGGTTGAACGAGGGCATTCAGGATGCCCTTTTCCCGATGATGTATTTCCAGGGAAACCATTTTTATCCCTTTGCCCTCGACTGGAAGGAAAACAAGCACGACCGATGGATTGTACCGGGACTGGGCATTTATTTCCTTCATCCGAAAGAACAGAATTGGCAAATCGATGAGATTATCCGTCAGATTTATTTCACCCGACGCATCGGGCTGGACGGACAGGCTTATTTCCGCAACAAGTTCATGCTCGGCAATACCAAAGGAATACTGGACGAACTGAAAGGCAATTTCTATGCTTACCCGGCCGTGGTTCCGCCTATGCGATGGGCTTCACAGACTGCTCCCGCTTCGCCCACCGCCCCCAGCGTGAAACTGCAAGGAGAGAATATCCAAATGACCTGGAAAGCCTCTGAAAGCCAGCCGGGAGGAATCTACTATCGCGTGTATGCTTCCGACACATATCCCGTCGATACCGAGAAAGCCCAAAATCTGATTCTCTCACGGACCGACAGTTGCCAGTACACGTTCACTCCTAGCCCGTCACAAAAAGGAGGTATCTACTGGGCCGTGACGGCTATCAACCGCTTTGGATTTGAAAGTGCCCCTTTGGCGTTGAATGCCCCTGCCAAAGACGAGCCTTCCATCTTATACGGACGACTCCCCGTACTTCCGAAAGGCTATACCCTGATTGTCAGTGAAGCGACAGGAATTGAGATTCTCCGGACTACCCAGCCCGAGAAAGACATTCCTCAGAAAATCGGCAAAGGATTCTTCCGGCTGAGCTTACTGGCACCCGATGGAAGCATCACCCCGGCAGGTGTCACCGTATACTGATGCATTTTATTCCGAAACGCATGGTAATAAAAGGAATATTCACTAAATTTGCACATTCAATTGAAACAAACAAACTTACTATACTCATGAGCAATCAACGATACATGCAGCGCGGCGTATCTGCATCAAAAGAAGATGTACACAACGCCATCAAGAACATTGACAAAGGTATTTTCCCGAATGCATTCTGTAAAATTATTCCTGATATTTTGGGAGGTGACCCGGAATACTGCAACATCATGCATGCCGACGGAGCCGGTACCAAATCTTCTTTGGCGTATTTGTACTGGAAAGAAACCGGCGACTTGTCTGTATGGAAGGGCATCGCACAGGATGCTCTGATTATGAACATCGATGACTTGTTGTGCGTAGGTGCGGTAGACAACATCCTGGTATCTTCTACCATCGGACGCAACAAGCTGCTTGTACCGGGTGAAGTGATTTCAGCCATCATCAACGGCACAGACGAACTGCTGGCCGAACTCCGAGAAATGGGCGTGGGTGTGTATGCCACCGGTGGAGAAACTGCCGATGTAGGCGACTTGGTCCGCACCATCATCGTGGACAGTACGGTAACTTGCCGTATGAAACGTGCAGATGTCATCAACAATGCCAATATCCGCCCGGGGGATGTGATTGTGGGTCTGGCTTCTTACGGCCAGGCTACGTATGAGAAAGAATACAACGGCGGTATGGGCAGCAACGGTCTGACCAGCGCCCGTCACGATGTATTCAGCAAATACTTAGCAGAGAAATATCCGGAAAGCTATGACCATGCTGTACCTGAAGAACTGGTTTACAGCGGCAAACTGAAGCTGACAGATGCGGTAGAAGGTTCTCCGCTGGATGCCGGCAAACTGGTGCTGTCTCCGACCCGTACCTATGCTCCGGTAGTCAAGAAACTGCTGGATGCCCTGCGTCCGCAAATCCACGGTATGGTCCACTGCTCAGGCGGCGCCCAGACAAAAGTGCTGCACTTCGTAGGCGACAACTGCCGGGTCATCAAAGACAACCTCTTCCCTGTGCCTCCTTTGTTCCGCACCATCAAGGAACAGAGCGGTACCGAATGGGACGAAATGTACAAAGTGTTCAACATGGGACACCGTCTGGAAGTCTACCTGTCACCGGAACATGCAGAGCAGGTAATTGAAATCAGCAAGTCGTTCAACATCGATGCACAAATTATCGGACGCATCGAAGAAAGTGACCACAAGGAACTGATTATCCGTTCTGAATTCGGAGAATTCAAATACTAACCAGCTACCTCTTACGATTGTATGAAACCGCAAGAAAAATAAGGATGTCTTATCGGCATCAGATTACTCGTTGTATGGGCTGTCTTTTTCTATCTTGGCATTGAAATGGACGCTCCTTTTCTCAAAATGATAAGTTTTGGACTCTCAGGTTTTGTCATTTCCTTTGTATTTGGGAAATACTTTGGGACTAAAGAGTTTAAATGGAAAGCCCGAAGAGTCTTGCCGCTCATCTTGCTCGGTTTCATATTGTTGGTTTTCTTTACCTGGATGGCCTATGGCAGGTTATGGTAAGCCAAGACCAATCTCATCACTCAACTGTATAAGCATTCCATTAGAATGGCAGAAAACAATACATTACTGGAAAAATTAGACGGTTTGGTATCACGTTTCGAGGAAGTATCGACCTTGATTACAGACCCGAACGTGATAGCCGACCAGAAACGATACGTCAAACTGACCAAAGAATACAAGGAACTGGGCGACCTGATGGCTGCCCGCAAGGAATACCTGCAATGCCTTAACGGGCTGGAGGAAGCCAAAATGATGATGGGCGAAAGCGACCCGGAAATGAAGGAAATGGCCCGCGAAGAAGCGGCAGCCTGCGAAGCCCGTATCCCTCAGCTGGAAGAAGAAATCAAACTGTTACTTATCCCGGCCGACCCGCAGGATGACCGCAACGCCATCCTGGAAATCCGTGGAGGTACGGGAGGCGATGAAGCCGCCATCTTTGCCGGTGACTTGTTCCGCATGTATTCCAAATACTGTGAACGCAAAGGCTGGAAACTGGAAGTATCCAGTGCCAACGAAGGAGCTGCCGGAGGTTTCAAGGAAATCATCTGCTCCATCACCGGAGAGAAAGTATACGGAACCTTGAAATACGAATCGGGCGTACACCGCGTGCAGCGTGTACCGGCCACCGAAACCCAGGGACGTGTACACACTTCCGCTGCCTCCGTAGCCGTACTGCCCGAAGCGGAACCATTTGACGTGGAAATCAACGAAGGCGAAATCAAATGGGATACTTTCCGAAGCGGAGGTGCCGGAGGACAGAACGTGAACAAGGTAGAATCGGGTGTCCGCCTGCGTTACAACTGGAAGAACCCCAACACGGGTATTGTGGAAGAAATCCTCATCGAATGTACGGAAACCCGTGACCAACCGAAGAACAAGGAACGCGCCCTGAGCCGTCTGCGTACCTTCATCTACGACAAGGAACACCAGAAGTACATTGATGACATCGCTTCCAAACGAAAGACCATGGTGAGTACCGGTGACCGTTCGGCCAAAATCCGTACGTACAACTACCCGCAGGGACGTATCACCGACCATCGCATCAACTACACCATCTACAATTTAGCGGCATTCATGGACGGCGACATCCAGGACTGCATCGACCACCTGATTGTGGCCGAAAATGCGGAACGGTTGAAAGAAAGCGAATTATAAATAAAGGTGTATCATTTTACCCCTTACCGTGAACAATAAAGTCACATTATTAATAAAAGAATTATGAACAAACAGGAATTATTTGAAAACATCAAAAAGAAAAAATCTTTTTTGTGTGTAGGACTGGATACCGACATCAAGAAAATTCCGGAACACCTTCTGAAGGAAGAAGATCCGATTTTCACTTTCAATAAAGCTATCATCGATGCCACTGCCCCTTACTGTATCGCCTATAAACCCAACTTGGCTTTCTATGAAAGCATGGGTGTAAAAGGATGGATCGCTTTCGAAAAGACAGTGGAATACATCAAGAAAAACTATCCTGACCAGTTCATCATCGCCGATGCCAAACGTGGGGATATCGGTAATACCTCGGCCATGTATGCCCGTACCTTCTTTGAAGAACTGAACATCGACTCTGTAACAGTAGCTCCCTACATGGGCGAAGACAGTGTGACTCCGTTCCTCACCTACGAAGGCAAATGGGTCATCCTGCTGGCACTGACTTCCAACAAAGGTTCACACGACTTCCAGCTGACAGAAGACAAAGAAGGCGAACGTCTGTTCGAGAAAGTATTGCGCAAATCACAGGAATGGGCCAACGACCAGAACATGATGTACGTGGTAGGTGCCACTCAAGGACGCATGTTTGAAGACATCCGTAAAATCATCCCCCATCACTTCCTGCTGGTACCGGGTATCGGTGCACAGGGTGGTTCACTGGAAGAAGTCTGCAAATATGGCATGACCAAGGAATGCGGACTGATTGTCAACTCCAGCCGTGCCATCATCTATGCCGACAAGACTGAAAACTTTGCCAAAGTAGCTGGCGAAGAAGCTCACAAAGTACAGCAGCAGATGGAAAAACAGCTGGCAAATATCCTCTAAAATTCTGTTTTTACCCCATTTTCAAGAAGCATAAAGACTCCTGCTTGTGCATGCAGTCTTTATGCTTCTTTTGTATCCTTCCACCATAAAAAATCTAAAAATAGGCCTGTCAGGGAGGTTTAGTCTTAAAATCAGCAGACATATCCGGCAAATAATTGGCATTTTTCACGGATATATAAAAAAAAAACACGTAATTTGCATAATTAAGTAGTAAGTATGCTTTTTCAAGCAGCAAAGATTTGAAAAACAACCAGGAAAACAAAGGAACAAAAGAAATCAAATATGGAGTTCTCAGCTAAACAAATTGCGGAATATATCCAAGGAACCATCGTTGGAGATGAAAATGCCAAAGTACATACCTTCGCCAAAATTGAAGAGGGCGTACCGGGAGCATTATCCTTTCTATCCAATCCTAAATACACTCATTACATCTACGAAACAAAATCAACCATTGTATTGGTAAACAAGGACTTTCATCCGGAGCATGAAATCAAGGCTACCTTAATAAAGGTAGACGATGCCTACGAAAGTCTGGCCAAGCTGATGACGCTTTATGAAATGAGTATGCCCAAAAAGAAAGGAATCAGCTCATTAGCTTCCATTGCTGAAAATGTGAAAATCGGAAAAGATGTCTACATCGGTCCTTTTGCCTGCATTGAAGAAGGAGCTGAAATCGGTGACAACGCATACATACATCCGCAAGTAACGGTGGGAAGTCATGCCAAGATTGGAGCAAACACCATTCTTTATCCACATGTTACCGTTTACCACGACTGCCACATCGGCAACAACTGTATCCTGCATGCGGGAGCGGTCATCGGTGCCGACGGATTCGGCTTTGCTCCGGCACCGGAAGGATATGAGAAGATTCCTCAGATTGGCATTGTCATCATTGAAGATAACGTAGAAATAGGTGCCAACACGTGTGTAGACCGCGCTACAATGGGAGCTACGCTCGTTCACCAGGGTGTCAAGCTGGACAACCTCATCCAAGTGGCACACAATGTAGAAATAGGCAAGAATACCGTCATGGCTTCGCAGGTAGGAGTAGCCGGATCGGCCAAAATCGGTGAATGGTGTATGTTCGGCGGACAGGTAGGTGTGGCAGGACACATCAAAGTGGGCGACCACGTCACAGTCGGCGCACAGTCCGGCATTCCGGGAAATACCAAATCACACTCCACGCTGATGGGATACCCGGCCATCGACCCGAAACAGTTTGCACGCTCTGCCGCTATCTACAAGAAACTTCCGGATATGTACGTAGAACTCGGACGTTTGCAGAAAGAAATTGAAGAATTAAAAAAACAACTAAATAAATAAACCCATGTTGAAACAACAAACCTTAAAAGGCAGCTTTTCGCTCAACGGAAAAGGACTTCACACTGGAGTGAAACTTACCGTTACGTTCAATCCTGCCCCAGAGCACCACGGGTATAAAATACAGCGAATCGATTTGGACGACCAGCCGATTCTGGATGCGGTAGCCGAAAACGTAGTGGATACTACCCGAGGCACAGTTTTAGCAAAAAACGGGGTAAAAGTTAGTACCGTAGAACATGCACTGGCAGCCTTGTATGCAGCAGGTATCGACAACTGTCTGATTCAGGTCAACGGGCCGGAATTCCCAATCCTGGACGGTAGCGCCAAGGCTTATGTGGAATGTATCAAGCGAGTAGGCATCGAAGAACAAGCTGCTCCGAAAGACTATTACATCATCAAGTCAAAGATTGAATTCCGTGACGAAGAAACGGGTTCCTCCATCATCGTATTGCCGGATGACAAGTTCAGCGTCAATACATTAATTTCTTACGACTCCAAAATTCTGACCAACCAATATGCCACGTTGGAGAATATGAATGACTTCCCTACGGAAGTGGCTTGTGCACGCACGTTCGTATTCGTCCGCGAAATCGAGCCGCTGCTGAATGCCGGACTGATTAAGGGAGGAGACTTGGACAACGCCATCGTCATCTACGAAAAACAGATGACGCAGGAAAACTTTGACAAGCTGGCCGATGTGATGGGCGTGCCTCACATGGATGCAAGCCACCTGGGATACATCAACCATATTCCATTGGTATGGCCGAATGAACCTGCCCGTCATAAGCTGCTGGATATTATCGGTGACTTGGCCCTCGTAGGTAAACCCATCAAAGGACGCATCATCGCGACCCGTCCGGGACATACCATCAACAACAAGTTCGCCCGTCAGTTGCGGAAAGAAATCCGTCTGCATGAAATTCAGGCACCGATTTATAACTGCAACGAAGAACCGCTGATGGATGTAAACCGCATCCGGGAACTGCTTCCTCACCGCTATCCGTTCCAACTCGTCGACAAAGTCATCGCCATCGGTGCCAATTACATTGTCGGCATCAAAAATGTCACTTCCAACGAGCCGTTCTTCCAGGGACATTTCCCGCAGGAACCGGTCATGCCGGGAGTACTGCAAATTGAAGCCATGGCACAGGTAGGAGGCTTACTGGTGCTCAATTCAGTAGACGAGCCTGAAAGATATTCTACTTATTTCCTGAAAATAGATAATGTGAAATTCCGCCAAAAAGTAGTGCCGGGCGATACCCTGATTTTCAGAGTTGAACTGATGGCGCCCATTCGCCGCGGCATATCAACCATGAAGGGATATATTTTCGTGGGAGAAAAGATTGTCTGCGAAGCTGAATTTATGGCACAAATTGTAAAAAACAAGTAACATGATCAGCCCTTTAGCATATATAGACCCCGAAGCTAAAATCGGAGAAAACGTAGAAATAGGTCCTTTTGTCTTTATTGACAAAAACGTGGTGATTGGTGACAATAACGTCATCATGCCCAATGCTAACATTTTATATGGTTCCCGTATCGGAAACGGAAACCGTATTTTCCCGGGTGCCGTCATCGGTGCCATTCCGCAAGACCTGAAATTTCATGGAGAAGAAACCACTGCGGAAATCGGTGACAACAATACCATCCGCGAGAATGTGACCATCAACCGAGGCACAGCTGCCAAAGGCAAAACCATCGTCGGCAACAACAACCTCCTGATGGAAGGCGTACACGTGGCCCATGATACCCTTGTAGGAAGCGGATGCATCATCGGCAACCAGACCAAAATGGCCGGAGAAGTCATCATTGATGACAATGCCATCGTCAGCGCTTCGGTACTGATGCACCAGTTCTGCCGGGTAGGCGGTTACGTCATGATTCAGGGAGGCTGCCGTTTCAGCAAGGACATTCCTCCTTTCATCATTGCCGGAAGAGACCCTATCGCCTATTGCGGTATCAACATTGTCGGTCTGCGACGCAGAGGATTCTCCAACGAACTGATTGAGAATATTCATAACGCGTATCGCATTATCTACAACAGTGGGAAAATGGTAAGCGATGCCCTCGAAGAAATCCGCAAGGAAGTTCCGATGAGCAAAGAAATAGAATATATCATTTCATTTGTAGAAAACTCACAACGAGGCATCATCCGATAAAAAAGATTTTGTATATTTACCACATCAACCAAAGACAAACAAAAAATGGTATACAAATTTAGAATCATATCTGACGAAGTCGACGATTTCCTGAGAGAAATCAAAATCGACTCTGAAGCTTCCTTCTATGACCTGCACGAAGCTATCTTGAAGTCA
This sequence comes from uncultured Bacteroides sp., assembly GCF_902472605.1. Taxonomy (GTDB): domain Bacteria; phylum Bacteroidota; class Bacteroidia; order Bacteroidales; family Bacteroidaceae; genus Phocaeicola. Next base: position 68,377 of record NZ_CABROP010000002.1, read on the forward strand.
ACCGGATACAAGGACGATCAAATGACTTCTTTCTTTATCTGCGACGATGACTGGGAAAAAGAAACTGAAATCACGCTGGAAGACATGGGTGCAGGCAGTTCGGAAGAAGATACCTACGTGATGAAAGATACCCGTCTCAGCGAACTGCTGGAAGACGAAAAGCAGAAACTGCTGTATGTCTTTGACCCCTTGGCAGAACGCGTATTCTTCATTGAATTGTCGGAAATCATTACCGGAAAAGACTTGGACAAGGCAGTATGCTCCCGCAAAACTGGAGAAGCTCCGAAACAGACCATCGACTTCGACGAACAGATGAATACCAATGCCGCCCTCGACTTGGATGAGAATTTCTACGGAGACCAGGAATACGACATGGAAGATTTCGATCCGGAAGGTTTCGACATCAACGAAGGAAGCGGAAATCCTTACGACGAAGACAAATACTAATCGTCTTGATTTTCCATACTCAACACAATATTACAAGAATGTCATCCTGGGCCTTGGTTCAGAATGACATTTCTTTTTTCCCTAAGACCCATCACTCATGAAAAAGCCCGTCCTCATTGTACTTATCGGCCCTACAGGAGTAGGAAAGACAGAATTAAGCCTTTCCATTGCAGAGCACTACCACACCTCGATTATCTCCTCCGATTCGCGTCAGCTCTACAAAGACCTGAAAATCGGTACTGCTGCCCCCACTCCTGCACAATTGGCGAGAGTGCCTCACTATTTTGTCGGGACACTGGAACTGACCGACTATTACAGCGCGGCCCAGTATGAAACGGAAGTACTGAAAAAGTTGGACGAGTTGTTCCAAACGCACCCCGTAGTAGTCATGACCGGCGGCTCCATGATGTACGTGGATGCCGTGTGCAAAGGTATTGATGACATTCCGACTGTGGACAAGGAAACCCGCGAACTGATGATTCACCGCTATGAGACGGAAGGACTGGAGGCGCTCTGTGCCGAATTGCGGCTGCTTGACCCGGAATACTACCGAATTGTGGACCTGAAAAACCCCAAAAGAGTGATTCATGCATTGGAAATCTGCTACATGACGGGAAAAACCTATACTTCTTTCCGCACCCGTACGCAGAAGGAACGTCCTTTCCAGATTGTCAAAGTCGGACTGACCCGCGACCGGGAAGAGCTGTATCAGCGCATCAACCAGCGTGTGGACGAAATGATGAAAGAAGGCTTGTTAGAAGAAGCCAAACGAGTATATCCTTACAAACAGCTTAATTCACTGAATACCGTAGGCTATAAGGAAATCTTCAAATACCTGGACGGGGAATGGGAACTTCCGTTTGCCATCGAGAAAATCAAACAGAATTCACGCATTTACTCCCGGAAACAAATGACCTGGTTCAAGAGGGATTCCGAAATTACCTGGTTCCACCCGGAACAGAAAGAGGAAGTCCTGCGGTTCTTGGACAGCCAGGTCAACCTTGACTGACTTCGGAACTGTCTTCATCGGTCAACAAAAACTCCTTGCGGAACATCTCCACAAACAAGAGGAAGAGGGATACCATCAACGGTCCGAAAATAATGCCCATGAAACCAAAGAGAGGAAGACCGGCCACCACCCCGAAAATTGTAATCAAAGGATGCACATCGGCCATCTTCTTCTGCAAGATGAAACGAATCAGGTTATCACACTGAGCCACAATCAGTCCCCCATACCCTAACATAATCAAGGCACTCACCCAATTGCCCACAATCAAAAAATACACCGTAATCGGCCCCCACACCAGGACAGTACCCACAATGGGAATTACCGAAGCAAAAGCCGTCAGCATGGCACTCAGGAACGGATTGGGCGCATCGCAAATCAAGTATCCTCCCAAAGAGATAAGCCCCTGGATAATGGCCAGCAACGGAATGCCGATAGCATTGGAGCGCACCATCAGCTGCACTTTTTTCAGTACTTCAATCTTGTTTTCGGCCTTGAAAGGAAGCAAAGTGGAAATATAATGTTCCATGTTTTTGCCCTCATACAGCATGAAAAACATCAGCATGATAGCCACGCAGAGATTGACCAGCAAGTCACTAACCCCACTCATCACCGACTGTCCGATGGAAGAAGCCTGCGACACCAGGAAAGAAAGGCTCTTCTCCGACATCACATCAAACCCTGTCCGGTCTTTGATGAAGTCTACCACTTCCCCTATCGGCCGGATAATGGCCTCCGTATCAAAATGCATCTTGGAAACCTGGCTGACCAACGCCCAAGCAAACAAGGAAAGTGGAATCAGGATAAACAGGGTCACCCCGATGGTCACCAGCCACACCGCCAACGCCCGTTTCATTTTCGTCTGCAGCCAGAACGTAAAATTACGCAACAACAGGTAGAGCGTAAATCCACCTAAAATACCGTTCATGAAAGGCTGTGCCTGACGGAACAGCAGGTATCCCAAGCCAAGGATAAACACGACCAGCGAGTATTTCCAATATCTTTCCTTCATAGGCTTTTCGCGATTAATTTTCCTTTTCTTCCTCCTGTGGAATCCGGAAAGCCGTGTAAAGCTCCAGCACCGCAGAAATGGTCAGGCAGACAATCCATTCGTTCCGTTTCCAAAGCAACATCACTACGCCTGTCAGCACCAGCAACATCGCACCGAGAAGCTGTTGGCGTCGCAAACGACGGATTACCACACTACTACCCTTATATTCTGACACCAGCTGCACATAGGCAAACAGACAGGCACCCACCAGATACACATACGGCGCCCACTCCAGTCTCAAAAACTGAAGCACCAGTCCGATAAACAACACTACGGCACCTGCCACAGCCAGTTTGTCTTTCATCTTCGCATTCATTTACTTGTCTTCCTCAAAAATAAAAATATCCTCGTTTTCCTTTTTCATCAGGTACTTTTCGCGAGCCACTTTCTCTAACGCTTCCTTGTTCGAGGTAATCTCCTTCAGCATCTTGCTGTCTTCCTCATACTGCTTCCGGTAGCGCTCAATCTCCGTATTCAGCTGATGAATCTCCCGCTTGTGAGCCACACGGCGTATCAGACTGTTCTCGTCCAATACCCCGATAATCAACAGAAAAATACCCACGGTGACCATGTATTTATGCCTTCCGATAAAAGCCCAGATATTAGCCAGTTTACCCATAAAAATTCCTACTTTATTACCTTGCAAAGATAGAAATTATTTCGCAGCAAGTCCATGACAAGAAAGAGATTTTATGTACATTTGCAGAAATATCAAGGAATCAAAAACGAATCAACTCATGGAAAATTATATCGTATCGGCACGCAAATACCGCCCGTCTACGTTCGACACCGTGGTGGGACAACGTGCATTGACCACGACCCTGAAAAATGCCATTGCCAACCATAAACTGGCGCACGCCTACCTGTTCTGCGGTCCGCGAGGAGTAGGAAAAACCACCTGCGCCCGTATCTTTGCCAAGACCATCAACTGCCTGCATCCCACGGCAGAAGGAGAGGCTTGCAACGAATGTGAATCGTGCAAGGCATTCAACGAGCAGCGTTCCTATAATATCCATGAGCTGGATGCTGCTTCCAACAACTCGGTAGAAGACATCCGTTCGCTGATTGAACAGGTGCGTATTCCGCCCCAGATTGGTAAATACAAGGTGTACATCATCGATGAGGTGCACATGCTGTCTACGGCGGCTTTCAATGCTTTCCTGAAAACTCTGGAAGAACCGCCCCAGCACGCCATCTTCATCCTGGCCACCACAGAGAAGCATAAGATTCTGCCCACCATTCTCAGCCGGTGCCAGATTTATGACTTCAACCGCATCACGGTCAGCGACACGGTGGAACATTTGGAAAACGTGGCCCGTAAAGAGCACATCGAAGCCGAACCGGAAGCCTTGAACGTGATTGCACAGAAAGCCGACGGAGGTATGCGTGACGCCCTCTCCATCTTCGACCAGGTGGTGAGCTTCACCAACGGACACATCACCTACCAGAGTGTGATTGAGAACCTGAATGTACTGGACTGCGAATATTATTTCAAACTGACCGATTTCTTTTTGGAAAATAAAGTATCCGACTGTCTGCTGACTTTCAACGACATTCTCCGGAAGGGATTCGACGGCAACCATTTCATCACCGGACTGACGTCTCATTTCCGCGACCTGTTAGTGAGCCGCGACCCGGCCACCCTGCAACTGCTGGAAACGGGGACTTCCATCCGCGAACGATACCAGGCACAGGCACAGAAATGCACGCCGCAGTTTCTGTACAAGGCCATGAAGCTGTGCAACGACTGCGACCTGAATTACCGCCAGAGCAAAAACAAACGCCTGCTGGTGGAACTAACACTGATTCAGCTGGCACAGCTGACAGCCGAACCAGAAGACACGGGCAGTGGGCGTAGCCCTAAGAAACAATTATCTCCCGTTTTCCACACCGCACAAGCCGGTCAGCCCGCGGCACAGCAGACCCACACGGCTCCAACTGCCACAGCCACTCCGGTAACTCAACCGGCTCCGCAGCCTCAACCTGCTCAACCGGCTCCACAGGCACAGCCTTATACGACCACTTTAAAGCAGGCAGAGGTGCCCTACACCAAGGCCAGTCCGCTTCCGAAAACGGCAACCGAAAAAAAAGCACCGGTCTTCAAAGCTGGAAGTTTGGGGATGTCTATCCGGAAAGCGCAGGCTCAACCTGCTGCACCGGCTTCACAACCTGCCGCACAGCAAACTTCTGTGTCACCTGCGACCGACAACTGGGAAGACTATATTTTCAATGAAAAAGATTTAGGCTACTACTGGCGTGAGTTTGCCAGTCTGCTACCCAAGGAAGAAGCAGCCAATGCCGGACGTATGAGAAACATGCACCCGCATCTGCTGGCCGACCAGCATACCTTTGAAGTGGCTGTAGACAATGGCATGGTCCAGAAATACATGCAGCAGCTGGCTCCTCAGATAGAAGCCCACTTGCAAAAGAAGCTACACAACCGCAAAATCAAGATGACCACGCGGGTGAGCGAAGCCAATGAAAACGTACGGGCCTACAGCCACGTAGAGCGTTTCCAAATGATGAGCAAAAAGAATCCCAGCCTGCTGAAACTCAAGGAGGCTTTGGGATTGGAACTCTCTTAAAAACTCATTTCATCCACATAACAACGGGCGGAGAAACCCCAAAATCAGTTTCTCCGCCCGTTATCTTTTATCTTTCAGCCACTTTTGGCTTACAAGTCATGATTCTTCATCCGATACTCAGCCAGTTCCTCATACTTCGTGCCCGGACGGCCGTAGTTGCAGTACGGATAGATGGAAATCCCCCCACGTGGCGTAAAGATTCCCGTCACTTCAATGTATTTCGGATCCATCAGCTTGATCAGATCCTTCATGATGATGTTCACACAGTCCTCGTGAAAGTCACCATGGTTACGGAAGCTGAACAAATACAGTTTCAGACTCTTGCTTTCCACCATCTTTACATCCGGCAGGTAGCTGATACGGATTTCCGCAAAGTCCGGCTGTCCTGTAATCGGACAGAGGCTGGTGAACTCCGGACAGTTGAAACGTACCCAATAGTCATTCTCCGGATGCTTGTTCACAAATGCTTCCAGCACTTCCGGTGCATAATCCTGTTTATATACGGTTTTCTTGTTGCCCAACAAGGTCAGTTCGTCTTTTCTTTCCATAAATTACTTGTTTTGTTTTGAAGCCAAATATTTTTCCAATCCCTCACGACGCAGCTTGCAAGCCGGACAATGTCCACAACCGTCACCCGGAATGCCGTTGTAGCATGTCAGCGTCTCGTTCCGCACCAAATCCAGCACACCCAGCTCGTCGGCCAGAGCCCATGTCTGCGCCTTGTCAATCCACATCAGCGGCGTATGAATCACGAACTGCTCGTCCATGGCCAGGTTCAGCGTCACGTTGAGCGACTTGATAAACGAGTCGCGACAATCCGGATAACCACTGAAGTCCGTTTGTGAAACTCCGGTCACCAAGTGGAAGATTCCCCGTTCACGGGCATATACCGCCGCAATGCTCAGGAAAAACAGGTTCCGTCCCGGCACAAACGTATTCGGGAAAGAATCTTTCGGTTTCACTTCGTCCATGTGGATGGAAGTATCCGTCAGCGAGTTTTTGCCCAGGTGTCCGATGAACGACACATCCATCACGTCAAACTCCACGCCTGCCTTCTCTGCAATCTTGCGTGCCAGTTCCACTTCTTTTTCATGCTTCTGTCCGTAGAGGAAACTCAGTGCATGTACCTTCTTAAAATGCTTTTTTGCCCAGAAAAGACAGGTCGTAGAGTCCTGTCCGCCGCTGAATACGACAAGGGCCTCGTTCTGATTCATCATATCCTTTAAATTTCCTTGATTTTTAATACATTGTATGAGATGTGCTCGTCATAGACATCCGTATCATCCACCCGCTTGATGTATTTCACCACGCGTACGGTTACCGGCAGCACAATTACCTCATACAGGGTTTTGAGTACCACCTGTACCACCATCATCTTGGCCAGTTCACTCACCGGCATCAGTCCCCCGAACGCCAGCGGGAAAAAAATCAGTGAATCGGCTCCCTCACCGGCTACGGTCGACAAGATGGCACGGGCCGAAAAGTTCTTTCCATGGGAAGCCACTTTCATGCGGCTCATCACATACGCATTGATAAACGAACCTACTAAGAAGGCCGCCAAACTGGCAACAGCAATACGCGGTGCCATACCGAACACGAAGTTGAAGCTCTCTTCCCCCTCCCAGAACGGAGCGGCAGGAAGGGCTACGGCCAGCTGTCCCATGGCTACCACCATGAAATTCATCAGGAATCCCATCCAGATAATCAGACGTGCCTTGCGAAAACCCCATACTTCGGCAATACAGTCATTAATAATATAAGAAATCGGAAAAACAATGAGTCCGGCAGTCACGGAAATCGGACCTAATTGTACGACTTTGGTTTCTAACAGATTGGCCGCCACCAGGCAGACACAAAACACAATGCCCAAAACCATAAAAGGCACTGATACGAGATTTTCTTTCTTCATCGCTCCTGTTTTTTACGTGGTGTTCTAGAATACACGACCGCTATTCACGGCATCGCATGTAAATGTTCTCTTTTAATCGGGCGCAAAGATACAAAGAATTTTCGGGACCGCCATGCAGTTTCCCTCACTTAATCACCTCATCCTGTTCTATAAACATCCAAACGCCAGTCTGTTTAACTTGTATCGTCCTTGAAAATTCTCTGTTCCACACTGCGGGATTTGTATCCCACACTGTGAAATATGTATCCCACACTGTGGTTTTTATATCCCACACTGTGGGACAGAGAAATCTCTTCGGAGAAAGACCTTAAATGCAAGGAGAAAAACAAATAAAAATCGTACCTTTGTACATCATGTAGCTAAACTCATTCTATAGACAATGGTTCAAATACAGATTCATCAAAACACCTGCATACGTTGCAAAAAATGCGTCAGAATATGTCCTTCGGCGCTGTTCACCTTCCGTGAAGACAAAGGCATAGAGGTAAATACCGAAAACTGCATCAGTTGCGGACAGTGCGTGGCTGTTTGCCCGACAAACTCCATCGTCCATTCCGATTTTCCACCGGAGAAAGTCCACTCCTTCGACCGGAACCAATTGCCTACTGCCGACCAGGTGGAACTGCTGATGCGTTCCCGCCGCTCCAACCGGGCGTTTTCCAAAGAACGGATTCCCGAAGAAGCCTTACAACGTATCATTGAAGCGGCTCACCGCGCTCCGACGGCCACTAACGCCCAGGAAGTCAAGATGGTACTGATTACCCGACCGGAAACATTGACGGAAATCAGCCGCCTCACCCTCGGTACGTTCATATCCATTGTACGTACGGTGGAAAATCCCTTGGTGAAACTGATACTGAAACCACTCATGCCCTCCAACTACCGTTACATCCCTGTGTTCAAGCAGCTGCAAGAAGAGTTTGACAAAGGAAACGACGGCATTCTTCGCGGGGCTGCGGCAGTCCTCTTCTTCTACACGGAAAAGAAAGCGCGTTTCGGATGTCAGGACTGCAACCTGGCCTACCAGAATGCATCGCTGATGGCAGAAGCCCTCGGCGTGGCCCAGTTCTACACCGGATTTGTATGCACGGCGGCCGGCATGAACCGGAAAAAAGAATTGCAGAAACTGTTAGGTATTGAAGGCTGTACCATCCATGCCGGCATGGCTTTGGGTATGCCTTCCTTCCGCTTCGACAAGTACATTGACAGAAAAGAACTTTCACTGAAAAGAATCGACTAAATATTGAAAGGTCATGACAAAGAATAACCAGCTGAGTGAGAAACTGAATTATACGGGAGCCAGCCATACCCCCACGCACCTGCACCTTTGCACTTACAATGCCGAAAAAGCGGAGTTCTATCAAGGGGCTTCCATGAAAGAACTGGAGCCGCTTATCCAAACCGATGCCATCAACTGGGTCCAGATTCACGGATTGCAGAATACACAGGTGATACAGGAAGTATGCGACTTTTTCCACATCAATTTCCTGACCACGCAGGATATTCTCAACGCCGAACACCTGACCAAAATCGAGGAACACGACACCTACAACGTGGTCATTCTGAAACAGCTGTCGGCACACGAAGAAAACACGTACGTGCCGCAACAACTCTGCATCGTGCAGGGCAGCAATTTCGTGCTCACTTTCATGGAGCACGACAGTGATTTTTTCAATGAAATCCATGCGGCCCTGAAGAACAATACCCTGAAAATCCGGAACCGCCAATCGGACTTCCTACTCAGCGTGGCCCTGAACAGCGTCATGACCAGTTTCATGTCCATCATCTCCCGCATGGAAGATGAACTGGAAGACATGGAAGAATCGCTGCTTTCACCCGAGACTCGGGGCGACCTGAAACTGGAGGACATACAGCCTTACCGAAGAAATGCCCGCCTCATCAAGAAGTGCATCCTTCCGCTGAAGGAACAGATGAATAAACTGTTTCATACGGACAACGTACTGCTCCACAAGGCCAACCGCCCATTCTTTACCGACGTGAACGACCACCTGCAATTCGTGTTGCAAACCCTCGACGGCTGCCGCGATATGATTTCGGCCCTGGTCGACCTTTACCTGTCGAACAACGACCAGCGGATGAACAACATCATGAAACAGCTCACCATCGTATCCACCATCTTCATTCCGCTGACCTTCCTGGCCGGTATCTGGGGGATGAACTTCGAATGGATGCCCGAGCTGGGGTGGAAATACGGGTACCTGATGGCCTGGGGCATCATGCTGGTGACTGGAGTCGCAGTCTACCTGTTTTTCAAACGAAAGAAATGGTACTGATTTATCCACCTCTTTTTAATTTACAGAATTATGCGCAAGAAAGAACTTTACCAGAAAGTCATTGAATATTTTCAGAAAGCCATGCCCGTGGCTGAAACAGAACTGCACTACAACAACCCGTTTGAACTGCTGATAGCCGTTATCCTGAGTGCCCAGTGCACCGACAAGCGGGTGAATATGATTACCCCTCCTCTCTTCCACGACTTTCCTACACCGGAAGCCTTGGCCGCTACGACCCCGGAAGTAATATTCGAATACATCCGCAGCGTCAGCTACCCGAACAACAAGGCCAAACACCTGGTAGGCATGGCCCAGATGCTGGTACGCGACTTTCACAGCACCGTACCCGACACACTGGAGGAACTGGTGAAACTGCCGGGCGTAGGACGCAAGACCGCCAACGTCATCCAAAGCGTGGTATTCCACAAGGCAGCCATGGCCGTAGACACCCATGTGTTCCGTGTGAGCCACCGCATCGGACTGGTTCCGCGCTCTTGTACCACTCCGCTGGCCACCGAAAAAGAGCTGGTGAAATACATTCCCGAAAACCTGATTCCTACCGCACACCATTGGCTGATTCTGCACGGACGCTACGTCTGCACGGCTCGCGCCCCCAAATGTGAAAGCTGCGGGCTTAACGGGATATGCAAGGAATCGCTGAAAGCCATCTAATCAAATAAAAAACGGCATGCAAACTCCTTCTCTGCATGCCGCTTTTATTTCAAATCTTTCTAAAATCAGGTCAGGTAATCCAACTCTTTCCGCATACTCATCAGTTCTTCCCGGATACGCTTCAGGCGTTCTACCACATTGGCAGTCTGCAAGGTTTCTTCCCGGTTCTGTTTCAACCGTTGTTTAGCCCCTGCCAGGGTCATCCCTTTTTCCTTTACAAGGTGATACACCAGCCGAATGTTTTCGATGTCTTCCTTCCGGTACTGACGGACATTCCCTCCCGTCTTTTTAGGAGAAATCATCGGAAACTCCTTTTCCCAGTAACGCAGCAGCGATTCATTGACATCAAACATCTTTGCCACTTCACTGATGGAATAATATAGTTTTAACTCTTTTTCTGCTTTCAACGCCATACAATACCTTCTTTTTTAATCAAATACCCTACCATGGTTTGCTGCCAGTTCTACCATCTTCTCATAATCGTCTGCATTCAAGTCCATGAAATAATAGTTTACAGGATTCACAATCTTTCCTTTGACACGAACTTCATAATGCAAATGAGGCCCCGTACTTTTACCCGTAGAACCGACCTCACCGATGACCTCACCGCGGGCTACATTCTGCCCTACCCGCACCTCAATCTTATTCAGATGGGCATAACGGGTGACGTATCCGAAACCATGGTCGATGATGATACAGTTACCATAGAGGCCATCCCATCCGGCCTGTCTCACCCGTCCGTTACCGGTAGCATAGACTGGTGTACCTATATTGGCCGAGAAGTCCATACCGGCATGAAATTTCACAGTCTTATAGATTGGGTCCACCCGCATACCATAGCCCGAAGCTGTCTGCTTCAGATTTTTATTGGAAACCGGTTGTATGGCAGGAATACACGCCAACATTTTATCGTGCTGCTTGCAAAGCGCAACGACCTCATCGAACGACTTCGACTGTGCATAAATCTTCTGTTCCAAATCATCCATCTTCTGCGAAGTATGAATCACCAAATGACTGTTGGCCATATCCATCAATTCTTTGTAGCGTTCATTATTCACCGTAGCCGAACGCTGTTCGTCAGGCAGCGGATCCGCCTGCATCATGACCCGATAAATGTTATCATCACGCTGCTGCAAACGTTGCATGACCCCTTCAGCTTCATCCAAACGGGAAGATAAAATAGTATACTGTGACAAAAGCCGGGAATTCTCCGTACGCAGGTCTTTTTCCGAAGGTGACCCGAAAATCCACAACAACAGGATGAAGCTTCCGGCTCCTAATCCCATTCCCACAAACAGCTGGCGCAGATAGCTTAAAGCCCGCTGTCGCATGGTCGGATAAATACGGTCGTAAGTACGTGTTTTTGGATTATAAATATAATAGACTTTACGCATGTCGTTCGATTTTGGAAAAATTTAAGCAACGAAACATCAAGTTTTTGCACCAAACATACAGACAAAAATAATAAAACCAATTATCTTTGCAAATCAATTTTGAGAATATTAACTACAAGACAATATAACGACTATGTTGACAGCAAATGAAATCCGCGACTCATTCGTCAAATTCTTTGAGTCGAAAGGACATCAGATTGTGCCTTCTGCACCGATGGTCATCAAAGACGACCCTACGCTGATGTTCACCAATGCCGGTATGAACCAGTTCAAGGATATCATACTTGGCAACCATCCTGCTAAATACAAACGTGTAACCGACTCACAGAAATGTTTGCGTGTGAGCGGAAAGCATAATGACCTGGAAGAAGTAGGTCACGATACGTACCACCACACCATGTTCGAAATGTTGGGTAACTGGTCGTTCGGAGACTACTTCAAGAAAGAAGTAATTGGCTGGGCTTACGAATACTTGGTAGAGGTACTGAAACTGGACCCGAAAGACTTGTATGTCACCGTATTTGAAGGAAGCCCTGAAGAAGGTCTTTCCCGTGACGATGAAGCTGCCGGCTACTGGGCACAGTATTTCCCTGCAGACCACATCATCAACGGTAACAAGCACGATAATTTCTGGGAAATGGGCGATACAGGTCCCTGCGGCCCGTGTTCTGAAATCCACATCGATTCTCGTTCTGCGGAAGAAAAAGCAGCCGTTCCGGGACGCGAGCTGGTAAACAAAGACCATCCGCAGGTCATCGAAATCTGGAACCTTGTGTTCATGCAATACAACCGCAAGGCAGACGGAACCCTGGAACCACTTCCTGCCAAAGTAATCGATACCGGTATGGGATTTGAACGTCTGGTACGTACACTGCAAGGAAAAACTTCCAACTACGATACAGACATCTTCCAGCCCATCATCAAAGTAATCGGTGACTTGTCTGGCAAAAAGTATGGCGACGATCCGAAAGTGGATGTAGCCATGCGTGTGGTAGCCGACCACATCCGTACCATTGCCTTCTCTATTACCGACGGACAGTTGCCGTCTAATGCCAAGGCTGGTTACGTCATCCGTCGTATCCTGCGCCGTGCCGTACGTTATGCTTATACTTTCTTAGGACAGAAACAGGCCTTCATGTACAAACTGGTACCTGTACTGGTGGAAAACATGGGTACTGCTTATCCGGAACTGAAAGCACAGCAGCCGTTGATTGAAAAAGTAATCAAGGAAGAAGAAGAATCCTTCCTCCGCACGCTGGAAACAGGTATCCGTCTGCTCGACAAGATTATGAACGACACAAAAGCTGCCGGAAAGACTGAAATCAGCGGAGTAGATGCCTTTACATTATACGATACCTTCGGATTCCCGTTCGACTTGACCGAGCTGATTCTCCGTGAAAACGGTCTGACAGCCGACGTGAAAGGTTTCGAAGCAGAAATGCAGAAACAGAAACAGCGTGCACGTAACGCAGCTGCTGTAGAAACAGGTGACTGGGTAACCTTGAAGGAAGGTGAAACCAAATTCGTAGGCTACGACTACACAGAATATGAAACCAGCATCTTGCGTTACCGCCAGATCAAACAGAAAAACCAGACCCTCTATCAGATTGTACTGAGTGAAACTCCGTTCTATGCAGAAAGTGGTGGTCAGGTAGGTGATACCGGTGTACTGGTCAGCGAATTTGAAACTATCGACATCATCGATACCAAGAAAGAAAACAACCTTCCGATTCATATTGCCAAGAAATTGCCGGAACACTTGGATGCCCCGATGATGGCCTGCGTAGATACCGACAAACGTGCAGCTTGTGCAGCCAACCACTCTTGCACGCACTTGCTGGATGAAGCCCTCCGTCAGGTGCTGGGTACCCACGTAGAACAGAAAGGTTCTTTGGTGACACCAGACTCTCTGCGTTTCGACTTCTCTCACTTCCAGAAAGTGACTCCGGAACAGCTGCGTGAAGTGGAACACCTGGTAAATGCCAAGATTCGTGAAAACGTGCCTTTGACTGAATACCGCAACCTGCCGATTGAAAAAGCCAAGGAACTGGGTGCTATCGCCCTGTTCGGTGAAAAATACGGTGACGAAGTACGTGTCGTACAGTTCGGTTCATCTATCGAATTCTGTGGAGGTACACATGTATCAGCTACCGGAAAGATTGGTATGGTGAAAATCTTGTCAGAAAGCTCTGTAGCTGCAGGTGTACGCCGTATTGAAGCGGTTACCGGTGCCAAGGTAGAAGAAATGTTCGATACCGTACAAGATACATTCAACGACCTGAAAGCGTTGTTCAATAATGCCCCTGATCTGAAGGCTGCCATTACCAAGTACATCGATGAAAATGCCGGCTTGAAGAAACAGGTAGAAGAATTCATGAAGGAGAAAGAGGCCTCTGTAAAGAACAAGCTGATTGAAAATGCCAAAGAAGTCAACGGCGTGAAAGTTATTCAAGCCGTTCTTCCGATGCCGGCCGATGCAGTGAAGAACATTGCCTTCCAATTGAAAGGACAGTTCGCTGAAAACTTGTTTGTGGTAATTGGTAGCGTATTCGAAAACAAACCGCTGCTGACTGTCACCATGAGCGATGATCAAGTGAAAGCCGGACTGAATGCCGGACAGCTGGTTCGCGAAGCTGCCAAACTGATTCAGGGTGGTGGTGGTGGCCAACCTCACTTTGCAACTGCCGGAGGTAAGAATCCGGATGGTCTAGCCGCTGCAGTGGACAAAGTGACTGAACTGGCCGGATTCTAATCCTGCTACACAAAAAATAGCAACTCTATTTACCATAAATCCTCCTTATCCCTCCAGAATGGGCGGTAAGGAGGATTTTTTATGCCCACCTCCCTCTATCCAACCAAAGTTTGGTAAAATTGAACTTTCCATACTGCCGTTTTTTTCGTACTTTTGCAGCTGTTCTATTCGATCAAACAGACAACCATGCCCCAAGATAAATTCACCCTTATGACCACGGCACCGGTACCACGCCTTATCCGTGGACTGGCCATTCCGACCATCATCAGTATGCTGGTCACCTCTTTCTATGTCATGGCCGATACGTACTTTGTCGGAAAAATCAATACACAGTCTACCGCGGCTGTAGGTATCTCCTTTTCCATCATGGCCATTATCCAGGCATTCGGTTTCTTTTGTGGACATGGTTCGGGCAACTTTATCTCCCGGCGGTTGGGAGCTCGCGACTACCGGAGTGCGGAAAGAATGGCGGCCACCGGTTTCTTCTGTGCCTTTTTTATCGGCTTTCTGATTGCCCTTTTCGGATTGCTTTTTCTGGAACCGATTTGCATAGCCTTAGGGTCTACCCCTACCATCCTGCCCTACGCCAAGACGTATCTGGGCATTATCCTGTTAGGAGCTCCTTTCATGGCTTCTTCCTTGGTACTGAATAACCAGATGCGTTTTCAGGGAAATGCCGTATATGCTATGATTGGAATTACAGTGGGAGCTTTCTTGAACATTGCCCTTGACCCACTGTTGATTTTCGTATTCGATATGGGTATTGCGGGAGCGGCTTGGTCTACCTTCATCAGTCAGGTATGCAGCTTTACCATCCTGATGTTCATGGATCGTAAAGGCGAAAACATCCGTATCAACTACCGCTATTTTACGCCCACTCCAGCTTATCTGAAAGAGATTGTCTACGGAGGAAGCCCTTCCCTGTGCCGGCAAGGACTGGCCAGTATTTCTACCATCCTGCTGAACGTATCCGCAGGTAACTTCGGGGATGCTGCCATTGCCGGAATGTCTATCGTCACCCGTATCTGCATGTTCATCAATGCTTTTGTGATTGGTTTCGGACAAGGTTTCCAACCAGTTTGCGGATTCAACTATGGAGCTGGTCTGAACCGCCGGGTACTTCAGGGATTCAAATACTGTGTGAAAGTAGGTCTCATCTTCCTGGCCATCTGTTCCATCATCGGTTTTATTTATTCGCCGGAAATCGTATCCTGGTTCCGGAAAGAAGACCCGCAAGTCATCGCGGTAGGAGCTGATGCCTTGCGCTGGCAGCTTATTACCCTTCCACTAGGTGCATGGGTTATTCTGTGCAACATGCTTCTGCAAACCATTCGCCAACCCAAACGGGCCGTGGCCTTATCGTCTGCCCGCCAGGGACTGTTCTTCATTCCGCTGATACTGGTTCTTCCGTATTTTCTGCAACTGCAAGGAGTGGAGATGTGTCAGGCCGTATCCGATTTGTGTTCGTTCCTGATGTCACTCCCGTTGACCATTCCGGTATTGAAAACCCTTCGAACGGATCGACAGCCTCTTTCGAAACTCCCCTCCTAAACAATCGCTCATCCGTTCTCCTCCCGATAATCCTTGGGAGTTATTCCTGTCATACGCCGGAAATACTTGCAAAAGAACGAAGCATTGGGAAAATTCAGTTCGTCAGCTATCTGATACACCAGCTTGTCGGTGTGGCATAACATCAGTTTAGCTTCCTGCATCACAGCCTCATTGACCCAGTCCATCACCGTCCGCCCACTGGCTTGCCGCACCAATGTACTCAAATAGCGGGAGGTCAGACATAAACGGTCGGCATAAAACGCACAGCTCCGTTCATGGACGGCATATTTGTTGACTAATTCCAAAAAGCGATTGAACACTTCCTCCTGACGGCTACGCTTCTGTTTGCCCGCTTCCCATTCACGCCCTCTGAAACCGTCCGTCTGGTGAAAGACAAGAGAAATCAGGCTTTGTACGGATTCCTTTGGAAACGGCCGGTCGTGGACCACCTCCCACAACAAGGCAAAAATCTGTTCCATCCGCTGACTCTCCTGTTCCGTCAGTGAAAGGTGAAGAAACAGTCTGCCTTGTAAATAGACCTGCAACAAATCTTCTTTCTGCCAGCTTTCCATCAGACTGTTGGAAAAAGCCAACATCGCTAAATCCAAATCAGACGACACGTATAGAAATTCGAATACGGTTCCAGGAGACACTACCAAAAAATCCCCCGCCTTAAACTCCAGTTCACGCAAGTTGATACGCAACCGAAGCGTACCGGCACGAAAATACACCACCCGCCCCTCCGTCAGACGGTAGGGCTGTCCCTCCACAGACAAGAAACGGACCACATCGGCTATCCCATGAATGGAACGGAGCAATCCCAGTTCCGGAATCAGAAAACGATAGGCATTGTGACTTTCTCCTACCCGCTCACGCATTTGCCTCAAGGCCAGCAATAACAGACGATTCGATTTCATTTTACAGACACAATTTCCTGCAAAGATAATATTTCACTCGATTTCAGGGCTATATACAGGCGATTATCGAACAAAAAGAACATTCCGTCACACATATAGGACCGAAAGATATCATAAAATCCCTATATCTTTGTCTTATTACCTCAACAAAGATTGAATGCGTATGCTACGAATGTTTCTCTTCTTGTGCGTATGGGGCTTCAGTCACATCGTCCATGCACAAGTCACATTGGAAGATTGCCGCCAAAAAGCCCGTGAGAATTACCCACAAAGCCGGCAATACGACCTGCTCCGCCTTTCGGAAGAATATACCTTATCGAATGCAGGAAAAGGCAACTTGCCACAGATTAGTTTGAGTGGAAAAATCTCTTATCAAAGTGAAGCCACCACCTTCCCTTTTGACATCCCCGGACTTGGCAGCAAAGGATTGCCCAAAGACCAATACCAGGCAATGATTGAAGTCAGACAAAACCTGTGGGACGGAGGAAAAATCAGAAACCAGAAAGCCCAGATTCAGGCCGCGACAGAGGAAAGCGAACGACAGCTCGACAACAGTCTGTATGCACTGGAAGAAAGAGTGGATCAGGTTTTCTTCGGCATTCTCTTACTCGACGAACAACTGTCACAACACACACTGCTCGAGGAAGAACTGGCCCGGAGCCTGAAAGATGTGCAATCCTACCGCACCAACGGCACAGCCAATGACGCCGATGTGGATGCCGTGCAAGTAGAAATCCTGCAAACCCGCCAGCAGCGCATCCAACTGGAAAGTAACCGCAATGCTTACCTGCGTATGTTGTCCCTGCTGACAGGAGAAGAATTTCCACCACACACGCACCTCCAACGGCCTGAGGCTGTCTTGGAAACGACCGGCATCGTCAACCGTCCTGAACTCCGATGGTACGAGGCACAGGAACAGAGTGTTTCTGTACAACGAAAAGGTTTACAGACCGGTTATCTTCCCTCTTTCAGCCTCTTCGCACAAGGAGCCTACGGCAATCCGGGACTGGACATTCTTAAAGACAAGTTCAGGGCCTACTATCTGGTCGGTGCCCGCTTTACGTGGAATTTCGGAAGTCTGTACACCCTGAAAAACGACCGGAAAAAGCTGGATAACCAGCTCCAAAAAATCCAAAGTGAACGCGATTTGTTTCTGTTTCATACCCACCTTCAGCTGGCGGAAGAGGACGGCACCATCCAGACCCTCCGGCAACAGATGAAAGAGGACGAAGAGATTATCCGGCTGCGGAAAAACATCCGGCTTTCTGCCGAGGCCAAAGTGGCCAACGGTACACTGAGTGTCAGTGACTTGCTGAAAGAAATCACGGCCGAGAACCTGGCCCGGCAGGCAAAAGTACTCCACGAAATCCAACTGCTCATGCACCTGCACCAGCGAAAACACCTCACCAACTAATTTTTTTTCCAACCGTTCAAAATATTCCGAATATGAAAACAAAATATGGATTCCTCCTCTTTGCAGTATACTGTCTCACCGCCTGTGGAGAGAAAGACAACTTTGATGCGACCGGTACTTTTGAAGCAACCGAAATTGTGGTCTCTTCCGAAACCACCGGAAAACTGTTCTACCTGAATGCTGAAGAAGGGATGCACTTTACCCAAGGCACTGAAGTGGGGCTGGTGGACACCGTACAGCTCTACCTGAAAAAGCGTCAGCTGGAAGCACAGATGAAATCCGTGGAAAACCAACGCCCCGACATTCACCGGCAGATTGCCGCCACCAAGGAACAAATCGCTACCGCACAACGGGAACGCAACCGGGTGGAAAACCTGCTGAAAGCACAGGCAGCCAACCGCAAACAGCTGGATGACTGGGACGCCCAGCTGGCGGTACTCAACCGGCAACTGGAGGCACAGGTATCTTCTTTAGGGAACACCACTGCCAGCCTGACGGAACAAAGCTCATCGGTAGCCATCCAAGTAGCACAAATCGAAGACCAACTCAAGAAATGCCATATCACCGCCCCGATAAGCGGAACGGTTCTGGCCAAATATGCCGAACCGGGAGAACTGGCTACCCTCGGAAAACCGCTGTTCAAGATAGCCGACACGGAACACATCTTCCTGCGGGCCTACGTCACCTCCCGGCAACTGGCCTCCGTAAAATTAGGAAGTGAGGTCACGGTATTTGCCGACTTTGGCGATGCACAACGGAACACCTACCCCGGCAAAGTGACCTGGATTTCCGAAGAAGCCGAATTCACCCCAAAAACCATCCTGACCGACGACGAACGTGCCAACCAGGTCTATGCCGTCAAGATTGCCGTCCACAACGACGGCCACATCAAACTGGGTATGTACGGCGAAGTCAAATTCTGAAAGGAGGGCACAAATGGAAACCCTTATTGAAGTCAGCCACGTAAGCAAAAGCTACGGAAAGGTACAGGCCCTGCGCGACGTATCTTTCCAGGTGAAACAAGGCGAACTGTTCGGACTCATCGGTCCCGACGGCTCCGGAAAGAGTACGCTCTTCCGCATCCTGACGACTCTACTGAAGCCGGACCAAGGAACGGCTCATGTACTGCATGCCGACGTACTGGCCGACTTCCGCACCATCCGGCGAAGCGTAGGCTACATGCCGGGACGTTTCTCCTTGTACCAAGACCTGACCGTGGAAGAAAACCTGCGTTTCTTTGCCACCGTCTTTCACACCACCGTAGAAGAGAACTACGAACGGATTCGGCCGATTTACGAACAGATTGCTCCGTTCAAAGACCGGCGAGCCGGTGCCCTGTCGGGAGGCATGAAGCAAAAGTTAGCATTGTGCTGCGCGCTGGTCCATGCTCCCCAAATCCTGTTTCTCGATGAGCCGACCACCGGAGTAGACCCTGTATCCCGTCGGGAATTCTGGGAAATGCTGGCCCGTCTCCGTCAGGAAGGCATCACCCTCGTGGTATCCACCCCTTTTATGGACGAAGCCCGACGATGCGACCGCGTAGCCTTCCTGTATGAAGGAGAAATCAAGGGTATCGACCGCCCGGAAACTATCCTGACCCGATTCAGCGACATTCTGTGTCCTCCCGGACTGGAACGAAAAGCGGCAGTCGAAAACGCCGCCCCCCTCATCCAGGTAGACAATCTGGTCAAACGGTTCGGCACTTTTACCGCCGTCGACCACATCTCTTTCTCGGTACAGCGGGGAGAGATTTTCGGCTTCTTAGGAGCCAACGGAGCCGGAAAGACCACTGCTATGCGCATTCTCTGCGGCCTCAGCCTACCTTCCGAAGGGAAAGCGGAGGTGATGGGATTCGATGTCCGGACACAGAGCGAGGAAATAAAACGACGAATCGGCTACATGAGCCAGAAGTTTTCGCTGTATGAAGACCTGACGGTCCGCGAGAATCTCCGACTGTTCGGAGGTATTTACGGGGTCAGTGCCAAAGAAATTGCGATCCGCACCGAAGAGACCTTGCGGCGTATCGGCCTCTACGAGGAACAACATACCTTGGTCCGTTCCCTGCCCTTAGGCTGGAAACAGCGACTGGCCTTCTCGGTAGCCATTTTCCACCGCCCGGAACTGGTTTTTCTGGATGAACCGACCGGAGGCGTGGACCCGGCCACCCGCCGCCAGTTCTGGGAACTGATTTATCAGGCTGCCGACCAGGGAATCACCATTTTCGTCACCACGCATTATATGGACGAAGCAGAATATTGCGACCGCATTTCCATGATGGTGGACGGACACATCCGCGCCCTGGATACTCCCGACGGACTGAAAGCCCGCTTCCATGCCCGAGACATGGACGAAGTGTTTCAGAAACTGGCCCGCGAAGCCCAACGGGGAGACGCGGCTTTTACTCACGCTCAAACCGAACGACCATGAAACAGTTTATCGCTTTTGTCAGAAAAGAATTCCATCACATCCTGCGCGACCGGCGCACCATGCTGATACTGATAGGCATGCCGATTATACAGATTATCCTTTTCGGTTTTGCCATCTCTACCGAGGTGCGCAATGTCCAGACTGCCGTATTGACTCCCTCCCTTCAGACGGATGTACGGAAATTGGTAGAGCAACTGGATGCCAGCGAGTATTTCACGGTGAAATATGTCGTCCAGTCGCCCGATGAGATTGAGCGGCTGTTCCGGCGCAACCAGATAGAGCTGGCCGTCATTTTCCCGTCCGACCTGCACCGGTTCCGCTTCAATTCTTCACAGATACAAATTTTAGCCGATGCCACGGAGCCCAATCTGGCAGTCACCCGGAGTACATATGCCCAAACTATCCTCCGACAAGCCCTGCAAACCATCCGGCCCGCTGACGCTTTCTCCTCCAAAGGAGGAACGGAAGGGATGCCGATTGTGGCCTACAACAAACTGCTCTACAATCCGCAAATGAAGAGTGCCTACAACTTCGTACCGGGGGTTATGGGACTGATTCTGATGCTGATTTGCGCCATGATGACTTCCATCTCCATCGTCCGCGAAAAAGAGACCGGTACAATGGAAGTGCTGCTGGTCTCCCCTGTCAATCCGCTGTTTGTCATTCTGTCGAAATCCGTACCCTATTTCGTGCTCTCCCTGCTCAACCTGACTACCATCCTGCTGCTTTCGGTCTTTGTGCTCGACGTACCGATAGCCGGAAGTCTGACGGCCCTGTTAGGAGTTTCCCTGCTGTTCATCTTCGTATCGCTGGCACTGGGACTACTGATTTCCTGCGTCACGCATACCCAGGTGGCAGCCCTGCTGGTCTCGGCCATGGTCCTGCTCATCCCGACCATTATCCTGTCGGGCATTATCTACCCGGTGGAAAGTATGCCGGGCATCCTTCAGGCCATTTCCTGCCTCATCCCGGCACGCTGGTACGTGGCAGCAGTCCGACGACTGATGATTGAAGGTGTGCCCTTTGTCTACGTGTGGAAGGAAGTGGCCGTGTTGTGCCTCATGGCCGTAGTCCTGATTGCAGCCACCACCCGCAAATTCAAGAACCGACTGGAATAAACCGCAAGCTTATGATGTTACGCTACCTAATAGAAAAAGAATTCAAACAACTGAAACGCAACCGTTTCCTGCCCCGCCTCATCCTGCTGTTTCCCTGCGTGATGATGCTGGTGATGCCTTGGGCCGCCACACTGGAAATCGAGGACCTGCGCATTGCCGTCATTGACCACGACCAAAGTCCCTCGTCCCAACGGCTGGTACACCGCATCGAGGCTTCCCGTTACTTCCAGCTGACTGCCCTGCCTGCTTCTTACGCACAAGGCCTGAACGCCATTGAAAAAGACCAGGTGGACATGCTGCTGGAAATCCCCCGAGGATTTGAGAAAGACCAGGCCCGCGGCGTCAGTCCTTCCACCCTGATTGCCGTCAATACGGTCAACGGTACCAAGGGAGTACTAGGCAGCACCTACCTGCAACAAATTCTCAATCCGCAGCCCTCACCCGCCTCCGTGCGCTACCAGTTCAATCCGTACCTCAACTACAAGGTGTTCATGGTACCTGCCCTGATGACCATGATACTGGTACTGCTCTGCGGCTTCCTGCCGGCCCTGAACGTGGTCAGCGAGAAAGAAGCAGGTACCATCGAGCAAATCAATGTCAGTCCGGTGAGCCGTTTCACCTTTACCCTCGCCAAACTGCTGCCCTACTGGGCCATCGGATTTGTGGTACTGAACCTGTGCATGCTGCTGGCCTGGCTGGTCTACGGACTGACACCCGAAGGAAACATCCTCACCATCTATCTGGCCACGCTGATTTTCGCACTGGTCATGTCGGGGCTGGGCTTGGTCATCTCCAATTACTCTTCCACCTTACAGCAAGCCATGTTCGTCATGTGGTTCTGCATGCTGATTTTCATTCTGATGAGCGGATTGTTCACTCCTATCAGCAGCATGCCGGAATGGGCACAATACATCACGTACCTCAATCCGCTGCGCTACTTCATGGAAATCATGCGCATGGTCTATCTGAAGGGCAGCCACATCGGTGACATCGGCTTCCAGCTCTCCATGCTCTCCACCTTTGCCGTTCTGCTATATGTTTGGGCCATCCGCAGCTACCGCAAGCAGCAATAAGCTGTTCGAGACTTGACTTCTTATCTTGACACGAACGTGCAACGACCTCATCACGTTCGTGTCAAGGTCTCGTCACGTCCGTGTCTACCTCTCGTCACGTTCGTGTCGAGGTATTTCCGCAAAGGAATTTCCCTAAAAATGCCCCTTGCAAGGTCCAGAATTGTAAGTCAGTTATTTCCACCTTACAGAATTATTCAGTAACTTTGCCCGAATCTCTTTTACATAGGACCCATTTGAATATGAGCGAAGATACTTTTGACAAGGACGAAAAGGAAACGGCAAACCTGCCTGAAAAAGAAGAACACTCTGACTACAAACCTGTATCGACCACCGACGAGGCGGTGAAGCACCAGCTGAGCGGCATGTACCAGAACTGGTTTCTGGACTATGCTTCGTACGTGATTCTGGAGCGCGCCGTACCGCACATCAACGACGGACTGAAGCCGGTGCAGCGACGCATTCTCCACTCCATGAAACGCCTGGACGACGGACGCTACAACAAGGTGGCCAACATCGTGGGACACACCATGCAGTTCCATCCGCACGGAGATGCTTCCATTGGAGACGCCCTTGTACAATTGGGACAGAAAGACCTGCTCATCGACTGCCAGGGAAACTGGGGTAACATCCTGACGGGCGACAGCGCAGCGGCTCCCCGTTACATCGAAGCCCGGCTGTCCAAATTCGCCCTCGACGTGGTGTTCAACCCGAAAACCACGGAGTGGCAGGCCTCCTACGACGGAAGAAACCGGGAACCAGTCACCCTGCCGGTGAAATTCCCGTTACTGCTGGCTCAGGGGGTAGAAGGTATCGCCGTGGGACTTTCTTCCAAAATTCTTCCCCATAACTTCAACGAATTGTGCGATGCAGCCATTGCCTACCTGCACGGAGAGGACTTTCAGCTCTATCCGGACTTCCAGACAGGGGGCTCCATCGATGTATCGCGCTACAACGACGGCGAAAGAGGAGGCGTGGTACGCGTACGGGCCAAGATTTCCAAACTCGACAACAAGACCCTATGCATCAGTGAGATTCCCTATGGGAAGACTACCTCTTCTCTGATTGATTCCATTCTGAAGGCCATCGAAAAGGGAAAAATCAAGGTCCGGAAAGTAGACGACAACACGGCCGGAAAGGTGGAGATTCTGGTACATCTGACGCCGGGTGTATCGTCCGACAAGACACTGGATGCCTTGTATGCCTTTACGGACTGCGAGGTGAACATCTCGCCCAACTGTTGTGTCATCGACAACAAGAAACCACATTTCCTCTCGGTGAGCAAAGTGCTGAAGAAATCGGTCGACAACACACTGGCCTTGCTCCGGAAAGAACTGGAAATACAACGGGACGAAACGCTGGAAACCTTGCATTTTGCGTCCTTGGAGAAAATCTTCATCGAAGAGCGGATTTACAAGGACAAGCAATTTGAACAGGCAGAATCCATGGATGCGGCCTGCGAACACATTGACGAACGGTTGACTCCGTTTTATCCGCAGTTCGTGCGCGAAGTGACGAAAGAAGATATCCTCAAACTGATGGAAATCAAGATGGCGCGTATCCTCAAGTTCAACAAGGACAAGGCGGACGAGTTCATCGCCCGTCTGAAAGCCCAGCTGGAGGAGATTGACAACCACTTGGCACACATCACGGAATATACCATCGACTGGTATCAGCACCTGAAAGAGAAATACGGCAAGAATTTCCCACGCCGTACGGAAATCCGCAACTTCGACACCATCGTGGCTACCAAAGTGGCGGAAGCCAACGAAAAGCTGTACATCAACCGGGAGGAAGGCTTCATCGGTACGGGACTGAAAAAAGACGAGTATGTGTGCAACTGTTCCGACATCGACGATGTGATTATCTTCTACAAAGACGGAAAATACAAGATTGTCCGTGTGTCCGACAAGCTGTTTGTCGGAAAGAACATCCTATATGTCAACGTATTCAAAAAGAACGACAAACGCACCATCTACAACGTCATTTACCGTGACGGAAAGGATGGGTATTATTATATCAAACGCTTCAATGTGACCTCCATCATCCGCGACCGGGAGTACGACGTGACACAAGGTACCCCAGGCTCCAAGATTGTGTATTTCACGGCCAACCCCAACGGAGAAGCGGAAGTCATCCGGGTCATCCTGCGTCCGACACCTCGCATCAAGAAACCGACCTTCGAGAAAGATTTCAGTACCATCCACATCAAGGGCAAGCAGTCGATGGGTAACCTGCTCACCAAAGCCGAGGTACACAAAATCAGCCTGAAACAGAAAGGCGGTTCCACACTCGGCGGCAGAAAGGTATGGTTCGACCACGACGTGCTACGACTCAACTACGACGGCAGAGGACAGTATCTGGGTGAATTCCAAAGCGACGAAAGCATTCTGGTGATTCAGAAGAACGGAGAATTCTATACGACCAACTTCGACCTGAGCAACCATTACGATCCGGATATCCTTTGCATCGAGAAGTTCAATCCCGACAAGGTATGGACGGCTGTACTTTATGATGCCGACCAGCAGAACTATCCGTACCTGAAACGGTTCACTTTCGAAGCGACCAACAAGAAACAGAATTTCCTGGGCGACAACAAGCATACACAGCTTATCCTGCTGACCTGTCAGGTGTACCCGCGCATCCAAGTCGATTTTGGCGGACACGACAGCTTCCGGGATTCTCTTGTCTTGGAAGCCAGCGACTTTGTGGGCGTCAAGAGCTTCAAGGCCAAAGGTAAGCGTCTGACGACTTATACTATTGACCGGATTACCGAGCTGGAACCGACCCGCATGCCGGAGCCGGAACCGGAAGAACCGGAAAAGGAAGAGGAAGACGGAGCTGAAGAAGAGGATATCCAAGAAGACGACGGACAAATGAAACTCTTTTAACCGCATGAAACGAATTTTCTTTCTACTTTGTACCTGCCTGTCTGTCCTCGTACTCCACGCACAGGAGGACAGTCTGCGTGCCACCCGCTACGTGATGCGTTCCGTACTCTACGGAGCAGGCGTGAGCAACGTGCTCGACACGTATCTTTCCCCACTGGAATACAAAGGACCTGAAGTGCGTATCCTGCGCGAAAATATGCGCATGACCCGTCTGATGAACGGAAACGTATCGGCACAGAATCTGTTGCAGGCCCATGTGTCGTACACTCACAATCCCAGCAAGACAGGCTATATGTATGCCGGACTGTTGAACTGGAGTTATGCTCTCCATTATCAGTTCCGGCTCAACGAGCAACTAAAACTGCTGGCCGGCCCGACAATTGACCTGAACGGGGGATTCGTGTACAATACGCGTAATTCAAACAACCCGGCACAGGGCAAGGCATACGGCAGTCTGGGCATCTCCGGCATAGCCATCTACAAGTTCCATATCGGCAATTATCCGCTGGTGGCGCGTTACCAGGCCAATCTTCCATTATTAGGAGCCATGTTCTCGCCCGAATTCGGACAGTCATACTACGAAATGTTCTCCTTGGGGCACAAGGGAAAGAACGTACTGTTTACTTCCCTTCACAACAGTCCGTCCCTCCGCCAGATGGTGACCCTCGATTTCCCTATCCGGAAGGTCACGATGCGTGTAGCCTATGTCTGCGACCTCCAGCAGGCCAAGGTCAACCACCTGAAATACCACACTTACTCACATGATTTCATGATTGGCTTCGTGAAGAATTTCTACTTGCTGAAAGGCAAGAACCGAATCACCATGCCTTCAAACGTTACTCCCTACTGATATGAAGAAAATATATCATTTCCGCTTATATGGCCTCCTGCTGGTGCTGGCTTGCACCTTATTCTCTTCGTGTATCCGCGAAGACATACAGGGCAATACGCCGGAAGCCAACTTCGAATCGCTCTGGAAAATCATCGACGAACAATACTGCTTTCTGGATTATAAAAAAGAAGTGTATGGCTTGGACTGGGATGAAGTGCACACCCGCTATGCGGAACGAATCTCCCCGTCGATGAGTTCAGAAGCACTTTTCGAAGTCCTTTCGGATATGGTCAATGAACTGAAAGACGGCCATGTGAACCTGAGTAGTTCCTTAGGTACCTCACAATACCGGGAATGGTTTGATGCCTACCCGCGCAATTTCAGCGACAGCATCCAAAGCAATTACCTCGGAAAGGATTATATCAACACCTCCGGACTCACCTATCAGATTTTAGACAACAACATCGGCTATGTATACTGTGAGAGTTTCTCGGACGGCATCGGTGACGGAAATCTGGACCAAATGCTGAAGAAGCTGGAAATCTGCGACGGATTGATTATCGACGTGCGCAATAACGGAGGAGGCAGCCTGACTACCGCCCAAAAGCTGGCTGCCCGGTTTACCAATGAAAAGATATTGGTGGGCTACATCAGTCACAAAACGGGACCCGGCCACAATGACTTTTCCGACCCGAAACCGGTGTATCAGGAACCGTCCAACAGCATCCGCTGGCAGAAAAAGGCCGTGGTGCTGACCAACCGACGCTCCTACAGTGCCACCAACGACTTTGTCAATACCATGCGACAGTTTCCCAACGTCACTACTTTAGGTGACAAAACCGGAGGAGGTTCCGGTCTGCCATTCAGTTCCGAAATCCCCAACGGATGGTCCATTCGCTTCTCAGCCAGTCCCATGTTCGACCCAGACATGAACCAGTTGGAGTTCGGTATCGACCCAGATGTAAAAGTGGATATGACCAGCGAAGACATGCAGCGGGGAAAAGATACACTCATTGAAACCGCCATCAAATTGTTAAAGAATTAACCCATAGATTTGGAGAATAGGGAAATTATTTCTACCTTTGCCTCCGCAAATGCAGAAATCGTTTTCTGTATGCGCGCCTGTGGCGTAATTGGTAGCCGCGCCAGACTTAGGATCTGGTGTCGTGAGACGTGTAGGTTCGAGTCCTATCAGGCGCACATAGTAAAAATGGATTTAATAAACACGCGTTTATTAAATCCATTTTATTTTGTATTCACCCATAAATCATGCAGACCACTCGCACGAAAGACCTCACTTCGGGAAATATCACCCAAAGCATGCTTTGTCTGGCTTATCCGCTTATCCTCGGGAACCTACTCCAGCAGGGATATAACATCGCGGATACCCTGATTATCGGACAGGTATTAGGTGCCAACGCCTTAGCTGCCGTAGGATCTTCCTACACACTCATGGTGTTTATCACCTCTATCTTTATCGGTTTGTGCATGGGATGCAGTGCCTTGTTCTCCATGCGCTACGGAGCTAAAGATTATGAACTCCTGAAACGCACCCAAGCGGCCTCTCTACTCATTACGGGCATCGCTACCTTCCTCATTTTCACTTTCTCCATCAGCTGCATCCGCCCGATTATCCAATGGCTGCAAACCCCGGAAGAGTTACAGGGAATGACGTATGACTACCTGAAAATTACCTTTATCGGCATCTGGTTTGTCTACCTGTATAATTATTATGCCTACCTCTTGCGGGCATTAGGCAATTCCTTTACCCCCTTAGTCTATCTGGCAATCTCCGTCGTTTTGAACATCGGACTCGACCTGCTGTTTATCCTTCGACTCGGCTACGGTATCGCAGGAGCAGCCACAGCCACGGTCCTTTCACAAGCCGTTTCCGCCATCGGACTTTGGCTATACTGCTGGAGAAAAATTCCGGAAACACGACTTACACGAAAAGATTTCAAGATAAACCATCCCCTCGTCAAGCAAGTATTTTCGTATGCCTCGCTGACGTGCATACAGCAATCGGTCATGAACTTCGGGATTCTGATGGTACAGGGGCTGGTCAACAGTTTCGGCACCTCCGTCATGGCCGCCTTCACCGCAGCCGTTAAAATTGATTCCTTTGCTTACATGCCCGTACAGGATTTCGGTAATGCCTTCTCTACTTTCACCGCCCAAAACTACGGAGCCGGCAGAAAAGAACGTATTCTGCAAGGATTCAAGAAAGCTTTCTGGATGACTTCACTCTTCTGCCTATTCCTCTCAGCGCTTATCTTCCTGGCAGCTCCCTGGCTAATGCAGATTTTCATTTCATCAGACGAAAAAGAAATTATCCGGATTGGAGTAGAATATCTTCGGGTAGAAGGCAGTTTCTACATAGGTATCGGTTATCTGTTTCTATGGTATGGCTTTTACCGAGCTGTATGCAAGCCGGAAATGTCCATCATCCTGACCATTCTGTCCTTGGGAACCCGTGTAGCCCTGGCCTACCTTTTGGCATCCATTCCTTCTATTGGTGTACACGGTATCTGGTGGTCCATTCCTATCGGCTGGGCATTGGCGGATATCTACGGACAAGTATATTACTGGAAAAAGAAGCGGTCCTTACTTGTCCCTCCCACTGTTTCACAATAAAAAGGGCATAACCTTATCTGACGCTCCCATCAAAATAAGAAAACAAGACCCGTTTACCATATCTACCATACCCAGCATTCGCCCATTTTTCTTTTTTCAGGAAAACGCTCCTTTTTTCTCTTTCCTTTTCAAAGAAGAGAAGACACAGAGTTACTTGCCCTTCAATTCATCTTTCCCAAAGAAATATAACCCCCTCACACCGCAAACACCTACAGAACTCAATAGGCCAACTCAAAAGGCCCACTCAATAAAGCATAAAAAAAGGCCGCCTCTAAAGAGACAGCCTTTTCTTGTAAGTATGAAAAACTATTACTGACGCTGAGTAGCTGAATAGTTGATCTTCAAAGCGTATGCCTGACGAAGAGCCTGTTTTACTTCTGTTACGATACCCATCTTGGTATTTGCATCGACCTTCAGGGAAACAGTCATAAACGGTTTGTCTTCCTCTTTCATGTTTTCACGTTCCTGATAGATGTAGTCTTGTACTTCTGAAGATTCTGCGAACTTGTCGTTCAACTGAATACGGTCGGTAGTACCCATCTTTTTCTGGAACTCCGGCATCGGCTTACCGATGTAGATGAAAGACACCAGAGACTTCTTTTCAAGCTTTTCCAATTCTGTGGCAGCAGGCACCTTGAACTGAACCTTCAACGTAACTTCACGCATGGTTGTTACAATCATGAAGAAGAACAACATGGTAAAGATAAGGTCAGGCAAAGAAGAGGTGTTCAATTCCGGCATCTCGCGCTTACCACTCTTATTAAATTTTCCCATGATTAGTTTCCTCCATATTTTTTAGGTTCTGCTTCAGAAATCTTCTGTGGATAATAGTCCATGATAGCATCCTTCTGCTCTTCAGAACATTCAGAGAACTCCTTACCAAACTGAGCTTTAGCCAGTTCATTACGTAATTCGTTGTAAGCAGCTACCAATTCGTTCTGAACCTGAAGATAAGCATCATAGCTAGTACCAACGTCGTTCTGTACAGAAATTACATGTTTTTCAGTAATCATTACATCACCAAAGAAAGGAAGGGTCTTCGGATGTTTTTCCGGCAAGTTTGGATCATCCTTCGGGTTTGCAATGAATTCTTTAGCCTTTTCTCTTAATTGCTTAATATCAGACCATTCTCCACCAACCATCAACTGGTCGTCTTTGTTCAAACGAACCTGGAGAACGTTTCTTTCCTTTACAATAATATCATCTTTCTGATCTTTGTTTTCGGGTGGAGGCGGCAAACGTCTCGCCAAACCACGGTCAGTATCCATTGATGTTGTAATAAGGAAGAAAATAAGCAACATGAAGGCAATATCGGCCGTAGAACTTGAGTTAATTCCAGGCACTGCTCTTTTCTTTTTTGCCATTTGACTTACTCCTTATATTTTAATTAAACTTCAATGATGATATTATTTCTTCAAAATTCCAGACAAGTTGATCAATGTACCAAGGGCAGCCAAGCCGAACAGTACATAAGTAGAGTACAGCAGCATGTCTGTTACCTTCAACATAGTGACATTGGTATATTCTGTACCGCCACCCATAACAACTGTTTCAGAAGAACCGAGGTTATAAGTCACAATCAGCAATACAACCAACAGAATCAATCCAATCAATGATTTGATAGCTCCTTTCGGATTATCTTTCAACGCTCCGCCAAACTGTGCAATAGCTCCTACAAGAGTTGCAATTACAGTTACCGCAAACATACCATACATCAGGTACATCAGGGCCGGAGTGTTAGCCGGTTCAACCAAACCAGCTGCATTTGTTTCGCTGTATCCTACTCCGTAGAACATGCCCAGCACTACGATAATCAGTGCGATGCATACGTAAAATACGTAGTATGATACTTTATATGATAATTTAGCCATTGTTCTTATTATTTTTTGTATTTCAAGTTGTACTTCATGATCATATCAAGCAATGTGATAGAAGAATCTTCCATCTGGCTTGTAATAGCTTCAATCTTAGACAGGATATAGTTGTAGAATACCTGCAGAATCAAAGCAACGATCAAACCGAAGATAGTAGTAATCAAGGCCACTTTCATACCACCTGCAACAACTGTCGGAGAAATATCACCAGCCTGCTGGATCTGGTCGAACGCCATAACCATACCGATTACAGTACCCAAGAATCCCAGAGACGGAGCCATCGCGATGAACAATGTGATCCAAGAGCATCCTTTTTCAAGGTAACCAGCCTGAACACCACCGTAAGAAACAACTGAACGTTCAACTACGTCCAAGCCTTCGTCGATTCTCATCAAACCCTGATAGCAGATAGAAGCAACAGGACCACGAGTGTTACGGCAGATAGTCTTAGCACCTTCTACATCACCTTTTTCCAAAGCTGCTTCAACTTTAGCCATCAATTTCTTAACGTCAACTTCAGCCAAGCTCAAGTAAATGATACGTTCGATACAGAAAGCCAAACCAAGTACCAATGCGATAGCAACCAATGACAT
The DNA here is from genome assembly GCF_902472605.1 of uncultured Bacteroides sp. Classification (GTDB taxonomy): domain Bacteria; phylum Bacteroidota; class Bacteroidia; order Bacteroidales; family Bacteroidaceae; genus Phocaeicola. Next base: position 99,808 of record NZ_CABROP010000002.1, read on the forward strand.
GAAGCCAGCGTCACCTTCGATAAACTTAGTTTTCAACTCTTTGTGCATACTTCCTTCTTCAACTGTAGCAGGAGCAGCTTCATCTGTTGCAGCAGGTGCAACCTGTTCTGTTTGTTCTGGAGCTGCTGTAGCTGTAGAATCCTGAGCCATAGCTGTCTGAGTCATTCCAAATGAGAGGACTCCCATCACTGCAAGAATTGCAAATAACTTTTTCATTGTGTGTCTAATTTTTAAGATTAATTAATTAATAGTTTGTTAATTGTTTTTCTCTTTTATTGCGGAGAGAACGGGATTCGAACCCGTGATACGCTTTTGGCGTATACACGCTTTCCAGGCGTGCCTCTTCAACCACTCGAGCACCTCTCCTTTTTTCTAATATCGGGAACAATTTTCAGCTACCCGAACCCCTTTGGTTTATTTCAGTCACAAATGTATTCTTTTTTTTCGTCTTACATAACATCCAAACTGCAAAAGTTTTCATTTAGACCTGAAATTAATAAACTTTAAAAACTTTTCTCCGTATTTGTGAAGACTTTTAAAGCATTTTCCGTGGTTTGGGCCGCAATTTCCGACAAAGGTATGCCATAAATTTCGGAAAGACGTTCGGCCACCTTTACCAAATAGGCGCTTTCATTCCGCTTTCCACGATAAGGTACCGGCGCCAAATAAGGAGAATCGGTTTCGAGCACGACACGCTTCAAAGGCACATTCTTCAAGACCTCCGGAAGGGTACTTTTCTTGAAAGTTACCACACCGTTGATGCCCAGCATGAACGACTCATATTCCAACAGCTGGGAGGCATCCTCCACTGAACCGGTAAAGCTGTGAAAAATTCCTCGTAAGGCTGTTTGCTTGTAGGCGGCCAGAATCTCCAACAGCTCCGGATAGGCTTCCCGGCAATGGATAATCAAAGGTAAATTGTAGTCCAAGGCCCAATTCACCTGTTCCTCGAAGGCAGTCATCTGTTCCTTACGGAAAGTCTTGTCCCAATACAAATCGATTCCCACCTCACCGATACCATAGAAATGATGCGGGTCAGCTGTCAGATACTGTTTCACCGTCTGCAACCGTGCCTTCCAGTTCTCATCGACCGAAGTCGGATGAAAACCAATCATCGGAAAGCAGCAGTCATGTGCATCACACAGCGCCAGCATGGCCTCCACCGTGGTATCGTCAATGTTCGGCATGAACAGGCGGGTCACGCCCGCCTCTACCGCCCGAATCACCGCCAACTCACGGTCTTCCTCAAATTCCTCAGTATACAGATGCGTATGGGTATCAATCAGTGCATTCATCTTTCTTACAGTTTACGATCCATCAAACGGCAGACAAAAGCCTTCAGTTCTTCCTTACGGGCCGGTTCTACGTCCACCTGCTCCAGTAAATCCAATCCTTCCTTATAATACGCATCAATGCGGGCATTACAAATAGCCGCTACTCCTACCTTATTATACAAGGCTGTTACGGACTTAATCTTTTCTTCCGGCGCATAATCTTCTACATGCAGCCATCCCAGCAATGCTTCCTTATCTTCTTCCTGTGCCTGCGCCAATGCCGTAATGAGCATAAAGGTTTTCTTGTTGCAGAGAATGTCCCCTCCGATTTTCTTGCCGAATACAGCCGGATCACCATACACATCAAGGTAATCGTCCTGCAATTGAAAAGCCAGTCCCATCTTCACCCCGAAGTCATACAGAAGTTCCGCATCCTTTTCGGGTGCACCTCCCAGGATAGCTCCGATTTTCAGGGCGGCGGCCAACAGCACAGAGGTCTTCAGACGAATCATTTCAAGGTATTGTTCTACCGTCACATCCGTCAATTCTTCAAACTCCATATCCCATTGCTGTCCTTCGCAAACTTCCAATGCGGTACGGCTGAACACCTCCATCACCTTTCCCACATATTCTGCCGGACATTGCTGCATCATGAACTGATAAGACAGAATCAGCATGGCATCTCCCGAAAGGATGGCCGTGTTCTCGTTCCACCGCTTATGTACAGTCGGTTTATTACGCCGCATGTCGGCCTTGTCCATCAAATCATCATGCAAAAGCGTGAAGTTATGATAGGTTTCAATGCCGGCAGCCTGCGGAAATATGCGTTCCACATCGTCCTTGTACAAATTATAAGCCAACAGCATCAACACCGGACGCAGGCGTTTTCCGCCCAGTCCCAACACATACTCTATCGGTTCATACAAACCCATCGGTTTCCGCTTATAAGAAAGCTGTCCGATGTACTCATGGATTTGCTGCAACAATTGTTCGCTTGTATATTGTTTCATGGGAATAAGTTTTAAAAAGGAGAAAAAAGAAAGGCTGCAAAAATGCAGCCTTTACTTCAATTTATAGTATCATTAGATTACTGCAACTTAAAGGTTACAGGCACGGTGTATTTCACACGTACAGCTTTACCACGCTGCTTACCTGGTTTCCATTTCGGCATCATCTTGATCACGCGGAGTGCTTCTTTATCCAAGTACGGGTCTACACTACGCATAACAACCGGGTCTACGATAGAACCATCCTGGTTCACAACGAACTGAATGATTACACGTCCCTGTACACCGTTTTCCTGTGCGATAGTCGGATACTTGATGTTCTTGCTGATGAACTTCAAACATTCAGCCATACCACCCGGGAATTCCGGCATCTCTTCTACAACCTGGAAAATCTGCTGTTCTTCCGGTTCTTCTTCTTCTACTTCAACCGGTACATACTTGATTTCTACGGCCTGATTGTTTTCCTCACTTGACTGGATAGTAGATTCTTCTACATTTGCATCATTTTCTGCAATCTGCAATACTTCTTCTACTTTCGGTGCTTCGGGAGGAGGTGGAGCTTGTTTCTGTTCCTCCTGTTCAGTGATAGGAATCATTTCTTCCTCAAAAGTCGGTTCGGTGATACCGGTATCGGTAGTGACTTGTTTATCACGTTCTGTCCATTCGAACGCCACAAACATCGCTGCCAAGATCAGTACGAAACCTACCAACATCCACGTGGTCTTTTTGCCCTCGAGGTCCGCTTTCGGCGATTTCTTGACTTCCATAAATGTGTTTATTAAAAGGTTAATATTCTATACGCGACAAAGGTAACACAAATCCTCAAAAATTCGCCTTTCCGAAGTAAAAATTATGTAAAACAATGCATTTTTTTATTTCGCACCTGAATTTAATAGAAAATTCCACGTCTAATTCTCTGTTTCACACTGTGGAATATAAAAACCACAGTGTGGGATATATATTTCACAGTGTGGGATACAAATTCCACAATGCGAGACAGAGAATATAAAAAAACAATCTACTCTATGCAATAAGGGCTTTTAAGGTTTATGTCCAGACCCTTTTCTACCTTATTATATATGAAAGGAATACTAAAAACTTTACGCAAAAACATCCACATACAAAGGATTTGCACTATCTTTGCCCTAGTTCAATCCATTTTATTGCAACCAAATCATGAAAAAAATAATCATTGCCATCGACGGGTTCTCTTCCTGCGGGAAAAGTACCATGGCTAAAGATTTAGCCAAAGAAATCGGTTACATTTATATAGATAGCGGTGCCATGTACCGGGCTGTCACGCTTTATTGCCTGGAGAACAAGCTGTTCAATGCCGACGGAAGCATCCAAGAAGAAGCCCTGCGCCAGCAGATGGACCAGATTCACATTTCGTTCCAGCTCAATCCGGACACCCAGCGCCCAATGACCTTCCTTAACGGGAAAAATGTGGAAGACCGTATCCGCACCATGGAGGTTTCCTCTCATGTGAGTCCGGTAGCCGCTCTTGGTTTCGTACGTGAAGCGCTCGTACATCAGCAGCAGGAAATGGGCAAGGAAAAAGGCATTGTCATGGACGGACGCGACATCGGTACGGCCGTATTCCCGAATGCCGAACTGAAGATCTTTGTGACCGCTTCCGCACAAATTCGTGCCCAGCGCCGCTACGAGGAACTCAAGGCCAAAGGACAGGAGACCTCCTTCGATGAAATCTTGCACAACGTGGAAGAACGCGACCGCATTGACCAAAGCCGGGCAGTGAGTCCGCTGCGCAAGGCCGATGATGCCATCCTGTTGGACAACAGCGAAATGACAATTCCCGAACAGAAAGAATGGTTAAAGAAACAATTTGAAAAAGCCACTCATGCATCACATTGAAATAGATAAAGAGTCCGGATTCTGCTTCGGAGTAACCACAGCCATCTCCAAGGCAGAAGAAGAATTGGCAAAAGGAGAAACCCTGTATTGTCTGGGGGATATTGTACACAACGGCCAGGAGTGTGAACGCCTGAAGAGACTGGGACTGATTACCATCAACCACGAAGAGTTTGCCCGCCTGCACAATGTCAAGGTATTGCTGCGTGCCCACGGCGAACCGCCCGAGACCTACGAACTGGCCCGCAAAAACCAGATTGAAATCATTGATGCTACCTGTCCGGTAGTTTTACGGTTACAGAAAAGAATCAAGCAGGAGTATGACACGACTCCCAGCGACCGGGAACGGCAGATTGTCATCTATGGAAAGAACGGCCATGCAGAAGTACTGGGACTGGTAGGCCAGACACAAGGAAAAGCCATCGTCATTGAGAAGCTGGAAGAGGTGAACAAACTCGACATGACGAAAGACATCCGGCTGTATTCACAGACCACCAAATCACTGGATGAGTTCCGCCAGATTGTGTCCTACATTGAGGAACACATCTCACCGGAAGCCACCTTCCAGTATTTCGATACCATCTGCCGGCAGGTAGCCAACCGTATGCCCCACATCCGGGAGTTTGCGGCCAGCCATGACCTGATTTTCTTCGTCTGCGGACACAAAAGTTCCAATGGAAAAATCCTCTTTCAAGAATGTAAGAAAGTCAACCCCAACTCCTATCAGATTGACAAACCGGAAGAGATTGACAAAAGCATTTTGTCACATGCACATTCCATTGGAATCTGTGGAGCCACCTCTACCCCCAAATGGCTGATGGAAGCGTGTAAAAAAGTTATAATGAACGAAGAATAAGAGAAAAAACCGTCAATAAATAGCAACAGTTTTTGTACTTTTGCCTCATAAAAATCAAACTAACAACTAACAATTATGGGAACTATTAAATGTATCGGTATTCTAACCTCCGGAGGAGATGCACCAGGCATGAATGCCGCAATCAGAGCCGTCACCCGTTCAGCTATCTACAACGGGCTGAAAGTAAAAGGTATTTATAGAGGCTACAAAGGATTGATCACAGGTGAAATCAAGGAGTTTAAGACTGAAAATGTCAGTAATATCATACAATTAGGAGGTACAATCCTGAAAACTGCACGTTGTCAGGAGTTCCGCACCCCGGAAGGTCGTCAAATCGCTTACGAAACCATGCAGCGTGAAGGTATCGATGCCCTCATCATCATTGGTGGAGATGGTTCTTTGACCGGTGCCCGCCTGCTGGCACAAGAATTTGATGTACCTTGTATCGGACTTCCCGGTACCATCGACAATGACTTGTTTGGTACAGATACCACCATCGGTTATGACACTGCCCTGAACACCATTCTGGATGCAGTGGACAAGATTCGTGATACCGCGACTTCTCATGAACGTCTGTTCTTCGTAGAAGTAATGGGACGTGATGCCGGCTTCCTGGCATTGAACGGCGCCATTGCTGCCGGAGCAGAAGCAGCTATCATTCCGGAATTCAACACAGAAGTAGACCAGCTGGAAGAATTCATCAACAACGGGTTCCGTAAATCAAAAAGCAGTTCCATCGTATTGGTAGCCGAAAGTGAAATCACAGGAGGGGCCATGCACTATGCAGAACGTGTGAAGAACGAATATCCGCAGTATGATGTACGTGTCACTATCTTAGGACACTTGCAGCGTGGTGGACGTCCGACCGCTCACGACCGTATCATCGCCAGCCGTATGGGTGTAGCCAGCATCCAGGCTTTGATGGAAGGCCAGCGCAACGTGATGATCGGTATCGAAAACGACCAGATTGTATACGTACCGTTTACCAAGGCCATCAAGAACGACAAGCCGATTGACCGTGAACTGGTGAACGTATTGCATGAATTGTCTATCTGATTTTTCACTCACATCACACATAAAAAAACCTCCTTTTCGGGCGTACCCGGGAAGGAGGTTTCTTTTTGGTATTTCAATTTGCAACTCACTTGCGGCGAAGTTTCCGACGCGAACGCTTGTAATGGCTCCGTTTGTAACGCAACCAGCGGCGACGAATCTGCCAGGCGCTCAGGCCGACAAACACCAGCAGAATCAGAATGACCAGCCCACTGTTCAGATTGTCTCCTTTCACGCGCGACCAGATTTCCAGTACGTCCACTGTCTTGTCGCCAAAGTCGCGTATCATGGCACAACGGGCTATCACCGACTTATCGGGATACTGGGTGTTGCGTAATTTCACGTGACGGGCTTCCGGCCCGAAGAAATAGCTGGCATCTACTTCCTTGTCCAGCGTGGAGTCAATGCAGGCTTCCATAATTTCCGGAGCAGCAATGGAACTGACATAGCCGTTTTCTTCCATATTACGCAAGGCAATGTCCGGACGGCACAGGAAATTGATGAAATAACTGGCCGCTTTCGGATTCTTCGCATACTTGGGAATCGCCCAGCCATCGTACCACACGTTACTTCCTTCCTCCGGCACAGTGTATCCCAAATCAACCCCTACTTCCGCAGCCTCCTCAATAGCCCACTGGGCATCGCCGCTCCAGGTCATGTTCATCCAAGCCTTGCCCTTGGTCATCATCTCTTTTCCAAAATCGGCTTCCCAACCTGCCACATTGGGTTTCAGCAGTTTCAGGTACTTTTCCACCGAATCCATAGAGGCCGGTGAATAATCGTTCATCAAGCTGGCCACACTGCGGGTACTGTCTTTCAAATCTTCGCGATGGGCATACAGCAAAGCCATGCCATACGCATCACGGTAGGAATCCTTCATCAAGATTTTTCCTGCATACCGCTTGTCCCATAGACAACCCCAGGAATGCAAATCTTGAGCAGAGACATATTTCTTGTTATACAACAGCCCAGCCGTACCCCACATGTAGCAAACCGCATACCGGTTGGCCGAGGGTTTACCCGGTATCGTCAATTTGTCAATCTGCTGGCGGATATAGGGAGCCACCCCTTTCATATAATTAGGCGAATGCGCAAAAACGGTATCGATGGGCAGCAGGAGTCCCTTGTGCAACATACGTTCGATGATATACTCCGACGGACAAACTACGTCAAAATCTTCATGCCCCTTTTCAATCTTTGTCAGCATGATTTCATTGATATCGAAAGTCTGATACACAATACGGATATCCTCACCCGTCTGTTCCTTATAATATTGCTGGAAATCCTCCAATACTCCCTCGCCGATGTAATCGGCCCAGTTGTACACCTTCAGCACATTCTCGCGCGACTCATCCGTATTGTAACAGCTTGTCAGCAGGCAACACATGCAGAGCAAGGCCCACCAGTTCCACCTTTTCATCTTCTGTTTCATTTGTTCTTTGCTTTGTCGGCTCTACGGTTAATAATGATAAGCAATACCAGAATCACCACAAAAATGAGGGCAGACAACGGACGAAGCTCCGGAGTCAGTCCTCCCTTTCGGGCATCTGCGTAAATATAAGTAGAAAGGGTTTCCAGTCCCTGGTTACCGATAGTGAATACCGTCACGGCAAAATCATCAATGGAGATGGTCAGCGCCAGCAGAAAACCGCTGATCATTCCCGGACGGATTTCCGGAATAATCACCTTCCACAGGGCCTGCATGGGAGTAGCCCCCAAATCGAGCGCCGCCTCATACAGATTCGGATTCATCTGCTTCAAGCGCGGCAATACGCTCAACACCACATAGGGCGTACAGAAAGTGATGTGTGCCAGCACCACGGTCGTGAAACCTTGGGTAATGCCCAATGACACGAAAAGCAGGAACAAGGAAATACCGGTAATGATATCTCCGTTCAAAATCGGAATGGTATTGATGAATCCCATGGCTTTTCGGCTCCGGGCCTTCAAGTTGTAAATACCGATGGCGGCCACACTGCCCAACAAGGTAGAAACCGTGGCCGCAATGAAAGCGATGGCTACCGTATTGACCAACGCATTCATCAGGGAATGATGGGCACTCGTATTACACAGCGAGCGATACAGGTTGAACGAAAAGCCGGTCCAGTTACCCAACACCTTGGCTTCGGTGAACGAATAAATCACAATAATCAAAATCGGAGCATACAGCATCAGCAACAACACCCACAGATAGGTCTGCATCAAAATCTTCTTTACCATACCTGTCCTCCTTTCTCCGAATCATTCTTATCGTCGGCACTAAACAAAGAGGTGGCGGCAATCAAGAAGAGCATAATCAGTGATAGTGCCGCTCCGTAATTCCACAAGCTGTTGTTGATATTCTCCTGAATGGTGGTACCAAACAGTTTGATGTTGTTCATGGTAAGTAGTTCCGCAATGGCAAAAGTCGAAATGGTAGGCATGAACACCATCATGATGCCGCTCACTACCCCCGGCATGGACAACGGAAGAACCACCTTCCAGAACACCTGGAACGAGTTGGCTCCCAAGTCTTGCGCTGCCTCCACATAGCTGGGATCCATTTTCTGAAGCGTATTGTAAATGGGATAAATCATAAACGGAATAAAGTTGTAAATCATTCCGAAAATCAAGGCTCCTTCGCCCAACGGAAGACTGGCAAAATCGAACAAAGCCACTGTAGCCAGCGTACGTATCAGGATGTTAATCCACATGGGAAGGATGAACAGCATAATCAGCGTACGGGAATAGCTGGAACGACTCCGGCTCAGAATCCACGCCGCCGGATAACCTAACACAATACAGCCAATGGTCGTCAGCAAGGCAATGCCAATGGAATACACAAAGGTGTTAACGGCTTCCGGATGTGCCAGAAACTTTCGGAAGTTATCCAAGGTAATCCGGCCCATATCGTCCGTGAAGGCATAAATCACAATCAGGACCAACGGAATTATCACGAAGATGATTGAAAAAATCAGGTAAGGCAAAGTCCAGCTTCGCCGTGACAGAAAAAACAAACGCAACTTGTTCATCGTTCCTCCTGTTTTACACGTACCCGGATGTCTTTCGGAGCGATGGATATGCCCACGTGGTCTCCGTCATCCCATACGTCATTGGTATCGACAAATACATTTTCATCCCAATCCGACCAGACGGTCAGGTGATAATGGTTTCCTTTATAAAGAATGAATTTCACTTCTCCTGTCAACGTACCGTCTTCGGCATCGTCCTGCAAGTCAATCTTGTCAAAATCCACTTCTACCTGCACTTCACCTAAAGGAACTTTCTGCAAGTCGACCGGTGCACATTCGAAGGTACAACCCAGGAACTCCACGTGCGTTTCATCCAGCAATTTTCCATCGAAGGTGTTGCACAACCGTTCTTTTTTCATAATATGGATGTCATGAGGCTTCACCAGCAAGCCGACTTCCATACCGGCCTCAAATGCATGATAATCCTGCACCACGAACTCATAGTCCTGGCACAGCACCACCATTTCATAATGCACTCCCTTGAAAATGCACGATTGTACCACACCGCGAAGCTGTGCCATATCCGATACCGGAAAAATATACAAGTCTTCCGGACGAATTACCACATCCACCGGAGTCTGCTCTCCGAAACCTTCATCCACACATTCAAAGTCGCGGTCACAGAAATGCACCAGCTTGTCTTTCACCATCACCCCGTTCAGGATGTTGCTTTCGCCAATAAAATCGGCCACGAACGAATTGATGGGTTCATTGTAAATATCGGTAGGAGTACCAATCTGCTGGATACGTCCCTCGCTCATCACCACGATGGTATCGCTCAGGGTCAAGGCTTCCTCCTGGTCGTGGGTGACATACACGAAAGTAATGCCCAATGACTTGTGCATCTCCTTCAGCTCCATCTGCATGTCCTTGCGCATCTTCAGGTCGAGGGCTGCCAACGGTTCATCCAGCAACAGCACCTCCGGTTCGTTCACGATGGCACGGGCAATGGCCACACGCTGCTGCTGTCCGCCAGAAAGCGAATTCACGTCACGATACTCATAGTCGGTCATACCCACCATTTTCAAGGCAGCCTTGACCTTTTTCAGCACTACGTCTTTCGGAAGTTTCTTCAGTTTCAATCCGAAAGCAATGTTGTCATACACATTCAGATGGGGAAACAATGCGTACTTCTGGAACACGGTATTCACCGGACGCTTGTGAGGCGGAGTCTGGGTAATCTCTTTACTCGCAATGCAGATGACTCCTTCCGAAGCTGTCTGGAAACCGGCAATCAGGCGCAGCAAGGTCGTCTTGCCGCAACCTGAAGGTCCCAGTATGGTTACAAACTCTCCTTTTTTAATGGACAGGTTGATGTTATCCAAGGCCGTTTTTTCACCAAAAAACTTCGATACGCCCTTTACCTCTATAATCGGTTTGGTTTCACTTTGCATGATTTCTTAAAATTGGTCCGCAAAGTTACATATTAATTCATTGTACAGGATGATATCTCCGGCTTTTCTTCTTTATTTTTATTCAAGCCACAAAGAATTGTAAAAGAATCTACATATTTATGCAATATTTTTATTTCAAACCCGCGAAATAGAGTTCCAGCAGCTTCCTCGCCGCAGAGAAAGAAGTGGATTTTCCGTCCAGCACTTCCTGTTCCTGCAAAGGTAACAGAGAAGCAATCTGCGGATTCTGGTAGAAGCTGTCACGCAGATGCTCGTTGATGGTTTCATACATCCAGTACTTGGCCTGTTCGTTCCGCCGACGTTCAAAATATCCGTTCTTGCGAACAAAATCAATGTAGGCGTAAATCATGTCCCAGATTTCCTTGATACCGATATTGTAAAAACCGGAATAAGTCAGCACTTGAGGGGTCCACCCAGACTCCGGAGCCGGGAAAAGATGAAGGGCGTTGCGGAAATGAGTAGCTGCTAACTTGGCTTTCTCAATGTTATTCCCATCAGCCTTGTTAATGACAATGCCGTCGGCCATCTCCATAATACCTCGCTTAATGCCTTGCAACTCGTCTCCCGTACCCGCCAACTGAATCAACAGGAAGAAATCGACCATGGAATGGACGGCCGTTTCACTCTGCCCTACTCCGACCGTTTCCACAAAGATTTTGTCAAACCCTGCGGCCTCGCACAAAATGATAGTCTCACGGGTTTTACGGGCTACTCCTCCTAACGAACCTGCAGAAGGACTCGGACGGATAAAGGATTTGGGATGTACAGACAGTTTCTCCATGCGGGTCTTGTCACCCAGGATACTTCCTTTGGAACGCTCACTACTGGGGTCGATGGCCAGCACGGCCAGTTTGCCTCCAGTTTCTTCCAGTACATGCAAGCCAAATACGTCAATCGACGTACTCTTTCCTGCACCCGGCACCCCACTGATGCCGATGCGGATGGAATTACCGGAATAAGGCAGACATTTTTCAATGACCTCCTGCGCCAAGGCCTGATGCTCCGGTTTTACACTCTCCACCAGCGTCACGGCCTGACTCAACATGGTCACATCGCCTTTTACGATACCTTCCACATACTCCGCAGCTGTGTACTGGCGACGTTTGGGTTTCTTTCTCAGTTTCAGATAAGGATTAACAATGGAGGGCTGTTCCACTCCTTGGTTTACAGTTAACCCCTTATAAGCTTCGTTGTTTTCGGGGTGTTCCATATATATTTTATTTATCCGACGATTTCAGCCGGGCTTTCACACGGATGGTAATCATCGGTTGGTTAGGATCGTTGGTTATCATCAAGACACGCGGAGTTCCTTTCACGCGAGACAGGTTATGGGTCAGCACGGTAATCTTCATTTTCGTAGATTCTCCCGGTTTCAGTTCCCTCTTGTTCAGCTTCACGGCCAGTGCCATGCTGAACACCTGCATATCCTGAATGTTCAAGTTTGATTTACCCGTATTTGATATGACTATAGTCTGCGACTTCTTCTGATTGGGTTTCAAATCCACAAACTGCAATTCCTTGGCCGACAAGGTAATCTGCGGCGGATTGTTTTTCTGCTGTTCCGTCAGTTTGGAGAAATCGGGCAATAAAGCCACAGATACAGGAATTTCATTCTCACTACCCACCTTATCACCCGGGAAACGGGACAGATAGACGGAAGCACGGGTAATACCCAATTTCGGAAGTTTCTCTGAATCCAACGTAACCAAAATTTTACCCGCTTTTCCTCTTCCCAACTTTTCAGGTACTGCCGTAGCTTCCAGATAAGGAGGCAAATGCATCAGTACGGGCGAATACGCCTTATTGGAAGAGTTAGCCACCTGCAGTTCAATTACCGGATGGTCTCCTTTGTTCACCGAATTAAAGTCCAGTTCATCCATGTTCAACCGGATAGCTCCGATGGCATACGGATGAGTAAACGAGAAGTTCTTGGCATCGGCCGTCACTTCTCCGTTAAAATCCAGATAAATAGGCATGGGAGACGCATTACAATACACGCCCACATCCTTATAGAAATGTCCGATAGCTTCTGCATCGAATACCACTGTAATCTTCCCTTTTCCGCCAGCCGGGACCGGTTCTTCTGTCCAAGTAGCCTTGGCACAGCCGCAAGAGGTCGTTACGTTAGAGATAACCAAGGGACTGTCACCCGTATTGGTAAACGAATAAACCACAGTGGCCGGATTTCTCCACAAGACATACCCCAAATCCTTCGTCTGCATGTCAAAAGTAATTTTAGGCTGTGCAAACAAAGAAAAACAGGCAGCCATACACAACAAGAAAAGAGTATATATACGTTTCATTGATTTTATTCTTTCTAAATTACGGAAACAAAGATAAAGAGAAAACAGAAACAAGCAAAATCAAGTCTGAAAATTTATTCCGCCGAGCCTACGACACAAAAAAATCCGGGCAGGAAACACCTGCCCGGAGTAATTTATTCCACTTGAAGGACCTCTCCTTTTGTATGACTTCCAAATTCCGGTGCATAGACTGACTGGATAGTAGCCGTACCGGCCTGATAAGTCCCGGCACGGTCTATATAGACCTCGTATTCTATCACATACGTACCTTTCCGCAGATGATCCATAAAGAACGAAGTAGAAGCATCTCCCGGTACCCGATAATAGCCCAAGCCATCCTTCCAAACATAACCCGACAACTGCTGCACGGGCTCCATGCAGGCTGCCCGTTCATCCTTCAGACTGACAAAGTCCATATCCCGGTCGGTACGGAAAGTCAGACGAACCGTCAGCCGGTCACCGACGTGCAACGTCGCTTTCCGCTTCAAAGTCTTACCTTTATATATATACTCCCGTGAAACCTTCAAGCCGTCACCTTCAAACGACTGAATCTTGTCCATTTCTTCCAGGTATTGGGTGTAAACCGCTCCCCATCCGGCACCTTTTCCCGTCTGGCTGACCGTCAGTGTCTTTTCCTCCGCAGCTTTTCCGGTCCAGATCTGACGGATGTAGCCCAGTCCGTCGTCAGGAGTCTCCAGTCGGATATCTGTACCCTTTGCCTCCATCTTTCCGGTTTCTTTCAACGCCATTCCATCCGACAACAGGGCATAAAGGGCATCTGCCGTAGCCAGCGGCGTACTCCAGCACTGCACCTGCTTCTGTTTCAACAACCAGTGTTTCATCTCGTTCAGCATCGTTTCATCCTTCTCTATCTGTTGAATGGCTTCCATGGCAGCCACCTGCGTCGGGATTCGATATCCATTCCAAGCATACAAAGCTTTAGAAGTATCGAAATAACGGCCCATCTCCGGGGTAGTCACCGTGTATTCCTTGATGGAATGTACCAAAATTTCAGCCTGCTGTTTCTTGCCCTGTGCCTGCAGAATACGGGCAATCATGGCCTTTTCATAAATGGTGTATTCACTGGAACGGTCTTCCAGTTTCGCTACCATGTATGCCTTGGCTGACGGCTGCACCCTGTCCGAGGCTGCCTTATCCAATGACACGATATACAAATATCTCACAGCCAAACCACTGGGCAACAGTTTTCCCTTTGTTCTCAATTCATTCTCCTTCAATTGCCGATATTCCTCACAGAAAGCTCCTTCCAGATAGTTCAAGGCTTTCAGGTACATATCCGATACCCGTACATCCAATCCTACCTGCATAGATTTCAGACGAGCCAATAATTCTGTCACCTGGGTGGTCACCATCCGGCTGCCCTGCATACCACCAAACCAGCTCCAGCTTCCATCCGTTTTTTGCAAGGTAGCCAATTTCTGTACGGTCTGCTCCATGCGATACTTCATCGTGTTCAAGTCAAACAGCAAGCCAATCCGCTGCCGTTGTTCCTGCTCACTGGCAGCCTCAGCCAGCCAAGGAGTTTCAGCCAGCAACAGATTCTTTACTTCCGGCTTTTTCTCCAACTCACTCCACAAGGTTTCTTTCTTCACGCCTTGTTTCCGCCACGCATCAAACACCGTCTGAATCTGCGGATTCAGTTCCACAATCTTCTGTGCCAGCGTCTGAGCATAATAAGCCGCAGCCCAAGAGAACGCATCGTCCTGTTGTGGAGTTCCTACCACCGGAAGAGCCTGTACGGCGTACCATATCGGCGTAGAGGTCAATTCAATGGTCAATCTGCGGTTTTCGACGGTCTTGCTCTGCCCGTTGAACATCTTCTCCAAGTTCACTTGCTGGGACTGTCCCGCTTCTACCTGCAACGACTGGGTTTCAGTGACCCACTGCTTATCGGTCAGGACCGGCAGATAATGCTGTTCTCCGTCACTGAACTCACCGGCTTCTGCCTGCATCCGGCAAATCAGGACCTCACAATCTGTATCTACTGGAAAGGCAAAGCGTACACTACCCGTCTCTCCGACCTTTACCTGAAAGTTCTGGGCCGACTGATAGACCATGCTTCCATCTATTGGGTTCACCAGTTCCAGCTTAACCTTCCCTTCCACTTCTTCGGGTGACAAGTTCACCAACGAAGCTGCCAGCGAGGCCTCATCGCCCTGACGAAGGAAACGAGGCAAGTTCGGCTGAACCATAAACGGTTTTTCGGTACGGGTTTCAGCCTGCATCAGTCCATAATCCATGTCGCGAGTATGGGCAAATCCCTGGAACTTCCATTGAGTCAACGCATCCGGAACGGTAAAGACCAACCGTACAGTACCAGTGGAATCGGTACGCAAATCCGGATAGAAGAAAGCAGTCTCTGCGAAATTCTCTCGTAAAGTCAGATTCGGCTCTATCTCTATATTCACTGTTTCCGACTGAAGTTCCACACGCGGTATCCCATCATTTTGGGAGAATCCCTCTTCCGCCAAAGCCACATCCTCTTTCATCATCACATTTGGTGCTACTGCAGCTGCCTTCATCATGATTCCCGTTCCTCGAACCATTAACCCGTTGCGGGTAAAACTTCTGTACTGCCTCAAGGAAGGAATCCACAAGCTACTGTATAACTGCCAGTTATCCGGCACATAAACCGATGACAACGAATAAGTATAAAATGGAGAATAAGCCATTGCTACGCTGTTCACCTGCTGGATAAACGGTATTACCGAAGGCGTATAGCGGCTGAAACTCAAATTAAAGTTCCACGGATTCTCCCATAAACGGTCAAGGGAAGCATCGTACAAAGTAGCCAACAGACGGGCATCCGCCGGTTTACCGGAAGCATCCAAAATCCGCATCGTCCAGGTTTCTTCCGTACCCGGACGCAGACGGTCGCGGAAAGTCTCCCATTTTAAGGTCAATTTCTTCTCGGGAACCGGACGCTTCAAAGCCACCTGCTTGGAATACCAGATGCCATCCTTCATAAAGCCAAAGCTCACGGTGATTCCGTCTCCATACTCCGGCTTCCAAGTATAGGAGAACGGACGGATTTCCTGATTCAAGACCTGAACTTCTGATACCAGCATCCGATTTCCACTATACACATGATAGAACAAATGCACATCCGATTCACTGCTACCCACGTACAACGTCACCGGCTGATCGGCACACAGTTCTGTACCGTCCTGATAGAACCATTCCACGGCCTTTATCGGAGGAACACTGTCACTCAAAGAGAAGAGAATGAATTCCTGTTCTGTACGGCAAGGACGTCCCTGGTCATCGCGGGCCGAAACCTCCAGCAAGTATTTCCCGGAAGCCAGTTCCTTCCATTCTTCCGGCAAGAAAGGCTGAGCGGACGATACCGTATCCGACCACACGGTCTGCCCTTTCTCTCCGACCTCATTCAAGACATAAAGACGACAAAACACCTCCAGCGTCACCGGCTGCCGTTGCAGATTCAAAGCCTGCACCTGAATCTTCTCCAGTTTTTCCCGAGCGACCTTTTCCCTCAGTCCCTTGATTTGCAAGCCCACAGCATGTTCCCCTACCGGAAGCACCATCAGCCCTTCCTGGGTTTCTCCAGCCACATCCGTCACTTCCGCCTTCACCTGGTAACGATAGAATCCATCCCATCCCAAAGAGACTTCCGTATCCGGACGTACCAAACAGACTTTTACCGCAAAGGTCCCATCCGGCTGGGTTGTCAATTCTCCTTCCGCCAGTTGTTGTTCCTCTGCAGTCGTCCGCCAGAACCACGCTTTCGAACGCGTTAAAGTATAACGTACCTTGCCACCTTGTACGGGGGCGCCGGAAAATTTCTTCACTATCCCTTCCAACGTCAGAGAATCGCCCATGGTATAGGTTTTCTGTACGTCTTTCCAGGTTACCTCAAATGTCGGACGTTTGTACTCTTCCACACGGATAGTACAAGAAGTTTTGTCCGATTCAATGCGGAAGGTACCTGCCAAGGTTTCCGACGGCAACTGAAACTCCGTGGAGAATGCCCCGAAATCATCGGTCGTCAATTCCTTTCGGGCGATTTCCCGGTTGTTGGCATCCCGCAATGCCAGCCAAACAGCTGTACCCTTACGGACCTGTACCTCATCCCCTTCCTGCGTATAGGCCACTCCCGACACATAGACCGTCTGACCTTTACGATAGAGCGCCCGGTCGGTAAACAAATCCATCCGGTCGGTCGCTTTCTGAGAACGGTTGACAGTCGACAAGACTCTTCTGGACCAATAAGATACCTCCATAAAATCATCTTTTGCGGTACGTGCATGCATCCATAACTGTGATTTCATATCCGGCACAACCGCCTTCCCTTGCTTGTCCGTAAGATAAGTCTTATATACCGTATAATTGCCCGGTACCGGAATCGAATAGAACACCAGTTCGGCTCCGGCCACCGGCGAACCGGTCTTCCGGTCCACCACATGGCATTCCGTCTGATTTCCTTCCATCGGGAAAGAAACCACCTGGAGTGAAGACAGATGTACCACATCGTATCCTGGCTTATCCTTATAACCATCGGGAACCGACTTCAACACATAAATCCCAGCCTCCGGCATCCGACGAGTCAAGACAGATACCGAATCCTTATAATCAGGTGTATCCGGCAAGTCCAGCCGCACCTTGTCCACCAGTTTGCCATATTTCTTGATTAACGCTGCATGGTCCACACTATTGGCAAACACAGAAGAAGATGCCTTGAGATTCAATTTATACCATTCCAACGTAGCCCCTTTCAGATTCTTGCTGACGACACGAAGTTCCGTTTCTGCCTGCGGATAAGGTCGGGTTACCTGTACCGAAAGTGAAGGCATGCACACAATACGCTGCTTGTCTTTCAAGTCGGCGGCAAATTCCGACTTGGGATAACGCTTCAAACCTTCTTCAATCACTTTCATTTCGGACACATAATCCTGTTTTTGGTGATAGAAATCGGCCCAGCAGATATATACGGCCGCACAAGCATCCAACCCGGCATAGGTTTCCGCCCATGCCTTCCAGCATTCCACCGCTTGTGTGTCCGATACCTGCTGCGGATACTTCCATCCCCTGTGCAGCCAGCCATCCAACCGTTCCAGGCGCGTCAACAATTCTGCTTCCCGATTGTTTACAGCCTTATATTGTGCCAACAACTTCTCATAATCATCGTACACCACACACTGCACCTCCTTGCTGTCCCGACCATTCATCTTCCACTGATAAATGGCCTGCCGCAACAGCAAGTCGTACATCGTATCGCCGAAATAACGCTGGCTCCATTTTCCAACCCTCGCCATCGGGCGGAAATCCGCAGCTGAAACAGCCACCAAGGCATCCTTGTCTTTGACCGACTGGTCAAAATAATACCGCACGCTGTCCGTCTTTTCCGAATCTGACTCCAGCAGATAATATCCTGTCAGGAACATCAGCACTGCTTTCTGCAAAGGATCGTTCTCTTCCATCGCCCAATCTTTCATATACTGAAGTTCCTTCGACAGACTGTCTGGCGTCAATTCTATCTGACATTCCACACGTGAAAGATAGGCTTTCAACAACTGTGGCGTATTCTTTTCCTTCCTCGCTTTTTCATAAATCTGATTTACCTGCGAAATCAGGGTTTTCGGCAAATCCTTCTTACGGCTCTCTTCTACCTCTTTCCACAGACGGTCATAACTCTGAGCAACTCCGACCAACGGGGTAAGAAGAGCCCACAACCAAACGGCGCTTAGCAAGAATAATCTGTTCATATCCTTTAATTTTAAATTTTACTTCATTGGTTTCTTATAAAGATAAAGCAGATTTCCCATATTACTGCATAGATTTTAATTAAAAGAAGCAAAACGCACTCTTCCAAGGATACAAAAAACGGAGAGAATCCAGATTCCATACGAACCAGATTCTCTCCGTATCTATTTATATTGGGGGCCAAAAATTTATTTCTTCGGCGTATTCTCCAAAGTAGCTACCAAGAAGTCATAGAATTTCTTTACTGACGGAATATGGCAACGTTCTTCCGGAGTGTGCGGGCATTCCAGCGTAGGACCAAATGAAATCATATCCAATCCCGGCACAATGGCACCGATGATACCACATTCCAGTCCGGCATGAATCACTTTCACTTCCGGTGCTTCTCCAAACTGTGCCTTGTAAGCATCCTTCATGGCATGCAGAATCGGAGAATTCACATCCGGTTCCCAACCAGAATAGCTGCCAGAACGTTCTACGTGCATACCAGCCATAGAGAAGCAGCTTTCAATTGCTGTATTGCGGTAATCCTTCATAGACTCACGAGCACTGCGGGTCAGTACCTTGATGGCAGCTTTTCCCTTACCGATTTCTACGATAGCCAAGTTGGAAGAAGTTTCCACCGTATCCGGAATGGTCGGAATAAAGCGTTCCACTCCATTCGGACAAGCATAGATAGCATCTACCAAGTTGTCACGGATTTCATCGGGCACCATCATCTTCGGCAAGTCTACACGCTCAGCCGTAAAGCTCAGGTTATCTTCAATGGTCGCATATTCATCGCGCCATACCTGCTCACATTCACCTACGAAAGCCAACACATCATCCACTTCCGAAGCCGGTACGGTAATTACCACTTCACAGTCACGCGGAATGGCATTGCGCATGTTACCGCCTTCCCAAGATACCAGGCAAGCCTCATCGTAAGCAATCACCTGATTCATGAAACGCGCCATCAGTTTGTTGGCATTGGCATGTCCCCAGCCAATCTGGATACCGGAGTGACCACCGCGCAAACCTTTCAACGTCACTTTCAGCGCCACGTCTTCCGGATCGGTTTCCACTTCCTTGTATTCCAATGTAGCTGTCAGGTCTTCGCCACCTGCACAACCTATATAAAGCTGTCCTTCTTCTTCAGAATCCAGGTTCAGCAGGATATCTCCTTCCACCGTACCCGGTTTCAAACCGAAAGCACCATACATACCGGTTTCTTCATCGGCCGTAATCAGTGCCATCAGCGGACCGTGTTTCAGCGACTTGTCTTCCATGACTGCCATGATGGCTGCCACGCCCATACCGTCGTCTGATCCCAAAGTCGTACCTTTTGCTTTCACCCATTCTCCGTCTACATAGACTGAAAGAGGATCTTTTTCAAAATCATGCTGTGTATGTTTGTCTTTCTGAGGAACCATATCCATGTGGGCCTGCAGAATAACGGCCTTACGGTCTTCCATGCCCGGAGTAGCCGGCTTCCGATAGATAATGTTTCCGGCTTCATCCTGAAATGATTCCACACCCACCTGCTTACCGAAATCCAGCAAGAAGGCCTGAATTTTTTCCAAATGTCCCGACGGACGGGGAATTTGAGTCAACGAATAGAAATGCTTCCACACATTCTGCGGAGCCAAAGAAAGAATTTCGTTCATATTGTTATTTGATTTTATCCGGCAAGCAAATTACTTTCCGGCGTGTTTCTTATTTACCAAAGGTAAAGCCACAAGGCCATAAATACCAAGCAAAATTAATAAAAAGGTTTGAATACCATGCACCAACAGGGCAAATATTCCTGCATCATCTTTACCAACCCCATACATCATCATCATGGTGATGACCGCAAAATGCCACGGCCCGGCCCCATTGGGAGTAGGCACCGCCACTGCAATACTTCCTACCACGAACATCACCAGCCCCGGCATCCATCCCAGCGAAGCCGAGAAATCGAAGCAATAGAAGCTGACATAGAACTGCAAGAAGTAGCAGGCCCATATACCTATAGTATATAAGGTAAATAGCCAAGGGCGTTTCACATGGCGGAGAGAAAGGCATCCGGCCCATACATCATTCAGAATACTCCGTACTTTTGTAAAAATGGCCAACTTACGGACCAGAAAGAAAAACAATATTCCTGCAGCAAACAGGCAAGTCAAGGTAATATAAAAGTTGGTCGAAGTGAAAAGTCCGGTAAAGAACCCCATGTTCGTACCTGTTTTTTCGAAGAATGCCGCAAAAATACGCGACTGAAGCAACAGGGTCACTACCGTGATGAGGATGACACACAGACTGTCAATCAAGCGCTCGGTAACCACCGTACCCAACGATTTGGAAAAAGAAACGCCATCATATTTCGCCAATATGCCACAACGGGACACTTCGCCCACACGGGGTACCACCAAATTGGCTGCATACGATACAAACACTGCATACACACTGTTTGCCACTTTCGGATATTCGCCCAATGGAGCCAACGTCAGATTCCAGCGCCATCCGCGGAACAAATGTCCCAACACACCGAATACCAGTGAAAAGGCCATCCAGCCGTAATTCATCCCCCCGTCGAGCACGCTCCACACCCGCCGGAAATCAAAATCATGGTAGGTCCACCACAGAATAGCCGCTCCCAATACCAGCGGAAGGGCAATCTGAAAGACCTTGTTTATTATTTTTTTTAAACCTGTTCGTTCCAAAATCAGTCGGTATATAAAGATTTATATTTAACTTTGCAAGATACAAAGATAATATGAACATTTAAAACCTGAGGCATGAAATTAGTAAAACCTAAAAAGTTTTTAGGACAACACTTTCTGAAAGACCTGCAAGTGGCGCAAGACATCGCCGACACGGTAGATACCTGCCCGGCACTTCCCGTTCTCGAGGTAGGCCCCGGAATGGGCGTACTCACCCAATACCTGCTGAAGAAAGAGCGCCCGCTCAAAGTCGTGGAACTCGACTTTGAATCGGTGGCATATCTGCGCGAGAACTTTCCGCAGCTGGGCGACCACATCATCGAACAGGATTTTCTGAAAATGGATCTCCGGCAACTTTTCGACGGAAAGCCTTTCGTTTTGACCGGGAACTATCCTTACAACATATCCAGCCAGATTTTCTTCAAGATGCTCGACAACAAGGACCTCATTCCCTGCTGTACGGGTATGATTCAGAAAGAAGTGGCTGAACGTATTGCCGCATCCCCAGGGAACAAGACATATGGTATCCTAAGCGTGCTGATACAGGCCTGGTATAGCGTGGAATACCTGTTCACGGTGCATGAGCACGTGTTCAACCCTCCCCCGAAAGTAAAGAGCGCCGTCATCCGCATGACCCGCAACGAAACCAAGGAACTGGGCTGCAACGAACAACTGTTCAAGCAGATTGTCAAGACCACGTTCAACCAGCGCCGCAAGACACTCCGCAATTCCATTTCATCTATTTTGGACAAGGGAAACCCGCTCAGCGCCGACCCCATCTTCAACAAGCGACCGGAACAATTATCCGTACAAGACTTCATCGACCTGACCAACCGGGTAGAACAGGCCCTGCAAACTTCCGCTCCTAAAGCGGAATAACCCTGCACACGAGACTACAGACTACAATAAAAGAACTCATCTGAAACTTACGAGATGAACAGCGAAGATATCAAAACCGTCACCGAGCTGATTGAGAAGAAAGATTCCGACCAGCTGAAAGAGGTACTCAAAGACCTTCACCCGGCCGACATTGCCGAACTATGCAACGAGCTGGACGCCGAAGACGCCCGCTTCATCTACCTGCTGCTGGACAACGAAACGGCAGCCGACGTATTGATTGAAATGGACGAGGATGCCCGAAAGAAATTCCTCGAAATCCTGCCTCCGGAGACCATCGCCAAACGGTTTGTGGATTACATGGACTCGGACGATGCCGTCGACATTATCCGAGAGATGGACGAAGACAAGCAGGAAGAAGTGCTTTCACACATCGAAGACATCGAACAGGCGGGCGACATTGTCGACTTGCTAAAGTACGACGAAGATACCGCCGGTGGTTTGATGGGTACGGAAATGGTGATTGTGAACGAAAACTGGAGTATGCCTGAGTGTCTGCGCGAGATGCGTCTGCAGGCCGAAGACATGGACGAAATCTATTACGTCTATGTAGTGGATGACGACGAACGCCTGCGAGGAGTATTCCCGTTGAAGAAGATGATTACCAGCCCGTCGGTATCCAAAGTGAAACACGTGATGAAAAAAGACCCGATTTCCGTTCACGTAGACACTCCGATTGAAGAAGTGGTGCAGACCATTGAGAAATACGACCTGGTAGCCGTTCCCGTAGTCGACAGCATCGGCCGTCTGGTAGGACGAATTACCGTCGACGACGTGATGGATGAGGTTCGTGAACAGGCCGAACGTGACTACCAGTTGGCATCCGGTTTGTCACAGGACGTAGAAACTGACGATAACGTATTCCGTCAGACCACTGCCCGCCTGCCCTGGCTGCTTATCGGTATGCTCGGAGGAATCGGCAACTCCATGATTTTAGGGAATTTCGACACCACTTTTGCGGCCCATCCGGAAATGGCTCTCTACATTCCGCTGATTGGTGGTACAGGAGGAAACGTAGGAACCCAATCGTCTGCCTTGGTGGTACAAGGCCTGGCCAACAGTTCGCTGAGCGCCGAAAACACCTTCAAGCAGGTACTCAAAGAATCAGTAGTAGCCCTCATCAACGCTACCATCATCTCCATGCTGGTGTACATCTACAATTTCATCCGTTTCGGAGCCAGTGCCACCGTAAGCTACTCCGTGTCCATCAGCCTGTTTGCCGTCGTCATGTTCGCCTCTATATTCGGCACGCTGGTCCCCATGACCCTGGAAAAGCTGAAAGTCGACCCGGCCATTGCCACCGGACCGTTCATCTCCATCACCAACGACATTATCGGTATGCTGATGTACATGGGAATCACCGTATTATTGGCCTAAAAATCTCCCCTAAAAAACGCAAGTGCGTTTGGAGTAAAACGCAAGTACATTTTACTTCAAACGCCTTTACGTTTTGAACAAAACGCCTTTACGTTTTCCTTCAAACGCAAAGGCGTTTTTTTTCACCCCCTCAAAAACGACGGAAATCCTCCTATTTATTCAAATCTCTTCAGAAAAATCATTCTATTTTTATAGTTTTCGTCTGAAAAAGTATGAAAATCAGATTTTATTTCTTTAATTTGTAAGAGTTTTTTTATAAACACACATATACAAACAAAAGAATTATACTCTTTAAAATCTATATACGATGGAAGTAAACGAAACTAACCGCCCATTAACTGAGGCGCCAATGGAAAAACCCGTTGAAGCCCCGGTTCCTACTATGGAAGAAACCGAAAAGGATACGTACACTCCGAAACAGACCTTGGAAGAAGTGGTGCAACGCCTCAAGGAAATCAATGAAAAGAACGACCTGACCGACAAACAGGAAATCGACACCCTCAAACAAACATTCTACAAACTTCAAAAGGCCAAATCAGAAGCGGCACGGAAAGCTTTCATCGAAGCAGGAGGAAATGCAGACGATTTTATCCCGCAAGCAGAACCAGTTGAAGAAGAATTCAAGAAGGTCATGAATGCCATCAAGGAAAAAAGAAATGCCTTGGCTGCTGCGCAGGAAAAGGAAAAAGAAGAAAACCTTACTAAAAAGCTGGGCATTCTGGAAAGAATGAAATACCTGACCGAATCACAAGAAGATACAAACAAGATTTACGATGATTTCAAGAAACTCCAACAGGAATGGAACGAAATCGGACAAATACCTGCAGCTAAAGTCAACGAGCTCTGGAAAACGTATCAGCTTTATACCGAAAAATTCTACGACATGGTAAAGCTGAACAACGAGTTCCGTGAATACGACTTCAAGAAGAACCTGGAGCTGAAAACCCGCCTGTGCGAAGCCGCAGAGAAGCTGGCCGATGAACCCGATGTCATTTCGGCCTTCCACCAGCTGCAAAAGCTTCACCAGGAGTTCCGGGCCATCGGACCGGTAGCCAAAGATTTGCGCGAAGCCATCTGGACCCGTTTCAAAGCGGCTTCCACGGTAATCAACAAACGTCATCAGCAGCACTTTGAGGAGCTGAAAGAAAAGGAACAGAACAACTTGGACCAGAAAACCGTGATTTGTGAAATCGTGGAAGGCATGGAATACGACAAGTTTACCACCTTTGCCGACTGGGAAGAAAAGACACAGGAAATCTTGGCTCTGCAAGCCAAATGGAAAACCATCGGCTATGCGCCACAGAAGATGAACGTCAAGATTTTTGAACGCTTCCGGGCTGCTTGCGATGAGTTCTTCCGCCGGAAAGCTGCATTCTTCAAATCTATAAAGGAAACCATGGCGGCCAACCTGGAAAAGAAAAAGGCGCTTTGTGAAAAGGCGGAAGCCCTGAAAGACAGCACCGACTGGAAAGAGACAGCCGACATTCTGACTAAACTCCAGAAGGAATGGAAAACCATCGGTCCGGTAGCCAAGAAGCATTCGGATGCGGTATGGAAACGTTTCATCGGTGCCTGCGACTATTTCTTTGAACAGAAAAACAAGGCGACTTCTTCACAGCGTACGGAAGAAGTGGAAAATCAGGCGAAGAAGGAAGATGTCATCAAGCGGATGGCTGCCCTCGAAGCTGCCGGAACGGCTGATGAAGCTACCGCAGAACAGGTTCGTGCCTTGATGAAGGAATGGAACGCCATCGGCTTCGTACCTTTCAAGGAAAAAGACCGCCTGTACAAGGAATTCCACGGCCTGGTAGACAAGCTGTTCGACCGTCTGCATCTGTCGGCTACAGAAAAACGCCTAAGCAACGTACGCACCAGTGGCAACAAGGAAAGCAATCTGTATCGTGACCGTGAACGCTTGGTTCGCACTTACGAAGGGCTGAAGAACGACATCCAGACCTACGAAAACAACTTGGGATTCCTGAACTCTTCTTCCAAGAAAGGAAATACACTGGTGGCCGATATCACCCGTAAGATTGAACGTCTGAAAAAAGACATGGAACTGGTACTGGGTAAAATCAAGGCCATTGACGAAAGCTTGAAAGAAAAAGAATAAGAATAAATGTATCCTATCAAAAAGAGGTCACTCCCATCAGGAGAATGACCTCTTTTTTCGTTTAAATCCTCTTGAAATTACCCCGTAATAATCTACTCATTACCCCGTAGTAACTTTTCCACTTCTATATAGTAATTACAATCTTACCTTATAGTAAAATTTCTTCCAAATCGTCGGGTACATACACTTTTCCCCCGAATTGCGAAGCCGCCTCCGCCGTATAACGGGCCTTCCGGGTGGACAGTGTCTTGTCCTCCGTGTGATACAGCAACAGGTTCTTTACCCCCAGCTGAGCAGCCAGACGGCCGGCATCGAGTGCGGTGCTGTGATGTTTCTCGTAAGGTTTGAATCGTTCCCGGTCTTCATACAGACAGAAAGCTTCACACAGCAGCCAGTCGGCCGATTCCACATAGTGGCAGTTACATTCATTGTAAGGTTCATCACCCAGGCAGACCAATGACTCTCCGTCGGGCAGCGTAGTACGGAAACCAAACTGTTTCTCCTTGGTCGAAGCGATGTCAAAACATTCTACCTCCAGACCGATGGCCTGAAACTTGCCTCCATTCTCTACCTCACACAACAAAATGTCTTCTCCCAGACGGGCCACAATCTTTTTAGGCAATGTCATCCGGCAAATCCAGTCGAGCACCTTGACCACCTTCTCATGACCATACACCCGTAAAATACCTTCATATTCTCCCTTCTGAATAGCCTGCGCCACCACACGAATCATCCATATCACTCCTAAAATATGGTCGGTATGAGCATGCGTCACAAAAATCTCATGAATGTGGTTCAAAGGAATATGGGCTTTCTGCAGTTGCGACAAGATACCGTTTCCTCCTCCGGCATCTACTAAAAAATAGTTTTCACCACGGCAAAGCGCAAAACAGGTATTGTAACAGTTCACTACGGCAGCATTTCCCGTGCCCAGCATAATCAGTTTCATCGAATTTTCCATCATAATCTTTCCTCTAAAAAACTATACAAAGGTACAATTTTTTCTCTTTTGCATTTTTAACACATCCAAAAAATACCATTATCCCTACCTCCTACAAGCATCGACCAGGCCTTCCATGGCACGCCACCCAAAATACAATAAGTAGTCTACATCACCCCTCGTCTACCTTTCGCTTAAGCCCTTGAATATTCGCCACTTCAAGTTCATTGCAATCAGAAAAAGACTGAAACGAAAAATCACCCTGAATACATATTGTAGGAAATACAAAAACAAAGAATTATGATATTGTATATACTAAGATATTCATTCTATTGAACAATAAGCATTTACACAACCAAAAACACGCTTGCATATCTCAATAAAAAAACCGTTCTTTGCAATGAAGACAAAAAAATGCTTATGGAATACACACAACAATTAGCCAATAATCATATCTCGGTAGACTGCGTAGTCATCGGGTTTGACGGAGAGAAACTGAAAGTGCTGCTCGTCAAACGTATGGGGGAAGAAAGTGGAGAAGTTTTCCATGACATGAAGCTTCCGGGAAGCCTTATTTATATGGATGAAGATCTGGACGATGCCGCCAAACGAGTACTTCATGATTTGACGGGTCTCAAGAACGTAAATCTGATGCAATTCAAGGCGTTCGGTTCCAAAGACCGTACCAAGAATCCCAAAGACGTACATTGGTTGGAACGGGCCGAGAAGGCTAAAGTGGAACGGATTGTCACCATCGCCTATTTGGCCTTGGTCAAAATAGACAAGACCTTAAACAAGAACCTGGATGAGTACAAGGCTGAATGGGTGGCTCTTGAGGACATCAAGGACCTTGCCTTCGACCACAACCTGATCATTGCAGAGGCCATCAAGTTCATCCGTCAGCACATCGAATTCAACCCGTCGTGCATTTTCGAACTGCTGCCGCGCAAATTCACGGCCCTACAGCTCCGGATGCTCTACGAAGTGATTCTCGGCAAACCGTTGGACGTACGCAACTTCCACAAGAAGATTTCCATGATGGAATACATCGTACCCTTGGAGGAATATGAACAGGGAGTATCCCATCGTGCCGCAAGGTATTACCGGTTCGACCGGAAAATCTACAACAAAACAAGAAGATAATCAAAAAACGATATAAAAATATGTATTTATTAGGTTATGACATAGGAAGCTCGTCAGTCAAGGCGAGTCTGGTAAACGTAGAAACCGGAAAATGTGCCGCTTCTGCTTTTTTCCCAAAAACAGAAGCCCCTATCCTTGCTGTCAAACAAGGATGGGCTGAACAAGATCCGCAAAGCTGGTGGGAAAATCTGAAACTGGCCACACAAGCTGTATTGACCAGATCCGGAGCCAAGGCAGAAGAAATCAAAGCCATCGGTATTTCGTATCAGATGCACGGACTGGTTTGCGTGGACAAGAACCAGCAAGTACTTCGTCCTTCCATTATCTGGTGCGACTCCAGAGCCGTACCTTACGGACAGAAGGCTTTTCAGGAATTAGGAGAAGCACAGTGCCTTTCTCATCTGCTCAACTCACCGGGAAACTTTACAGCTTCCAAACTGGCATGGGTAAAGGAAAACGAACCGGACGTCTATGCGAAGATTTACAAAGTCATGCTTCCGGGCGACTACATTGCCATGCGACTGACCGGGGAAATCTGTACCACCGTATCCGGATTGTCAGAAGGTATGTTCTGGGACTTCAAGGAAAACAAGGTAGCAGATTTCTTGCTGGACTACTATGGTATCGACGCTTCCCTGCTGGCTGACATCCGTCCGACTTTCTCCGAACAAGGTAAAGTGACAGAAAAGGTTGCTGCCGAACTGGGACTGAAAGCGGGAACTCCGGTCACATACCGTGCCGGTGACCAACCGAACAATGCATTGTCATTGAATGTATTCAATCCAGGAGAAATTGCTTCTACTGCCGGTACATCGGGAGTGGTATACGGAGTGAACGGCAGTGTGAACTACGACCCGCAGTCACGTGTCAACACCTTCGCGCATGTCAACCATACTCCTTCACAGACTCGTCTGGGTGTATTGCTCTGCATCAACGGTACAGGTATTCTCAACTCGTGGATGAAACGTACACTCGCTTCCGATCTCAGCTATGCAGAAATGAATGAAGTAGCCGCACAGGCCCCCATCGGAGCAGACGGCATCAGCATCCTTCCATTCGGGAATGGTGCAGAACGCATGTTGCAGAACCAGGAAACAGGCTGTTCCATCCAAGGTGTCAACTTCAACCTGCACAACCGCAGTCACCTGTTGCGTGCCGCACAGGAAGGAATCGTATTCTCTTTCCGCTACGGTATTGACATCATGAAAGGTATGGGAATGGACGTAAAGAAAATCCACGCCGGACATGCCAACATGTTCCTGAGCCCGCTCTTCCGCGACACACTGGCCGGAGTGACCGGAGCTACCATCGAACTGTATGACACCGACGGTTCTGTAGGTGCCGCCAAAGGAGCCGGAATGGGCGCAGGCATCTACCGAGACCATGTGGAAGCCTTTGCCACCCTCGACAAGCTCGCGGTTATCGAACCGAAGGCTTCTGACGCAGCCGCTTACGCTGACGCATACGCTCGTTGGAAAGAATGTCTTGAAACTATCACAAAAAAAATAATCATACATTAACTTTAAAAACAAAAATATTATGGCAACAAAAGAGTACTTTCCGGGAATCGGAAAAATCAAATTTGAAGGTGTAGAAAGCAAAAACCCGATGGCTTTCCGTTATTATGACGCAAACAAAATTATCATGGGCAAACCGATGAAAGAATGGTTGAAGTTTGCAATGGCTTGGTGGCATACTTTGTGTGCAGAAGGCGGTGACCAGTTCGGTGGCGGTACCAAGAAATTCCCTTGGAAAGGAAATCCAGATAAAGTACAGGCTGCTAAAGAAAAAGCTGATGCAGGTTTTGAATTCATGCAAAAAATCGGTATCGAATACTACTGTTTCCACGATGTAGACTTGTGCGACGAAGCCGATACCATCGAAGAATACGAAGCTAACCTGAAGGAAATCGTGGCTTATCTCAAGAAAAAACAGGAAGAAACAGGTATCAAACTGTTGTGGGGTACTGCCAACGTATTCGGCCACGCACGTTATATGAACGGTGCAGCTACCAACCCTGATTTCGACGTAGTAGCCCGTGCTGCTGTACAGATTAAAAATGCCATCGATGCGACTATCGAACTGGGCGGTACAAACTACGTGTTC
Organism: uncultured Bacteroides sp.; assembly: GCF_902472605.1. GTDB lineage: Bacteria > Bacteroidota > Bacteroidia > Bacteroidales > Bacteroidaceae > Phocaeicola. The sequence continues at coordinate 129,601 of NZ_CABROP010000002.1, forward strand.
TGGGGTGGACGTGAAGGTTACATGTCTTTGCTGAACACCGACCAGAAACGTGAAAAAGACCATCTGGCACAAATGTTGACAATGGCTCGCGACTATGCACGTGCAAAAGGTTTCAAGGGTACCTTCCTGGTTGAACCGAAACCGATGGAACCGACCAAACATCAGTATGATGTAGATACAGAAACTGTAATTGGTTTCTTGAGAGCTCACGGACTGGATAAAGATTTCAAAGTCAACATCGAAGTGAACCACGCTACGCTGGCTGGCCATACCTTCGAACACGAACTGGCTGTCGCTGTAGACAACGGCATGCTGGGTTCTATCGATGCCAACCGTGGTGACTACCAGAACGGATGGGATACAGACCAGTTCCCTATCGACAACTATGAACTGATTCAGGCCATGATGCAGATTATCCGTGGCGGTGGTCTGGGCAATGGTGGTACCAACTTCGATGCCAAGACACGTCGTAACTCTACCGACCTGGAAGACATCTTCATCGCACACATCGCCGGAATGGATGCCATGGCTCGTGCGTTGGAAAATGCAGCCCGTCTGCTCGAAGAATCTCCTTACAAGAAGATGTTTGCTGACCGTTACGCTTCCTTCGACAGCGGTAAAGGAAAAGAATTTGAAGAAGGCAAGCTGACTCTGGAAGATGTAGTAGCCTACGCTAAGAAGGCAGGTGAACCGAAACAGACCAGCGGAAAACAAGAATTGTACGAAGCTATTGTAAACATGTATTGCTAATGTGCTGAGTTTTCAGCGTTCAACCGGCATGCCCGTCGGTGAAGTTCATCTTCCCCCGACCGGGTATGCCGGTTATCTTTTTCCTTTAAAAAAGCCTTTCATTATGAATTACACAGAAAAAGGAAGCAGAGCCTATCTGTTTTCCATCGTACTCGTAGCCGTTCTCGGCGGACTGTTGTTCGGTTATGACACAGCCGTCATCTCCGGTGCAGAAAAAGGGCTTCAGGCTTTTTTCATAGGAGCCGACGATTTCCTCTACACCGATACCTGGCACGGCATCACTTCCTCAAGCGCTTTGTTAGGATGTATCCTTGGTAGTGCGCTCTCCGGCTTCTTTGCGTCTCGGTTTGGCCGAAAAGTATCTCTGTTGGCCGCAGGTATCATGTTCTTCCTGTCAGCCTTGGGGTCATACTATCCGGAATTCCTCTTCTTTCCACATGGAGACCCCTCCTATTCCCTGTTATTGGCATTCAACTTTTACCGTGTGCTGGGAGGTGTAGGTGTAGGGCTGGCATCAGCCATCTGCCCAATGTATATCGCTGAAATTGCTCCCAGCAACATCCGTGGCACATTGGTTTCGTGGAACCAGTTTGCCATCATCTTCGGTCAGCTGGTAGTCTATTTTGTCAACTTCCTTATCTTGGGCGACCACCTGAATCCGATTGTGGAAATCGTCGACGGAGTGAACCATATCATGAATCCGGACGAAGCCGCCTGGAGCATTGAAACCGGATGGCGCCTGATGTTTGTCAGTGAAGCCGTCCCTGCCGGATTGTTCACGCTATTGGTATTCTTTGTCCCTGAAACACCGCGCTACCTGGCCATGACCGGACGCGATGAAAAAGCGCTGTTTGTACTGAGCCGAATCAACGGACTGACACAAGCCAAGGCCATCCTGAAAGACATCAAAGATACCGCCAATGAAAAAACAGAGAAACTGTTCACATATGGCTGGATGGTCATCTTCATCGGTATCATGCTGAGTGTATTCCAGCAAGCCGTAGGCATCAATGCCGTCTTGTATTTTGCCCCTCGAATCTTTGAAAGCATGGGTATGGGTAACCCAATGGTACAGACCGTATTCATGGGCATCGTCAATATCCTGTTCACGTTGCTGGCTATCTTTACCGTAGAGAAATGGGGACGCAAACCCCTGCTGATTTACGGTTCCATCGGCATGGCAATCGGTGCCTTCGGAGTCGCTTTCAGCAATGCCGTGAGCGGTCTTTCCCCGATGATGCCTGTCATCAGCATCATGATTTACAGTGCTTCGTTCATGTTCAGCTGGGGTCCTATCTGCTGGGTGCTCATCGCCGAAATCTTCCCCAACACCATCCGTGGAGCAGCTGTAGCCATCGCCGTAGCCTTCCAGTGGATTTTCAATTTCATCGTCTCCTCTACTTTCCTGCCAATGTACAACATGAGTGCCGGAGACATGGGTGACAAATTCGGACACATGTTTGTGTACGGACTATATGGAGTCATCTGTGTCATAGCAGCCATCTTCGTATGGCGACTGGTACCGGAAACGAAGGGAAAGACATTGGAAGACATGACACGTCTGTGGAAGACACGCCGGAAATGACTTTCAGAAACAAACATAAAAAAAAGACATTCAGGAAAACCTCACTGAATGTCTTTTTTTGTAGCGGGACCCGGGATTGAACCGGGGACCTCATGATTATGAATCATGCGCTCTAACCAGCTGAGCTATCCCGCCAT
>NZ_CABROP010000003.1:0-107309 GCF_902472605.1 uncultured Bacteroides sp.
CTACTACTTCTTCTCGTGTCATCATAACTTTGCTTTTTGGACGTAAAGTTAATGATGGAAGTTGGAGACAAAAATACGTGGTTTACCGAATGCTTACGCTTCTTTGGTAAGATCCAGAGTATTTTTAGCGTATAAGTTATAGACAATCTGGTCTACAAACGGTCGATAGGGTTCCATAATGTCATCAGCCAAGCAATAGGCGTTATATCGGTTATGATGGTGAATTCCTAATGTGGGCAATAAACCACTTGTTACAAGACTCCGTGCAATTACTGCACGGAGAATGGCATAACCATAGTTTAAAAGGTTATTGGGAGGAATGCCATCCCGTTCTCTTGTGAATCCTTCAATGTGGTGAAAAAGTGTTTTCCAGTAAAAGGCTGCGGCTCGGGCTTCAAGGTTATCAGGATCACCACTACGGACATCATTAGCCCATATACGCATGCATTTGATGTCTTCTTCTATGCATGAGTTCAGCACAGCGGCCTGATTATTGATTTTAGATTGGATGGTTTGTTGCCATAGTTGTTTCTTTAAAGGAAGAGAAGCATCCAGTTGCTTTCGGAAACGCTCGTTTTGAGTCGTATTCCCATAGAGGGGAAGCATTAACCCTACGGGCATACTCTTGCTATCACAGGTGATAAGGGCACAATTATTTTCGAGTAGGGCTTCAATAGCTCCTGAAGTGATTGTGATTTGTTTATTATCTAGTACAACTACTCCTATGTCTTCAATCGGTCGTGTGATTTCAGATTGACGCTTCATTGTTTCCGGAAGTGAAGTACTTTTCTCCACCTCCGGTAATTTTATGACGAGTTGGGCATTCCGTAGAGATAGGTATGCCGGATTCCCAAAATATAATGTTTTCTTTATCATAAGTTAATCGATGAAGTTATATTTCCTAGTCTATCTATTTTAATAGGAATGCATGTTTCCTTTATAGATAATTTTTCATCTGAGAACTCAGTTTTATTAAGTGAACCATATTCTACTTTATCTACCAATATGTTGGCGATGTAATATGGAATTACATAAAGTCTATTTCCTGTACAGCTCACCATCTTGTAAATCCTGTCTGTTTGTATTGGTTGATTAATGTACCCACATTTTATTTCCTCTTGAGTTGGAACATATACTAAATCATTAGGAGACAATACATATTTAGGCGGATTTCCCTTACCGTCTTCAGGGGTCGGTGATAATCCTTTTTTCAGCCGTTCAATGACCACATTTAATGGAATAGAAGCAAAGCTACGTTTGCGTTCTGTTTCGTATATGGCAAAAAATAAGTTTGTATTTTGTGCTGCTTCTACGAATTGTGTGGTTTTATTGCCGGTTTGTCCTATTGCAAACTTTACAGCTTGTTCGTATGTCCTTACCTTATATATAGGTTGATGCCACTTGCCATTGTTTAAGGATATAATGTTTTTGTTCATCCATTCAATGCCTTCAGGGGAAAATGCTTGATTGGGATCGTTATTATTTTGTTCTAAATGACGAAGTAGAATCTGTTGGATTCCTGTGTCTGCAATTTTTTCCTCGATTTTCTTTTTATCGAATTTTGCATTTATGGACTCACGGCTTGCAAAAAAGCGTTCTTTTCCCTCTTTTGTGAAAGAATAGAATTGGATTCTCTTCAGGTTTACATCTTGCCAAATATCATTATTTTCCTCAAAATATTTTTTGATTTGCTTTTCGTTGAGTCTTTGTTGCAATAATTCTTTGATTTTTTTCTTTAAATCTTTTTCTACAATCCTTTGTGGATTTTCTAGTGCAGCTTTTAGAGGGACGGTGGTTATTTTGCGTAAATTAATCTCTCCATATACAGTCTCTTTGTGCATGGGTTTACGGATAGCCCAACTGTCTCTTGTTTCTTGTACACATTGTACTTTTTTCCCGTTTTGATAACGGAAATAGTGATTAGTCGTTTTATTGATGATACGTAAATTTTGCTTGAAACTGACAATCATGTTCGCCAGGGTTGCATAAACATCTTGGGTAAATGTTTCCCACGGTTTGTTTATTATCCATTGATAATTCCCTGAAGCATCGGTTTTTGTCTTTTTACATAAAATCTGACGCAGGTCCAGGCGTGAGATTTTTGCATTTTTGCTGGCTGATTCATTGTTTAGATAATTGACTATATTCCGATTGGCACAGGCTATGACAATGGCATCCATGGCATGATGGCGGTGGTCAATACGCTTTTTATTGAATCCCTTTTGTAATGCTAATGGCATGGCTGGGATTATCTTATTGTTAGTATTGGTTGTGGTGAAGTGGTCGCTGTTTGTAATTTCATTTAACCGTAGGAAACGAGGCAGAATAATTTTATTCCATACATCATTGACTCCCCAGTCTTTTTTCAGGCGGTCGGTAACGCCTCCGGTACAGACAATGATATTTTTGGAAGTGGCCTCAGATTCTCCTTCTTCACGAACAATATTCGATAATAGTGATTTGATAAACTTGCTGATGTAACGACTGTCGTTTAACTGCCTCTGGATAAATTGTTCAGGAATATCTTCCATCAATAGTTTCTTCATTTTGGTAGGGTTGTATGAGTAGTGTTCTTTTACAAACAGCTCGTAGGCCTCCACGGTTTGTATTTTTACTTTTTGCCCAAAGCCTAATTCTACTATTTTTCCTGGGTAGTTCTTTATGAATTCATAGCCTAACATATTTCCTTTGAGCTTGTTGACCTCTGCTTCACAAATAACTTTATTCGTGAATGAGTCGTCAAAATAGCGAGACTGTGGAATGACATGTTCAATTTCATAGGCCGGAGTAAATAATTTGCCCAACGGAATCATGGCTCCAGTATAAGGTGAACGATATTTCTGCTCTAGCCAGCATTTGTAGCGTAATACATCAGAAGTAGACGGGCGTTTCTTTGCATCTGTCTCATTGAATTTTTTCAGGATAGTGGCTATCTCTTCTGGCATATTTTTAGCTGATTCATTTAAGACTTCTTCTTCATATATGCGTAATAAATCTTGTTGGCTGGGAGAGTGGGGACGTACATTCTCGATTTCAAATTCCGGCTTTGCAAACTCAGTGAGAAGTGCCTTGATACGCAGATTGGTATTTTCGTTTTCTTGTATTTGCTGAGTGAGTCTTTTGCGTTTGTCGGCAGGATTCTTCATTTCACGTCCCAATTCGACGTGAATTTCATCGATATGACCTATTTGTTTCCATATATCGCGTACAGTACGTAAAGTTTCCATTATAATCTGCTCCACGATAGGATTGTGCAGTGAATGTTGCTTGAATGATTGCAAGTAAGCATCAATATCTGACGGTTGCTGCCATTTCGTAATGTCTTTTATTTCAGAGTGTCGGTTATATACAATATAGCATGCTAACCATGTAGGCAGTCCCTGAAATGAAGAGAGGCTATCTAAATGGATAGTTTTTTCCTTTATTCTGCTTGCGGTTACTTCGTCCATTTCTCCATTCAGAATTTGATGAATACGGTTGAGGGTTGCATTATCTATTGATTCAGAACTCCAGTATTTTCCCATTCTCATGAGAGGAAGTAGTCTTTTGAGGGCTTTGGCAGAATAGGAGCCATAGTCTTTTTTGAATGGCGGTATTTGTTGGAAAATATCTGCAAACTTATCTCCCAACTTATTTTTATCAGCAAAATGTAGCAACGCTTGCCGGAGCTCTTCTTTATCTGAAATGGAATATAAAATATGCCAAAGTTTTTCTTCCATATCGGTAGTCAGAAGCGATTGGTCTATACCTGCTTTTCCCCAATAGAATAGTATTCTGGAATGTGTCTCATTGCAGGGATATGTTTTATCCTCCACGTAATTCCAGCGATAGTTTGCCACATTTTTCTTTAATCCAAATGCCGGATATTTGAGAAATGCATCTTGTTTGATTTCTTTCTTTTGGTTGAGCCAATCAATAAGATTCACATAATCGTCTGCATTTTTCAGAAATTCATTGGTTACGTCTATGTCAGTGGTGAACTTTCCATTGAGGGTTCCTTCTTTTTGATAGATTCTCAAATTGGACAGGAACTGCCAAAGACGAAATTCCTGGAAAAGAGGATGAGATTTGGCAATACATTTCACAGGGACAGTATGGATTTCTCCGTTTTCCTTATCTACATAAGTATGCTCCTCATACGGACAATCGCTGATGAGTGATTTCTTGCTTTTCAGTGGACGTTGATAGAATATGACATCCTCAATGAGCAATTTGGACATACTATATTTAGAAATTGTATTGCGATGTGCTTCGTTGCTGGGATACAACTCTTCAATGCAGGCTTGCAACAAGTTTTTGTCCTGTAGTTCGGGGTGGAACTTTTCTTGTGTCGTTAGTATTTGATAGAGTTCTTCCTTGTAATACTTACGTTCGATGGTGCGAATCAGTTTTCCTCGAATTTTTTGGTCGGGTGCTTGTAATAATGTATCGTAAATATAAGTACCAACTTTCTTTCCTGAAGTATTCAGGTCTTTTTCAGTCTTGGCTTTGACAAGTCCCCATTGTTCTTCCCATTCCTTCTCAGTGGGAATCTTAAAACGGCGGGCGAGCTCTCCATTTTCATCACATTTGTCATTTCCGTTTTTATCCAAATCTATGCTTACAATGATATCTTTCTTTTGGCCTTTCCAGTCAGGCATGTTTTTCCCAAACCATTTACCTTTTTCTCCATTTGCTAAAGTGAGGGTAAATATTTTTAATCCTTTAGAAGTTTCTCCAGTATCAACGATTTCTGTTATAATTTGATTGTCAAAATATTGCCTTGTCTTAGGTGCGGGCTTTTCGGCTTCTTCTTCCCGTAGTTGGTAGTATCCTCTTTTTTGGTTGAAATTTAGAAGAATCCAAGCCAGTTCTTCTTTCTCTATTTTTTGTGTAAGGGCTTTTTTGCGTAGATAGAATAAAGTCCAGTCGTAAGGTACCTTTTTAGCACTTCCATCTTTTTGTGAAAAGTCTTTCAGCATTTCTTGAAAAGATTTTTGAAAGATAAAGTGTGGTAAATGGTTTGCTCCTTTTTCCCAAGCTAGCTTTGGCTCTGAATTAGCTATAAATTTTCCATATCGGTCTAATTGAGCAGCGTAATGGGGTGGGAGGAACCCTAATAGTTGCAATACGCGGTGTAGTCTTTCCCGGCGAAGCTTTTTTCGTTCATATAATCGTCGGGTATTGCGGTATTGTGTGCGGTTGGCTGTTTGTGAAACGGTATTTCCTTTATTGAAATCTCCTAATTGGGCGGCATCCATAGGAATAATTCTGCTGCCTGCCGCGTTGATTCCTATGAGTTGTTCTTTTTGAGTGTTTTCATCAGTTGTGGCATTAATAACTGCCCATCCTATGCTGTTGGTTCCTAAATCTAATCCTAAAATGTGCTTCATAACTTTGGTTTATTTGGTTGTTTTTCAAAGCTACTAACTTTTTATGAGAAATGTTTGTTTCTCCCGTTTTTTCTTCCTAGCTTTGTAATACTAAAATGAAGCAAATCACAATAAGGATTATTCCGTTGTGAAAACATTTAGGCTCTTGCCCATCGTCCTTTATCGGTGGGCTTTTTTTATGTCGTTTCTGTTTTGAATCTCAGTGTAAATTCTCCTTTGAGCATTTCACAAGGATTTGGGTTTTCTTCCAGATATAAATCAATGGCTTCTGTCATGTGCTTTTCAATCTCTTTCAGATTATTGCCTACTGTAATAATAGGAACTCCTTTGATGTAGGCACTCAGGTTGCTACCTGCGTTTTCTACAATTACTTCTACTACTTTCATGACTGTTATTGCTGTATGGAAAAAATATGGACTTAATAAGCATACACATTGTAAAGCTATCTACTCTTCTGGTGCTTTACCAGCCCAAAAGGCCATGACCGAGGCTACGGTTCATTCGTGGATACATCGTGTACCTTATGGAATGAAATAAAGTCCTTCCACGTGGAATTTTCTCACAATATTGTAAAGATTTATTACCGGGGAAGGACTATTGATAAAAACATGTGTAACTTCAAAAGTTATATCTATAAACTGATTTTAAAATCAAAAAAGTATCTTATAGCCACTCCAATAATGATTGCCACCAGTCCGATGACTATATCACTCATGTTCCATTTGCCTCCATAATAATGGCATCTGTCTGAATTTTCTTTCATTGCGAGTAAGATGACACCTACCGACGGAGAAAACAAAATGGTAGCCAAAAGGTAGGTCACAAATCCAATTATATTATTCTTCATATTGTTTAAGTTTACTGAATTAGATTACGATGTTACCTAGATTCTTGTGAAGCTGCAAACACAAAGGTTGTTCAAGGTGTTCCGGCATAAAGAATATTTTTGCGCAAATGTAATCATATATTCTTTTATAACAAGTTAATTTGCGTCGGATGATAGATGAAAAATCCCCTCCCAAACTCATTTATAACGGAGAGTTCGGGAGGGGATAATTTTATCTATATCTTCAGCTGTACGGATTATTTATATTCGTCCCAGCTCTTGATTGCGATGTCGTCGATGCTCATCGTGCAGAAGGCATGGATGAAGGCGCTTGCCAGACGGGCATTCGTAATCAACGGAATGTTCAAGTCGATGGCAGCACGGCGGATCTTGTAACCGTTGTCCAGCTCGCCAGCACTCAAATCACGCGGAATGTTGACTACCATGTCGATTTCCTTCTTGTGTAACATTTCCAGTGCCTGCGGTTTGCCTTCTTCGCTCGGCCAGAATACACGGGTATTCTCAATGCCGTTTTCAGTGAGGAACTTGGAAGTGCCACCTGTGGCAAAGATGTTGTAGCCTTTATCCTTCAATTCATGGGCAGCTTTCAGCATTTCCACTTTCTGCTTCGGTGTACCGGTAGACATCAGGATGTTCTTTTCCGGAATGCGGTAGCCTACGGAAAGCATGGATTTCAGTACGGCGCAAGAAGTGTCTTCACCGATACAGCCTACTTCACCGGTAGAAGCCATGTCGACACCCAGTACCGGGTCGGCTTTCTGCAAACGGTTGAAAGAGAATTGGCTGGCCTTGATACCTACATAGTCGAGCTCGAAGAGGTTCTTTTCCGGCTTTTCTACCGGCAGACCTAACATGACTTTCGTAGCTAGTTCGATGAAGTTGATCTTCAATACCTTGCTGACAAACGGGAACGAACGGCTGGCACGCAGGTTACATTCAATTACCTTGATGTCGTTTTCGCGGGCAAGGAACTGGATGTTGAACGGACCGGAGATGTTCAACTCTTTCGCAATCTGGCGGCTGATGCGCTTGATGCGGCGTACGGTTTCTACATACAGTTTCTGTGGCGGGAACTGGATAGTGGCGTCACCTGAGTGAACTCCGGCAAATTCGATATGTTCACTGATGGCGTAGGCAACGATTTCACCGTTCTGTGCCACGGCATCCATTTCTACTTCCTTGGCGTGTTCGATGAACTGGCTGACTACTACCGGATGTTTCTTGGACACGTTGGCAGCCAGCTGTAGGAAGCGTTCCAGTTCTTCCTGGTTGGAGCATACGTTCATGGCAGCTCCGGAGAGTACGTATGACGGACGAACCAGTACCGGGAAGCCAACTTTCTGAATGAAGGCGTTGATGTCTTCCATGGAAGTCAGAGCGCTCCATTCCGGCTGGTCTACGCCGATGCGGTCGAGCATAGCCGAGAACTTGTCGCGGTCTTCTGCGTTGTCGATGCTCTTGGCAGAAGTTCCCAAGATGTGGATATGCTGTGCATCCAGACGGAGAGCCAGGTTGTTCGGAATCTGTCCGCCGGTAGATACAATTACACCGTGCGGGTTCTCCAGGTCGAGGATATCCATCACACGTTCGAAGGTCAGTTCGTCGAAGTACAGACGGTCACACATATCGTAGTCGGTAGATACGGTTTCCGGGTTGTAGTTGATCATGACAGAACGGTAGCCTTCCTTGCGGATGGTGTTCAGTGCCTGTACGCCGCACCAGTCGAATTCTACGGATGAACCGATACGGTAAGCACCTGAACCGAGTACGACGATGCTCTTGTGGTCGCCCAAGTAGTGTACATCGTTGGCTACACCGCTATAGGTCAGATACAGGTAGTTGGTCTGTGCCGGATATTCAGCGGCCAGTGTATCGATTTGTTTTACTACCGGAACGATACCTACGCTCTTACGGTGCTTGCGGATGTCGAGGATGGCATCTTCCATATCGCCTTCGTAACCGATGGCGCGTGCCACCTGGAAGTCGGAGAATCCCTGACGTTTGGCTTTATAAAGGAGTTCGTTCGGAAGCTGTGACAGCAGTTTGTGGTTGTTGCCCCACTCGTGCAGCTCTTTGGAAGTCTGCATGATGTTCATCAGCTTGTCGAGGAACCATTTGTCAATCTTGGTAAGGTTGTGAATCTGGTCTACAGTATAGCCGGCGCGCATGGCTTTTGAGATGACGAAGATACGCTTGTCGGTCGGTTCGCGCAGTGCCTTGTCTACATCGGCAATCTGAAGTTCCTTGTTTTCCACGAAACCGTGCATGCCCTGGCCAATCATACGCAGACCTTTCTGGATGGCTTCTTCAAAAGTACGTCCGATGGCCATGACTTCACCTACTGACTTCATGCTGGAACCCAGCTCGCGGTCTACGCCGTGGAACTTACCCAAGTCCCAGCGAGGAATCTTACATACCACGTAGTCCAATGCCGGTTCGAAGAAGGCTGAAGTGGTCTTTGTTACCGAGTTCTTCAGGTCGAACAATCCGTAACCCAGACCCAGTTTGGCAGCGACGAAAGCCAACGGATAACCGGTTGCTTTAGATGCCAAAGCAGAAGAACGGCTCAGACGGGCGTTTACTTCGATGACACGGTAATCTTCTGATTCCGGGTCGAAAGCGTACTGTACGTTACATTCACCCACGATACCGATGTGGCGGATGATGCGGATGGCCAGTTCACGAAGTTTATGGTATTCGCTGTTGGTCAGTGTTTGTGAAGGTGCGATAACGATACTTTCACCGGTGTGGATACCCAGCGGGTCGAAGTTTTCCATGTTGCAGACTGTGATACAGTTGTCGAAGCGGTCGCGCACTACTTCGTATTCCACTTCCTTCCAGCCTTTCAAGCTCTTTTCTACCAATACCTGCGGAGAGAAAGAGAATGCTTTTTCGGCCAGCACGTTCAGTTCTTCTTCGTTGTCGCAGAAGCCGGAACCCAGACCTCCCAGTGCGTATGCTGCACGGATAATGACCGGATAACCCAGTTCCTTGGCAGCGCGACGGGCATCTTCGAGGTTTTCTACCGCTTCACTCTTGATGGTCTTTACATTGATTTCATCCAGTTTCTCTACGAACAGTTCACGGTCTTCTGTATCCATGATGGCCTGTACCGGAGTACCGAGTACGCGGGCATTATATTTTTCGAATACACCTGCTTTATAGAGAGCCACACCGCAGTTCAGGGCTGTCTGTCCACCGAATGACAGCAATACACCGTCGGGACGTTCCTTGGCGATGACTTTCTCTACGAAATAAGGAGTGACGGGCAAGAAGTAGATTTTGTCGGCCACACCTTCTGAGGTCTGCACGGTGGCAATGTTCGGGTTGATCAGGATGGTTTCGATACCTTCTTCCTTCAAGGCTTTCAGGGCCTGTGAACCGGAATAGTCGAATTCGCCTGCTTCACCGATTTTCAGGGCTCCTGAACCTAACAGCAATACTTTCTTTATGTTATCTTTCATTGTTTTCTTCGTTTTTAATGGATTACAGCAACTTTACAAACTCGTCGAACAGGAATTCGGTATCTGTCGGACCGCTGGCAGCTTCGGGGTGGAACTGTGCAGAGAACCAAGGGTTCTTCTTGTGGCGGATTCCTTCGTTGGAGCCGTCGTTCATGTTGATGAAAAGCGGTTCCCAGTCGGCTCCCAGGGTGTTGTTGTCCACTGCATAACCGTGATTCTGTGAGGTGATGAAGCATTTGTCTGTACCTACCAGACGTACCGGCTGGTTGTGGCTGCGGTGACCGTACTTCAGCTTGTAGATTTTAGCGCCGCCTGCCTTTGAAAGCAGTTGGTTACCCATACAGATTCCGAAGATAGGGAGTTTCTCGTTCTGCATGGTCTTGCGGATATTCTGTACGGCAGCGTCGCAAGTGTCAGGGTCGCCCGGACCGTTGGAAATGAACAGACCGTCGAATTGCAGGGAGTTGAAGTCGTAGTCCCAAGGCACGCGGATAATTTCTACGTCGCGTTTAAGCAGGCAACGGATGATGTTGGCTTTCACACCGCAGTCTACGAGTACTACCTTTTTCTTGCCTTCGCCTTCGTTGTAACGGATGATTTCTTTGCAGGAAACCTTATCTACATAATTTACGCCGGCATAGGTAGCTTCAGGGATGTTGTTGGGTTCGTCGTCGAACACGATTTTTCCCATCATCACACCGTGTTCACGCAACACCTTGGTCAGTTCACGTGTGTCGATACCTGTGATGCCCGGAATCTGTTCACGCTTCAGCCAGTCGGCCAGGCTTTCTACCGCATTCCAGTGTGAATACTTTTCGCTATAGTCGCTCACGATAATCGCTTCGGCATGGATTTTTTCGCTTTCCATGAAAGTAGGCAGTCCGTTTGCTTCGAACGTGAACGGAGGCACGCCGTAGTTACCAACCAGCGGATAGGTCAGTGTCATTAACTGACCGGCATACGAAGGGTCGGTCAAGCTCTCGGGGTATCCGGTCATTGCAGTGTTGAATACCACTTCACCGGCTACCGGTTTCTCATAGCCGAACGACTTGCCGTGAAAGCGGCTCCCGTCGTCGAGGATCAATGTTACATTTCTCATCACCTTATTATTCAAATAATCTTTTATATCTTGTGTCTATTCTTTTATCTCCGCATATACGAAAAAACGCCCGAATTTGCCGAAAAGCAATTCCGGGTGTAAAATATAAAGGGAAACTCAAATATTCAGGAAACAAATGACATGAGGGAAAAAGAGAATGGCTTCCGGCATTCATCCAGCCCGCCGGAATTCCGAATATGTGTGTATTATTCTTTCTATGTCTTAACCAGTAATCCATCAAACTCTTTTGTCACGTCATAATTCGGAGTGCAAATATACACATTTCTGTTCAAATGAAAAGGGGGATTGCCGAAAGTTTTTCCAAAAATCTTTCTTTTTCTTTTCTTTATTTCTTTTTCTTGTCATTTTCTGCTTTCCTTATTTATAGGATAGGGGAGCAATTCATTCTGCCGTTGTTCTTTTTGCGGGTAAAAGTGTGGAACCGTGAAGGGGGGGATATACGACGCAGCATTGAGGTGTCAAATCTTCTCTATAGGGTATGAGGAGGGGGGTATGTGGATAGAAAAAATGCAGTTTCCTTGAAAAAAAACACGTTTTTGTTTGGCAAGTTTCAGGAAAACTGTAATTTTGCAACCGTTTTCAACGAAACGCGTTGCCGAAATAACTCAGTTGGTAGAGTAACTCATTCGTAATGAGTAAGTCGCGGGTTCGAGTCCCGCTTTCGGCTCCGATTGGAATCCACTTAATATCAATGTATTAAGTGGATTTTTTATTTGTTTTTTTAAGGATAATTGTAAGGAATCAAGGATCAACGTAAAAATCTGAGGGATTCGTTGATTCAGCATAAATTTTAGCAAGCCTGAACAAAAAGAAGTAAGTATTCGGTAAACTTCAGGTATTGAATCTTTATATACAATAATAGCGACTGTCACTATAAACCTTGTTCGGTAAAAGATGTATTTGTCCGAATGCTTATAGAAATAATAAATAATCCTTTTTATTGGCATCAAATAAAAACTGAGCCTAAAAGTCATATTCATTACTTTTAGGACTCAGTTTTTGTAATAGTGTCTCCCTTCAAAAATGGATTATTTTGTATAAGCAGTGCAAACTACAGAGTTTGCCCCTCTACTACTATCAATGTTAACATAGATATTCTTAATCATCCCTAAATTTAGTTTTATATCGTTTGATGCAGTAACACTATATGTTCCGATATTTGTTTCTATCATAGCAAATTTAGTATCTTTCTTTATTATTTGATACGGTAATATTGCTTTATAAGATTTATTGCCATTAGTACACATCGTAACATCATCCCTATTACTCAATGTAGTTATGACATTATTCTCCATATCAAATTTCACAGAATATTTAATGTCAGTCAGTGTAACACTATAAACTTCAATGTCCGAATATTCCAGATTCACTACTGTTTTCGATAATAGATGATGAAAATTTAGGTCAACCAATTGCGAATTACTTGATTCATTCGTAAATGCAATCATCAAATCACTGAGGGTATAATCAGAGTAGTCACTTTGATCCTTCCTACATTCAAATGTATATTGGCCTTCTATATTAGAGTCATAAGGATAGAGAGCATAATAGAACAATTTATCATTTTTATCTTTCAGTTCAATACCCTCGCTCATGGCAGAAAAATTACTGCCATTATAATAATAAGGAACATTTTGGGCATAAGCATAATCATCTACATTGCCAGGCGTATTATATCCATTGTCAATCATGGCAAAAACGCTTATTTTATCATTCTTGTCAAAACTGGTATCAGTAGCTCTTGATTCTGACACGCACGTATTGAAACTAACATATTGAGCTGTTTCAGGCATACTAATCTCAGAACAGGCATAGAAAGCAAATATCGGAATCAGATTTATAATCTTGTAGGCTTTCATAATTCTCTGGATTTTATTATTTCAAGTTAATTCACTGATTTGAACACAGAAAAATAGTTTTCACCGTCCATTTTAATATTTACAGATTTAGACATAGTCCATGTGGTATTGACAGACAGTCCATCCTTATCTTTAAATACTCTGAACACTCCCTCTTTCATTAATTCATTATCAGGATCATTACCCTTTTTCACCATTATAAATGCATAATATAAGTCTTTTATTCCAGTGCTTGATTTAGTACCAGATATGACTAGTGCCGTTTTGGTATATATACCGCTGGAACTTCCTTCTACATTAAAGAATGCGGTAAAGTCATTTCCCGAACCACTTATAAACGCACCTTTACCTTCACCTTGCATATCATTTTCACTTTCTTCATTATAATCCACCGTATTGTTGTATGTATTCTGGTTGCTGAATTTAATTGTCAAAGGACTAATCAGATCGCCAGGTTCATACCCTCCATTACCTTCATCTTCACAATGCACAGTTACGAAAGGTTCGATATAGTATGCTCCTTCCACTATAGGAGGATTAACCCCTGTATGAATAGGAATCCATTCGCTAAGCTTTTCTTTTATATCATCCGGCACCACATCATCAAATCTTTCATCCTCCTCTCCCCAGGGATTTATATCACCTGTGAATTCAACAATTACAGCATTATTATTATAAACGACGGAGATTTCATATTGCATCCCCGACATTATATTAATATTCTTATCGAGTGTGATAGTATAATTTTTATTTCCAATAGTGAGAGTCGCAAAATCATCTTTTGTCAAAGTTTGCGGGGGGCAGTACTGCCTTGTAACTCATATTTCCATTTGCCGCCATAATCACATCTTCTATATCATCTCCATAAGAAAAACTCAACGCATTCAAATCGACAGAAACGTCTGTGAAAACATGATTTAATTTTAGGCTATAATCTCCACTAGGCCAATTATCACCTTGTAAATTAACGATGACTTTCGACAATCTATGGCTAAATTTGAGGTTCACCAATTTTTCTGCTGTTGCAGAGGTATGTGCTGTGCACAGATCACTGAGGGTATAGTTATCCCCCTCTGATCCTGCTTAACATTGAATGTAAACGCATCACTTGCTTCAGTTGTATAAGGATAAACGGCATGAAAAAAATATTTTGTTCCATCTTCCTGTGTTCTATTCCGTTAGAAGAAGTAAATCTGCTCCCATTATAAGTATATTTCACATTATCTGCATAGTTCCCCGAACTTTGCAGAGTCCCTTTTGAATCATTACCATTCGATTTCACGGCAAAAACGCCAATATTATCCTTAATATCAAATTTTGTGTCTGTAGCTCTTGAAAGAGGATTTATCTCGGCACTAAACGAGACAAATCTATCATTTTGTTCTATATCAGGTCCCTAGTTATCTGGTGTATCCTCCTCCTCAACTTCTGTCTTAGCACACGAATTAAGATCTATCATGCCATAACAAGCAATAATACCTAAAAATAAATTAAACTTTCTCATGTTTCACATAGTTTTAATAATTAATAAAATCATTTGTTTGATATATTCATAGAATAGATATTTCCATTAGTGTGCACTGAAAATCATAGAAACTTTTGAACTTGTTGAAATCCAATTTGTTATAAGTGCTCTTGGAGTCAACGGATTTGAATTTCTTTTGCGGTGTTAATAGCTCATGTCGGAAAACTCTACCATTTCGGAATCGGAAAGGCTGTAACACGAAGCAATTTTAGTAAGGATAATGAGCAATGTGACTATTGTATCTTCGAGGAATATGCAACATTCATGATTGCCGAGGTTCGCAAATGTAGAATCAACAAAATATTCGAACTTGACGGTCATGTTTATGCATTTGACTCTACGTCTACGAAGTCCTCCAAATTCTCGAAATCTCTCTAACTGACAAAACACATCTTAGTGACTTGTTCGACAAATTGAATTTCAAAAATATCAAAGGCCGATATGATTTAAGTGAACTGAATTTATTTAATGTTTAACATAATTCATTTTTAGTGGACAGCAGTGAGCTATTTCATATTTTTAATCATCACAGGCTCTCCCAAAGGAATAAAATGTCCTGAGATATTACCTCCTCTACTGTCATAAGGTTTGTTTATGATATCATTTTCCATAAAATCAGAAATAGAGAAATCTGTGCCCGATATAGTCATAATTCTCTTAACAATACTCCATCTGCTTTGTACATTAAAATACGGTATATTATTATTCATACAACTGTTTTCTTCAGATCTCCAAACGCCATATTGATATTCATATCCACCTTCGAATGCTCCCACATCAGAGTATTTTGCATGTCCAACAAAATCTTTCCATCTTATGATTTCAAGATTATCCGTAAAATCCAGGTTATGATAAAATCCCATCTCCTGCCATTCTTTAATTTCCTTTATGCGGCTTTCAGGCATAACCTTGTCATAATAAACATATTCATCACACAAAAGTCCAAATGCATGTCCACCTGCCTCATGATGAATGATATCTTCAAAGTCATAAGGTGGCAATTCAGTACTCATAGGACACAGTGCTATGGAATTACCATTTCCGTACATGTAAGCTGTACCTGCATATTTGTTAATGTTCAATGGTACAATAACCGTAACAGGTTTATCTTCATCGATATCCTTAACATTTTTCACATACTTGAATACCATGTCATCATTACAGCTAATAGCCGTACCGGTGCCGAATCTTGTTTGAAATTTAGTTTTACCTCCTCCTACTACATCAGTTTCCGATTCAGCAACAACAGAATACACAGTAAAATAATCCCTATAGCTGGCATATGGTTCTATCGAAAAGAAATATTCCATTGACTGTTTCATTGTTTCTTCATATATTCCTCCAATATTCATGTCATCAACTGTGAATCCGTCGCCCATTATAAACAAGTTCACCGGATTATTTATTTTCGCTTTTTGTATTACGAAATATTCTCCATCAGTATAGTATAGTTTCTCACCGCTAATCTGATAAATGTTTATTGTATCAGACAGATTGAACTTCTTATTAAATATCACTATATGAGCATTACGTACATTCCCGGTCCTATTTCCCGATATATTAAGAACTATCTGCTTATCAGTAAATTCCTTTGCCATCTGACTCTCTGACGACTGACTATATCCATCAATATCTATCCAGTCTACATCACTATTTATATCAACTATATATGGAACATTCTTATGTATATTAAGCGCAATTACAGTGTCATTCTCATTCAGATATATATTTTCTTTATCAGAGAATTGAAGAAATTCATTTCCCGATTGTGTTATATTTATGATGTTTCCACCAGAAGGATACTCAAAATACAGTTGGCATGCTCTTGATTTGTCAGAAGTATTTTCAGTTAGTTCAAACGTAAGAATTGATTTATCAGCATCCGAATCAATTTTATTTACAGAAATCCATTCCGGAATTTCCGATGCTATTTCCCAATCTGAATTACTGTATACATCAACTTGCTTTTCTCCACCTTTTGAATCAAAAGACAAATATTCTGTTGAAAAATTAAGATAGGCTTCTTCTACAATTGTTTTATCTTTACAACCAATTATGGTTGTGAGAAGTAGGATTATAAAACACTTGGTAGCATTCATAAATGTCGACAAAAAAAGGGAGTTTAAAAACTCCCTATTGCAATATAAATAAATTATTTAGTCTTTTTTCCCGTAGAAGGAAGTCATTGTTCCGGCATTATTCAAGAAATTGATTGTAATATTTTTACCGTTTATTGTTATTGTTATTCCGGAAGAAGTGTCGCTTCTCAAATAATACTGTCCATTCGAATATTCCACATTATAATTCTCCATACCATCGTCATAAAATTCTGCCGCCACAGTAACTACAGTCGATGAAATTCTGGCAATAGTTATGTAATAAGGATCTTCAATTACAGTATTGTCCACATAAAGTTTTCCTGTATAAACGCCTTGCACTTGAGTCGCATAATCAGAAATTTCTTCTACCTCTTCTTTAGAACTACAACTCGTAAAAGCAATGTTTGTTGCCAATAAAAAGCAAAAGATCGAAAATAAATTTTTCAACGTTTTCATAGTAAAAATTTTTAATTGTTTATATTTCACATTTTATATATCTCTCGCACATCAAAAATGTATTTTCATAAACTTTAATCTTTTCTATCGGCAAAGGTGAGAAAAAAAACGAGAATCCCAAATTTTTAAAAGTAGTTTTTTGTAATTATTTACATATCTCATAAAATTTACGAAAACACAAACCTCTGATTAATAGCTAATTAATAAATCTATAGATTTAAGATATAAAAAAATGAATATTTTTACATGATATATTCACATTGAACCATTTTATTACTTATTTTTACCAATTCGCAAAAAAAATATATTTCTCAAGAATATATCATAAATAAAAAAATATATATTTGCAGTGAAATCAAACAAACGTTTTAATACAAATTGTTTAATAACGTAAAAACTATCTATTGTTATGAAAAAGAAAATGATCAAACTAGCTATGGCAGGTATGGTAGTATTCGGAATGTCAAGTTGTGCATCAATAAGTTCCACTCCTGCTGGTATGGGTGCTTTGTACACAAGTGTAAAAACCGACGGGCACGTTACATCTAATCCATGCGGAACTAAAGTAGGTACAGCAACAGCCACAAACATCCTCGGTTGGGTTCTTACAGGTGACGCATCAGTAGAGACGGCTGCTAAATCTGCAGGTATAAAGAAAATCAGCCATGTTGACAGAGAGAACATGAGTATTTTAGGAATCTATGGCACATATAAAGTTATAGTTTACGGCGAATAATCAAACAAACATGACTTATAAATTGTGGGGTATATGATAAAATTATATACTCCATTTTTTTATTTTTCCATTATGAATAGGATTTTATCAATATTAGTATTTTGGATATGCTTTACCTACGTTAATGCCCAGGACATTACAAAGTTCTACAAGCAAAGCATGCATACAGAAGGATTATTATATTTTGTATATCCGCAAAAAATGTCAATAAAGAAAGGCGAATCATCAAGTATATGCAAAAAAAAATTGAGTTATGATTACACCTACCTTGATTCAAAGGATTCCGTAACAATCCTTATGACAATAACCACATCCGTGCCATATAAACCTGATAGTATTGACATCACGTATAATTCAGGAACACAGAAAAGTTCTATTTCAGGGAATACTGAAATATTATATGTAGAATCTCAAAAGAAATATTGGATAACCAGAGTACGTACCACTATAGGATATAACGAATGGGCAAACATATATAAAAGTCCTACCCCAATAATGGTATCATTTTCATCTGATGCCGACAAACAAAGAATCGAATACATGGACAGCCAGAAAAGATGGAAGAAAGTATCAATGAAGTTTATTCGTCTTTTCCAGCTGATAGGCTATAATAACTGAAATTTCCGGTCATAATACTTCCTTCATCAATACAAATAAGAGGCTGTTCATTTTGAAGTGCACGGCCTCTTTTTTATTTTCCAATTCATCTCATGAATCGCCCATAGGTAATAGGGGATAACTTTTTTTATGATGGAATTTCAGGGAGATGTCGTAATTTTGTGCCACGAAACTAAAAAATTACGATTATGTACCAATCTATTCTTCGTCCTTGGTTGTTCCGCATCGATGCGGAAAAGATTCACAACCAGATTATTTCTTTGCTTCATGTGTATCGTCATCTTCCGTTGGTAAAAGGAATGTTACGTGCTTACTATCGTCCGAAGGCAGCTCCGTTCCAATGGCGGAATCTGACTTTCGGTAACCGGGTGGGGTTGTCTGCCGGGTTTGACAAGGAAGCAAGTTGTTTCGACGAACTGAGTGATTTGGGTTTTGGATTTTTGGAAGTCGGAACGGTGACTCCGGAAAAGGTGGCAGGAAATCCTTCTCCGCGCATTTTCCGTTTGCCGGAAGATCATGCATTGGTGTCGCGTACAGGTTTCAACAACCCTGGAAAAGAAGTAGTTCTGAACAACTTGCAACGGAAGCGGGAAGGAAAATACATCTTGGGAGTCAACATCAATACTAATACACCGGCTGACGGTGAACGGGCCGCAGCGGATATTACAAGTTTGTATGAGGCGTTCAGCCAGTATGCAGATTACTATACGGTTAACTGGGGCAGCATGACACCTGAGATTCTGGCAGGGGCATTGACGGCCCTTGAATCCTATAAGCAGCGTTTGGAAAAACCGGTATTTCTGAAACTTCCGGCCGATGTGCCTTTGGAGAAATTGGAGGGTATTATTACCTTTGCAAAGACGCATCATCTGGATGGGTTTATTGCCACGGGACCGACTCAAGACCGTTCGCTGTTGATTCATTCCAGTCAGTCGGAAGTGACGGAGGTTGGAGCGGGAGGAATCAGCGGACTTCCGGTTATTCATAAGTCGGTGGAGGTAATGAAATATCTGTCGGCTCATGCCCCCAAAGAGATGCTGTTGATTGGTGCCGGAGGGGTGATGACGCCACATGAGGCAGAGATGATGCGACGGGCAGGCGCTCATCTAGTACAAATATATTCCGCATTCATTTATGAAGGTCCTGGCGTTGTCAAGCACATAGCTGAGGCATGCAATGAATAAAAGAGGATTTAGAACTACAAGATATGGAAACAAACGAGAAAAAAACAGCCGATTGGCAGTTACATGAATTGTCAGACCGGATGGTGACTTACAATGAGGGTGATCCGAAACGGATACAGCATCTCATCAAGGTGCATTACTTTGCCCGGATGATTGGTTTGTCAGAGGGATTGGATGCGGCTACGCAGTTGATTTTGGAAGCGACCGCCATTGTACACGATATTGGTATTCGGATTTCTGAGAAGAAGTATGGAGTGTGCGATGGTAAGCACCAGGAACAGGAAGGTCCGGCGGAGGCTCGGAAATTGCTGACCGAGATGGGCACCTTCTCTGAAGCACAGATTGAACGGATATGTTGGCTGGTGGGGCATCACCACACGTATGACTGTATAGAGGGAATGGATTATCAGATTTTGGTGGAAGCCGATTTCCTGGTCAATATTTATGAAGACAACCTGCCGGTAGAAGCTGTTCGGAAGGTACGGGAAAAAATCTTCAAGACAAAGACGGGCCTGTCATTGCTCGACAGAATGTATTTGTAAGCAAGGCAGAGGCCGTTGGATGGCGTTTTTTTGAGGCAAGCAAAGTGTCTCAAAAAGACGCTTTTTTTATGGGTTTAAGTGAAAAAATTTAGTGGATACAGCTATTTTATAGACGGATGATAGGGTGGTTGTCTGATGAAATGTGTATTTTTACCCGTAAATAGACAGATATACCATGAAAAAACAAACCTTATTTCTCTTTTTATGTGGCCTGTGTTCGTGGATGAATACAGCCACGGCTCTTGAATATAATGTGCTCCGGCATGGAGTGGTGGGCGATGGAAAAACACTGAATACGGATAGCCTGCAAGCGGCTATCGATAATTTGCACGCCTCGGGGGGCGGTCAGTTGTATTTTCCTGCCGGACGGTATCTCACCGGCAGTTTGCAGTTGAAATCGAATGTGATGCTTTACCTGGAGAAGGAGGCGGTGCTGTTGGGAAGCACGAGTCCGTATGATTATCCGGGTTTCAGCACGGAGAAGGAGCTGAAGGTGAACGATGACCATTTTGACCAGGCACTGATTTATGCGGAAGGAGCTGAAAATATTGGTATCATGGGAGAAGGATGTATCGATGGACAAGGTCGAGAGCTGGCCTTGACGATTGATAGTCTGCATCATACGGGAGAGTTGGTGGATAAGCATTATAACACATACCGCAAGCGCCCGAATACGCGTCCGAAACTTCTTTTTATTCGCGGATGTCGTGGGGTGGAGATTCGCAATGCCCATCTCCGAAGTAGTGCCGCGTGGGGATTGTCATTCTCGTTGTGTTCCAACCTGACGTTGGATAGTTTGCATGTGGAAAACCGGGCTTACTGGAATAACGACGGGATTGACGTCAGTGATTGTAAGAAGGTACGCATTTCGAACTGTTACATCAATTCGGCCGATGACGGCATTTGCTTGAAGTCGCACAACCGGGGGGCTTGGAATGACGATGTTTCTATTTCCAACTGTCACATCATCAGCAGTGCCAGCGCCATCAAGTTTGGTACGGAGTCACTCGGTGGATTCAAGCACGTGAAGATTGACAGCATCTGGGTAAAGGACACCTACCGTTCGGCCATTGCCATTGAGTCGGTCGACGGAGCGGAGATTGAGCATGTGCAGGTTTCCAATGTACATGCGGTGAACACGGGCAATGCGATTTTTATCCGTCTGGGGCATCGTTCGGGAGACCAGCCGGGTTACTTGCGTCATGTGTCCATCAAGAATGTGTATGTGGAAGTGCCTTTTGGCCGTCCGGACCTTAATTATGACTTGCGGGGACCTTCGGTGACGTTCTTCCATAACCCGTTCCCCAGTTCCATTTCAGGCATACCGGGGCATGACATTGAAGATGTGACCTTGGAGAACATCGAGATTGTGTATCCGGGTCGTGCTACGCGGGGGATGGCTTACATGTCGGTGAGCCGGTTGAAGGATGTGCCGGAAAATGAGAAGGGATATCCGGAGTTTACCATGTTTGAGGAACTTCCTTCGTGGGGATTTTATGTGCGTCATGTGAAAGGAATTCAGCTGCGTCACATCAAACTGCGTTTGCAGGAAGATGATTTCCGTCCGGCTTTTGTGTTCGACCGTGTAAGCGGTATTCGTCTGACAGGGATTGACCTGCCGGAGAACAAGCAGGCAGGGCAGGTGGTTTTGCGGAAATGCACGTTGCAGGAAGTGGATGCCACCGCAAAGAACCAGTTGCAGGAGGTAGATTGAACAGAGGCCGGAAAGGTCAATAATATATAAGGTAAAAAACAAGTATGCCTTCCTGATGCGCTTGACCGGCGGATTCAGGAAGGCATATATTTTTATTCAGTTGGATTCAAGTTATTCTAGACAAGTATCCAGGTCTTTTATCAGCTGTTCCTTGTCGAGGTGCTGGCCGATGAAGACAATCTTCTGCATGCGGTCACCGTAGCGTTCGTCCCAGTCTCTCACCAGTCCAGGTTCGCGTTTCATCATTTCAATAAGCTCGTCTTCGGGCATGGTGGCATACCAGAGTCCGGCTTCCGTAATCTGTTTCTGGCGTCCGGCCTGTTCGAAGAGGTACGACATGTCACGGTTGTGGGCAAAGTAGCATACCCCTTTGGCACGAATCACGTTGCGCGGCCATTTGGTTGCCAGGAACCGGTCGAACTTATGAATGTCGAAGGCCGGACGGCGATAGTACACGAAACTGCTGATACCGTATTCTTCCGTTTCGCCTTCGTCATGATGGTGTTCGTGGTCGTGATGATGGTGTCCATGCTCGTGGTCATGATCATGATCGTGTTCCTCATGATCATGGTCATGGTGATGTCCTTCGTGGGAATGGGCTTCGGCCTCTTCTTCCTCGGTCACTGGACGTTCTATTTCGTGAATCCAGGCTGCAGAAGTCGCTACCTTTTCGTAGTCGAAACGGTGGGTACCGACAATTTTGTTCAAATCCACCTTCGCATAGTCACATTCGATGATTTCTGCACGGGGCTGGATGTTACGGATGATGCTTCGGATGCGGGCCAGTTCTTCCGGGCTGACTTCAGAAGCTTTGTTCAGCAGGATGGTAGAACAGAACTCTATCTGCTGAATCAGCAGGTTAGCAATGTCTTCTTCTTCCAGGTCCTTGCGGGTCAGTTCCTTTCCGCAGTCAAATTCGCTTTGCAGGCGAAGGGCATCGACCACCGTCACGATGTTGTCGAGGCGGCAGGTTCCGTATTTGGTATAGGCTCCGCCCAGCTGGGGAATGGAGCAGATGGTACGGGCAATAGGTTCCGGTTCACAGACTCCGCTGGCTTCGATGACGATGTAGTCGAAACGCTGCATTTTCATCAGCTCGAAAATCTGTTCGATGAGGTCGGTGCGGAGGGTACAGCAGATACAACCGTTCTGCAGGGCCACGAGGCTGTCTTCTTTCTGGCCCACGATACCGCCTTTCTGAATCAGTTCTGCATCGATGTTGACTTCACCGATGTCGTTTACGATGACGGCAAACTTGATTCCTTCACGGTTGCTCAGCAAGTAATTCAATAAAGTGGTTTTCCCGCTTCCCAGATAGCCGGTGAGCAGGAGTATAGGCATGTCTTTTGTTTTCATCTTAATGTTCTGTTTTTTTACGTGCCTGCAAAGGTAGTGTTTTTCTGCATATGGTGTCACTTCTTTTCCGCAGAACACACGTTTAACTTTCGTTATAGGTCGGTGTCACATAGGTGACAAAGTTTCTGGACTGTGGAGGCTATCTTTGCACCCGTAATCAATAAAAAAGAAAAGAATATGGAAACGAAAGACTGGAAATATACGAGTGTGGGACAAATTGTAGCCGATGATTTTGCCGCAGCGAAAGTGTTTAAGAAATATGGCATCGACTTCTGCTGTCATGGCGAGGTGACGCTGGAAAAGGCTTGTGCCGATTTGAACTTGTCGGTGGAAGAAGTGAAGCAGGCATTGACGCGTCAGGAAGAGGCTGGGAACGGATGGATTCCGTTTGCTTCATGGCCGTTGGACTTGCTGATGGATTACATCCTGAAGATACATCACCGTGGTATCCGTGCCAATGGACCGGAGTTGTTGGCCTTGCTGGAAAAGGTGGAACGTGTGCATGGGGAAGCACATCCGGAGCTGCACGAACTGAAGGTGCTGGTGAGTGAGTCGCTGGAAGATTTGGAGATGCACTTGCAGAAAGAGGAGAATGTGTTGTTCCCGTATCTCTATGAGCTGTATGCGGCGAAGGAACAAGGACAGCGTATGGCACCGATGCATTGTGGTACGATTTCCAATCCTATCCGAGTGATGAAGATGGAGCACGAAGGAGAGGGGAACCGCTACTTGCACATCATTCAGTTGACGAATCATTTCTCCGTGCCTCAGGATGGCTGTGGCAGCTACCGTCTGCTGATGCAGGAACTGGAGGCGTTTGTGGATGCCTTGTTCGAGCATATTCACCTGGAAAACAATCTGCTTTTCCCGCGCTTTGAGGAAATAGAACGAGTAACGGTGTATTAATTTAGTAGTATGAATGAAAAGGAGTGCTGCCTACCAGGAGGTAAGTGGCACTCCTTTTTGTATAGAGGGGTGAATCAGTAATCTATCTTATCCAGAATTCCCGCCAGGTAGGCAATGGTCACTCCGTAGTTGGTCATGGGAATCTGTTGGGTGCGGGCCCGGTCGATGCGGTTCAGCACATACTTGCGGTTGAACATGCAGGCCCCGCAATGGATAATCAGGTCGTACGGGGTCAGGTCTTCTGGGAAATCTGTGCCCGATACAATGTCGATTTGCAGGCTTTCGCCGATACGCTTGCGGAGCATGTTCGGAATTTTCACCCGCCCGATGTCTTCTGCCAGCGGGGCATGTGTACATGCCTCGGCAATCAGTACCCGTGATTCCGGTGTCAGCCGGGCGATGGCATTGGCTCCTTCCAGGTAGTAGTCGATGTCGCCTTTGTACTGTGCAAAGAGGACGGAGAAGGAGGTAAGCCGGCTTTCGGCAGGTTTCTTGTCATACACCGTACGGAACACCTGTGAGTCGGTAATAATCAGCTTCGGCGGACGGGACAAGGCAGCCAGCATAGCATCAATCTTGTCGGTGGTACAGCTCATCACCAGGCATTTGCGGTCCAGCAGTTCCCGGATGGTTTGTACCTGCGGCAGGATGAGGCGGCCTTTGGGGGCCTGGATGTCCTGCGGCATGACCAGCATGACGGTGTCGTTTTCTTCCACCAGCCGGCCTACGATGCCTTGTGCCATGGTTTCATCCGGCAACTTGTGCCGGAGGCTGCGCAGAATGTCGTCCAGCCCTTGTCCGGTGAGGGTGCTCACCAGCAGGGGGACCTGTCCGCATTGTTTTTCAATTCGGCGCATGGTCTGCTCGGCATCGGGTAATTGATCACACTTGTTCAATATCCAGATGATGGGTACATTCTTTTCCTTCAGCAGGTGCTGCCAGTGCAGCTCCTCTTCCAAATGGTCGTCGGTGCAGACCATCAGGGCGATGTCGGTCTTTTCCAGCGCACGCTGTGTCTGGCGGATGCGGAGTTCGCCCAGTTCGCCTTCATCGTCAAATCCAGCGGTATCAATGAACACGCAAGGACCGAGGCCATGGATTTCCATGGCCTTGAAAACCGGATCGGTGGTCGTGCCGGGGATTTCTGACACAAGGGCCGTATCCTGATGCGTCAGGGCATTGATCAGCGACGACTTTCCGGCATTGCGTTTGCCAAACAGACCGATGTGCAGTCGGTTGGCACGGGGAGTATCGTTCATACGTTTAATCAGTCTTTAAGTCCTACATTTAGAAACGGAAGTCGCGTTTCCCTTCGGCAATTCGTTCTAGATTTTCCAACGCTCTTTTGCGGATGGCGGGATTGGGGATCTCTTCCATCTGCTTGCGGATCATGTCTTCTGCTAAACGGCGTGTTTCCGGTGAGGCATAGTCATAAAGATATTCCTGAAGCGTCATCAGGGCATTGGGCGCACAGCAGTTGGCAATCTGTCCGGTCTTGACCAGCGACATGAAGCGGTCGCCCGTACGTCCTTCGCGGTAGCAGGCCGTACAGAAGCTGGGGATGTAGCCCAGTTTCAGCAGCCAGGCCACGATTTCATCCAAGCTGCGGTGGTCGCTCACGTCGAACTGGGCCGAGTTCTCTTCCGGCAGTTCTTCGGTGGCATAGCCTCCCACGCTGGTGCGGGAACCACCGCTGATTTGTGATACGCCGAGGGCCAGCACTTTTTCGCGGGAACGTTGTGATTCACGGGTAGAGATAATCATACCGGTGTAAGGCACGCTGATGCGGATGACGGCCACAATCTTCTGAAATATTTCGTCGGAGATGGCGTTCTCGAAGGTGGAAGCATCGATGTCGTCGGCCGAGCAGATACGCGACACACTGATGGTGTGCGGGCCTACGCCGTAGGTCGCTTCCAGGTGTTCGGCATGCATCAGCAGTCCCACAAAATCGTAGCGGTAGGTGTTCAGGCCGAACAATACGCCGATGCCCACGTCATCAATACCTCCTTGCATGGCGCGGTCCATGGCCTCCGTATGGTAGGCATAGTTGCTCTTCGGACCTCTGGGGTGAAGTTTCTCGTAGTTCTCCTTGTGGTAGGTTTCCTGAAACAGGATATAGGTGCCGATACCGGCTTCCTTCAGACGGCGGTAGTTTTCTACCGTAGTGGCAGCAATGTTCACGTTCACCCGTCGGATGGCGCCGTTCTTGTGCTTGATGCTGTAGATGGTCTGGATGGATTCCAGGATGTATTCAAGCGGGTTGTGGATAGGGTCTTCGCCGGCTTCCAGTGCCAGACGTTTGTGTCCCATGTCCTGCAGGGCGATGACCTCGCGGCGGATGTCCTCCTGTGTCAGTTTCTTGCGGGCGATGGTCTTGTTCTTTGCGTGGTAGGGGCAGTAGGTACAGCTGTTCACGCAATAGTTCGACAAGTACAGTGGGGCGAACATCACGATGCGGTTGCCGTAGAATTTCTGCTTGATTTCACGGGCCAGATGGTAGATTTCCTCCACCAGTTCCGGGTCGTTGCATTCCAAGAGTACGGCGGCCTCGCGGTGGGAGAGTCCCTTGCACAGGCGGGCCTTTTCAATGATGGAACGTATCAGTTCCTTGTCCTGGCTCTTGCTTTGGGCATATGCCAGGGTATCCAGAATTTCTTCGTGGCAGATAAATTCCTCTGCCTTTTGAGAATCAATCTTGTACATAGTTGCAATGTAAGTTATAACGTCTTGCCGGGATAGTCTCCGCGGCTTTTATCTATTTCATATCCGATAGCTGCCAGCCGTTGTGCCAGCAGGCGTAATCCTTCGGCGGCTTCCGAGCCCATGGAGGCTTTGTGGTCGTACAAGGCATATTTCTTCCGTTGTTCCACCGGCGAAAGGTTGGGCATTACCACGTTACCGCCTGCCAGTATGCCTTTTTCCCGTCCGTCGGGCGTGAGGCTGGCCAGTGCGGTGGTCGAAGGAATCAGTGCCTGCGGATGCATCAGCCGGAAAATGGAGAGCAACGTCAGAGTTTGTGTCAGGTTTCCGGGTGGACAGGAAGCAAAGGGGGTGTCGTGATGCGGCAGGAAAGGTCCGATGCCAATCATCTGAGGGCGGAATTGCTCAATGAAGAGAATGTCTTCCACCAAGTTGTCGACGGTTTGTCCAGGGCTTCCCACCATGATGCCGGTTCCTGCCTGGAATCCGATGCGTTTCAGGTCGTCCAGGCACCGCAGACGGTTGGACAATGACATGCTGTCGGGGTGCAGCCGGCGGTAATGGGCTTCGTTGTGCGTTTCGTGACGCAGCAGGTAGCGGTTGGCTCCCGCCTGAAAAAAACGTTCGTAGGAAACAGTGGGGCGTTCACCGAGTGAAAGGGTGATGGCCACATCGGGAAATTCCGTCCGGATAGCGGTCACTATTGAGGTGACCCGTTCATCGGTCATATAGTTGTCTTCGCCTCCTTGCAGTACGAAGGTGCGGAATCCCAGTTCATATCCGTGCCGGCAGCAGGCCAGAATGGTCTCCTTGTCCAGCCGGTAGCGTTCCAGGTGGCGGTTGCTTCTTCGGATGCCACAATACAGGCAATCGTTATGACAGCAGTTGCCTACTTCGATGAGGCCGCGGATATAGATCTTATTGCCAAAATGGCTTTGAGCCACCTCTCGTGCCTTTTGCATGAGAAAGTCGAGGTCTTCCCCCCGGCACTCCAGCAGAAGGGTACGCAATTCACCGGGAGCCAGTGTCTGCTCCCGGTAAAGGCGTTCTATCAATTCTTTCATGGATTATTCTTCCTGATGGCTGTTTTCGTACTTGAGGGTACGTTTCAGCAAATCCTGGTTCAACTGGCGTTTGCCGGCTACCGGATCGTTGTGTGCGCTCGGGCCGGTCACGCATCCACCTTCGCAGGCCATCATTTCAATGAACTGTGCATCTACCTTACCCGTCTTGGCATACGCACGGAGCACACCGATATTTTTCTTTGTGAAGTCGGAGAACTGCATGATCTTGATACCATTGGCTTTCGGACCCAGGTAAGCTTTTACTGCTCCAGCTACACCGCCAGCCTGTGCGAATCCGTGCGCCTCGCAAACTGATTCGTAGGCTACCTTGTACGGATTGGCTTTTTCCAGTTCGATGCCCAATCCGCGGAACATCGGGTGGAGTTCTTCGAAGGTCAGCACATAGTCCACACATTCGTCGCGCTGTGCCTCTTTTCGTTTGGCGATACACGGGCCGATGAAGACTACCTTGGCATTCGGGTATTTCTGTTTGGCGATGCGGGCTGCGTAATACATCGGAGAACCGGTGCTGGATACATAAGGCTTCATGGCCGGAATATGCTTGTTGACCAGCTCGATGTACGATGGACAGCAGGAAGTAGTCATGAATTTCTGTCCTTCTTCCAGTTTTTCCAACAGCTCGTGTGCCTCGTTGCTGGTGGTATGCATGGCACCTTCAGCCACTTCAATTACATCGGCAAAACCGATTTCTTTCAATGCCCCGTACACTTGGTCGATGGTAGCATCGAACTGTCCCAATACCGAGGGAGCCGGAATGGCAATCACTTGTTCTCCCTTGCGGATGGCTTCCAGCACGTCGAACACTTGGGAAATTTCGAAAATGGCACCAAATGGGCAGGCATTCAGACACTTGCCGCAGTAGATACACTTGCTTTCGTCAATATGCTCAATGTAGTGTTCGTCCTTGCTGATGGCTTTTACCGGACAAGCTTCTTCACACGGTACCGGAATGTAGACAATAGCGTGATAGGGGCAGCTCTTGTGGCAAATACCGCAGCTGATACACTTGTCGTGGTCAATGCGTGCCTGACCGGTTTTCTTGTCGAAATGTACGGCACCTTTCGGACAGTTCATGTAGCAACTTCTGGCTACACAGCCTCGGCAAAGGTTACTTACCTCGTAGTTTACCTGCACGCAGGAAGAACAAGCCTCGTCGATGACACAGAGGATATTTTCCTTGATTCTCTCTTTGCGGGCCAGTGTCTTGCGGGCATATTCAGAAAGGGGAGTCAGCTCGTCCGTTTCGTCGGTCATATCCCAACCCAGCAACGGGAGTAACTTATATTTAGTCACGGCACGTTCCTTGTGGATACAGCAACGTCCCACCGGCTGTGAACGGCGCGGGCTGATTTCCAAAGGAATGCGGTCGATTTTCTCTACTAATTGATTTTCTTTCCATAAAGCAACCAGGTTTTCCAGCAGTTTGTGCCGGACAATCATTACGTTGTTTGTAAAAGCCATAATTGAGTAAAAGGTTTGTTAGTGTAATATAGTTATCCTAAATAGTCTGTTTCAGAAAATTAGCGGAGGTTATTCTTTCGTTTGTCCTTCTGCCGCTCTCAGAATCAGAGTCGTGGCACCGAGGGTAATAATAGCTCCGTCTTCAATACGGACGCGGTCTTTCGGGCCCAGTATTTCGTTCATCAGAAAAGTCCCCGTGATACTGTCGTTATCGCGAAGCGTATAAATGATTTTTCCTTGCTTGTTTTTTTTGACGTTGATGTAGCAGTGACGGCGGTCCAGGCTCGGGTCGTTGCTCTCGATGGGAATGTCAATGTCGTTTCCTTTGCAACGGCGTCCGATAAGGTTGTCACCTTCATGCAGCGGCAAAACCTGTTTGTAGGCAAATACGTTTTCTACGGCCAGAATGTTGCCGAAGTCTTGCACGCCTTCCTTTTCATCCACCACCTCTTCCTTGCGGTTGGCTGCGTTCAGTTTGGACTTGCCGATACGGATGCTGAACTGCTTCTTGCAGTTGTCACAAATAAAGACGAGTGACTGTCCTTCTTTATATTTGGTTTCATCGAACTGGATGAAATTGTCACATTTGGGGCATCTTACTCTTTTCATCTGTTTTAAAAAGCGTATTTATTTTGAAGTGAAAACCCAGGCACTTTTAAATTCTTCCTGGTTGCGCAATTCTTGTACTTTTTTATAGGCTTCTCCCGAATTGGCGTACCCGTCGAGTGCCACACGGAATCGTCCGTCGGTTTCCAGTATTTTACAATTCGGGTATCCTTGTTTTTGCAGTCTTTTCACTTCCTGCTGTGCATCGTTGTGGGTGGTCAGACTGGCTACAATGATGTAAGCTTTTTTCTTTCCTGTAGCTGTGGCAGGTGCGGGAGTGGCTGCCGGTTGGGCCGGTGCAGGTTTCTTTACCGCAGGTTGAGTCTCTTTTTGGGCTGCCGGTGCCGCGGCTATTTTCTCCGTTTTGACTACAACAGGCTTTAATGTATTGACATTGTTACGCACTCGCTGAGCCTTTTTCTGCTTCTGAACTTTCTTTTGCGGAGCAGTCTGTGATGTAGTTTTAGTCTGTATGCTGGTGGCTACCGACTGGTTGCGGATAGCATCGAACATGCTGAACGAACCGAGGGAAGCATAGTTGGCATCGTCCATGTAGGTATTTTCTACCGGAACAGACAATACGAAGAACAAGCATACGGCAGCTGCAATGGCTACTACGTTGCGTGTGAAATGACGCAAAGAGAAATGCCGTTTTTTCCCACTGGCAGGACGGCTTATTTCTGGAAGTTTGTACTCCTTAGGTTCGGTCGCGGGAAGTGCTTTCAACGCAGGCAGCGTGAAGTTTTCCAGTCCGTACAGTCCTGGGGTAAAGAAAGAAGAGGAAGCCGGTTCAAAAGTATAGCCTCCATTCATATTATAATAAATTGTACCTACATGGGGCAGGGTGACCTGTCCCTGCTGGTACAACTGGTCTTTCATTTCTGTGACCACCTTTTCAATCCGGCGGGTTGCATCGGGAAAGTCGGTGTTATAAGCCTGCATGTACGACTGAACCAAGAGTCCGTCGTTCATTACCAGCTGCGGATTGAATCCAATGGTACGGCGCGGCGGCTGAAATTCTCCCGTTGGGGAAATGACAGCCTGCTGTCTGTGGGCGATAAATCCCCCCAAGCCGGGAACGATGACGCAATCGTTTTCCAGCAGTAATACTTCTATGTGTTTTGCCAATTCAATCATATTGCAAAAATAATACATTTTTCTTTTACGTGGGACATCTTTCGAGGAGCATTTTTCGGTTGGAATTTAAAATTGTTGTATTTTTGTCGCCGGTAAATGTAGAAATCCATTGACGCATGAAAAAAACAGGCTTGATAATGCTTTTAGGGGGGATGGGCCTGATGGCAGGATGTATGTCTCCTCAGCAGAAGGAAGCGGAAAAGCAGGAAGAAGACCAGGAGGCCATGCAGTTGCTGCAGGGTATCTGGCTGGACGACAATACGGAGGCTCCCTTATTTAAAATCCAGGGAGACAGTATTTATTATGCCAGTCAGATTAATGCTCCCATGTCTTTTAGCGTGCGTCATGACACGATGACCATTCACAGTGCCCGTCCGATTTATTATTTCATAGAGGAACAGAAAGCGTACAGCTTGCGCTATCGTACCTCGCGAGGGGAAGTGGTCAGTTTACACAAGGCCGAGTCGGACACGCTGTCGTTCGGAACGGTGGTACCTGTGCGTGAAACGGAGAGTGAAGTGTATCAGAAAGATTCGGTCATCTTATATGGGGGAGAACGCTACAGGGGCTATGCTTATATCAATCCAACCAAGAAACGGGTGACACTGTTGAGCATCAATGAGGAAGGATTGCCAGTAGAGAATATATATTACGACAATATTATTCACATTTGTGTGTACAAAGGAAAGGAACGGCTGTTCTCCAAGGATATCAAGAAAGAAATGTTTGAGCGTGTGGTTCCGGCTGATTTTCTGAACAGTGCCATTCTGAGCGACATGGATTTCGTGAAAGTGGATGGAAACGGATATCGTTATGTGGCTACGCTCTGTATTCCCGACGGAGCTTCGTGCTACAACGTGCGGCTGGATGTAAGCAAAGAGGGAAACATTGTATTTTCCCGTTGAGCGTGAATTTAGCTTTATTCATTATAGTGGATTGAAAAATCCTCCTGCATGCAATCTTCTAATAAAGACTCCTGCAGGAGGATTTTTTTATGCTGTTTGATTGGTCTACTTCTTAACAGGTTATGCAAACGCCTATAAACGCCTATTCGGTTTGTTCCTGAAGGGAGCGGTTGATTTGTTCGATGTAGTTCAGGATTTCTTCCCGCCCGGTCTTCTTCTCAGAAGAAGATACGAAATACGGAGGCAGTTCTTCCCATTGCTCTTTCAGTTTCTCCAGGTAACGGCTGACGTTGCTTTTGGTCTTTCCCGCACTTTGCTTGTCGGCCTTGGTGAAAATCAGGGCAAAGGGAATGCCGTTTTCGCCCAGCCATTCGATGAACTCCAGGTCAATGCGCTGAGGGTCCAGACGACTGTCTACCAGCACGAAAAGGCAGGTCAGTTGCTCCCGTTCCAGTACATAGTATTCAATGAGTTTTTGGATTTTCTCCATCATTTTCTTCCCCCGTTGGGCATAGCCATAACCGGGAAGGTCTACCAGATACCATTCCTTGTTGATGAGAAAATGGTTGATGAGCAAGGTCTTTCCCGGCGTGGACGAAGTCATGGCCAGTTTGGGATTCTTGGTCAGCATGTTGATGAGACTGGATTTCCCCACGTTGGAACGTCCGATGAAGGCATATTCCGGCAGTTGGGTCTGTGGGCACATGTCGGCCCGTGAGTTGCTTACGACAAACTCTGCGCTGGTAATGTCCATAGGTTGAATTTGAGTTGTTTTGATGCAAAGGTAATCGTTTTTCCCGTTCCCTGCATACAGCCAAAGGATTTTATCCGTATTTTTGCCTTCCGTAAATAAAGAAAACAAGCATGAATCAACAATATCCTTCCGTTTTATTGGAAAAGGCAGTGGGAGAGTTTGCCAAGCTTCCCGGCATTGGGCGGAAAACGGCCATGCGACTGGTCTTGCATCTGTTGCGCCAGGATAATGCTACGGTAGAAGCGTTTAGCAATGCCATTTCCACGCTGAAAAAAGAAGTGAAGTATTGCAAGGTGTGCCATAACATTTCCGATACGGACGTGTGCCGTATCTGTTCTAACCCTTCGCGCGATGCGACCACGGTGTGTGTGGTGGAGAACATTCGCGATGTGATGGCGGTGGAGAACACCCAGCAGTATCGTGGACTGTATCATGTGCTGGGAGGGGTGATTTCGCCTATGGACGGCATCGGACCTTCCGACCTGGAGATAGACAGTTTGGTGGAACGGGTAAAGTCGGGCACTGTCAAGGAGGTGATTCTGGCACTGAGTTCTACTATGGAGGGCGATACGACCAACTTCTATATTTTCCGGAAGCTGGCCGGATATGATGTGAAAATTACGATGATTGCCCGTGGAATTTCCATCGGCGATGAATTGCAATACACGGATGAGGTGACGCTGGGACGCTCTATCGTGAACCGCGTGGCGTTTACCGGAACCCTTTAATTCATAGAAAGAAATACATGGAAAAGAAAATCAATCGATTGCTCCGCGTGCTGAAGGTGGAATTCGCCTTGTTCTGGATACTGACTGCAGTGTGGTGTGTGTTGTATGAAACGGATATCCTACTTCAGGGAAGCCGGGTAGGGGATGCGCGTGCCGAATACATCTTGCAGACGGTGGGGATTCTGCTGGCAGTCTGCATGATACCGTTGTCGTTGCGCATGTTCAGCTTGTCACTGGTGCGACGGGTCCGTGAGTTGTCATTGCCGGAAGCGTTGGTGAGTTACCGCCGCTGGTGTGAAATTCGCCTGGCCCTGTTGCTGGCTCCGGTATTGTTCAACCTGACGGTGTATTACTCTACGTTCAACCTGACCAGTCTGCTGTGTGTCGGTATGTTGCTGGTGGCCTCGCTCTTCTGTGTGCCGGGTCGCAGCCGACTGATGCGGGAGCTTGATTTAGAAAAAGAAAAGGAGGAACAGTAGGATGGGACTGACAGCCAAGTCATCGCAGGAAACTATCCGTCTCCGGGCACCTGAACCGGAGGATCTGGAGGTGATGCTTTCGTTTGAGAATGAGGCGGAGCTCTGGGAGCTGGGTACGGCTACGGGGCCGTATTCTCGTTATCAGATGAAACGCTACATTGCCGAAAATCAGAATGACGTGTTTGTGGATGGTCAGTTGCGGTTGATGATTGTGTGTAATACCGGTGAAGTGGGCGGGATGATTGACATCTTTTCGTTCGATGCGCGTCATAGCCGTGCAGAGGTGGGACTGGTGGTGCGGAAAGACTTACGAGGAAAAGGAATCGGAGGAATGGCACTTACATTGCTGGAATCGCATTGTTTCGGGTTACTTGGCCTCCACCAGTTGTATGCCTATATTCCGGTGGAAAATACGGCAAGCCGGAAATTGTTTGCAGCGGCAGGTTACACAGAATGTGGTATCCTGAAGGATTGGATACGAGTGGGCAATTCGTTTCAGAATGTCTGCTTATGCCAGAAAATCAATCAGTTATGATATTTGTAGACTTTGTTGGGAAGTCGTGTGGAAAAACGCAAGTACGTTTGCTTCAAAACGCTTTGACGTTTGAAGTAAAACGCCCTTACGTTTTCCTTCAAATGCACTTGCGTTTTAGTTGAAACGTACTTGCGTTTTGATTGAAACGCAAAGGCGTTTTGGGAGGGGTGGAAAAAGTCTTCGGAAATCTTGAAAAAAACTCAAAAAAGAAAGGCAACTCATCACATTGGATAAGTTGCCTCTCCTCTTGTCGGGGTAGCGGGATTCGAACCCACGACCCCCTGCTCCCAAAGCAGGTGCGCTAACCGGACTGCGCTACACCCCGAACATTTGTAATAACTTTCACTTTTTTGACTTCTGTCGGGGTAGCGGGATTCGAACCCACGACCCCCTGCTCCCAAAGCAGGTGCGCTAACCGGACTGCGCTACACCCCGAAGTGTCTTTCTCAAAAGCGATGCAAAGGTAGGGCTTTTTATTTTAATATGCAAATCCGGGCACCTCTTTTTTGCGTATTTCAGGGAAAAAACGCCGTAAAAAAGGTGCCCGGAAGGGTTTTAGGGCTTATTTCTGTGGTTTCAACCAGCGGTCAAGCCAGTTGAAGAAAGTGCGTTGCCAGAGAATTCCGTTCTGTGGTTTCAATACCCAGTGGTTTTCATCCGGGAAAATCAGCAGTTCGGCAGGGATGCCTCTCAGCTTGGCGGCATTGAAGGCAGCCATTCCCTGTGAAGCCAGGATACGGTAGTCTTTCTCGCCGTGGATGCAGAGAATCGGGGTATCCCATTTGTCTACGAACAGATGGGGAGAGTTGGCGTAGCTGCGCTGTATGGCCGGGTTGCTCTTGTCCCAGTACGGGCCACCCAGATCCCAGTTGGTGAACCAGAGCTCTTCTGTTTCGAGGTACTGCTGTTCCATGTTGAAGAAACCGTCGTGGGCAATGAAGGCTTTGAAGCGCTTGTTGTGGTGTCCGGCCAGCCAATATACTGAGTAGCCTCCGAAGCTGGCTCCCACACATCCCAGACGGTCTTTGTCTACGTAGGGTTCCTTGGCGATGTCATCGATGGCACTCAGGTAGTCGTCCATGCAGTGGCCTCCGTAGTTGGTGCTGATTTCTTCCAGCCATTCCATGCCGAATCCCGGCAGACCGCGGCGGTTGGGGGCAATGATGATGTAGTCGTTGGCGGCCATGATCTGCAGGTTCCAACGGTAGCTCCAGAACTGGCTGACAGGGCTCTGCGGACCTCCTTCACAGAACAGAAGGGTAGGATATTTCTTGTTCGGGTCGAAGTTAATCGGATAAACTACCCATGAGAGCATGTCTTTTCCGTCGACGGTCTTGGTCCAGCGGGGTTCGACCTTACCCAGTTTCAGCTGGCTGAAGATGTGGTCGTTTTCTTTTGTGATACGGGTTACCTCGTTTTTCTTTTTCAGGTTGACCGTAAACAGTTCATCGGCTTCGCTCAGAGAGTGGCGGGTGGTGAGCAGTTGCTTGTCGTTCAGCATGGCCACAGAAGCATAGTCGTACATGCCGTCGGTGAGTTGTTTTACCTCGCCTTTCAGGTTGGTGCTGTGAATCATGCTGGTGGCATGCCATACGCCGGTGAAGTAGAGGGTCTTGTTGTCAGGTGCCCAGCAGTAGCTGTCCACGCCCGACTGGAAGGCTTCGGTCACATAAGTTTTCTTTCCGCTGGTCAGGTCCATTACACAAAGACGGTTGCGGTCGCTTTCGTATCCGTCGCGTTCCATGCTTTGCCAGGCGATGTTCTTTCCATCGGGAGAGAACTGCGGGTTGGTGTCGTAACCCATGTTCTTGTCGGTGGCATCTTCTTTGCAGAGATTGCGGGTCTGTTTGGTTTCTACATTGTATAAATAGATGTCCGAATCGGTGGATACGGCATAAGCTTGTCCGGTTTTCTTGCGGCAAGTGTAGGCCACAGACTTGGAGTCGGGGCTCCATGCAAGCTGTTCGATGCCGCCGAAAGGTTTCATCGGTGATTCGTAGGGTTCACCGGCCAGGATGTCGGTGGCTTCACCTACTTTATTGTCGGTGAAAGAAGCCACGAACGGATGGGGAACGGTTTCGACCCATTCATCCCAGTGCTTGTACATCAGGTCATCGATGACTTTTCCGCTGGCCTTGTCCAGGTCGGGGTATTTGTCGACAGTACGTTCGCCGTATTTCACCTGTGAGATGAAAAGCACCTTGGTGCCGTCGGGAGAGAACTTGAATCCGTCGATGCCACCTGCGTAGTTAGAGAGCTGCTGGCGTCCGGTCCCGTCGGGATTCATTTCCCAAATTTGTCCTTTTGTGATGAAAGCCAGTTTACCTCCGCCTTTGATCCATGCTGGTTCGCCTTCGCTGTCGGAAGAGGTAGTCAGCAGCTTGTTGTCGGAACCGTCAGCATTCATTACGTAGATTACCTGGTGACCTTTGTTCTGCTTTACGCTGTAGTAGGAGACGGTGTAAGCAATTTTTTTCCCGTCGGGAGACACACAGGAACTTCCGATACGTCCCATGGCCCACAGGGTTTCCGGGGTCATCCGTCCGTCTTTCACGGTGATTTCCTGCTTGCCGATGAAAGGCGCGTCGGTTCCTTCTGCCTGAACGGCAGCCATTGGAGCCGAGGCCATCAGTACGGCCGCAGTCATGTTCATTAAATCTGTT
Organism: uncultured Bacteroides sp.; assembly: GCF_902472605.1. Lineage (GTDB taxonomy): Bacteria > Bacteroidota > Bacteroidia > Bacteroidales > Bacteroidaceae > Phocaeicola. The sequence goes on from NZ_CABROP010000003.1 coordinate 36,855, forward strand.
TTCTTCATGTTTTTATTTTTAATTTTAGAGTATGCGAGTCTTTATGCAGGTTTCCGTCGTGCAAAGGTAAGATAATAAATGGAAAAAAGAGAAGGCAAAAAGAAAAAGAGCGGAACGAAAGGTTTTCGATTGCCTTTCTGTTCCGCTCTTTCTGCTTCCTTTCAGGATATTTTTATTTCTTCTTGTTCATGTGTTCCTGACGTTCCTTCTGCAAGCGTTCCTGCTCTTTCTGCAGAGCTTCCAGTTTGGCCATCAGTCCGCTGGTTTTCTGCTGTGAAGGTTCCTTCTTATTGGCTTCCAGCTGGGCGAGCAGCTTCTTCTCGTCGGTCATACGGCGCATAATCCACATGGTAATGATACCAATCAGACCGGAGATGAAGTAGTAGTAGCTCAATCCGGATGCGTAGTCGTTGAAGATGAAGAAGAACATCACCGGCATGATGTACATCATCCATTTCATGGCAGCCATTTGTGGGTTGTTACCCATATCCTGCTGCTTCATCATGATAATCTGGTTCAAGACTGTGGTGATGCTGAACAACAGACAGAATAAGCTCAGGTGGTTACCCAGCAACGGGATGTGGTAGCTCCAGCTAATCAAATCATCGTATGCCGAAAGGTCGGTTGCCCACAGGAATCCTTGCTGACGAAGCTCGATGGCGTTCGGCACAAAGAAGAAGAGGGCCATGAACACCGGTGTCTGCAACAGCATCGGCAGACAGCCTCCCATCGGACTGACATTATACTGTCGGTAGAGGGCCATGGTTTCCTGCTGTTTCTTCAGGGCATCTTCCTGTTTCGGGTATTTGGCATTGATTTTATCCACATAGGGTTTCAGGGCGCGCATCTTTGCTGAAGAGATGAAGGACTTCCAAGTGGTAGGAAGTACCAGTACCTTCACAATGATGGTCATAAGCAGGATTACCATACCCATGCTCAGTCCCCAGCCTGACAACCAGTCGAAGAGGTTGATGGTGAACCAACGGTTGATGAGTCGGATAATCGGCCATCCTAAGTAGACCAAATCTTCCAGTTCCTGATCTTTGTCCTTAAAGCTCAAGTCGTTGCTGGCAAGCAGTGTCTTGAAGTGGTTCGGACCGAAGTAGAACTGCATGTGTGAGGCCTTGGCGCCTGTCGGGTCGAAAGCTGTTTTCATATCCGCAGAATAGTTCTTCATGTATCCGCTTCCTTTTTCTTCCATCTTGGATTCAAGGGTGGCGTTGTTGAAGTTCTGTTCTGCCATGAAGACACAAGAGAAATACTGGTTTTTGAAGGCTACCCAGTCGAGTGCTTCCGGAACGGTTTCCTGTGCATCCTTTGTTTCGCTCAGGTAATCGAAGCTTTCGTCTACTGGCTTGTAGGTTAGCGAAGTGTAACGCTGTTCAAAGTTGTAACCTTTTTCCATCTGGCGAGCCCGCTGTTTCCATTCTATGCTCATCGTCTTGGTAGAAGGAGAGAAGAAATTCTGCAAGCCGCTGGCCTGGATGGTAAAGTCTACCATGTAGGAGTTTGGCAGCAAGCGGTAGTTGAAGTCCAAGTGTCCGCCGTTGGCCGCATTCAACCGCATGGTCACGGTAGAGTCGGTCACATTGGTTGCTTCGAAATACATCTGGTCGCTGAGAATGTTTTCATTCTTTCCTTCAAAACCGAAGCTTATGGAAGCATCCTTCCCGTCAAAAAGAACGAGGGGTTGCTTCTGTTGGTCTTTATACTCTTTCAGCATGGCTTTGCTTACCCGTCCACCTTTGTTGGAGAAGGTCAGTTGCACCAGATCATTTTCCAGTACAGTGAACTGTTCCGTACCTTGTGCAGACTGGAAGAAAAGGGAAGAACTGTCGGGACGTGCAGCTTCAATGGCTGCAGCGGCTTTTTGCTCCTGTACTTTTTCCTGTTGCTTGATGACCTGCTGGATAGAGTCTTGATAGTGCTGTGCGCGTGCTCTTTCTTCCTGGCTGGGGCGGTTGTAGATACCGAAACCTACAATTACCGCTCCAATCAGGACAAAGCCCACTAACGTGTTTTTGTCCATTTCTGTTTCTTTACAATGTTATTTTTGACTTACTTGTTGATAGCTGCCTTAATGAAGGACAGGAACAACGGATGGGGTTTCAGTACCGTACTGCTGTATTCCGGATGGAACTGAGTACCGATGAACCATTTCAGCGTCGGGATTTCGATGATTTCCACCAAGTCAGATTCCGGATTGATACCTACGCACTTCATGCCGGCCTTTTCGAATTCTTCCTTGAAGTTGTTGTTGAATTCGTAGCGGTGACGATGGCGTTCCTGAATATGTTCACTCTGGTAAGCCTGATAAGTTTTTGAAGTCGGGTCGATGACACATTCGTATGCTCCCAGACGCATGGTACCTCCCATGTTGGTGATGGATTTCTGTTCCTCCATGATGTCGATGACATTGTGCGGAGTCTTTTCGTCCATTTCGCGGCTGTTGGCATCGGCATAACCCAGTACGTCGCGGGCAAATTCGATGGCCATGCACTGCATACCCAGACAGATACCGAAGGTCGGCACATTGTGTGTACGGCAATACTTGATGGCGATGAATTTACCTTCGATACCGCGCTGGCCGAATCCCGGGCAGATGATAACTCCGTCCATGTCTTTCAGCTTTTCTTCAATATTTTCTTCTGTCAGATTTTCACTGTTGATGAAGTGGATGTCTGCCTTGCGGTCGTTGTAGGTAGCTGCCTGTGAAAGGGCTTCGAGGATGGATTTGTAGGCATCCTGCAAATCGTATTTTCCTACCAAACCAATCTTTACGATTTCAGTAGCATTGTGACGACGGTTCAAGAAGTCTCTCCATGGACCGAGAGTCGGAGTTTCGCCTACCGGAAGTCCCATCTTTTCCAAAATAGTGACATCGAGTTTCTGCTCCTGCATGCGCAAAGGTACTTCGTAGATGGTTGGCATATCCATTGACTGGATTACGGCGCTTTCATCTACGTTACAGAACAAAGCAACTTTCTTGCGCAGGTTCGTGCTCAGTTCGTGTTCAGTACGCAGTACCAAAATATCCGGCTGGATACCTACTGACTGAAGTTCCTTTACAGAGTGTTGGGTCGGTTTGGTTTTCAGTTCACCGGCAGCAGCCAGGTAAGGTACATAAGTAAGGTGTACGCACAAGGCGTTTTTACCTAACTCTCTTTTCAACTGACGGATGCTTTCGAGGTAAGGGAGTGATTCAATATCGCCCACTGTTCCTCCAATTTCAGTGATGACAAAGTCGAATTTGTACTTGTTGCCCAACAGCTTGACGTTGCGTTTGATTTCGTCGGTGATGTGAGGGATAATCTGGATGGTTTTACCTAAGTAGTCACCCCGGCGTTCCTTGTCAATTACACTCTTGTAGATACGGCCGGTAGTAATGTTATTGGCTTTAGTAGTCTGGATGCCCAGGAATCGTTCATAGTGTCCCAGGTCAAGGTCGGCTTCATGTCCGTCTACGGTTACGTAGCACTCTCCGTGTTCATAAGGGTTCAGAGTTCCCGGGTCGATGTTGATATACGGGTCGAACTTCTGGATGGTTACGCTGTAGCCTCTGGCCTGCAGCAACTTGCCAATAGATGATGAAATGATTCCTTTTCCCAATGAAGAGGCTACACCACCTGTTACGAAAATATACTTTGTTTCTGCCACAATATGAATATTTAAAAATTAATTCCACTAAAAACCGCGAGACTTTCTTCCTGTTGTGGAAAGCCATTACGGAAATCACCTGAAACTGGTTTTCGTCTCAGATGTGAAGAACTACTTCTTCAAAGTTGCAAAATTAGTAAAAAAAGCCGAACCCACAAAAGCAGAGGGGGTAAAACCTTATTTTGACCGAAATATCTGTCTGGTTGGAGGGTTTACAAAGACGATTCAAACAAAGAAAGTGGTTTATTTGTTTATTATACAATTACTCATAGCTAAAGTTGTATTCTTTTAGAAATAAATCGTACTTTTGCACGAAATTGAAGAATAAAGATAAAATGAGAAAGACAGGTTTGTTTGTGGTATTATGTATGATGTGCAGTGGGTTGGCTGCACAGCAGTTGGGAACTTCTTCAAAATCAAATGTGAAGCAAGAGAGAGTCGACTCTCTTCAGCGCACGGTACCGTCTGTAGTAGTTCAGGAAACTGCTCAAAAAGTGAAAGAAACGGGTGTTAAGAAGCCTGAGCCTTCGATGGAAGTACAGAAATTCTGGCAGATATTGCAGGATTTCCGTCAGGACTATGATGCTCAGCTGGAACGTTGGGATGATATTTATTTGTTGATTACAGGCATCCGTTCAAATCCCGACTATTATAAACTGTCCATGCCAGCTACGTATTACGACGCTCCCATTGAGCAGGCGTTCAGTATTTCGGACTGGAAGCCGGTGATACCTTTTATAAAAGAGGATACTCTTAAAAAACAATTGCCTCAGCTGAAAGATTTGCGTCATTCTCAGCAAGTGGATAAGTTTGTCAATCGTCAGTTGCTTTCTTTCTATTTGGAGTATCCGAAGCTGGTGAAACAAAATGAAGATAATCTGGAGGGATTGAAGCCCATTTATGGTGAAGTCTTGGTGGATGAACCGAAAAAGGAAAACCTGCTCGAAATGATGCAGAATAATGAATTGCCAAATCAGGTGACTGAGAAGGATTTGTTGGTTATCAAGCCTAATTTCTGGACATTTGGCGGGAATGGTTATCTGCAATTCTCGCAGAACTACATTTCGGACAACTGGTATAAAGGTGGTGAAAGTACGAAGTCTTTGTTGTCTGGTTTTACTTGGCAGGCAAATTACGATGACAGACAGCGTATCCAGTTTGAAAATAAAATAGAATGGAAGTTGGGGTTTGTTACGGCTCCTTCTGATACGGTACATAGCTACAAGGCTAACAACGACTTGCTTCGTTTAAGTTCTAAGCTGGGTTACAAAGCTTTCAGTACTTGGTATTATACGTTGTCTGCGGAGTTCAAGACGCAGTTCTTCTCGAATTATGACACGAACTCCGATAACCTCGTTTCTGCATTTTTCTCACCGGCAGAATTGAACGTCGGTCTCGGTATGGACTACAAATTTGTGAAAGACGGTATATGCAATCTGTCTGTATTGATTAACCCGATCAACTACACATTGTATAGTGTGGCCAGCGATAGGGTTGACCCGACTAAGTTTAATATTGAGGAAGGACATAAACGGGAAAGCGTATGGGGTTCCCGTCTGGAATCTACTTTGAAGTGGAAGGTTTTCTCTATGTTGATGTGGGAGTCCCGTCTTTCTTATACCACAAATTATGAGAAAGTCTTGGCTGAATGGGAAAACACCTTTACTTTTTCAATCAATAAATATCTTTCTACGAAACTGTTCGTACATGGTCGTTTCGATGATGGCGTGTCACGTGAAGTAGACGACAGCTATTTCCAGTTGCAGGAGTTGCTTAGTTTCGGTTTGAGTTATACTTGGTGAAAATTTTTAATATGACTACTTTTTTTCAGATACCGTCGTTTGTAACGGTTCTTGATTTTGTGGGGACCTTTGCATTTGCAATCAGTGGCATACGCCTTGCTTCAGCCAAACGTTTCGATTGGTTTGGGGCTTATGTGGTGGGGCTGGCCACAGCCATTGGTGGAGGAACTATCCGTGACCTTTTACTGGACGTGACCCCTACGTGGATGACCAATCCCATGTATTTGATTTGTACTGCTTTTGCCATGCTGTTTGTCATCCTGTTCGGGAAGTATGTCATTCGCCTGAATAACACTTTCTTTCTGTTCGATACCATCGGATTGGCTCTGTTTACCATTGTCGGGTTCAGTAAAGCTTACACCTTAGGATATCCTTTTTGGATTGCTATTATTATGGGAAGTATTACAGGAGCGGCCGGCGGAGTGTTGCGTGATATCTTTATCAATGAGATTCCCTTGATATTCCGCAAGGAAATCTATGCCATGGCCTGCGTGATTGGCGGGTTGGTGTATTGGATTTGCCTGATGCTTGACGTGGAGTCAATGCTTTCTCAGATTATCGGAGGGCTTACGGTGTTTGTCACCCGTATCCTTGCGGTGAAATACAAGATTACCCTTCCCATTCTGAAGGGCGATTCCGAAAATCCTTGATGCCTTTATTTCTTCTCAGGTTCAGGGAAAGTCGGGATACATTTCATCAGGTACATGATTTTCCGTTGCCGCTTGTACATGTAGGGGCTCGGGTTGCCTGAGTTGAATTTGCGAGGATTTGGAAGGCTGGCGGCGATCAGGGCGCATTGTTTGCGGGTCAGTTTGGCAGCAGTGGTGTGGAAGTGAGCCTTGGCTACAGCTTCTGCGCCATAGATGCCATCTCCCATTTCAATGGAATTGAGATAGACTTCCATGATCCTTTCTTTATCCCAAATAAGTTCAATCAATACCGTGAAATACACTTCAAACCCTTTTCTTACCCAGGAAGAGGAAGGCCATAAGAATACATTTTTGGCCGTTTGCTGGCTGATGGTGCTGGCTCCTCGGGCTTTTTTTCGCTTCTTGTTTTCCTCCATAGCTTTGCTGATTTCCTTGAAGTCGAAACCGTTGTGGCTGGCAAAACGGTTGTCCTCCGAGGCAATGACAGCCATGGGTAGGTGGCGTGAAATCTTTTCCTTGGGAACCCAATGATGTTTCATGACCAGCTTCTCTCCTTTAGTCAGTTGTTCTACGCTGCGGATGACCATCAGTGGAGTAATGTAGACGGGAATGAACCGGAGTGCGATGACAGAAAGAAGGGTAGAGGCAAAAAAGAAAATAACGAGATTGCGAAGGTATTTTAATATTCGTTTTTTGTTCATGTTTGTACTGAATCTTTTATATGAAAATTATGCCGGGTCTGCAAACCCGGCATAATTTTATTGATTGACCCGATAAGAGGGCGTGTAGATTATTGCAGTGTGCCTGCTTCAGCTTGCTGAATCATCTGCTGGCTGGCATACATATATACTTCTACGCGGCGGTTCTGTTCACGACCGGCTTCGGTAGAGTTGTCTGCCACCGGATTTTCTTCTCCCATACCGGTTACTGATTTAATTTGGCTGGAAGAAGCTCCACAACCTAACAGGTAGCTGGATACGCTCTGTGCGCGTTCCTGTGACAGGTCAAGGTTCTTCTGTTTGCTCTGTTCAGCTGTACTGTTTTTCCATCCGGTATTGTCTGTATATCCGTAGATGGCTACATCCATGTCTTTGTTCTGGTTAAGTACATTGTTGGCGAATTTACTCAAAGCTGATTTGGCAGAAGAGCTCAGTGTGGCGCTGCTTGTGTTAAACAAGATACCGGAATCAAATGTTACTTTCACGGCCTGCAGTCCGTTGTTATCGGTCACTTGTTCTACTTGTGCACCTTCAATCTGTTCGGCTTGTGCGGCAGCCTTGTCCATTTTCTTGCCAATCAGTACACCGGCACCTGCACCCACGGCAGTTCCGACAGCGGCTCCGATGGCTGCACCTTTACCGTGGCCAATGACACCACCTACTATTGCGCCCAGTGCGGCGCCACTACCACCGCCAATCAGTCCGCCTTTGGCTGTATTGGTCATACCACAACTGCTAAATACCAAGCAAGCGCTCAGTAAAATAGCCATAGAATTCATTGTTTTCATTTCTTTCTTCGTTTAGTTAATATGCAAAAATAGGATAATTTTTCATGGTTTCATTCACGCGGTGACGTACGGAAGCAATCACTTCTTCATTGTCTACGTTTGACAAGACTGTCTCGATCATTTCCGCAATTTCATACATCAGGTCTTCCTTTGCTCCACGGGTTGTGATGGCCGGAGTACCCAGACGGATACCGGATGTCTGGAACGCAGAACGCGTATCAAACGGCACCATGTTCTTGTTTACGGTAATGTCGGCAGCTACCAGTGCTTTTTCAGCTACCTTTCCAGTCAGGTCTGGATATTTGGTACGCAAGTCTACCAGCATGGAGTGGTTGTCGGTACCGCCCGATACGATGGTAAAGCCACGATCCATCAATGCCTGTGCCAGTACGCGGGCATTTTTCTGTACCTGAATCTGGTATTCCTTGTATTCCGGCTGCATGCATTCGTAGAAGGCAACTGCTTTGGCGGCAATCACATGTTCCAGCGGTCCTCCCTGGATACCCGGGAATACAGCTGAATCCAATAACTGCGACATCATCTTGATTTCACCCTTCGGTGTTTTCTTTCCCCATGGATTCGGGAAGTCTTTACCCATCAGGATGATACCTCCACGTGGCCCACGCAGTGTCTTGTGGGTAGTAGAAGTGACGATGTGTGCATATTTTACCGGGTTGTCCAGCAGTCCGGCTGCAATCAGTCCGGCAGGGTGAGCCATATCAATCATCAGCAAGGCACCTACCTTGTCGGCGATTTCACGCATCCGTTTGTAGTCCCATTCGCGAGAGTAGGCAGAACCACCTCCGACAATCAATTTCGGATGTTCTCTCAGAGCGATTTCCTCCATCTGGTCGTAATCCACACGGCCTGTTTCCTTATTTAAGTTGTATTCGCACGGAGTGTACAGAATGCCTGACGTATTGACGGCAGAACCGTGGGACAGGTGACCTCCATGAGCCAGGTTCAGACCCATGAACTTGTCGCCCGGATTCAGTACAGCCAGAAATACAGCCGCATTGGCCTGCGCGCCAGAGTGAGGCTGTACATTGGCCCATTCAGCGCCGAATATCTTTTTTACACGGTCGATGGCCAACTGTTCGCTTTGGTCCACTACTTCACATCCTCCGTAATATCTTTTTCCGGGATATCCTTCGGCATATTTGTTTGTCAGGCAGGAACCCATGGCTTGCATGACCTGGTCACTTACAAAGTTTTCAGAAGCAATCAGTTCAATACCTTTCAACTGTCTCTGATGTTCTTTCTCAATGATGTTAAAAATAGAATCGTCTCGTTTCATGATATATTCTTTTAAAATGAAAATTCGCATTAAAAAATAACCCCCACAGAGAAACTCAGAATATTCTTGCGTTGCCGCAGTCGGATTTCTCCTTCGTTATGGGGGGATTCGGTCGTATCTGTATTGTAGGACATGGCCTGAATGGAGTTGTGCAAGCCTATCTCATAACGGAAATCAAAAAAGATGTTTGACACGTTGACTGCCAGCCCTATCACTCCGCTGTACTGGAAAGGATATTGTCTTTCTTTAATTTCCTGCTGGTGGAAGCCGGAAAACTCCGTAGTACTGTGCCGTTCCCATATCCACGTTACTTTCGGTCCGACAAAGAATGCCATTCCATATGGATGTACGTCTACAAACTTATACCCGTACAATAAGGGAATGTCAAAGGTAGTCATTTTTTTCTTTATCAGCGCGTTGTCCGACAAAAGTTCTGAATTGGCCAGTGTCAGGGGAATAGACACACTTCCTTGCGTGATGTTACATGAAAACTCAGGCTGGATGAAGTGATGTTTTTTTATATTGAACCTGCAGAATACCGCTGCAAAATATCCTACTTTGTAGTTGTTCTGGGCTTGTTCCAGTTCTTTCCCGTTGATGGAAATTTCATCCGTAAAGAACATGGATGAATTGAAGCCTGCTTTTACACCCACATTAAAAAGAGGTTGCCGCAGCGTGACCATAGGCGTAGTAGTAGCCTGCGCCTGCAGTTTACATACTGCCAGCACTCCGCTTCCCATGAGGATGAGTAGGACTTCTTTTATCATATCAGGTTCTCATTTCTTTTTCTCCACTGACCAACCGAACTTGCCAATCTTTTCTCCCAGCTCGTAGTATCCGCCGTGGGCATAGACCAGCAGGTTGGCACGTGCCAGTTCAAATTTCCCGGTTTCAGTGTTCAGGTATTTGTCGTCGGCTTTCACGTTGACCACATCGGCTATGAACATGTGATGCGAGCCTAAGGCCACGATTTCCTTCACCCGGCATTCAATGCAAAGTGGTGACTCTTCTATAAGAGGGGCCTGTACCATGGAAGCCTTTCCCGGTGTCAGCTTCATCTCCTTGAACTTGTTGTAGTCTTTTCCAGAGCGTACGCCACACCAGTCTGTAGCAAAAGCCATGTCTTTGGTGGTCAGGTTGATGACAAACTCCATATTCTTTTTCAGAATAGGATAGGAGTGCCGTTCCGGTCTGACCGAAATATAACACATAGGTGGGTTGGTACAGATAGTACCCACCCACGCTACGGTAATGATATTGTATTCTTCTTCACAACTTCCGCATGTCACCAGGGCAGCCGGAAGCGGATAAATCATTGTTCCTGGTTTCCAGTCCTGCTTCATGGTTTACAGCAGTTTGATATTGTCTTTCTGCTGTTCCTTTTCGCAGTAGTGGCATTTCAGCAGGCCCTTCTCCTTGTCAATTACATGGAACCATGTCTGCATCGGTTCGTTGTTGGTGATGCATTTCGGGTTGTTGCATTTTACGATACCTTTCAGTTCGTCGGGCATTTCCACTTCCTTCTTTTCTACCACCTCATAGTCGCGGATGAGGTTCAGCTTGATTTTGGAAGCCACTACAGACAACCGGCTGATTTCTTCTTCGGTGAAGAAGCGGTCGGCAATCTTGATGATTCCTTTTTTGCCCAGTTTCTTACTTTCAAAATTGTTGCCAATTGTAATGTTGGCATCCTCATTCTGCAGTCCGAGCAGAGATACTACTGTAAACAGCTTGTCAGATGGTATATGGTCGATAACCGTTCCGTTCTTGAGTGCGGCTACCTGTAATTCTTTCTTATCGCTCATAGTTACTTGAAATTGAATAGGTTTCCGGATTATTTTTCAGTATCAGCTTTCACCTCGTCGAGTGTGATTCCCAGCACGTCACAAAGGATGGCCTGACGGGCATAAAGGCCGTTCTTGGCTTGTTGGAAATAATAAGCTTTCGGATTGTCGTCCACGTCGTAAGCGATTTCGTTCACACGAGGCAGCGGGTGGAGGATTCGCAGATTCGGACGTGTATGTTCCAGCATCTTGTTGTTCAGGATGTACACGTCTTTCACTCTTTCATATTCCATCAAGTCGGTGAAACGTTCGCGCTGCACACGGGTCATGTACAAGATGTCCGCATCGGCGATGGTTTCTTCCGTGAAGTCAGTATGTTCTACGTATTTGATATGATGTTCCTTGCAATACAGCTTGTATTCGTCCGGCATTTTCAGTTCGTCCGGAGCAATGAAATGGAAAGTAGGATTGAAGTGACGCATCGCCATAAGCAGTGAATGTACGGTTCTACCGTATTTCAAGTCACCTACCAGGTAGATGTTCAGGTTTTCCAGTGTGCCCTGTGTCTTATAGATAGAATATAGGTCGAGCATGGTCTGTGACGGATGCTGGTTGGCGCCGTCTCCTGCATTGACAATAGGCACCGGAGCCACTTCACTGGCGTAGCGTGCTGCTCCTTCCAGATAGTGTCGCATTACGATGATGTCGGCGTAGTTGCTCACCATCATAATCGTATCTTTCAGCGTTTCACCTTTTGAGGAACTGGTCACTTTCGGGTCTGTGAATCCAATGACTCTTGCTCCCAGACGGTTGGCTGCAGTTTCGAAACTCAGACGGGTGCGAGTAGATGGTTCAAAGAACAAGGTGGCGACTACTTTCTCGGCCAGCAGGCGGCGGTTAGGTTTCTTCTCGAATTCTTTTGCCATTTCCAAAAGATACAGAATTCTTTCTTTGGAATGTTCGGCGATAGTAACTAAACTTCTATTTTCCATGTTAGCTGTTTTTGATTACTTTTATAATACCGGAGTTCAAAGGTAGGCAAAAAAAATAGAAAATCCACCGTTTTGGGGAGATTTCGGACAACCTTTTCGCTTTTGAGAGGATATTGCGGAAAATAAGCCGTAGTTACAAAGATTTTCTGTAAATTTGCGGCTTCATAGAATACAAACGAATAGAAAAAACGTATGAGAAAGATATTTATATATGTATTGTGGGGCTTTGTGGTTCTCTGCATGCTCGTGGTAGCGGTCATCTTTACAGCTATTGCAAAAGGCAAAATAGGTTATGTGCCTCCGGTGGAAGAACTGGAAAATCCGAACCTGAAATTTGCCACCCAGATTATTTCCGAAGATGGGAAACTCTTGGGTACCTGGTCGCTCAGTAAGGAAAACCGTGTGTATGTAGGCTATGAAGACCTCTCTCCCCATTTGGTGCATGCCTTGGTAGCCACTGAAGACGTCCGCTTTGAGGACCATTCCGGTATTGATGCCCGTGCTTTCATGCGTGCGGTCATCAAGCGTGGTATTTTCATGCAGAAGCATGCGGGGGGAGGTAGTACCATCACCCAACAGCTGGCCAAGCAGTTCTATTCTCCTACGGCCGACAACGTGATGGAGCGTTTGTTGCAGAAGCCCATTGAGTGGGTCATCGCCGTCAAGCTGGAACGCTATTACACGAAAGAAGAAATTCTGACCATGTACCTCAATAAGTTCGATTTCTTGAACAATGCGGTGGGTATCAAGACGGCTGCCAAGACTTATTTCGGAAAAGACCCCAAGAATTTGAAGATAGAAGAAGCTGCCACCTTGATTGGTATGTGCAAGAATCCTTCCCTTTATAATCCTCGCCGTTTCAACGAACGTTCGCGCGGTCGCCGCAATACGGTACTCGACCAGATGCGTAAGGCCGGTTATATTACGCGTGAGGAATGTGATTCGCTTCAGGCATTGCCTCTGGTCTTGAAATTCCAGCCCGTAGACCATAAAGATGGTCTGGCTACTTATTTCCGTGAATACCTGCGTGGCATTATGACTGCTCGCAAGCCGGACCGGAGCGACTATCGCGGCTGGCAGATGCAGAAATATTATGAGGATTCTCTTGCCTGGGAAACCAATCCGCTTTACGGCTGGTGCGCCAAGAACAAGAAGAAGGATGGAACCAATTATAATCTGTATGTCGACGGGTTGAAAATCTATACCACGATTAATTCCCATATGCAGCAGTATGCTGAAGAAGCCGTTTACGAGCATCTGGCTAAATATTTGCAGCCTCGTTTCTTCAAGGAAAAAAGAGGACGTAAGACCGCTCCTTATACCAACCAGCTTACTCCGGAAGAAGTACAGCAGATTCTGAACCGCTCCGTCCATCAGAGCGACCGTTACCGCACCATGAAGGCCGATGGCTGTTCAGAAGCCGAAATCATGAAAGCCTTCAACACCAAGTATGAGATGTCAGTCTTCTCCTGGGAAGGCGAGAAAGATACCATCATGACGCCGCTCGACTCTATCCGCTACTACAAGCATTTCCTGCGGGCCGGTTTCATGTCGATGGATCCCATTACAGGTTATGTGAAGGCTTATGTGGGTGGACCGAACTACAATTACTTCCAGTACGATATGGCCATGGTGGGTCGTCGTCAGGTAGGTTCTACCATCAAACCTTACTTGTATGCGCTGGCCATGGAAAATGGATTCTCCCCCTGTGATGAAGTCCGTAATGTAGAGCAGACCCTCTTCGACGAGAATGGAAAAGCCTGGTCGCCCCGAAACAGCTCCAAATCGCATTATGGGGAAATGGTGACCCTGAAGTGGGGTCTGGCCAACTCCAATAACTGGATTTCGGCTTATCTGATGAGTAAGTTGAGCCCGTATGACTTGGTTCGCCTGATACACTCTTTCGGTGTGCTGAACAAAGACATTCAGCCTACCGTATCTCTCTGTCTGGGTCCGTGCGAAATCTCGGTAGGAGAGATGGTGAGTGCCTACACCGCCTTTGTCAATAAAGGCATCCGTACCGCTCCGCTGTTTGTCACCCGCATTGAAGACAATGACGGTAACGTAGTAGCCACCTTCACGCCACAGGTCAACGAAGTCATCAGCGAATCCACTTCCTATAAGATGCTTGTCATGTTACGGGCTGTGATCAACGAAGGAACAGGTGGACGTGTACGCCGTCTGTACGGTATCAAAGCTGATATGGGCGGTAAGACCGGAACCACCAACCGCAACTCCGACGGATGGTTCATGGGCTTTACCCCGTCGCTGGTGTCAGGTTGCTGGGTAGGTGGTGAAGAACGCGACATCCATTTCGATACGATGCGCGACGGACAAGGAGCTTCTATGGCGCTGCCTATCTGGGGAATCTATATGCAGAAAGTCTATGCTGACAAGTCATTGGGCTATTCTCCCGACGAGACGTTTGATATACCGGGCGATTTCGACCCCTGCAAGGATCGTCTGACCGAAATAGAGGAAGAAAACAACACCCGTCTGGACGATGTGTTCTTTCAGTAAAGGGTAAAAACAGCTTAAAAAAGAAATGCGGAAACCTCATCTTACTTGACGGGGCTTCCGCATTTCTTTTTTAGTAGGGGAATGGTTACAGCTTTTTGATATATCCCACAGGAATCTCTACGATGGCATATCCCAAATGTTCGATGCGAATCATGACTTGTGAATGTCCGGCCAACTCTACCAACTCTCCCTGCAAGCCTTTCAGCGGCCCTTTGAAGACTTCTACTTCTTCTCCTGGGGACAGCGGTTCGTTTTGGAACCGTACAGCCTCTTCTGAATAATCCAACATGAACTTGAACTGTTCCATCTCTTCATCCGGGATAATGGCTGGTCGTTTGGTGGCCGGGTCTATCAGACAGCCTGTCAGTGACGGGAAATTTTGCAGTAACCCGATACGACTTTTTTCGTCCGTACAGATGAAAATCAGCATTGGAATCACTACTTGCTTGATTTTCTTTTTCCGATCGCTCCATTGCCGTATAACTTCCTGTATGGGAAGGAAATGAGTTACTCCGAGCATTTCAAGTTTCTCGGCCGTCTTTTTCTCGTGATGCATTCTTACGTAAAATGCGTACCAATGCTGTTCTTTTTTGGTTTCCATTTTGTTGTTTAAAGCTTAATAAGCACTCATTTCAGTCTTTAAGGACCTTCATTCGAATTTCATTCATTTCTTTCTAAGGCCCGGTTTCAGCGCATATTTAAGTACAAAGATACGGAAAAAGCCTCTATCTTCCATGTGTGATAAGTTTTTTCTGTGGGTGAAAAAACGTACTTGCGTTTGGACTAAAACGCCTTTGCGTTTGAAGTAAAACGCACTTGTGTTTAAGGTGAAACGTACTTGCGTTTGAGTTGAAACGCACTTGCGTTTTTGGAGCATCTGAAAAGGCCTGATTTTCAGATGGAAAAGAAGTAGTACCTTTCTGAAAGAAATCTTATGAGGAAATATTGGGAAAGAGAACGGTATACTTTTCCTGAGGAGGGAAGGGGAAAAACACAGAATTTTGTGTAAGTTTGCAGGGTAAACACATAGAATACATGGAAGATTTTATATCGACGGCGGTCAATGTGACGGCCAACAGAGGGAACAGCCTGATAAACAGGAAAATGATTTTCCGCATCCTGGGAGTTCTGCTTTTTATGGAGGCCATCATGTTTCTGGTCTGTGCAGGGGTGTCTCTGTGCTATGGAGAGGCAGACTACCTTTATTTTATTTATACGACACTCATCAATGTGGCTGTAGGAAGTATTCTGCTGCTGCTTGGAAAAGGAGCGGAAAACCGGGTAACCCGGCGCGACGGGTATTGCATCGTGGCGTTCACGTGGCTGCTTTTCACGGGATTCGGTATGTTGCCTTTCTATATCAGCGGGAGTATTCCTTCGGTGGCAGACGCTTTTTTTGAAACGATGTCGGGTTTTACCACCACAGGAGCGACGATTCTGGACGACATCGAGTCGCTTTCACACGGTATGTTGTTTTGGCGGAGTTTCTCGCAGTGGATTGGGGGACTGGGTATCGTGTTCTTCACGATTGCGGTGCTGCCTATCTTCGGGGTGGGAAACCAAGTACTTTTTTCAGCAGAGGCCACAGGGGTGACGCACGACAAGATTCATCCGAAAATCAGTATCATGGCCAAATGGCTGTGGACGGTGTATCTTATTCTGACGGTAGTGGAAACGGTGTTGCTGCTGCTGGGGGGTATGGACTTGTTTGATGCGGTATGCCATGCGTTTTCTACCACGGCGACGGGAGGGTATTCTACCAAACAGGACAGTGTGGCATATTGGAACTCTCCTTTTATAGAATATGTAATAGCCATTTTCATGGTACTTTCGGGCGTGAACTTCTCACTGTATTTCATGTGCATGACGGGGCGTGTCAAACATCTGTTCAAGGACGAAGAGTTTCGCCTGTATCTCATCTCCATCGGGGCAGTGACGTTACTGATTACGGGGGCACTTTACTGGCATAACCATTACGGACTGGAAGAGGCTTTCCGAAAGTCGTTGTTTCAGGTGGCTTCCGTTCATACCTCGTGTGGATTTGCTACAGATGATTATAATATGTGGGCGCCTTTCACATGGATGTTGCTGATTTACGCCATGGTAGCCGGTGGATGTGCTGGGTCAACGGCCGGAGGTATCAAGATTGTGCGCTTGTTAGTGGTGTTGCGGAACGTGAAAAACGAGTTTCACCGACTGACACATCCGCGTGCGGTATTGCCGGTGAAGTTGAACCGGATGGCGGCTTCGCAACGGACCATTGCCACGGTGATGACCTTCGTGTTGTTTTATTTTATCTGTATTTTTGTGTGTTGGCTGTTGCTGATGTGCATGGGCATCGGACTGGAGGAAGCGTTCGGCCTTTCGGTGTCCAGTATTGGTAACGTGGGACCGGGACTGGGAGCTTTCGGACCTGCCTTTTCTTGGAGTGCGTTGCCGGACCTGGCAAAGTGGTTGTTGTCGTTTATGATGCTGATAGGGCGACTGGAATTGTTCGGGGTATTGCTGCTGCTGACCCCGAGCTTCTGGGACAGACGATAAAAAAGACAAGCGCCATGGCTGAAAGGCCGTGGCGCTTGTGCGTTATATATAATAAGGTATAGACGGAACTTAATCGATGAAGCGGCGGGTGAGTTGCTCGAATTCATCGATGCGGCGGTCGCGCAGGAAGGGCCACCAGCGGCGTACGTTCTCGCTGCGGTCCATATCAATTTCCACTACCATGTTTTCTTCTTTCAGGTTGCTGGCCTGGGCAATGATTTCGCCTTGCGGACCGGCTACGAAACTGTTGCCCCAGAACTGGATGCCGTTGGTCTGTCCGGAAGGGTCGGGCTCCAGGCCTACACGGTTCACGGCGATGACGGGCAGGCCGTTGGCTACGGCATGGCCTCGCTGTACGGTGACCCATGCACCGAGCTGACGCATCTTTTCTTCTTGGGTGTCACTGCTTTCCCAGCCGATGGCGGTGGGGTAAATCAGCAGTTCGGCCCCTTTCAGGGCCATGATACGGGCACCTTCGGGGTACCACTGGTCCCAGCATACTTGTACGCCCAATTTGCCGATGGAAGTTTCGATGGGTTCAAAGCCCAAGTCGCCAGGGGTGAAGTAGAATTTTTCGTAATAGGCGGGATCATCGGGAATGTGCATCTTGCGGTATTTGCCGGCAATGCTTCCGTCTGCATCAAACACTACGGCGGTGTTGTGATACAGTCCGGCGGCACGGCGTTCGAACAGGGAAGTAACCAGCACGATGTGGTAGGCCGCAGCTATTTCACTGTAGAAGCCGGTGGAAGGGCCTGGTATGGGCTCTGCCAAATCGAACAGGCTGGTGTCTTCTGTCTGACAGAAGTAAGGAGTATTGTGAAGTTCCTGGAGTACGACCAGTTGGGCACCGGCCTGTGCCACAGAAGCAATGTTGCGGTGCAGTTTCTCGAGATTCAGTTTGAGGTCGGGAGTGCAGGACTGCTGCACGAGGCCGACACGGATGGTTCTTTTCATGATTCTATGTTGTTTTTTACAGATTCAGGATATTGCATGGTTACACAATGAAGGGAACCGTGCTGCTGGATGAGGGCACGACAATCCACGCCTACAATTTCACGGCTAGGGAAAGCCTCGGCCAACACTTGGGCAGCACGGGCATCGTGTGCCGGTTGAGCGTAAGTGGGGTAAAGTACCGCCTCGTTCATAATAAGGAAGTTGGCGTAGGTAGCCGGAAGGCGCTGCCCGTCTTCGTCATAAATGGCATCGGGCATCGGTAGCGGGAGCAGGCGGTAGGGGTCTCCGTTGAGGGTCCGGAAGGTCTTGAGCTGGTCTTCCATGGAGCGGAGGGCGCCGTAGTGCTCGTCGTTCTTGTCCAGGCACTGCACGTAGGTGATGGTATGGTCGGAGCAGAGACGGGCCAACGTATCCACGTGGCTGTCGGTGTCGTCACCAGCCAGATAGCCATAGTCCAGCCAGAGCACCTGCCGCAGGTTGAAGCGTTCCATCAGGTAAACTTCAATGTCTTTTCGTGAAAGCGTATCGTTGCGGTTAGGAGCCAGCAGGCAGGGAGAGGTGGTAAGCAGAGTACCTTCACCGTCACTTTCGATGGAACCGCCTTCCAGCACGAAATTGCGGCAGTTGATGTAGTCGCCGTTAAGCACGCCGGTCTTGAACAGGTGGCTATTGATGAGGTTGTCCTTGCAGGCGGCAAACTTCATGCCCCAGCCGTTGAAGCAGAAATCGAGCAGCAATGGGTCGGTGTGTCGTTCCAATAGGGTGATGAATCCGTGGTCGCGGGCCCAGGTGTCGTTGGTGGGACATTTCACGAAGGTAATCCGGTCGCGGTAGGGAAAATCGGCCAGGGCTGCCGGAAACTCCGGTGCCACAAGCAGCAGGGGTTGACGCTTGGCTATTTCGGTAGCCAGGCGGACGAAGCAGGCTTCCACTTCATCGAGCATGTAGGCCCAGTCGGTATCGGCATGGGGCCAGGTGAGCTGTATGTAGCTCTGCGGGTGCCATTCGGCAGGGAGATAATACGTCTTTTCCATATTTGGGTGTTTATTGTTTATCGTTGGATGTTCTTTTCTTTTGAGCGGCTGGGAGATCGGCGTCTTTCTGGATATATTTTTCGTCGTCTTCCTTTTTCTGCTTGCTGCTGCGCGATTTTCGGCGACGCAAGAACCAGTCGACCAGTTCTTTCCAGTTCACGAAGTCTTTCTTGTACATGATACCGATGCCTTGGGTAGTTAGGGTAGACTTGGTGAAATAGCGGTCGTTGGTTTCGTTATAGCCACGCAGACGGAACTCGCCGTTCTTGGTGAGCAGCCAAATGGCTTCGAAGTCGCCCACAAAGTTGGTGTTGCGCAACGTGTTTTCGCGATAACCGAAGTTTCCGTTGATGATGAGCCGGTTGTTCAGCAGACGGCCGGACAGGATGGCTTCGGCTTCCACGTCGCTCCAACCTTTTTCGCCGGTGGTGAGGTTCGTGCCCACGTTCCAGTTCTGGTTGTTGATGACCTGTGAGAGCATGTTGTTCAGCTGTCCGGACAAGGTGCTGAAAGCCAGCGAACTGGTGGCATCGGTCTGGCCGGTATTATTGGCATAGTCGTAGGTGTAGAATTTGCCTACACCCAGCAGATAGATGATCTGCGTGTTCATCTGTTCTTCGGTACTGGTGAGACTGCGTACCAGTTCACGGTCTTCTTCGCTTACGGTAGGTAGTTCAAGTCCAAAGCTGAGGTTCGGAGAGGTCAGGTTGCCGGTCAGATTCAGCAGACAGTTCACTTTTACATTTCCCCGTGAAGAAGAAGCGTCGGCTATCAGGTCGTTGAGCGAAGCGGAATTGACGGTATAGACAGCCTGTACATTCAGGTTGGCAGCTCTTGGGTCACCATTGAAGGAGACAATGCCTCCGGGTTGCAGGGTAAAGTCCTTACGGATGACATTCTGCATGCTCATCTTGTAGATTCCTTCAGTGATGTTGTAGTTCCCGAATATTTGGAAATTGCCCTGGTTGAAGAAATTGATACGCAGGTTGCCGGTTCCGTAAGCCGATATATAGTCGCCGGCCACCGGGTCCATGATGATTTTCATGTTGGCCCGTTCGGCAGGCTCAATCTGCAGGTTGAGATGGATGGCTGTCGGGGTATCCTCTTCGTCTTTCTGGTCAGGTTTGTTCAGCGGATGGTAGACTTCGGCTTTCACGGCAGCTTGCTGGCGGCGGGGAGTCCGGTCTACAAAGGTGACAAAGCCGGAATTGGTAGCTTCGGCTGCTGTACCCAGCACATAGACAAATTCGGTCTGGTTGTCGGCACGAACCTGTCCGTCTACGTTCAACTGTCCGTCGCCTCCCTGCAAGCGGACATCGCCAGTGGCATAGATGTGCCCGTAGAAGGGAAAGTCGGGAGTGGCCCGGTCGGTGTCGTACACCCGCATCCGGTCGGTCTGGAAGCGGAAATTGTAGCTGAGGTTTTTCAACTTGGTGTGCCGTAGCTCGCCGTTGACCACACCGGTATGGCCTTCTAAGTCTTGCAGGCGGACATCCTGGAAACGGAACAGTCCGGAAGAAATCTGAACGGAGTCGGCCGAAGCGATGAAAGAGGTGTTCAGAATATTGATTTTGGTCTTCATCCGTGCCCTGACGTTTCCTTCCAGGTCAAGTTCCGCGAAAGGTCCGAACAGGTGAACGTCGCCGTAAGCTTCTCCTTGGACATTGGTGAAGATATTTTCCACAAACGGCTGCAGGAAGGCCAGTGGTGTTCCTCCTGCCTGAATGTGGAGGTCAAGTCCTTTCAGTTTGGGTGACACATAGCCTGTCACTCCGGTCGTACAGGTACTGTCACGACGGATGTCGGCATTCAGACGCACGCCGCCCAACTCCTGGTCCCATGAGGCAAGAATGTCAGCACGCCCCAACAGGGCTTGGTTCAGAGAAAAGTCTTTTACATCGAGACGGGCTTCCATCACCGGCTCTTTGAGTACATGGAGCAGGCGGGCTTTTCCGGTGATACCTCCATCGAAACGTACGGCATGGAATTGAATCATGTCCATGATGTAGAGCAGGTTGATGTTTTTCAAGTCCACCAGGCAGGAGTCGGCTTCCGTTTTTCCCAGTCGTCCGTTGATTTTCAGGTACTGGTCGCGGTGTTCAAAGAGGAAATTGTGTATCTCGATACTGTCTTTGGCAATATCTACAATGGCAGGATGGATGTGCCAGGTCGTATCGTTCAGGATAACCTGGCTGGGCTGGATATCCACATGGGTGTGCAGTGCCTTGCGAAGGTTGTCCTGACTGAAAGAGGCGATAGCGTCGATTTTTCCACTGTAAGTCTGTGAGGTGTTGTTGCCCCAGTAGAGGGTGGTATGCAACTTGTCATTTTTGGCTCGTGTGAGGAAGGACAAGTTGAACATGGCTCCTTTTTTCATCAGGGTGCCGGCACGGAGCTGGCATTGGAGCTCGTCGGCATGAGTTTCGCAGAGGAGGGTACCCGATTCGTAGTATTTCCCATTGTAAGTGAACTGAGGCAAGGATCCGTTGATTCGCATCTGTGAGAGGCTGTCATTGAGATAGCCGGACAAGGTGGCTGGCATCTGCAGTTCGAAAGGAATGTGCATCACTTTGGCCAGGAATTCGCTATTCTCCATGCGGAACTGGAAGCGGAAACGGTTATTCAGCTCCTGAGTTTTCTTCTTCTGGGTTTTCTTTTCGTCAGGGAAAAGAGAGGGGATATGCTTTTGGATAACTCTTTCGATACTTTTTAATAAAGTATGATAGGCATATTCTCCTTGTACGACTCCCGTGAGGAAGGGAGAGTCGATGCGTATTTCTTTCCCTCCACTATTCGAGGCCAGCTGAGTGGCATGAATCTGGAAACGGGGGAGAAAATAGTCTTGTGACGGATCGGCTGAGCGAACGGAGAGACTGTCGAGGTTGATTTTTCCCTGGATATCGTCGATGGAATGTCCGGAAAAGTCGGCAGTCAGGTTCAGTGCCACATCCGTATCTTTATATTCCTTTGTGAGATGCAGTTTGTGGGGGCGGAAATTGCGCACTTTCATCCGCAGGTTGAAGTCGGGTACTGCCTGATGGGTGACGAAACTTCCGTCGATGGTGATTTGTCCGTTCTCGTCGTCGAGACCCAAGTGTCCGTTGAAGCCTCCCGGTTTATAATCACCGTTTAGGGTGATGTGCTGGTATTCATAATGATTGTATACCAGTGAAGAGATGACTCCCTTGACATGTGATTCCGGCTGGTGATTGCGGTATTGCAGGCCGTTGAGCTCGAGGTCGAACGATGTTTTTCCGATTTCATCTTTGGCCAGCAGTTTTCCCAGTTCGAAATCGGTGGAAGACACCTTCCCGGAGTAAGTTCTCTGTTGGGTCAGTGTGTCCGTGTGCATGGTCATGTTGGCATTGAGCAATCCCGGTCGGCTTTGAAGGGTGCCATGTGCGGTTATCTGAGATGGATAGCCCGATACATCTCCCTGAAAGTTGAGGAAGCCCAGCCGTTGGATGAGGTCGGGAACCGCTATGGAGTTGCCTTTCAGGTTATGGAACAACCAGGAAAATGCTTTTTCACTGATATCGGCCTGGGTGATTTTGCCAAAGAAATAAGGGGGCATAGAAGGAGAGCTGTGGTCAATCATTCCTTCGGCATGCAGTTCCAACTCTTTCTGTGGGCTGCTCAGGTAGAATCGGGTACACCGGAGCTGCTGTCCTCTTCCATGAAAATCCAGGTCCATGTGGAGAGAGTCTTGAAAATGTTCCAAGGCAGGGACGAATGCGGAGAGGTCAGCGGGAGTGACGGATGCGTGCAAGCGTCCCAGGTAGGTGGTTTCTTCCTCGGAAAGGAAATGGGGAGAGGTCACGTCACCGCTGGCTGAAAGGGTGTCGATGCAAAGGCTGGTGGAAGGCAAGTTCAAGGTGAGCTCATGCAGGTAAATGCCTTTCGGATTGGCGGTAGCCTTCAGCATGAATCTTTTCAGTCGGAATCCACTCTGCTCGTTGAAGCTCATACGGCGAATCTGCGCGTTGAGCGAATCTTTCTGGAAGGTCTTGAGAGAAATAGTGGCTGACAATTCGCGGATACCTATGTGATGGAAATTGAATTTCCGGGGAGTAACAGGTTCCGACAATACATCGTAGTGCACTTGGCCTTGGCGTATCAGTATGGAGTTGATGCGCAGGTCGAGGTTGTTTTCTTTCTTTGTCGTATCTTTTGAGGCAAACGTGTCAATCAGGAACTGGCAGTTGAGCGGAGCGTCGGGAGTGGTCCGGCGCAGGCGGGCATCCAAACCGAAAAGTTGTATACTATGGATGCGTATCTTCTTTTGAAAGAGGGCCGGAATATCCAGTTTGACAGAGAAGCGGGAAATGCCTAACATGTCTTTTCCTTGCCGGTCTTTTATCTGTACGTTTTGGATAACCACACGGTTGAGCAAGCCTAAATCTACATTACCGATACGGACTTCCGACTGGGTGAGCCGGGAGAGTTCACGGGCAGCATACGTACTGATGCGGTGCTGTACGGCCGGGAGGCTGATCAGGGCAATCAGGCCGAAATAGAGTGTCAGTACGGAAATGACCGTGATACGTATGATTTGTTTTATGCGCGTGGCTTTGCTCATTCTTAATTAATGCAATGAATAGACAAAAGTACAAATAACTGACGAAGAAAAGACGCTGCTGCAAGGGGATTAGCAGTTTTTAAGGTTTGGAAGAGAATCATTGCGATGGGGCTTTTTAATATGGTTTTCTATTTTTATGCATTTTATTTTCGTTAGATGCAAATAAAAGTAGAATTTATGCGGATATTTGAAAAAATATTCGGAAATTTGTGCCGTTTTTAGAAGATAAGAATAGATTTTGACTAAGATTGACAGAAATGACACAGAAACTGAAAATTCCTTCTCCACTGGTCTCGTTGTTGCCGGTGCTGGTCCTGGTAGTGCTACTTTTCTTTACGATTCGCCTGCTGGGAGCTGATGCATTGGGCGGAGGCAGCCAGGTTTGTTTGTTGCTGACTACGGCCTTGTGTGCGGTCATCGGGATGGGTTGGTATGGAGTGAGCTGGAAAGACATTGAACATGCTATCGTGAACAACATTACAGGAGTCAGTACGGCATTGATTATCTTGCTGATTATCGGTGCGCTTTCAGCTGCCTGGATGTTGGGAGGTGTGGTGCCCACACTGATATACTATGGGGTACAGATTATTCATCCGAAGTTCTTCCTAGTATCTTGCTGTGCGATTTGTGCGGTGGTATCGGTCATGACGGGTAGTTCGTGGACGACCATTGCCACTATCGGCATTGCCTTGATGGGTATCGGGAAGGCACAGGGGTTTGACGAAGGTTGGATTGCCGGAGCCATTGTGTCGGGAGCCTATTTCGGTGATAAGGTGTCTCCGCTGTCGGATACGACCATTTTAGCCTCTTCCGTCACGGACACACCGTTGTTTACTCATATCCGTTATATGATGTATACTACGGTGCCGTCCATCTTGATTGCACTGGTCATCTTTACCGTGGCTGGATTTTCGCATGAAGTAACGGACAGTTCGCAGATGGCCATGTTCACTCATGGTTTGGCTGAACGCTTTCATATTACGCTTTGGGTGTTGCTGGTTCCGGTGGTGACGGGAATCCTGATTGCCCGGAAAGTTTCGTCCATCATCACGCTGTTCGTGTCGACGGCCTTGGCAGTGGTGTGTATGCTGTTGTTTCAGGCAGATATTTTGCGGGAAGTGGCCGGTGAAGGAATGAGTAATGCTGAAGCATTGTATAAAGGTGTATTGATTACTTTGTCGAGCAGTACTTCCGTACCTGCTTCCAGTCCGGAACTGACGGAACTGATTGCCACCCGGGGAATGGGAGGTATGATGGATACGGTGTGGCTGATTCTCTGTGCCATGTGTCTGGGCGGTGCGATGACAGCTTGCGGTATGCTGGGCAGTATTACGCGTATGTTTGTACACCTGACTCATAAGTTGGCAGGGACAGTGACGGCTACTGTGGCATCTGGTCTGTTTTTAAATCTGGCTACAGCCGACCAGTATATTTCGATTATTCTCACTGGAAATATGTTCAAGGATATTTACAAGAAGAATGGATATGAGTCAAGGCTGTTGAGCCGTACTACGGAAGACGCCGTAACGGTGACCAGTCCGCTGATACCGTGGAACACCTGCGGCATGACGCAGGCCACGATATTGAGTGTGCCGACTTTGGTGTACCTGCCATATTGTTTCTTCAACTACGTGAGTCCGCTGATGAGTATTATCGTGGCCTGCATTGGCTATAAGATTGTACGTCCATTAAATAAGAATAAGGAGTAATTTTCATTAAAACCATAAAAACATGAAACAGAAACACATTACATTGGCTGCTTGCCTGCTGGCTTTCGGGCTGACGATGCAGGCACAGAACGGAGGAATCTCTCCGGAAATGCTGAAAAATATTCAGCGCAGTTATCAAAACACGGCTGCCGACAAGGCTTTGCGTAATGCCATGGGCGGTACCAGTATCAAGCAGCTGGCACTGAACCAAGAGAACCAGCAGGCAGTGAATACAGATTTTTCCATCAAGGTGGAATCAAAAGGAATTACAGACCAACAGTCTTCGGGACGTTGCTGGCTGTTTACCGGATTGAACGTGATGCGCGCCAAAGCTATTGCTAAATATGATTTGCCGGGATTGGAATTTTCACAAGTATATTGTTTTTTCTGGGACCAGTTGGAAAAATCTAACCTGTTCCTGCAGGGAGTGATTGAAACGGCTGGAAAGCCGATGAGTGACCAGACGGTAGAGTGGTTGTTCAAGCATCCGCTGAGCGACGGAGGTACCTTTACAGGGGTAGCCGATATCGTTACGAAATACGGACTAGTCCCCAAGGAGGCCATGCCGGAGACTTTCAGCAGTGACCATACTTCATCTATGTCGTCTTTGATCGGGCTGAAATTGAAGGAGTTCGGACTGGAGTTGAGAGATATGTCAGCGAAGGGTGAAAAGATGGCTACTATTGAAAAGCGGAAGGAAGAGATGCTGGGTACGGTGTATCGGATGCTGGTGCTGACTCTTGGGGTACCGCCTACTTCATTCGATTATGTGCGTAAGGACAGCAAAGGAAACGTGGTGGAGACAGAGCATCATACACCGATGTCGTTCATGGAGAAATATGGAGACAAGAACCTGCTGACCAACTATGTGATGGTGATGAACGATCCTTCACGTGAATATTATAAATGTTATGAGATTGCTTACGACCGTCACTGCTACGACGGAAAGAACTGGACATACGTCAACCTGCCGGTGGAGGATATCAAGGAGATGGCGATTGCTTCGCTGAAGGACAGCACCCGGATGTACTTCTCCAGCGATGTGACCCAGATGGACAGTAAACGCGGATTGTTGGACGTACACAATTATGATTTTGGTTCTTTGCTGGGAACTACTTTCGGCATGGATAAAAAACAGCGTATCCAGACTTTCTCAAGTATGTCGGCTCATGCCATGACACTGATGGCCGTGGATTTGGACGAAAATGGAAAGCCGAAGAAATGGATGGTGGAAAACAGCTGGGGACCTTCTGCCGGCTATCAGGGCCATCTGATTATGACTGACGAATGGTTTAACGAGTATATGTTCCGTCTGGTGTTGGAAACGAAGTACGTGCCGAAGAAGGTGCTCGACATTTTCAAGCAGAAGCCGATACAGCTTCCGGCATGGGATCCGATGTTTGCAGAAGAAAAATAATCAGCGGGCGGGGAATAATCAGTCGCAGATTTGTTTTATCATCGAAAATTTCTTTTCTTTGTAAAAGATAAGATAGAGAGGGCGGGAGATGCTTAGCATCTTCACGCCCTTTTTTGACCTTTTAACCTTAAATGAATTTTCTATGAATGAGATGCAGCCGGTTTTCCGTGCTTTTTGTCGCATGTTGTTTTGGGGATGTCTGGGGGGAGTCTCTCTTCAGGTTCAGGCACAGAATGAAAGTGAGTTGCCCCCTGATTCCATTTATACCATCGGTTATGCCCGTGGAAATTTGAAGAATATTTCGGGTTCAGTGGAGCAGATTACAGAAAAACAGATGAATCGGGAACTCATTACCAATCCGCTGGAGGCAATTCAGGGCCGTGTGTCGGGACTTACCATCTTGAAGAGTAACAATGGGATGGCGGCGCTGGAGTCTGTGCGGTTGCGGGGAACTACTTCATTGACCAGTGGGAATGATCCGCTGATTATTGTGGATGGGGTATTGGGCGACTTGACCATGCTGGCTTCGGTGTATCCTACCGACATTGAATCTTTTACTATATTGAAGGATGCATCTGAAACGGCCCAGTACGGTTCGCGTGGGGCATCTGGCGTTATCAATATTGTCACCAAAAAAGGACGGGCTGGTAAGACACGAGTCAATTACAACGGCAGTTTCGGTGTGTCGCATGCCTATCGTAGATTAGACATGCTGTCGGGAGCGGAATATCGTCGTCTGGCTGCGGAGCGCGGCTGGAGCATTCTCGATAAGGGATATGATACGGATTTCCAGAAAGCCATTGAGCAGACGGGCTTGCAGCAGAATCATAATATTGCGTTTTACGGGGGCGGGGATGCTTCTAATTACCGTGTGTCACTGGGTTTTCAGAACCGCGAGGGGGTGATTCAGCATGAGGGAATGAAACTGTTTACTGCCAACATGAATATGTCGCAGAAGATGCTTGATGGGCTGATTGACTGTGAATTAGGACTGTTTGGCTCCATGAAACGTGACCGCACGCTGTTCGACTTGCAGAAAACATTCTATTCGGCGGCGGCATTTAATCCGACGTTCCCGGACTTTTCGGATCCGGTTACGGGGGGATGGGATCAGATTACTACTGCCAGTCAGATAACGAATCCGCTGGCATGGATGGATGTGGACAACCGGGAGGAGACTTCTTATTTCAGTGCCCATGCCCGCCTGACATTTCATCTGCTGAAAGACTTGAAGCTGGTGCTCTTCGGTTCGTACACATACAGTACGACGGAGAATGCGCAGTTTCTTCCCACCACAGTATGGGGTAACGGGCAAGCTTACCGGGGAAGCCGAAAGGGAGAGGCTATGTTGGGCAATGCAATGCTGGCTTATCAGAAGCGGCTGGGAGCCCATTTCCTGGATGTGTTGGCACTGGGAGAAGTGGAAAAAGACCGTTTTCAAGGGTTCTATACTACAACGACCGGTTTCTCATCAAATGAATTAGGGTACCACAGTCTGCAGGCTGGAGCACTCCGGCCTTGGGAGGGGACAGGATCGTATTACGAAGAGCCGCATCTGGTATCTTTCTTGGGGCGTGTGAACTATACGTACAACGACCGTTATGTGTTGACGGCGAATTTACGTACGGATGCTTCTTCCAAGTTTGGACGGAAGCATAAATGGGGTGTATTCCCTTCAGTTTCTGCGGCCTGGAATGTGACACAGGAAAGGTTTATGAGGCGTTTTCGGTGGATTGATAACCTGAAACTAAGGGCCGGCTACGGATTAGCAGGTAATCAGGGAGGAATTGATTCATATACCACCATGGCGCTGGTACGGCCGAACGGAGTGGCTCCGGTGGGCAATTCTCCTGTGGTGACCTATGAAAGCCTGAAAAACCTCAATCCCAACCTGAAATGGGAGGTGAAATCTACTTTCAATGCAGGGGTGGATATGGCTTTTTATGGTAACCGTATTTTGCTGTCGGTGAACTATTATCGCTCTAACACAAGGGATATGCTCTATCAGTACGACGTGAGTGTGCCGCCGTTTGCCTATAACAAACTGTTAGCCAACTTGGGTTCCATGCGGAACAGTGGTACGGAACTTTCCATCGGACTCACTCCTTTGCGGACGAAGGATATGGAATTGAATATCAATGCGAATGTGACCTTCCAACGAAACAAGCTGTTGTCGCTGAGCGGAATGTATGAAGGAGAACATATCAGTGCGGCACAATATACGGCATTGGCTGGCTTGAATGGAGCGGGATTGCACGGGGGGTATAACAATATTGTCTATCAGATTGTGGGACAGCCGTTGGGCGTATTCTATCTGCCACATTGTGAAGGACTCGTATCGGATGGAAATGGAGGATATACTTACCAGATAGCCGACTTGAACGGGGGCGGAGTGAACCTGGAAGATGGAGAAGACCGGTATGTGGCGGGACAGGCTACGCCGAAGACCTTGTTGGGGTCGAACATCAGTTTCCGTTACAAGCGTTTTGATGTGTCATTACAGATAAATGGGGCATTCGGGCACAAAATCTACAACGGAACATCCCTGACGTATATGAACATGAACAGTCTGCCGGACTACAATGTCTTGGCGGAGGCTCCGGCACGGAACATCCGTGACCTGACGGCAACGGATTATTGGCTGGAGAATGGTGATTATGTGAACTTTGATTATCTGACCGTGGGATGGAACATTCCGCTCCGTAAACAGCGTTTCCTGCATGGAGCACGACTGGCGCTAACCGTCAATAACCTGGGTACGATTTCTGGTTATTCGGGGCTGACTCCACTCATCAATTCTACGTTGGTAGACGGTACTTTTGGGGTGGATGACAAGCGAACCTATCCGCTTTCAAGAACCTATATCGTTAGTTTAAGTCTTAATTTTTAATCTGTTCATTATGAAAAGAATATATGGAATTGTTTTTATGGCTTCCTGCCTCGTTTTCGGGGCTTCTTGCAGCGCCTATCTGGAGGAGGAACCAAAGGACCGGATGGATGAAGGAACAGCATATGCTACCTTGTCGGATTTGCAGCGGAACGGGGTACTTTCTCTGTATAATTACGTGGGTGGTTATGCCGACAGTCAAGGGTTGCAAGGAACCGGTCGTGGAGTGTACGATCTGAATACGTTTACCACGGATGAAGCCATGATGCCTACTCGCGGAGGTGACTGGTATGACGGAGGTTTCTGGCAAGGGCTCTATTTGCATCGCTGGGGAGTGAACAATGAGGCAATCTATGCTACCTGGGAGTATCTTTATCGGACGGTGATTTTATGCAACAGTTCGTTGGAACGGATACAGGCTTTTTCGGTGGCACATCCCACAGAAGAGGTGGCTCCTTTACAGGCTGAGGTGAGGGCTTTGAGGGCTATGTTTTATTATTATATCATGGATCTTTTCGGCGAAGTTCCTCTTATTGAAAGCAGTAATCCTAAACCTGAAGAAATTGTTCAGGAAAAGCGTTCTAAGGTATTCTCTTTCATTGTGAAAGAATTGATGGAGTCTGCTCCTTTTTTGAGTGAGGAACGGAGTAATCAGCCGGGTTTGTACTACGGACGGATGACGCGTTCGGTCGTATGGTTTCTGTTGGCCAAACTGGCTTTGAATGCAGAGGTATATGCCGATGATGATTGGACGGACGGAATACGGCCGGACGGAAAATCACTTGTCTTCGAAGTGGACGGTCGTTCGTTGAATGCTTGGCAGACTGTATGCCATTATTGCGATAAAATTACAGCGGCCGGTTATAAACTGGAAGAAGATTATACAGCCAACTTTGCGGTGTTCAATGAATCTTCGAAAGAGAATATTTTTGTAATTCCTATGAGCAAGACGTTATACACCAACCAGTTTATCTATCTGTTCCGTTCACGGCATTATAACCATGCCAAGGCGTATGGTTTGGGAGGTGAAAACGGGGCATCAGCTACGCAGGAAGTGTTGGAAACCTTCGGCTACGGTACGCCACAGGTTGATGCCCGGTTTGATGCTTGTTATTTTGCCGGACCAGTGAAAGACCTGGAAGGGCATCAAATTATGCTGGACGATGAGGTGACTCCACTGGTTTATGAACCTTGGAAAGTAGCACTTGATGTATCAGGCCAGCCTTGGGAAAAAACTGCTGGGGCACGGATGAAGAAATATGAGGTGGACCCGACGGCTCTTAAAGATGGAAAATTGCTGGATAACGACATCGTACTTTTTCGTTATGCAGACGTGTTGCTGATGCAAAGTGAGGCTAAAGTACGCAACGGAGAAAACGGAGATGCGGAACTGAATCAGGTGCGTCGGAGGGTCGGAATGGAAGAGAGAACCGCTACCCTCGACAACTTGTTGAAAGAACGTATGATGGAACTAGCCTGGGAAGGATGGAGGCGTCAGGATATGATTCGTTTCGGCGTTTTTACGCGGGCGTACAGCTGCCGTACTCCGCTTGCTGGCGAGGAAAACGGGTATACCACAGTGTTTCCTATTCCCGAAAAAGTGGTAGATATGAACCCTCAGCTGCGTCAGCACAAGGGTTATTAAGGAAATTTTGCTTTCTCCATGTGACAGAATAGCGTTTTAATCACACTTATTTTGTGCCTGTTCTTCGATATAAGGAAATATTTCTTCAATTCGAGGGGCAAATATTCTTTTTTCCTTTCTTTTTTATTTATTTTTGCACGCAAAATAGAAAACCATTTTTTATAACCTAACATGGCAAATTTAATTAAATTGCGTAAAGGCTTAGACATAAACCTGAAAGGCAAGGCTGCTACAGAAGTAGTGGCTGTAAAAGAGCCGGGATTCTATGCATTGTGTCCCGATGATTTTACAGGCGTGACTCCGAAGGTGGTCGTGAAGGAACAGGAATATGTGATGGCCGGAGGACCCTTGTTTGTTGACAAGAATCATCCTGAAGTGAAATTTGTTTCGCCGGTAAGTGGCGTAGTAACAAGCGTGGAACGTGGGGCAAGACGTAAGGTGATGAGCATTACCGTACAGGCTGCTACGGAACAGGATTTCGAAGAATTCGGCAAGAAGAGCGTAGCTGCGCTCGATGGAGCTGCTGTAAAGGAATTGCTGCAGACTGCTGGTTTGTTTGCGTTTATCCGTCAGCGTCCGTACGATGTAGTGGCTGATCCGACTGTCGCACCTCGTGCCATTTTCGTATCTGCTTTCGATACAAATCCGCTGGCTCCTGATTTTGAATTCGTTCTCGCAGGGGAAGAGGCAAACTTCCAGACAGGATTGGATGCCTTGGCTAAGATTGCCAAGACTTACTTGGGCATCAGTGTAAAACAGAAATCACCGGCTTTGACGCAGGCGAAAAACGTAGAAATCAATGTGTTCGACGGACCTCATCCTGCTGGTAATGTAGGTGTGCAGATTAATCACATCGCTCCAGTAAACAAGGGTGAAACGGTTTGGACTATCGATCCGCAAGCTGTGATTTTCATTGGCCGTCTGTTCAATACGGGTCGGGTAGATCTTACTCGTACAGTAGCTGTAACCGGTTCTGAAGTTTTGAAACCGGCTTATGTAAAACTGAAAGTAGGTGCCCTGCTGACAGGAGTCTTTGAAAACAATGTAACAAAAGACAAGGCTTTGCGCTATATCAGCGGTAATGTACTGACTGGAAAGCAGATTACGGCCAACGGTTATTTAGGAGCTTTCCACAGCCAAGTGACAGTGATTCCGGAAGGAAGCGACGTACACGAAATGCTGGGTTGGATTATGCCGCGTCTGAACGACTTCAGTACCAGTCATTCTTATTTCAGCTGGATGATGGGCAAGAAGAAAGAATATGTATTGGATGCCCGTGTGAAGGGTGGTGAACGTCACATGATCATGTCAAACGAATACGACCATGTACTTCCAATGGACATCTTGCCGGAATACCTGATTAAGGCTATCATTGCAGGCGATATCGACCGTATGGAAGCGCTGGGTATTTATGAGGTGGCTCCGGAAGATTTTGCCTTGTGTGAATTTGTCTGCTCTTCAAAAATGGAATTGCAGCGTATCGTACGTGACGGACTCGATATGCTCCGCCGTGAAATGTGTTAATGCTAACTAAAACTATTATTAATAAATGAACGCGTTAAGAAATTATCTCGATAAGATAAAGCCTAACTTTGAAGAGGGAGGCAAATTTCATGCTTTTCGTTCTGTGTTCGACGGATTTGAAACATTCCTGTTTGTTCCGAACACAACTTCGAAGACAGGTACGCACATCCACGATGCGATTGATAGCAAACGTATCATGTCACTCGTGGTTATCGCATTGATACCGGCACTGTTGTTCGGTATGTACAACGTCGGTTATCAGCATTATGTTCATGCAGGCATCAGCGGTAGCTTTATCGAAATGTTTGCTTACGGTTTCCTGGCTGTTCTGCCGAAAATCATTGTTTCTTATGTAGTAGGTCTGGGAATTGAATTCGTTGTAGCACAGTGGAAGAAGGAAGAAATTCAGGAAGGTTTCCTGGTTTCTGGTATGTTGATTCCGATGATTGTGCCTGTAGACTGTCCGTTGTGGATGCTTGCTGTTGCAACAGCATTCTCTGTAATCTTCGCTAAGGAAGTATTCGGTGGTACAGGTATGAATATCTTTAACCCTGCCTTGATTACTCGTGCATTCTTGTTCTTCGCTTATCCTACCAAAATGTCAGGTGATGCTGTATGGGTATCAGGTGACAGTATCTTCGGTTTGGGCAAGACTGTAGATGGTCTGACTGCTGCAACTCCGCTGGGTGTTGCCAAGGTTGCTGAATGTCCTGCTTTCTCATGGGACATGGTTACTGGTCTGATTCCGGGTTCTATCGGTGAAACCAGTGTAATCGCTATCGCAATCGGTGCCGTTATCTTGTTGTGGAGTGGCGTAGCAAGCTGGAAGACAATGTTGTCTGTATTTGTTGGTGGAGCTGTAATGGGATTGATCTTCAATACAATCGGTCCTGATACCGGCGTGGCTCACATGCCGTGGTACGAACACTTGTGCTTGGGTGGCTTCTGCTTTGGTGCTGTGTTTATGGCAACCGACCCGGTTACTTCTTCACGTACAGAAAACGGTAAGTTTGTATATGGCTTCCTGATTGGTGCCATGGCAATCATTATCCGTGTATTGAATCCGGGTTATCCTGAAGGTATGATGCTGGCTATCCTGCTGATGAATATCTTTGCACCGCTGATTGACTACGTTGTAGTTCAGAACAATATTTCTCGTCGTGCGAAACGTGCTATGTCTAACAAATAAAAACCGAATATACAATGAATACTAATAGTAACTCTTATACTATCATTTATGCTTCGGTAATGGTTGTTATCGTAGCATTCTTGCTGGCTTTCGTCAATTCTTCTCTGCGCGATATTCAGGGAAAGAATGTAGAGCTTGATACAAAGAAGCAGATTCTTTCTTCACTGGGCATCAAAGATGTACAGGATGCGGAAGCTGAATTTGCCAAAGTTGTGAAGTCTGATATGGTTGTTGCCGAAGACGGAACACTTACTCCGTATGAAGGTGCTTTTGTTACTGCATACGAAAAAGAATATAAGGAAAACGGTCGTGCTCACCTGTTCGTTTGCGAAATAGACGGTCAGACTAAATATGTCATACCTGTTTATGGAGCCGGACTTTGGGGAGCTATCTGGGGATATGTTGCACTGAATGAAGATAAGAATACCGTTTATGGAACTTATTTCTCTCATGCATCTGAAACTCCGGGTCTGGGAGCTGAAATCGCTACAGAACACTTCCAGAACGAATTTAAAGATAAGAATGTGTTGGAGAATGGCGCCATCGGTCTGGGTGTTGTAAAGAATGGTAAGGTTGAAAAACCGGAATATCAGGTAGATGGTATTTCAGGTGGTACTATTACTTCTCTTGCTGTAGACAAGATGCTGAAAGACTGTATGGGACAATACACCAAGTTTTTAACTACTAACGAATAATGAGGAGGAGATAATAATATGGGAAGTTTATTTTCAGCTAAAAATAGAGAAGTATTTTCTACTCCGTTGGGTTTGAATAACCCGGTGACCGTACAGGTATTGGGTATCTGTTCTGCACTGGCAGTTACTTCTAAGTTGGAGCCTGCTATCGTAATGGGACTTTCTGTTACCATTATTACTGCTTTCTCCAATGTTGTGATTTCGTTGATCCGTAAGACAATTCCTAACCGTATCCGTATTATCGTACAGCTGGTTGTAGTTGCTGCTCTGGTAACTATCGTAAGTGAATTGTTGAAAGCTTTTGCTTACGATGTAAGTGTACAGTTGTCTGTATACGTTGGTTTGATCATTACCAACTGTATCCTGATGGGACGTCTGGAAGCATTTGCTATGGCTAATGGTCCGTGGGAATCTTGTTTGGATGGTATTGGAAACGGTCTGGGATATGCAAAGATTCTGGTAATGGTTGCATTTATCCGTGAGTTGCTGGGTTCTGGTACATTGCTTGGTTTCAACATCCTGAACTATGATGCAATAAAGAGCGCTGGCTATGTGAACAACGGTTTGATGCTGATGCCTCCTATGGCATTGATCATCGTAGCATGTATTATTTGGTATCAGCGTGCTAAACACAAAGAATTGCAAGATAAAGAATAATAGTTATTCAATGCAGAACTTTTCCCGTCGAAAAGATACTTTTCGTTTCGTGAAGGTTCTCAATTAAAACAAGATTATGGAACATTTTATAAGTTTATTAGTCCGCTCTATCTTTGTGGACAATATGATTTTCGCATTCTTCCTGGGTATGTGTTCATATCTGGCTGTTTCGAAGAATGTGAAGACCGCACTGGGACTGGGTATTGCCGTTACCTTCGTGCTGGTGGTTACACTGCCGGTAAACTACTTGCTCCAGACTAAGGTGCTGGCTGCCGACGGTATTCTGGGTATCGATTTGAGCTTCTTGAGCTTTATCCTCTTTATTGCCGTAATTGCCGCTATCGTACAGCTGGTTGAAATGATCGTAGAACGTTTCAGCCCTTCACTGTATGCTTCACTGGGTATTTTCTTGCCGTTGATCGCTGTAAACTGTGCTATCATGGGTGCTTCATTGTTCATGCAGCAGCGTATTAACCTGACTCCGTCAGACTCTAAGTTCATCGGCGATGTATGGGATTCAATCTCTTATGCATTGGGTTCAGGTCTGGGCTGGTTGCTGGCTATCGTAGGTCTGGCTGCTATCCGTGAAAAAATGGCTTACTCTGACGTACCTGCTCCGTTGAAAGGTCTGGGTATCACATTCATCACTGTAGGTCTGATGGCAATGGCATTTATGTGTTTCTCTGGTTTGAACATCTAATAGGAAAGGAATAAGACAATGGATATGAATTTTATTTTAGCGAGCATTGGAGTATTCCTGGTGACTATTCTGGTGCTGGTAGTCATCCTGCTGGTAGCGAAGAATTTCCTTGTAGCTTCCGGTAATGTGAAATTGACTATCAACGGCGACAAGGAAATGGAAGTAGAATCCGGCTCTACGTTGCTGAATACATTGGCTGTAAACGGTGTGTTCTTGCCTTCAGCTTGTGGTGGTAAGGGTTCTTGCGGACAGTGCAAGTGTCAGGTAATTGAAGGAGGTGGTGAAATCCTGCCTTCTGAAGTGAGCCACTTCAGCCGCAAGCAGCAGAAAGACCATTGGCGTCTGGGCTGCCAGGTGAAAGTGAAAGGTGACCTGTCTATCAAGGTACCTGAATCTGTAATGGGTGTAAAGGAATACGAATGTACCGTTATCTCCAACAAGAACGTGGCTACTTTCATCAAGGAATTCAAGGTGCAGCTGCCTAAGGGTGCCCACATGGACTTCATCCCGGGTTCATACGCACAGATTAAGATTCCTAAATATGAAATGGACTACAACAAGGATATCGATAAAGATCTTATCGGTAAGGAATACTTGCCTGCATGGGAAAAGTTCGGTTTGTTTAATCTGAAGTGTAAAAATGAAGAGGAAACTATCCGTGCATACTCTATGGCCAACTATCCGGCTGAAGGTGATGTATTCATGCTGACAGTACGTATCGCTACTCCGCCGTTCAAACCCGATCGCAGCGGTTTCATGGATGTAATGCCAGGTATCGCTTCTTCATATATCTTTACCCTGAAACCGGGTGACAAGGTGTTGATGAGTGGTCCTTACGGAGATTTCCATCCGATTTTCAACTCAAAGAAGGAAATGATTTGGGTCGGTGGTGGTGCCGGTATGGCTCCGCTGCGTGCACAGATTATGCACATGACTCGTACCTTGAATACAAGAGACCGCGAACTGCACTACTTCTACGGTGCTCGTGCGTTGAACGAAGTATTCTATCTGCAAGACTTCCTGCAGTTGGAAAAAGACTTCTCCAACTTCCACTTCCACTTGGCACTCGACCGTCCGGATCCGGCAGCCGATGCAGCGGGCGTGAAGTATACTCCGGGATTTGTGCATAAAGTAATGTACGAAACTTACTTGAAGAATCATGAAGCACCTGAAGACATCGAATACTACATGTGTGGTCCTGGTCCGATGTCAAAATCAGTTGTCGCAATGTTGGATAGCTTGGGCGTTGATCCGTCTTCTATCATGTACGATAACTTCGGTGGATAATCGCGAAAGACATTATAAGTCTGAGATAAGTGAAAAGCCTCTGCATTGTGCAGGGGCTTTTTTTATTTGTGTCTTTTTTCTTCTTCATGAGGTGGTCATTTTGCGAGGCTCTAAAACGAGTTTATATAAGTCATTGTTGTGATATTTTACTTTTGTTTCCTTTCATTTCGGCTTGCTGTACGGTTTTACGGGTAATCCGTCGGTGCCTGGTATAGAATGTAGCAAAAGGTTGGGCAGTAGGTGCCGTATGGAAGGGAGTTCCCGGTTAATACTTTACAAAGGGAATATAACTTGTCAAATGAGATGCAAGTAGTAATAAATCTGAGTAGAAATGAGGCTTTATATTACAAAAGAGTGAAGAATTTGTTCATTTTGATACTGCTTTCTTGATGTACGTCAATAAATGATAGGGGTTGAGTGATTTTTTCTTTAGTTTGTTTTTATGTTGTTCAGCATGTTCTTATCTTTGCATCGGTAAAAAAAGAAAGCTCGAGCTAAACTGGATTATTAAGGTAACAAAGTTTTTTAGGTAAAAGATTTAAAGGTATGAAAAGATTAGGATTAACATTAGTAGCCGCATTGGCATTCTCAGTTTCTATGTTTGCAGAAGGTGTAAACGAAAATAATAATGCACAGAAGTGGAATGGTTCAATCAACAAGTCTAAACTGACTCAGTATTTGAATCTTTCATCTACTCAGCACGAAAAAGTGGCTGATATCTGCGACTACTTTGAACAGGAAATGACTCGTGCCAATGCTTCAAAGACTGACAACAAAGAAAAAGTTCGTAAGGCAGTCTATGGAAACTTGAAGCTGATGAAACAGACGCTTGACGACAAGCAGTATTCAAATTACGTACGTCTGATGGCCATGACACTGCGCAATAAAGGCATCGACTTGAACGAAGCAAAATAATAAGAAGATATTTTGAACTAATCTGAAGTCCCGGAACTTGCAAAAGTTTGCGGGACTTTTTTTGTATGCAGATTTGTGGTTGTTCAGAATCTGAGAACCTGAGGCCCTTTTGATAGAGAAACACATAAATAGCCGATTACCAATATATTATAGGATGTAGTCAGAGTCTCGGAGAGGGGCCTGAAAAAACGTAAGTGCGTTTGGAATAAAACGCCTTTACGTTTTACTTCAAACGCACTTGCGTTTCAGACAAAACGCACTTACGTTTTAAATCAAACGCAAAGGCGTTTTGGAAGAGTGGATTTTCATTCGTTATGATAGTCATCCAACCGGTCGTTCCAGAGATATTTTCGGGTTTCGCTGACAATGACTCCCGAAAGCAACAGTAGGGAGATAAGGTTCGGAATGGCCATGAGCGCATTAAGTACATCGGCACAGTTCCATACGAGGGACAGGTTCACTACGGAACCGACATATACCATCACAATCCATATCACCCGATAGGTCCGCATGATTTTTCTTCCTCCTAAGTATTCTACGGCTTTCTGTGAATAATAAGTCCAGCCCAAAATGGTACTGAAGGCAAAGGTGATGATGCCGAATGAAAGGATAGGTGTACCGATATATGGAATTTTGGCAAAGGCCATCTTGGTAAGAGCTGCATCGCTTGTGTAATCGATATCCGGATAGGCCAGGATGCTGCTCACCAGTACCAGTCCGGTCAAGGCGCAGATGACCACTGTATCCCAAAAGGTACCCGTGGAAGAAACCAGTGCCTGACGTACCGGGTTGCGCGTCTGGGCGGCTGCAGCCACGATAGGCGCCGATCCCAGTCCCGATTCGTTAGAGAAAAGTCCCCGGGCAATGCCGTAACGGGCTGCCATCATCACCGTGGTACCCACAAAACCGCTTCCTGCCGCGCGGGCCGAAAAAGCCGATTCCAGGATAAGGCGGATGGAAGCGCCCAGGTAGGCATGATTCACCATCAGGATGTAAAGGCAACCTGCCACATAGAGGAACGCCATGAGCGGGACTAGTCCCATACATACTTTGGCGATGCTTTTGACACCGCCGATCACCACGAGGGCAGTCAGGATGCTCATCAGTATTCCCGTCAGGTGGGGAGATACTCCATAGGATTCGTTTAACAGCAAGGAAATTGAATTGGCCTGCACTGTGTTGCCGATGCCGAAAGCCGCCAATGCGGTGAAGATACAGAACAGGATGCCCAGCCATTTCATGCCCAGTCCGCGTTCCAGAGCGTACATGGGTCCGCCAATCATTTCGCCTGATTTGTTCTTTACGCGGAATTTCACAGCGAGCAATCCTTCTGCATATTTTGTCGACATGCCAAGGACACCTGTAAGCCAGCACCAGAACACGGCACCCGGTCCGCCCATCGCTACGGCCGTAGCTACTCCGATAATGTTACCTGTACCAATGGTGGCTGCCAGGGAAGTGGCCAGTGCGCCGAACTGGCTGACATCCCCGCCGGCATCCCGGTCTTTGCTGACGGAGAGCCGTAAGGCCTTGAGAATGTGTAACTGCGGGAAACGTAACCGGACGGTCAGGTAAAGATGAGTACCTAAAAGGAGGATAATCATAGGCCATCCCCACATGAACGAACTAATTTCCTGTACAATCTTTGTAATCTGTTCCATTTTCTGTTTGTCTTGATTTTAATTGCAAAAGTATGAATAATAAATTAAAACAAACAAAAATGTGACAGAAATGAATGGGATGTCAGGATTTTTCTTTCAATAAGTCCTCCATCTTCAGCAGCTCGTCGCGATATTGTGCCGCTTCGATGAAGTCCAGCTTCTTGGCTGCTTCCTGCATGAGCTTGCGGGTCCGGTCGATACTCTTCTGTAACTGGTCTTTCGTCATATATTGTACCACGGGGTCGGCGGCGGCATGCAATTGAGCTTCTGTTTCGGTGTAGGCCTTGGGTTCTTTCGGCTTGTTGCTGTCTGCCGACGATTGTTTCTCGATGTCGAGCAGGGCGTTGTTGCGCGAGCGGGTAATCTGTTTCGGTGTGATGCCGTGTGCCTCGTTGTAGGCCAGCTGTTTTTCTCGTCGGCGGTTGGTCTCGTCAATGGTCTGCCGCATGCTGTCCGTAATACGGTCGGCATACATGATGACTTTTCCATTGACGTTTCGGGCCGCACGTCCGGCTGTCTGGGTAAGCGAACGATGCGAACGGAGGAAACCTTCCTTGTCGGCATCCAGAATGGCCACCAGGGAAACTTCCGGCAAGTCCAGTCCTTCACGCAGCAGGTTCACACCGACCAGTACGTCATAGATGCCCTGTCGCAGGTCGTCCATGATTTTGATACGTTCCAGTGTATCCACGTCGCTGTGGATATAGGCGCATTGGATGCCGTTGTTGAGCAGGTATTCCGTCAGTTCTTCTGCCATGCGCTTGGTCAGGGTGGTGACCAGCACACGTTCTTTGCTTTCGATACGCTGCTGTATTTCTTCCATCAGGTCGTCTATCTGGTTCAGACTGGGACGTACTTCAATTACCGGATCCAACAGGCCTGTGGGGCGGATCACCTGTTCCACCACGATACCCTCGCTCTGTTGCAGTTCATATTCGGCTGGAGTGGCACTCACATAAATCACCTGCTTGGCCATTTGCTGGAACTCCTCGAATGTAAGCGGGCGGTTGTCCATGGACGCCGGCAGACGGAAGCCATATTCCACCAGGTTGGTCTTGCGGGCTCGGTCGCCGCCATACATGGCTCGGATTTGCGGCACGCTGACGTGACTTTCGTCGATGACAATCAGAAAATCCTCTGGGAAGAAGTCGAGCAGGCAGTAGGGACGGGTACCCGGGGCACGTCCGTCGAAATAGCGAGAGTAGTTCTCAATGCCCGAGCAATGTCCCAGTTCGCGCAGCATCTCCATGTCGTATGTCACACGCTCGTACAAGCGTTTGGCTTCATAGGGCTTCCCGATTTCCTCAAAATAGGCCACCTGTTTGGTCAGGTCGTCCTCAATCTGATGGATGGCCCGGAGCGTACTCTCCTTGGTTGTCATGAAGAGGTTGGCCGGATAAATCTTATATTCGTCGAATGTGCCGAGTCGGTGTCCCGAAATCGGGTCTACTTCTTCGATTCCGTCTATTTCATCATCCCAGAACATTACCCGGAGCACACTGTCGGTATAGGCCAGGGAGATGTCCACCGTATCCCCTTTTACCCGGAAGTTGCCACGGTTCAGTTCGATGTCGTTGCGCACGTACAAGCTGTCCACCAGTCGACGAAGGAACACGTTGCGGTCCAGCAGTTTCCCTTTCTTGATTTCAATCACGTTGTTGTAGAAATCCGCCGGGTTTCCCATACCGTAGATGCACGACACGGACGATACGACGATGACGTCTTTCCGGCCGGAGAGCAGGGCAGAAGTGGCCGCCAGTCGCAGTTTGTCAATTTCCTCGTTGATGGCCAGGTCCTTTTCTATATAAGTGTCGGTCGAAGGGATGTATGCCTCCGGCTGGTAATAATCGTAGTAAGACACGTAGTATTCTACGGCGTTGTGTGGGAAGAAATTCTTGAACTCCCCGTAGAGCTGTGCGGCCAACGTCTTGTTGTGACTCAGAATCAAGGTCGGCTTGTTGACATTCTTGATGACATTGGCAATGGTAAAGGTCTTTCCAGACCCGGTGACTCCCAGCAACGTCTGTGCAGGTACGTGTTGCTTGACACCTTCGGTCAGCTGGGCGATGGCTTCCGGCTGGTCGCCGGTGGGCTGGTAGTCGGATATCAGTTCGAAATTCATGAAATCAGGAAATTGTTAATTGAAAACGGATGTAAAATTACATATTATTTTACACAACACTTTGCCCGTCTTGAAAAATTACATTAAAATATGCCC
Organism: uncultured Bacteroides sp.; assembly: GCF_902472605.1. Classification (GTDB taxonomy): domain Bacteria; phylum Bacteroidota; class Bacteroidia; order Bacteroidales; family Bacteroidaceae; genus Phocaeicola. Next base: position 78,679 of record NZ_CABROP010000003.1, read on the forward strand.
TATAGTTGCATTATTCGCTGGAAAAGAGTAATTTTGCGCAACTATCTTGATAAATATGAAGAAATACATAGTAATGGCCCTCCTTTCTGCGGGATTTTTGTCGTCCTGCGGAGAGTATAATAAGGTGCTGAAAAGCACAGATTACGAATACAAATACGAGGCGGCAAAAGCTTATTTTGCCAAAGGACAGAGTTCACGTGCGGCTACCATTCTCGAGGAACTGATTCCTATCCTGAAAGGTACGACTAACGGAGAAGAGTCTTTGTATATGCTAGGTATGACCTATTATAATCAGGGTGACTATGTAACGGCTTCACATTATTTTAATACTTACTACACGACTTATCCACGAGGTACTTATACGGAACTGGCGCGTTTCTACAGTGGAAAGGCACTCTATCTTGATACTCCGGAACCTCGTCTGGACCAGAGTAGTACCTATAAGGCCATTCAGGAACTGCAGATGTTCATGGAGTATTTCCCGACAAGCGACCGGAAGGAACTGGCTCAGAACATGATTTTCGAGTTGCAGGATAAGCTGGTAGAAAAGGAATATCTTTCTGCAAAGTTGTATTACGACTTGGGCTCCTATTCCGGAAATGCGGTGTACAGCAGTACGGGTAACAATTATCTGGCTGCCATCGTGACGGCACAGAACGTACTGAAGGAATATCCTTATACAAAAATGCGGGAAGACCTTTCCATTCTGATTCTTCGTGCAAAGTATCATATGGCCAAGGAAAGTGTGCTTGAAAAACGGGACGACCGTATGCGTGAGACCGTGGACGAATACTATGCGTTCAAGAATGAGTTTCCGGAAAGCAAGTATATGAAGGAAGTGGAAGGCATTTTTGCCGATGTCAGCAAGTATGTCTCTACGGATGAAGAGGAATAATAAACGTTTATAATTATAAATAAGGAATTATGGATTACAAAAAGACAAACGCTCCTACAACTACCGTTACTCGTAATTTGATGGAACTCTGTGAGGACACAGGCAATATCTATGAAACAGTAGCTATCATCGGCAAACGTGCCAACCAAATTGCTGCAGAGATGAAGAATGACCTCTCCAAGAAATTACAGGAGTTTGCTTCTTATAACGATAATCTGGAAGAGGTGTTTGAAAACAGAGAGCAGATTGAAATCTCTCGCTATTACGAAAAACTCCCGAAACCGACATTGATTGCCACTCAGGAGTACATCGAAGGAAAAGTTTACTATCGTAACCCTGCAAAGGAAAAAGAAAAATTGCAGTAATCCTTATCGGAAAGAATTGAATGAATGCGTATAAGCGCATTTGGGCTTGTCATTCTGAGTGCATCCGGCAGAAACCGTCGCCCTCAGAATGACATTTATTTTTGAAACCTTTTTTTGGACAATTAAATTATGATACAGAGAATACAAACTGTTTATTTGCTGGTGGTGGCCATCCTGATGGTGGTGATGATGTCTGCCTCTGTAGGAAGTTTTTATACAGACAAGAGTATTTGTGAGATGACCAATCTTTACTATATGCTTCCAGATGGGAATGTGAACTATACGCCGTGGGCTTTGTTTGCGGTGTTGGTGGTAGTGGCTGTAGTGGCATTGGGTACTATCTTTCTCTATCGGAAACGGATGCTGCAGATTCGTCTTACGATTTTCAATACGATTGTATTGATTGGTTATTATCTGGTACTGACTTATTTTGTGGTGAATCCGGAAAAGGCTTTCGATGACTATAGCTTTATGCCTTCTTGGTCTGTCTGTCTTCCGTTGGTGAGCATCATTTTGAACTGGCTGGCCATCCGCGCCATTGGTAAGGACGAAATGCTGGTAAAGGCTTACGAAAGATTGCGCTGATACAGGCGTTGCAATATATTTAAAACGAGATGCGCCCTTCTTCCTGCTTCGGGAAAAAGGGCGCATCTCGTTTTTTTTGTTTTCTTTGAGGCCATTATTCAAAGACATACATTTCGGAAGGACTGGTGCGTCTTAATGGGATGACCTCCACATCCTTGCCGACAAGGATGTTTTCTTGGCGCAAAGCCAGTTCCACGGTCTTGAAGGCCAGCTCCGGATGGTTGTTGTCTTTGCTCAAGTGGCAGAGCCACAGGTATTTCAGGCCTTTAGGAAAATTCTTGCTCAGGTAATCAGCCATTTCATGGTTGCTCATGTGTCCGTTGGGGCCGGCGATGCGTTCCTTCAGGTGCTGTGGATAAGGTCCCATTTTCAGCATGGTGTCATCGTAGTTGGCTTCCATAATCAGGTAATTACTCTGCTGGATATAACGGGCCGCCGTCGGGGTGATGTGTCCGATATCCGTCAGGAAAGAGAAGGTCTTGTCGCCTGCCGTGATGCAATAGCCTACGTTGTCGGTGCCGTCGTGCGGTACCTCAAAGCAGGTAATCTGAAAGTCGCCTAAGGTGAAGGTTTCCTCTTTCTGGATGAAATGCGTATGTTCCGGGCTCAGGCGTTCGGTCATGCAATAGCTATGACGCATGCCTTCATGTATCTCGTGAGTGGTATAGATGGAAAGGCCGTGCCGTTCGCCCAGATGACCGACTGCCTTAATGTGGTCGGCATGGTCGTGGGTGACGAGTACGCCTTGTATGCCTTCCAGGTTGAGCATACGGTCTTTGAACACTTTCTTGATGGTACGGATACCGATGCCGGCATCAATCAATATAGCGGTGTGGTCGGTAGCCAGGTAGTAGCAGTTGCCGCTGCTTCCGCTGGCCAGACTCATGAATCTTACTTTCATCTTCTTTTCTTTTTTGCTAAAGGAACGCAAAGTTACGAAAAAAACGGTAGAAATCAAACAGGGCCGTTCTGAAAGGAACGGCCCTGAAATGGATTATAATATGTTTTTTAGCTTGCGATTGGTCAGAACAGGAAGAAGTTCTTGGCGTTGTAGTAGCTGATGTCTTCCACCATCTGCTGTACGCGTGGCATTTCACTGACAGGGATTTCTCCGTTCTCTACGTCTTTGCCCAGCAGGTTGCAGAGCGTACGGCGGAAATATTCATGACGCGGATAGGAGAGGAATGAACGGGAGTCGGTGAGCATACCTACAAAGCGGCTCAACAGACCTAACAGGGAGAGTGCGTTCATCTGTTTCTCCATGCCGTCTTTCTGGTCGAGGAACCACCAGCCTGAACCGAACTGGATTTTGCCTGGGATGGTACCGTCCTGGAAGTTACCCAGCATGGTGGCAATCACCTCGTTGGCACAAGGATTCAGGTTGTAGAGGATGGTCTTGGTAAGCTTGCCTTCCGTATTCAGGCGGTCAAGGAATTTCGACATGGATTTGGCGGTATTGAATTCACCGATAGAATCAAAGCCAGTATCCGGTCCAATCAGTTTGAACATCTTCGTGTTGTTGTTGCGGATGGCTCCGTAGTGGTATTGTTGTGTCCAGCCGGTTTCATAATCCATTTCGCCAAATACGACCAGCATGGCTGATTTGTATTTCAGAATTTCTTCGTGGGTCAACGGGGTTCCACCATATACTTTGTTAAAGATGGCACGGATTTCCGCATCGGTATAGTCTTCTGCATAGAACTCTTCCAATCCGTGGTCGGACAGCTTGCAACCTTGTGCCGCAAAGAATTCATGACGTTTGCGCAGGGCCTCTATCATGTCGTCGAAACTGGAGATGCTGACACCGCTTACTTCACTCAGTTTTTCTACATAAGCACGGAAGTCAGCTGGTACTTCCACGGCCATGGCTTTGTCCGGACGCCATGTCGGCAGCATCTTGATTTCAAAACCGCTTTCACGGGTAGCAATATGGTATTCCAGTGAATCAACTGGGTCATCGGTCGTGCAAACCGTTTCTACGTGGTAACGGCGCATCAGGTTGCGGGCGGAGTATTCCGGGGTAGCCAGTTTGGCATTGCATTCGTCAAAGATTTCGCGGGCGGTAGACGGATTCAGAATCTTTTCGATGCCGAAAGCAGTCTTCAATTCCAAGTGTGTCCAGTGGTACAATGGGTTGCGGAGCGTGTAGGGAACGGTCTCGGCCCATTTCTCAAATTTTTCCCAGTCGGATGCATCACCGGTACAATAACGTTCAGCTACTCCATTGCTTCGCATGGCACGCCATTTATAGTGGTCACCTCCCAGCCAGATTTCGGTGATAGATTTGAATTGGTAGTCGTCGGCCACCATTTTCGGACTCAGGTGGCAGTGGTAGTCGATAATCGGCATTTTGGCCGCATGGTTGTGATATAGTTCCTGTGCGGTTTCAGTTTGCAGCAGGAAGTTTTCATCCATAAATTTCTTCATGACGAATGTGTTTTTAATGTTTGTTGGGTTGTCTTTAAACGGCAGGTTACGATTTATTTATGTTGGGCAACATAAAATATCGATTGTCTTTCCGTTATCGAACACGAAAGTAGAAATTTTCTTTGGAATAACAAAATATTTATTACCTTTGCAACACTCATTTATGAAAATTAATGTGGTGGAAGATTTTTTAATCAGTTGAAAAATAGATATTTATGGATTCTCTCTTGTGATCTGTATATCAGTTTCTTTCATGGATGAGCTCAAAAGAAACAATTTTGTGAATTAAAGATATAGTATGAAAGCATTGAACAAAGAGACTGCCCATAAGGCGGTCCGTCCGGAAAGAATTATCCAGTTTGGAGAGGGAAACTTCCTCCGTGCATTCGTGGACTGGATTATTTACAACATGAACGAAAAAGCCGACTTCAACAGTAGCGTGGTGGTGGTACAGCCTATTGAAAAGGGAATGATTGACAAGCTGAATTCCCAGGATTGCCTGTATCATGTCAATCTGCAAGGACTGGAAAAAGGGGAGGCTGTGAACAGCCTGACGATGATTGACGTCATCAGCCGTGCCCTGAATCCTTATCACCAGTTCCAGGATTTTCTGAAACTGGCAGAACAACCCGAGATGCGTTTCGTGATTTCCAATACAACGGAAGCGGGCATTGCTTTCGACCCTTCCTGCAAGCTGGACGATGCGCCGGCCTCTTCTTATCCCGGAAAGCTGACACAGCTTTTGTATCATCGCTATCAGACTTTCCAAGGCGATATGTCGAAAGGGCTGATTATTTTCCCGTGTGAATTGATTTTCTTGAACGGGCACAAGCTGAAGGAAACCATCTACCAGTACATCGAACTCTGGAACCTGGGAGACGGCTTCAAAAACTGGTTTGAAAAAGCTTGCGGCGTATATGCTACCTTGGTCGATCGTATCGTACCGGGATTTCCACGCAAGGACATCGATGCCATTAAGGAAAAGTTGCAGTATGACGATAACATGGTGGTACAGGCCGAAATCTTCCACTTGTGGGTCATCGAGGCGCCGAAGGAAGTCGCTGCCGAATTCCCTGCCGACAAGGCCGGACTGAATGTGCTGTTTGTGCCGTCGGAAGCCCCGTATCACGAACGGAAGGTGACCTTGTTGAACGGTCCGCATACCGTACTTTCTCCGGTGGCATACCTTTCCGGCATCAACATCGTGCGCGATGCCTGCCAGCATCCGGTGGTCGGCAAATTCATCCATAAGGTGATGTTTGACGAACTGATGGAAACCTTGAACCTGTCGAAAGAGGAACTTGAGAAATTTGCATATGACGTGCTGGAACGCTTCAACAACCCATTTGTAGACCATCAGGTGACTTCCATCATGCTGAATTCCTTCCCGAAATACCAGACCCGCGACCTGCCTGGCTTGAAGACCTATCTGCAGCGCAAGGGAAAACTACCTGAAGGATTAGTTTTGGGACTTGCTGCCATCATTACTTACTATAAAGGGGGGGTACGTGCTGATGGAGCTGAAATCGTGCCTAACGACGCACCGGAAATCATGGATTTGCTGAAGCAGCTGTGGGCTACAGGTGACACAGCCAAGATTGCGGAAGGCGTGCTGGGAGCAACCTCTATTTGGGGCGAAGACCTGAATCAGATTCCGGGACTGAAGGATGCTGTGAAGAAAGATTTGGACAGCATTCAGGAAAAAGGCATGCTGGAAACCGTAAAGACCATTCTTTGATGATTAATTGTTAGAATTCCATAGTATCTTGACGGGAGGAAAGGCTGACAAGGGGCCGTTTCCTCCCGTTTTGTTTGTATAAACTTGCATTTTTGATTCTTTTTTTATATCTTGCCTTTCAAAGAAGGAGGCAGGTATGGAGATCACCGCACAAATACAAAAGGAACTGGAGCTTTTTAACCGTGGACGCACGCGTGACAATGGAGCCTATCTTATCAGTATGGCGACTGAGTATCGCCCGTATTATGCGCTGTGGCGCGAATTTCTTTCTCCTCATTCGTATCTCTTTGTCCGTACGCTGGGGGCAACGCTGGATGTGGCTTCGGCCCGTGCATTCTCGATGTTGCAGAACTGTAATGTGAAGCTGGAAACGGCTGACAATGGACGGTTCGAACCGTATTACGGTCTTCTGGATGATCTGATGCCTTTTGGCAAGTACAAAGGAAAACATCTGGCAGAAATTTATTATATTGATCCTTCGTATATACTTTGGCTGGCCAACAAGTTTGAGCCGCATAATCCACGGTATGAACGTACGGTGGAGTTGGCCAAACGTTTTGCCATGGTACACTTTGAACTGACCGTGCGCAAGCCGCGCATTGCTTCCGTCAGCCAGTTTGTGCGGGAGGTGGGCGATACGTTGAAAGATTTGCAGGTGACGGTGCTCCACGTACGGTTGCAGGTTGATACCTACAAACCTGATTTTTTTGTCGACCAAAACGTGCTGGCGGCTGACCGCGACGGCAATCGCTTTACGTTTCTTGTCAAGGCCCGTGCCCGTAGCCTGAGCCCCAATGTGCTGAGTTGCCGCAGCCGGGCGATTGAGCCTCAACAGTTCTTGCATCTGTTGTCGGCCAAGGTGATGTCGCACTATGAATCACACGGGGTACGCTATACCCGGCTGGGGTATGTGAAACTGGCGTGAAGGAAAGCCCGGCGTACATATTCTTTTTTCAAATCCAAGGGTTTGAGCACCTGCTGGTCGTAGGTCAGCAAATCAATGTCGAGGGGGATGCGTCCTTCCTCCTTGCTTTGGGGCGTCCGGCCGTTGGTCTGTTCGATTTTTTTCAGTAAGCTCCGCACTTCCGTCATAGCCAGTGAGGTGTGGATACGGGCCGCCCGGTTCAAAAACGGTTGCGGGTTGCTCATCCTTTCCGGCTGTGTTTCCACGATTTCTCCCCATTCGATTCCCGGGAAAAGCCGTTGCAGCGACTCTTCCGCATTCTTCAGGTGAAGCCGGGCGTCCAGGTTGGAGCCCATGCAGAGCAGGCAGGTATGAGATACATCAGTTTCGGGCATGACGGGTAGGTGTTTTACGGAATACAAAATACAATCCTACGGCAATGAAGGGGAGGCTCAGAATCTGTCCCATGTCTATCGGAAGAGGATTTTCAAAGTCTACTTGTCTTTCCTTCAGGAATTCCACGAAGAAACGGAAGGTAAAAATCAGGGTGATGCATAGACCGAAATAAAATCCTTTCTGCACACGGTCTTTCTGTGTCCGGTAGACGGCCAGCATAATCAGGAAGAAGACGAAATACGCCAGTGCCTCGTAGAGCTGGGCCGGATGGCGGGGCTGCATGTCCACCCGTTCGAAGACGAAGGCCCAAGGCACATTCGTGGGCATGCCGATGATTTCAGAGTTCATCAGATTGGCCAAACGGATGAATCCGGCCCCCAAAGGAGCCGCGATGCCCATCATGTCGAGAATATCAAGGAAATGAATTTTCGTTTTCCGGCAGAAAAGGACCAAAGCTAAAATCAGGCCCAGCGTACCACCGTGGCTGGCCAGTCCGGCATATCCGGTGAACACCCATCCTCCTTGCGGCAGGAAGTGAACCGGAAGAATGATTTCCAGCGGATGGCTCAGGAAATATTGCGGGTCATAAAAGAGACAGTGCCCCAGTCGTGCTCCGGCAAAGATTCCGATGAAACTGTAAGTGAACAGGGTTTGAAACGTATCCAGTGGAAGCCCTTTCTGTTTGTACAAATGGTAGACCACTTGCGTGCCGCTCAGGATGGCGATAACCCAGCACACGCTGTACCATCGGAGCGTAAATCCTCCAAGGTGAAACAAGGCCGGGTCCGGGTTCCAGTGTATATAAAGTAATTCCCTCATCTTTCCTTTTTTTGAATCGGAGCAAAGGTAAGGAAAAATGAGGGAATATGCGAATGAAAAAGACGTTTACGAATTTTCTTCTACAGATTGCACTTGCTGGTAGGCTTCCATTTCTTTCCGGCTGCGGCTGGAAGTAACCAGATAGACTCCACCGAAAATGAGTATTACGGCGATGATTTTCGTCAGGTTGAAGGAATCCATGCCCCAGCATACGGCCACGATGCAAGCTACCAGCGGCTGGATGTAGTTGTACATACCGGCTACCGTTGGGCGGAGGTTCTTTTGTCCCACCACAATCAGCATGTAACTGATGAAGGTAGCCCCTACCACGATGAAGATAAGGCTGCCGATTTCAGTGGCCTGCAGTCCGGCCCAGTCGGCATTCATCAAATCGCGGGCTGAGAAGGGGAGTGTGCAGATGAAGGAATAGGTGAACATCCATTTCATGATGGTGATAAGCGAATACTTGTTCACGAAGTCCTTGAAGCGCACGATGTAGAAGGCATAGCAGAACTGGGCGAACAGTACCAGCAAATCTCCCCAAATGGCCGTATGGCTGGCAGAAGAAGCGGCCGGCTGGTTCTGACTGCTTCCTAAGATAAGCAGCAAGGCACCTCCCGCACCGCAGGCAATACCCAGCACCTTCTTTCCGGTAATCGGTTCTTTCAGGATGAAGGCGGCCAGCACCATGGCCCAAAGCGGCATACTTGTAGTAATGATGGACGCATCGCCCGGCGAACTCAGGCTCACACCGAAGATAAACGAACCCTGATTGAACACAATGGCAAACAGGGAGGCGAAAAACAGCGTAATCAAGTCCTTGTGGTTGACGTGTTCCGGTTTTTGAAACAAGGAGGCAATCCAGAACAATACCATGGCTCCCCCGATACGCAAGTCCGTAACGACCAGCGGTGTGACGGCTCCTCCGGCCATCAGCAGTTTGGACATAGGCGACATCAGTCCCCACATTGTGTTGGCTCCCAGCATGGAAGCATGTCCTTTCCAGCTAAATTTTTCCATATAGTCAGTGTATGATTTATTTTCAGAAAACGTTGCAAAGTTAGGAAGGAGTGAGGGATTAATATTGTATTTTTGTGCTATAATCATGAAGAATACGACTATGTGGAAGGAAAATCTATATCAACAGGTGGAGATTTTATTGAAAGAGCACGATGAGTTTCCAATCGGGGAACACCAGCATTCGTTTTTTGAGATGGCCTATATATTGGAGGGAAGCGGCACTTTCTATGCCTATACAGTGGGCAGCGAGCGGGAATGCCATACCTACGAGGCGGGCGATCTCTTCCTGATTCCGCCCAGTCGGATACACGTGTACACCATTCGCACACACAGCCGTTACGTGTTTATCCGTTTTACGGAGAATTATGTGTTTGATAGTATCGGACACTATATAGGGCGCGCACTCGAGGTGCAGTCGGGATTCCGGATGCAGCCGGCTGTGACTGACCGTGAAGCCATTCGTCGGCTCATGGAGTTGTTGGTGGAAGAAGTTTCCGGCAAGCGCGCCTTGTCCGAAATGTTGTTGTCGAACTATGTGAACAGCCTCATCCTGCTGACTGCCAGGGGACTGGATGCTACGGAAACGGGAGTGGGCCCGGAAGGTGACAAGGCCCGGAACTTGCTGCTTTACATCGAGCAGCACATCGACCAACCCGATGAACTTCGGTTAGAAGCGCTAGCCGCCCGGTTTCAGTTGTCGCCCACCTATATCGGGCGTTTCTTCAAGCGGAATTTCGGTGAGGATTTCCGGCTTTATGTCTCCAAAAACCGTCTGAAGCGGGTGGAGGAGTTGCTCACAGGGACCCGCATGAGCGTGAAGGAGATAGCCAGCCGGATGGGATACATTGACTCCTGCTATTTAAACAAGCTTTTCCGGCAGCACCACGGGATGACTCCCATGGACTACCGGAAAGCACATACATCCGAAACCGGCGGACATCAGTTGTAAGTAATCTCGAAAGTAATCGTGTCGTAGGCCTCCTTAGCGGTTTCCTTCACATTCTTTTCTTCGTATTGATACCCCCTGTCCGGATCTTTGGGGTTAATCAGTTCCGTACCAACCACCACATCATATTCCCGTGTCACGACTTCGAAATATTGTTTGATAAGAATCGACTGCAGGTTCTGCTCGTTGTCGAACGTATAATTTAGGTCGTAGGGTTTATGATTTTCCCGTATATATTTGGATGATTCATGTTCCGTGACCCCCGGAGTCAGATAGGCTTTTTGTGTGCTGCTCGCCTGATTCATGGCTTGACCCGAGAAATGTTCAGGCAAGTAGTCTCCTGTTTTGCCCATGCGTCCGAGGTGGAACAAGAAATCAAAATCGTCGTCCGTCAGCAGATAGCCCATGATGTCGATGGGACCGCGGTTGGGATACTGATGGACAAAATCAGTAGTGGCATCAAAGGTGTAAGAATAATTATCTTCCGTATATTTTCCGTTGTAATATTCGAAAGAAGCCAGTTTACCGTCTGCATACGTGAACGTGTATTCCGAGCCTTCCTCTCCGGCGTCGGCATCCTTCATCTGGGCCAGGCGTCCGTCGTCAGTATATGTGAAATTGATATAAGGAGTATAGTTCCCTGTTTCTTTCTCATCATGAAGTACACTTTTGGCATTGCCGGCCTCATTCAGTTGGATAATGTAATGGGTTTCATACGAATATGAACTGTAGGTTTCTTTTTCGTCCAGCGTGATTTCATTTTCGGACGTGTAGGTAAAGGTCCGGTTTACTTGTTGGCCTTCCTTTTGTATGGAAGTACCTATCATCCGGTTCTGGTCATCGTAGCTGAATTGCCAGGTCGTCACTTCCGGGGTGGCTGTGATTCCTAACTGTGTATATCGCTGCCAGTCTTCGGTACAACGTATTTCCTTTACCAACTTGGTGGTTGTTACCCCTTCGGAGCTGTCGCTTCCGGCTTGTTCCACGGTAATGGTGAGCGACTGTCCTCCACATTCAATGGTAATCACAGCTTTCCGGCTTGTGCTGCTTGTGTTGGGAGAGATGGTCAGCGTGAGGCTCTGTTCTCCGGCAGGACCGCTGTACGCACTGAGCGTAAGCCAGTCCACCTCACTGCCACCGCTCCGTTGGTCAGTAGCTGCCTTAATCCATGCCGTCCAGGCCGAAGTGGCGGTAAATTTGATTTGCTCCTGCGTGTCGGTCGATGTCTTTGAGTCGAGTACCAAGGTGGGGGAAGTACCTTCTGCCAGTTGGATGGTCTTTCCGTTGTCTTCGTTTTCACTGCTGCATGCTCCGCACAATAATGCGGCAGATAACATAAGGGGAATCCAAGTTTTCATAAGAGAGAAGTTTTTAAGATTTATAAAGCAAAGGTAGGCAATCGGGATATACTATTTCTCACTGAAAACCGTGATTTCCACTGTCTTCTGAAAGTTTTTCAAAGCGTAAAAAAGGCCTAAAAAAAACGCAAGTGCGTTTGGAACAAAACGCCTTTACGTTTTACTCAAAACACAAGTGCATTTTACTTGAAACGCACTTGCGTTTTATCTGAAACGTCCTTGCGTTCTTGGACCATTCGCAAGGACCTCTTTTTCAGGATGTTTTTACTGGTAGAGGAAGCGTTTGATACTCTTCTTGGCCGTCTTTTCGAATTCTTCCGGATATAGTTTCACATGCGTAATCTGTGCGTAGGCTGGCAGCATCTTGTTCAGTTCATTCCGATTCTGGTCAAGGGCTTCTTCCAGTTGCTTTTTGCTCATTCCTTGAGAAAGTGCCTCGTCCATGTCCGGATAAATCAGGGCCACCAGCTTGTTTTCTTTCAGGATGACCAAAGACTCGTTCACATACGGCATGTTGTTGAGGCGTGCTTCGATTTCCTCCGGATAGATGTTCTGTCCCGAAGCCGTGAGCAGCATGTTCTTGCAGCGTCCCTTGATGAAGATGTTTCCCTTGGCATCCTTGATAGCCATATCGCCCGTGTGCAGCCAGCCGTCCTTGTCGATGGTTTGTGCGGTGGCCGCTTCATTTTTGTAGTAGCCCAGCATCACGTTCATGCCGCGGCACACCAGTTCCCCGGGCACACGTTCCGGATCGTCGGAGAGTACTTTCGTCTCCATGAAAGAAACTGTCTTGCCACACGAGGTGTACAGAATCTCATCCCAGCGGCTGTGGCAAATGAGCGGAGCACATTCCGTCATGCCATAAGCAATGGTGTAGGGGAAATTGATTTTCCGCAGGAAAGCTTCCACTTCGGCGTTGAACGGAGCCCCTCCGATGACGATTTCGATGAAATTTCCGCCGAACACCTCCATGGCCTCCTGACGGATTTGTTCCTTGATTTTATCACTGATGATAGGCAGGTTCAGCAAGAGCTTGCCCAGTCGGTTGTCCACTTTCGGCAGAATATTTTTCTTGAAAATCTTCTCCACGATGAGCGGTACGCAGGCAATGACCCGCGGACGGATGACGGCAAACGATTCGGCGATGATTTTCGGGCTCGGCATACGGGTAAGAAACCATAAGTGTGCGCCCACGGTGATGCCGTAAAGAAAATCGAACACCAGTCCGAAGATGTGTCCCAACGGAAGCATGGATACGATGCTGTCGCCTGCTTTCAGTCCCACCTTGTGATGGATATGTACAATATTGGAAAGGATGCTCCGGTAGGGCAGCATTACTCCTTTGGAATAGCCTGTGGTGCCAGACGTATAATTGATGACAGCCAGTTCTTCCGGTTGTTCCCGACGGTAAGATACCTGTTCAGCGCGGAAGCGGCAGGGATATTTCTTTCCGAATTCCTCGTTCAGATGCTCGCGGGCATACGTGAGTTGTTCCGAACGTGACACTACTAGGTCAAAATTCTTCAGTTCGATGATTCCCTCCAGGTTCGGCATGGCCGCTTCATTGAATTCCTCCCACACCTGGTCGCCCACAAAGAGCATACGGGCTTCTGAATGGTTGACGATGTGGTGCACGTTGTCGGCCTTGAATTCATGGAGAATAGGTACGGCCACCGCCCCGTAGGTGACGATTCCCAAGAATGTGGCTGTCCAGTTGGCACTGTTGCGCCCGCACAGCGCGATTTTATCCCCTTTCTGAATGCCTGCCCGTTCGAGCAGGATATGCATTTTCTCTATCTTTCTGGCTACGTCCTTGTATTGTAGTGTAGCTCCTTTGTAGTCTGTCAGTGCATCACGGTCCCAGTTGGCGCGGATGCTCTCTTCCACAAGCTGTATGAAACTGTCTTGTATTTCCATTTCAAATTGCACAATGTTTGACACAATGTGCGCAAAAGTAATAAAAGTTGTCTGATTTCCTTTCATTCTCCGGCATTTTTTTAAAGGAATGGAGCATTGGGATAGGATTTCTTCTGTTTTGGACAGAAAAATTATACATTGTCTTACAATAATTTCAGGTGTATAGGTATGGTTCTTCCCCTTGAATGGTTTAGTATCTGATTTTATTCTTATCTTTGCCGATTGAATCTCAAAAGTAGCAGAAGGAGAGTGCAGAAAGATTGGTTTATGAGACTGGATGCCGTCTCCTATGGATTATTAATATAGCGAAAGAAAGAATGAATTTTCAGAAACTGACTCCCATTGTGAACAAACCCAATGCGTGGGCCCTGAGTCCGCTGGTGGTATTTTTATGCCTGTATCTGGTGACTTCCCTGCTCATCAATGATTTTTATAAAGTTCCGATTACCGTTGCTTTTATGGTGGCGTCCATTTATGCCGTGGCTACCACCAAAGGACTGAGCCTGAACGACCGGTTGCTTCAGTATTCTTCTGGGGCAGCCAACAAGAACATCATGCTGATGATCTGGATTTTCATTCTGGCGGGAGCTTTTGCCCAGTCGGCCCAGGCTATGGGAGCGATTGATGCCACGGTGAACCTGACTTTGCGATTGCTTCCGGGAAACTTATTGCTGGCGGGAATTTTCTTAGCTTCGTGCTTTATCTCTCTTTCTATCGGTACATCGGTAGGAACCATTGTGGCATTGGTGCCGGTGGCGGCAGGTATTGCGGCCAAGACAGATGTCAGTGTGGTATTCATGACGGCCGTGGTGGTAGGCGGTGCCTTTTTTGGTGACAACCTTTCTTTTATTTCCGATACCACGATTGCGGCGACCCGTACCCAAGGTTGCGTGATGTGTGACAAGTTTCGGGTGAACTCGCTGATTGCTTTCCCGGCTGCTTTGCTCGTGTTTATCTACTATATAATCTATGGCAGCCACATCGAGGTGGTGCAGGATATCCCTCACGTGGAATGGGTGAAGGTGATTCCTTACCTGATTGTGCTCGGTACGGCAGTGGCGGGAGTAAATGTCTTACTGGTGTTGCTGTTAGGGCTGGTGTCTACAGGCATTGTGGGCATGGCTTATGGTACGTTCGATGTGTTTGACTGGTTCGGTGCCATGGGAAAAGGGATGACAGGCATGGGCGAACTGATTATCGTGACCTTGATGGCGGGTGGTATGCTGGAACTGATTCGCTTCAATGGGGGAGTGGATTATGTGCTGCATCGTCTGACGGAGCATGTGAAGGGCAAGCGGGGGGCGGAACTGAGCATTGCGGCTTTGGTGAGTCTGGCCAATGTCTGTACAGCCAACAATACGATTGCCATTATTACCGTAGGTCCGCTGGCCAGTGACATTGCCGAGCAGTTCCGGGTCGACAAACGGAAAAGTGCCAGTATCCTGGATACGTTTTCGTGTGTGGTGCAGGGCCTTCTTCCTTACGGAGCGCAGTTGCTGATTGCCGCAGAACTTTCCGGTTTGTCACCCATCAATATTATCGGTTACCTTTATTATCCGATGGCGTTGGGGGTAGTGGCTTTGCTGAGCATTCTGTTCCGTTATCCGCGCAGATATTCCTGAACAGGAGAAAGGGCCAGAGAGGAATTTGGAAAAGATTTAGAATAAACGAATTTAAATACATAACAATATGCTGATTTACAATACAACATTTCATGTAGAAATGGGCGATGCCCGCAATTTTATCATCTGGTTGAATGAATGCTATATTCCGGAGGTAGAGAAGTTGGGCGAACTGAAAAATCCTCGTATCTTGCGCATCCTGAGCCATAAGGAACAGGACAGCGAATGTTTCTCGCTTCAATGGGAAGTGGAAGACAGTGCTACGTTGCATCACTGGCATGTGAAGCAGGGGGCGGCATTGAACGCCGAGATGATGAAGGTGTTCAAGGATAAGGTGATAGGATTTCCTACATTGATGGAGGTGATAAAGTGATTCAGCCGGTTAAGGAAAAGATTATTCTCGGCATCGACCCGGGTACGAATATCATGGGTTACGGGGTGCTGAAGGTGACGGGGGTGAAACCGCAGGTGATGACCCTGGGGGTAATTGACTTGCGCAAATGCGGCGATCCTTACCTGAAACTGAAGCACATCTATGAGCGGGTGCAGGGCATCATTTCCTCGTACCTGCCTGATGAACTGGCCATCGAGGCACCGTTTTTCGGAAAGAACGTACAATCCATGCTGAAACTGGGACGGGCACAAGGGGTGGCCATCGTGGCAGCCCTGATGCGCGACATTCCGGTGACGGAGTATGCGCCGCTGAAAATCAAGATGGCCATTACCGGCAATGGGCAGGCCAGCAAGGAGCAGGTGGCCGACATGCTGAAACGGATGCTGCACATTCCCGATTCGGAGATGGGACCTTTCATGGATGCCACCGATGCCTTGGGAGCGGCCTATTGTCATTATTTGCAGATGGGGCGTCCGGAAATGCCGAAAGCGTATTCCAGTTGGAAGGATTTTATTGCCAAGAATCCGGAACGCATTAAAAAATAGGAGAAAAGAAGTATGAAACTGAAGCATCTTGTCGTAATGTCAATGATGACAGTGGTAGCAGGATGTACGTCCTCACACCAGGATGCACAGACGACGTTTGACAAATATCCGGTATATAACGGTGACTGGGAGGAGATGGTGTATTCTCCTTCGGTGACCAAGTTCTCGCTTTGGGCCCCTACGGCACAAGAGGTGCGGGTGTTGCTTTATGAGAAAGGGCAGGGAGGCTCGGCCTACCGGATGGTGAAGATGGAGCCGGCATCCGACGGGATGTGGCAGGCCCGGGTGGACGAAGACCTGAAAGGGAAGTTCTATACGTTCAACGTGAAGATTGACGACGTATGGCAGGGAGATACTCCCGGACTGCTGGCCAAGGCGGTAGGAGTGAACGGTGACCGGGCGGCTATCATCGATTGGGCTTCGACAAATCCGAAAGGTTGGAGCGAAGACAAGCGTCCGCCGTTGAAGCGTTTTTCGGATATCATCATTTATGAATTGCACCATCGGGATTTCTCTATCGATACGGTGGCAGGCATTCGTAACCGAGGTAAGTTTCTGGCACTCACGGAAGAGGGTACAAAGACTTATTTAGGGGAGAAAACGGGACTCGATCATTTGAAGGAATTAGGGGTGACCCATGTACAGCTGTTGCCGTCGTTCGATTTCTCGTCGGTGGACGAGACGAAGCTCGACAAGCCGCAGTACAACTGGGGTTATGACCCGAAAAACTATAACGTGCCGGAAGGTTCGTATGCCACCGACCCTTATAAACCGGACGTGCGTATCCGGGAATTCAAGCAGATGGTGATGGCCCTTCATCGGGCAGGTATCCGGGTGGTGATGGATGTGGTATACAACCATACCGCGATTACGAAAGGAAGTAACTTTGAGCGTACGGTGCCCGGATATTTTTACCGGACGGATGCCAATGGGAAATGGGCCAATGCCTCGGGCTGTGGCAGTGAGACGGCCAGCGAACGTCCCATGATGAGGCGTTTTATGATTGAGTCGGTGTGCTACTGGGCCCGGGAATACCATATCGACGGTTTTCGTTTCGATCTGATGGGTATCCATGACATCGAGACTATGAATGAAATTCGTCGGGCACTTGATAAGATTGATCCTACCATTTATATTTATGGAGAAGGCTGGGCGGCCGGTCGTCCGCAGTTGCCAGACAGTCTGCTGGCCATGAAGAAGAATGCGCCGCGACTTCCGCACATCGGCATGTTCTGTGACGAGATGCGCGATGCGTTGCGTGGTCCTTGGAATGATGATGCTAAAGGAGCGTTTGTTATCGGACGCATGGGGCATGCGGCAGGGGTGAAATTCGGACTGGTGGGAGGCTTTGCCCATCCGCAATTGCAGGAAAAGCATGCGATTGCATCTGTGCAGAGTTCAGTTCCGACGGACAGTCTGATGGAAGATTCGCTGACTACGATAAAAGCGGAAAAGGAACTTCATTTCTGGGCTACGCAGCCCGACCAGCTCATCAGTTACGTGAGCTGTCACGATGATCTTTGTCTGGCCGACCGGTTGAAAACGACTTTGCCGGGACTTTCGGAACAGGAGATGAATGCATTGGCCAAGCTGGCAGCTACGGCGGTGTTTACTTCGCAAGGCATTCCGTTCTGGTATGCGGGCGACGAGATTTTGCGGGATAAGCAAGGCGTGGCCAATTCTTATAAGAGTCCGGATGCAATCAATGCCATCGACTGGCGGAGAAAGACTTCTCATAGGGATTTTTTTGAGTACGTGCGCGGACTGATTGCCATGCGCAAGGCGCATCCTTCGTTCCGTATGGGGGATGCCTCGCTGATAGCCAAGCACTTGGAGTTCTTACCGACAATTGCCAGCAATGTGGTGGCTTTCCGCATCAAGGGCAGTCCGGCAGGCGATTCGTGGCTGAATACGGTGGTGGTGCTCAACGCACGTACGGAACCGGTGCAGATTAATGTACCTGAAGGACGCTACTGGATAGCTTGCCGCGACGGGCGTGTGGACAATGTGTTGGGACTGGGTACGCTGACAGGCAATGTGCTCACGGTAGCTCCCCGCACGGCCATGATTGTGCATCAGTAAGAAACAACGACAGAAAAGACAATTATAAAACCAAAAGACAATGCAGAATGTAATTACTATTGAGAACGGGGTGACTCGCCATCCGCTTTACCGGATGAAGGAGCCCATTAACCTGCAGATTGCTGCGGGAGAGCATGTGGCCATTGTGGGACCGAATGGAGCTGGAAAGAGTTTGCTGGTCGACACAATTACCGGCCGCTATCCGTTGCTGATGAATGAGGTGAAGTATGATTTTTCTCCCTCAAAATCAAAAATGGCTTGTGACAACATCAAATACATCACTTTCCGCGACTCGTATGGAGATGCCGACGGGAATTATTATTACCAGCAGCGATGGAACTCGCATGATTTGGACGATACGCCTATTGTGGCCGATTTGTTGCCGGAGTGCAAGGACGAGCAGCTCCGGAAAACACTTTATGATTTGTTTGGTATCGAAGAAATGTTGGGTAAGCATATCATTTTGCTCTCCAGTGGAGAACTCCGCAAGTTCCAGTTGACTAAGACATTGCTGAGCGGTCCGCGGGTGTTGATTATGGACAATCCTTTCATCGGTCTGGATGCACGGACGCGTGGCTTGTTGCATACGTTGCTGGGCAAGCTGACGGAGATGACGGACTTGCAGGTGATTCTGGTCCTGTCGAAGACAGACGATATTCCGACGTTCATTACGCACGTGATACCGGTGGAAGACCGTCATTGTGGACCGAAAATCACGTTGAAGGAATACTTGGCTCACCGGGAACCGGCTCCGGCACATATATTGTCTGATGAAAAGCGGCAGCGGATATTGGATCTGCCGTATGCGGACAACCTGTATCACACGGAACACATTGTGGACTTGAACAAGGTGAGCATTCGTTATGGGGAACGGGTCATTCTGAAAGACCTCGACTGGACGGTGAAGTGCGGAGAGAAATGGGCGCTTAGCGGAGAGAACGGAGCTGGAAAGTCTACGTTGCTGAGCTTGATTTGTGCCGATAATCCGCAGAGTTATGCCTGCGACATTACGTTGTTTGGACGTAAACGGGGCAGTGGTGAGAGTATTTGGGAAATCAAGAAGCACATCGGTTATGTAAGTCCGGAAATGCACCGTGCCTATTTGAAGAATCTGCCGGCCATTGATATTGTGGCCAGCGGTCTGCACGATTCCATCGGCTTGTATCGCAAAACACAGGCAAAGGATGTGGACACGTGCGTGTGGTGGATGGATATCTTTGGCATAGCCGACCTGAAAGACCGCAGTTTCCTTCAGCTTTCCAGTGGAGAACAGCGTATGGTGTTGTTGGCCCGTGCGTTTGTCAAAGACCCTGAACTGCTGATTTTGGACGAGCCCTTGCACGGTTTGGATATGCGTAACCGTCGGTTGGTGAAGGATGTCATCGAGGCTTTCTGTGGCCGGAAGGACAAGACTCTGATTATGGTGACGCACTATCAGGAGGAACTTCCGTCTACCATTACCAACTCGTTGTTCTTGAAGCGGAACAAATAAGCGAATTGAATTCTTTTTGAATATTCTCCAACAAGGTTTTTTTGATATAAGAATCCCCTTATTTTTCTCTTTCCTACTAAATGAAAGGTGAAAAATAAGGGGATTTTTTTGCAAATATCCTCGAATTCAGAGGCCCTTAAGATCTCTTACCAGCCTTGTTTGTCTTGCAGCTGGCGGAGTGCCTTGCGATAATCCTCCACCAGCTCTGTCATTACCTCATCCACGGTTTGTAACTTGTGAATCTGAGAGGCAGCTTGTCCGATTTCAAGTTCTCCTTCATAAATATCACCTTCAAAAATACCTTTCTTGGCTCGGCCCTTTCCTAACAGCAGTCTCATTTCATCGACGGTGGCTCCTTTCTGTTCCGCCTCTTCTATTTGTTTGTAGAAGTCATTCTTGACCAGACGGGTAGGAGAAAGTTGCTTGAGTGTCAGCTGGGTATCTCCTTCGTTCAGTCGCAGGCACCGGTCCTTGAAGGTGAAGTGGGCTGAACTTTCTTCTGTCAAAGCAAAGCGGGTACCCATTTGTACGCCTTCGGCTCCTAACACTTCTGCTGCCAGGATACCTTCTCCCGACACGATGCCTCCTGCAGCAATAAGGGGTACAGTGCATACCTTTTTCACTGCTGGAATCAGGCAGAAAGTGGTTGTCTCTTCCCGTCCGTTGTGTCCTCCGGCCTCAAAGCCTTCGGCTACAATGGCATCTACGCCAGCTTCCTCACATTTCATGGCAAAACGGCTGGAAGACACCACATGGGCAACCTTAATGCCTGCCTGTTGGAGTTTGGAAGTCCATGTCTTGGGATTGCCGGCAGAAGTAAACACGATTTTCACTTCCTCCTCCTGGATGATGTCCATCAGCGTTTCAATTTCAGGATACATTAGTGGCACATTGACACCGAAGGGCTTGTCGGTAGCTGCTTTGCACTTGCGGATGTGTTCGCGCAAGGTTTCCGGATGCATGGAGCCGGCTCCTAACAATCCCAGTCCACCAGCGTTGCTGACGGCTGAGGCCAGTCGCCAGCCGCTGCACCACACCATTCCTCCTTGAATAATGGGATAGCGTATGCCGAAAAGATGACAGATTCTATTGTTCATAGGCTATTATTTATTGTATTTCTCCAGTAGGCTCTTGGCTACGGTATCGCCCAATTTGACGGCCTTCTCCAAGTTGGCCAGCCCTTCTTTTTTCTTGTTTTGCTGTAACTGGCAGTAGCCGAGCATACGGTAAGCGGCTGAATTCTGTGCATCCAGTTCAATGGCTTTGTTCAGGGCCTCGATGGCTTCAGTCAGCTGGTTGACACGGAGGTGTACACCTCCTTTCTCTGCCCAGTAGTTCGCATTTTTAGGCTCCATTTCGATAGCTTGGTTGATGTCGTTGATGGCCTGCTGGTACATGCGGCATTGCATTTCCGCTTGTTCGCGGATAGAGTAGAATTCAGCGGAAACTTGTCCCATCATGGCATCGTAGAATAGGTTGTAATCTGCTACGGCTTCCCGGAACTGGTTGTCTTCCGCTTTCATGCGAGCCCGTTCGAAGAGATAAGGAGCCGCATCTTTTCCGTAGGGAGGATTATATTTAGCTACAGCGCTGTCCATCAATGCAATTGCTTCTTTCTTGGAGGCACCTTCAATCAGTTCTTTCGTTTTGGCAGCTGCATAATAAGTGGCAGCAGAAGCCAATGGGGAGCGATTTACTTCTTCATAGCTGGCGAAGGCTTCTGGGTATTTCTGCATGGCGAAGTAAATGTCGCCTTGCAGCTGGTAATACAATCCTTGTTTGTCGCTCTCAAGGGCTGTATTGATTTCCTTCAGGGCTCGTTCCAGTGTCCAGTCGCCATAAGGTTTGGCACCTTGCAGTCCCAGGACATAGTTATACAGCAGCTTGGAGCGATTATAGTAAGCATCACCTTTGTTGTCAGAAACTTCTATCATGGCCTCCAAGTCTTTTTCAGCCAATGCGTAGTGAGTATCGTCACCATATCCAATGTAGCAGGTGGCCCGGCGGGAGTAACCTTCGCTGTTTTTGGGAAACTTTTGGATGAATTCATTCAACAGGTTCAGGTATTCATCCTGGGTCAGGTTAGACGAAGCCATGTATACATACACCAAAGCCTGTGATTCATCCTCTGGCAATCCTTTACGGATGCCGATGGTATTCAGTGCAAAGTCATTGGCCGACAAAGCGCTGATGGAAAGGCTCTTGGCATATCCGATGCCGATGGCATAGCTCGAAGTATTTTCCTTGTCGCCATTTTTCTGTACCAATCCTATCACTTCTCCTTCTGCGTTCATTACGGGGCAGCTGACGGTTTTGTCACCTGTCTTCATGTTCAGAGTATAGTAAAAAGAATTGTGGCTGATGGTGTCAATCTTGGCAATGGTGCCGTGCGTACCTGTCGTTGCTTTTTGTGTAGAGTAAGGAAGTACGTATACGGTTTCGTTCACCGTTCCCGGACGGGAGGTGGGCTGCAAGGCTTCAATCTTTTTATCGGAAGCCGTTTTGAACTTCACAACGTCGTACATGTCATTGGCTCCTAAAATGTATTCTACTGGAAGTTCTTTTCCTTCGGCAGTGACTACGACGGCGCGTTCAGCCCCTTTAAATAAGGTATAATCCGAAACACCCGTACCGTTCTCATCAATGTAGAATCCATTGCCGGTGTTAAGAATTTGGTTGTCTTTGTCATACGTGACAACGGAAAATACTGCTTTCCGGGCTTTATTGGCCCATTTGGGAAGTTCCTGGGCAAACCCCATCTGGAAAGCCGTTCCGCAGCACGTCAGGATAAGGGTAAATTTTCTTATGTTCATGGTAGTTGTATGTTTTATTGTTTTTATTCTTCTCCGAAACCTCTTTGTTTTACGGCTTCATAAATCAATATACCTGCTGCAACAGATACGTTCAGTGATTCAATGTTTCCAAACAAAGGAATCTTAATCCATTCGTCGCAAAGAGCCAGGTGGTCGTAAGGCACACCCGTATCTTCTGCTCCCATGATGATGCACGTGGGACTCTTGTAGTCGGCCTTGGTATAATCGTAATCACCTTTCTCTGTGGCGGCCACAATTTTGAATCCGCTGTCTTTCAGAAATTTGATGGTATTTGTAATGTTGCTTTCCCGACAGACAGGGATTGTGTGCAGAGCCCCTGCAGAAGTTTTGATAGCATCTGCGTTCACACTGACACTGTTTTTGGAGGGGATGATGATGGCATCCACTCCGGCGCATTCACACGTACGGGCAATGGCTCCGAAGTTGCGTACGTCGGTCAGCCCGTCCAGCAGGATGAGCAGCGGATTCTTTCCCTGTTCAAACAGGAAAGGTACGATGTCTTCCGTACGTTGGTAAGTGATAGGCGAGATAAAAGCCACTACGCCTTGATGGTTCTTCTTGGTGATGCGATTGATGCGTTCTACCGGCACCCGTTGTACCGGGATAAAGGTATCTTTCAGTACTGCAAAAAGTTCCTTTGACAAATCACTCTGGATGTCTTTCTTGATTAATACCTTGTCAATTTCTTTTCCGGCCTGGATAGCCTCGATGACGGCGCGTACGCCGAAAATCATTTCGTTCTTTTCTATCATGGTCTTGTAGTTTCTTGTTATGAGTTAAAGCCTAACAGGGCACGTGCATTCTGTACGGCGGCATCTGTGAGCGTGCTGCCGCTGAGCATGTGGGCGATTTCCTGTACTCGTTCCTCATCTGACAACCGTCGGATGTGGCTGTTGGTTCCGGTTTCGGTGTCTTCCTTGTACACCTTGTAGTGCGCGATGCCGCGGGCGGCAATCTGTGGCAGGTGGGTGATGCTGATGACTTGTCGGTTCTGTCTTCCCATGTCCTGCATAATGAGGGCCATCTTTTCTGCAATGGAACCTGAAACCCCTGTGTCAATCTCATCGAAGATGATGGTAGGGAGTTTTACAGCTCCTGCAATCATGGCCTTGAGCGAGAGCATCACGCGGGCAATTTCACCTCCCGAAGCAATGGAAGCTACATTCTGTAGCGTACCGTTTTTGTTGGCTGAGAAGAGGAAATTCACACTGTCCATTCCTTTGCTGTCCGGATCTTTGCGGGCTGTCAGTTCCACGGCAAATCGTACGTTGGGCATTCCTAATGGAATGAGTAGAGATTCCATCTGCGATTCGATGTGACGGGCCGACTGGGTACGGAGTTGGGTCAGCACCTTAGCCTGTTTCAGTACTTCAGTGTAAAGTCCTTTCTTTTCTTCTTCCAGTTTTGCAATCCGGTCATCGAAAGAAGTAATGGCATTCAATTGGTTGCGGTAGTTTTCCGTCAGTTCCAGCAATTCCTCTACCGTTTGTACGTGATGTTTCTGTTGCAAAGAGTAAATCAGGTTCAGCCGTTCGTTTACGAAATCGAGACGAGAGGGATTGAATTCTACTTCTTCTTCCGCATTGCCAATTTCGCGGGCGAGATCCTTCAGCTCGATGTAGCAGCTGTTCAGTCTTTCCATCCATTCCCGTGCGGGAGCATAGACCTGTGTAAGCCCTTGGAGTGTTTGCATACATTCCTTGGTGAGTGATACCGTACCACCTTCTTCACCGTTAATCAGTTGGCTGGCCTTGTAGAGTCCGGCCTTGATGTCTTCTGCATGGCTCAGGGTTTCTGCTTCCTGTTCCAAGTCTGTCTGTTCGTTTTCTTTCAATCCGGCTTCCTCCAGTTGCTCCAGTTGGAAACGGATATAGTCTTCGTCCTGTCGGCTCTTTTCAGCCTGCGCAATGAAATCTTCCAGTTCTTTCGTTACCTTTTTATACGCCTGATAGATTGCCTGATAGGCAGAGAGCTGTGCTTCGTCTTGCGCCAAAATATCGAGGATATTCAATTGGAATCCCTCTTTATTCAGCAGCAGATTCTGATGCTGGCTATGCACATCGATTAGTTTTTCGCCCAGCACTTTCATTTGTGCAAGTGAAGCTGGGGTATCGTTGATGAACGCCCGGCTTTTCCCGTTGGCCGATACTTCACGGCGTAGAATACATTCATCCGGTTCGTATTCAATGTCGTTTTCCTGGAAGAACGGTTCCATGCCATAGTTGGCAATCCGGAAGGTCGCTTCCACGATGCATTTCGAAGCCCCCTTCTTAATGGCTTTCACATCGGCCCGCTGTCCTAACAGAAGTCCGATAGCCCCCAAGATGATGGACTTTCCCGCTCCGGTTTCACCGGTAATGACCGAAAAACCGGAAGTGAAGCTGATGTCCAGCTTGTCAATCAAAGCATAGTTTTGTATGAAAATAGACTGTAGCATGGCATTTAAGAATGAAACAGACTCGAAAGTTTGTCTACAATGTCCTCGGCCACTTCTTTCTTACTCTTCAGTGGATAAGAAATGGCTTCTGAACGGTCGATAATCGTAATTTTATTGGTATCACAACGAAAGCCGGCTCCTTTGTCGTTCAGCGAGTTGAGCACGATGAAATCGAAGTTTTTCCTTGTCAGTTTGTCTTGGGCGTGACTTACTTCGTCGCAGGTTTCCAAAGCAAATCCCACCAGTACTTGTCCTGGCCGTTTCTCTTTTCCGAGCGAAGCGGCGATGTCACAAGTCGGCTTCAACCGCAGTACGAGGTCATCCTTCTCCCGTTTGATTTTCTGTCCGGCTACCTGCTCTGGTGTGAAGTCGGCTACGGCCGCACAAAGGATTCCGGCATCGGCCTCCTTAAAGGCTTTTGCAGCAGCCTGATGCATTTCCGCTGCACTTTCCACGTCAATGCGGTGAATGTGCGGATGAACAGTATACAAGGTGACAGGGCCACTAACCAAAGTCACTTCTGCTCCTCGTGAGGCACAAGCTTCGGCGAGGGCATATCCCATCTTTCCGGAAGAATAGTTGCCGATAAAGCGTACCGGATCAATTTTTTCATATGTCGGGCCTGCTGTGATGACAATCTTTCGTCCGGCCAAGTCCTGTTGGCGGGTGAAGAATTCTTCCAATACTTCCACAATCTTCTCCGGTTCCTCCATGCGTCCTTTACCTACCAGATGACTGGCCAGTTCGCCAGACGCCGGTTCGATGATGTGGTTGCCGTAGCTGCGCAGAATATCCAGATTATGTTGGGTAGAAGGGTGGGCAAACATGTCCAAGTCCATGGCTGGAGCCACGAAAACTGGAGCCTTCATCGATAAGTAAGTCGTGACCAGCATGTTGTCGGCGATTCCGTGTGCCATCTTTCCGATGGTGGAAGCTGTAGCCGGAGCGATGACCATCGCGTCGGCCCACAATCCCAAGTCCACGTGACTGTGCCACGTACCGTCGCGCTGTGAGAAGAATTCACTGATGACCGGTTTGCTGGTCAGTGCTGACAGCGTGATAGGAGTGATAAACTCTTTTCCTGCCGGAGTGATGACAATCTGCACCTCTGCTCCTTTTTTGATGAGTCCGCGAGTTAACACTGCGGCCTTATAGGCAGCAATACTACCCGTGATGCCCAGTACGATTTTCTTTCCTTTTAGTGTGCTCATGTACCGTCCGTTTTACTTCACCAAACCTGTTTCGCGCAGACGGATTTTGGTCAGCACATTTTTGGTGTTCAAGGTAAAGTCTCCGTTCATAATCCAGCCATAGTATCCCATGTCTTTCTTGAGCACTTCGGCTACAGGAATTCCTTTATATTTTCCGAAGTTGAAAACTTCCACTCCCTTGTCGTCATAAATGATTCTTCCGGCAAAGTCTACATTTTTGCTGTAGCTGGAATAATCCGACAGAAAATTGATGTCGTTCTGCAATACATCCGGGTAATGGTCAAGCTGTGCTTTCAGTACTTCATATGTAGCCCGTGTATCAGCTTCGGCTGTATGCGCATCTTCCAGATTCTTGCCGCAATAGAACTTATAGGCAGCCGAAAGCGTGCGCTGTTCCAGCTTGTGGTAAATCACCTGCACGTCGATGAATTTCCGTTTGGTCAGGTCGATGTCGATGCCTGCCCGCAGAAATTCTTCTACCAATACGGGCACATCGAAACGGTTGGAATTGAATCCGGCAATGTCAGCCCCTTCAATGTCTTTGGCAATATCCTTAGCCACTTCCTTGAAGGTCGGGCAGTCGGCCACATCTTCATCGTGAATACCATGGATGGCTGTAGATGCTTCTGGAATGTGCATTTCCGGGTTGATGCGGAGTGTTTTGGCTTCCTCGTTTCCGTTGGGATATACTTTCAAGTAACAGATTTCAACGATACGGTCTGTATTGATATTGGTGCCCGTGGTCTCTAGGTCGAAGAACACGAGCGGATTTTTCAGATTCAGTTTCATAAGTTAGGTATACAAATGAGTGATTAGTCATTTAACATCATCGGCATCAACAGCATCAGCAGGTCTTCATTCTCTTCCTGTTCTTCCGGAACGATGACTCCTGCACGTGACGGGTCAGCCAGTTCGATAATGATATTTTGTGCAGAGATATTGTTCAGAATGTCAATCAGGAACGATGACTTGAAGCCGATGCTCATCGGATTTCCGTCATACTGGCAAACGATGGTTTCTTCGGCAGATGTAGAAAAATCAATATCCTGTGCGGAAATCTTCATCTGGTTTTCTGACAAGCTTAGTTTAATCAAACTGCTTGACTGAGAAGAGAACACTGACACACGACGCAGGGCACTGATGAACAATGCGCGGTCGATGATGGCGCGGTGCGGGTTGTTTTGCGGAATCACCGAGTTGTAGTTTGGATAACGTCCTTCAATCAGGCGGCAGATCATCTGGTAGTTTTCCAAGGTAAACATGGCGTTGCGGTCGTCAAAACCGATTTGTACGTCGCCCTGTTCCTTCGGTAGCAAGCCTTTCAGTAGGTTGGCCGGCTTTTTCGGGAGGATGAAGGCTGCTTTTTCAGCTCCGTGTGCCGCATAAGTCTTGCAACGTACCAGTTTGTGTCCGTCGCTGGCAACCAAGGTGATGTCTTCTGTGCTTATATCGAAATAAATACCGTTCATTACCGGACGAAGTTCATCGTCGGCCGTGGCAAATAAGCTGCGGTTTACTCCGTTCATTAAAATGTCTGCTCCTATGGTTACTTGTACAGCGTTGCTGCCCAATTCCTGTGCCTGCGGATATTCGTCGGCATTCTGTCCCATCAGGCTGTATTTACCGTTTTGGTACTGTACGGTGATTTCCATGTTGCTGGTTTCAATGTGGAAACTCAATGGTTGTTCAGGAATTTCCTTCAATGCTTCCAGCAAAGTCTTGGAAGAAACGGCAAAGCGGCCGTCGCTGTCGGATTCGTTCACTTCGATAGAAGTAGACAGGGTTGTATCGTTGTCCGAAGCAGTCATAAAGAGTGTACCGTCTCTCAGTTCGAAAAGAAAACAGTCTAAAATAGGTAATGAATTTCTGGAGTTGATGACTCGGCTGATAGCCTGCAAATGGCTGAATAAAGCAGTACTTGAAACGATAAACTTCATAGTTGTTTTATATTTATTTTTGTTTTGTTTTTGTTCTTAGAAAGCATCTTGGGATGCTTTAAACCAATTGCCAAAGTTACGAAAAGATTGCATACAGCCCATAAAAAAAGGTCCTAAAAATTAGTTTTCTTCTGTGGAAAATCGTAATTTCGTCACCGAATTTAAAAACAATATTTATGGAATTAGCAGGAAGAGTGATTGCAGTTTTGGAGCCGAAAGGCGGTACTTCACGTAATGGAAATGAATGGAAAGTTCAAGAATATGTGATTGAAACACACGACCAGTATCCGCGTCGTATGTGCTTTGATGTATTCGGTGATGATAAAATCAAACAGTTTAATATTCAGATCGGAGAGGAACTGAATGTGTCTTTCGACATTGACGCCCGCGAATGGCAGGGACGCTGGTTCAACAGTATTCGTGCCTGGAAAGTAGAGCGGGTAGGGGCAGCTCCTCAGGTACCTCCTACGGAAGCTCCTTTCCCTCCGGTAAATGCGGCTCCGGCTGATTTCTCAGCCACAGATGAGAAAGACGACCTGCCGTTTTAAGAAAAAAGAAGAATATCAGAAAAGGTGCCCGAAGCGGCACCTTTTTTTGTGTCCGAAGAAGGGACATTCAGTAAATAGTATAAAATTAGCCAACTAATTCATACACAAAGTGTTGCGAATTAGCTGGCTTTTTTGTATCTTTAGGTATTCCCCCGCAAA
>NZ_CABROP010000004.1:0-105604 GCF_902472605.1 uncultured Bacteroides sp.
TCGTTTTTTACGCATGTCGCTAAATAAATTGTGTCAACTTATTTAGTACACTACAAGGTGAAAAAAGGATTTTCACGTTCTTTAAAGGAGAAAGTTCATGAGAATTTAATCTAATTTTTTATTAAAAAAAGAAGGCGACGTACTTACTTTCACGAAAAAAGTTTGTAGACTTGCGTCCATATTGTGAAAATTAAGATTTGGAACTAAAGTTATGATTATAGGAATCGATGTAGGAGGAAGCACCACCAAGATTGTCGGTGTGAAAAACGGGTGCATCAACCATCCCATGTTTGTGAAAGCGGCCGACCCGGTCACTTCCTTGTTCGGGGCTTTTGGCAAATACATATACGATCACTCCATTTCGCTCTCGGAGGTGGAGCAGGTGATGCTCACCGGAGTGGGAAGTTCGTACATCCAACAGCCTTTATACGGGTTGCCCACTACCCGTACGGACGAGTTTATCGCCAACGGACTGAGTGCGCAGTATGCCACCGGGCTGGACAAGCTGATGGTGGTGAGCATGGGCACAGGTACTTCGTTTGTACGGGTGGAGAATGAGGAGATTCGCCACGTGGGCGGTATCGGCATCGGAGGCGGTACCTTGATGGGCTTGTCGCGTCTGTTGCTGCATACGCAGGACATTCTGTGGGTGTCGGAACTGGCAGAGAAAGGTGATTTGCGGAACGTGGACTTGCAGATTCAGGACATTTGCCGGACATCCTTGCCCGGTCTTCCCTTGGATGCGACGGCTTCCTTGCTGGGCAAACTGGACAACAATGCCTCGCCGGAAGACCTGGCCTTGGGCTTGATGCACATGGTGTTGCAGTCTATCGGGCAGGCAGCCGTGTTGTCGGCTATGGAGATGGGAATCCGCGATTTCGTGCTGATAGGCAACCTGACGCAGCTTCCCCAGTGCCGTCCGGTATTTGAAACCATCGGGCAGATGTACGACGTGCGTTTCATCATTCCGGAATATGCCGAATACCAGACCGCGATAGGTGCGGCGTTGGCTTATATCAAAAAAATAGAAACCAGTCTGGTAAGGGAATGAACCTTATCGGGCTGGTTTCGGTCTTAACCTAAAACGGTTGAAAATTCTCCTTTTATCCTTGCTAAGTAGGGCACAAGAAGGTTTTTGAGGATTGTCTTGTGCCGCTGAGTTAGACTCTGTTTGGCCTATAAAATATAATTTTGTTCCAAGAAGCTCGATGGAGATTGAAGTTGGCAAACTTTTAGTTTCTAAGAGAGTCTATTATACCTGGGATATTTGATTATTATTTTATAAAGTGATAGTTGATAATGAGATAGATTCCTTGTTTCGTTAGCGTAATATTTTTATTAGTAATAAAGTTGTTAGTAATAATGATATTTCTTATCTTTGCTTTAGAATAAAATTTGCGTACACATGGAAAATAAACCTTTTACATTCGGTGTTGCAACTTCCGGAGATAATTTTACTGATCGGAAAAAAGAGACGGAACGTTTGTTGTTGAACTTTCGTCATGGCGTAAACACGGTGCTGATTTCTCCTCGCCGTTGGGGCAAGACCTCATTAGTGCAGAAAGTATGTCATCTGGCTCAATCCGATCAGTTGAAGGTTGTATATCTTGATATTTTTTCTTGCCGTAGCGATAAGGATTTCTATGATGCATTCGCTTCTGCAATCCTCAAACAAACTTCTTCAAAATTGGAGGAGTGGATTGAAAATGCCAAACTGTTTTTGGCGCGTATCACTCCCAAAATCTCAATCGGGACTGATCCTATGACGGATTTTTCCATATCACTTGAAATAAATCCCAAAAGTAACGATATCGATGAAATCCTGCAACTTCCTGAGAAAATAGCTCAAAAGAAAGGGTGTAATATTGTTGTTTGCATTGACGAATTCCAACAGATTGCAGAATTTAAGGATTCCAAAACTTTTCAGAAACGTTTGCGCTCGGTTTGGCAGTTGCAGAAACCTGTATCCTATTGCCTTTTCGGGAGTAAGAAACATCTGATGAATGAACTTTTTGAAAAGAGGAGTTATCCATTTTATAAATTTGGAGATGCAATTTATCTGACAAAAATTGGTACACGAGATTGGATAGAATATATTTGCAGTCGGTTTGAAGTGACTGGTAAACAAATTTCAGAAGAGTTGGCTGAAAAAATTTGCCAAAGAGTGGATAATCATTCTTCGTATGTACAGCAGTTAGCATGGTTAGTATGGATTCATACAGATAGAGTTGCAACAGAACAAAATTTAGAGGCTGCATATCAGGATATCATCGACCAGAATACTCCCTTGTTTGAGAAGCAGACTGAGAGTTTGACAACTTATCAAATGAATTTTTTGAGAGCTGTTATAGATGGAATTCACAGTGAGTTTACTACGCAGGAGATTCTACATAAATACCAGCTTGGTTCATCAGCCAATGTCAGTATCGTCAAGCGGGCTTTGGTTAAGAAAGAACTTATAGAAATTGAGAAGAGCCAGGTCGTGATTCCAGATCCGATTATGGTGGTATGGTTAAAACGAGAATTAGGAATGTAATAAGGAGGGAACGTGGGTTATATAACTAATACATTTCAGGCCGATATTCGCGAAAATGAAATATTTGAACAGTCGCCTGAGTTACTTTCAATATTGTTGATGGATCGAACTGTAAGTTCAGAAAATTGTCAAGTCAATATTTCCTAGGCGACTGTATGTTTTATTAAGTTTATGGTACGCTATTTTTAGCGAAGAATATCCGCAATCAGGTAAATCTGACTTTCCGCCACCTTTTGTGATTCCAGGGCCGCTTTGTCGGCCAGGAACAAGGCGATGAAGTCCTCTTCCGATTCACATCCGTCCTGAGCCTTCCGATAATGGGTGAGCGCCTGGGGAATGTTTCCCATGGCCAGGTAGACGTGTCCGGAGTTCAGCCAGTCGTTCACCTGCGGAGTTTCCAGTGCAAGCAGTTTCTCGTAGATTCGGAGTGCCTCTTCGTATTTACCGGACATGAAATAGCACCAGCCGATGGCCCGGCGTGCTTTCTCCGGATGAGTTTCCATGAATTCCACCTTGTAGAATACCTTAATAGCTTCCGGATAGTTCTTGAGTGCTGTAAGGCATTGTCCGGTCTGCATCAGGAGGTGCAGGTTGTCAGGGTCGGTCTCCAGTACTTTCCGGTAGAAGGTGGCCGCCTGCGCATACTCTCCCGACAGCTTGTAACATTGCGCCAGTTGCTTGAGGGTCCATGTATGGTTGGCTTTCAAGGCATCTGCCTGCAAGTAGGCTCGGATGGCCTTCTCGTAGTTCTTGTCTTTCTGATAAGCGAATCCTAATTTCTGCCAGGTCTCGGCGTGGGCCGGATCTTTTTCGGCCAAGGTTTCATACAGGTGGGCCGCTTCCGTCATGTAGCCTTTGGAGAACAGGTAGCCGGCAATCTGTCCGTGATATTCCCCTTTCAGGAGCAAGGGGCGCAACAGGTCGTTGTTCCAGAAATCCAGCTGGTCCTTGAAGATGTCGTGCATCTCCTGTTTGAATCTCCACAGCTTGTAGAACCGGTACAGGTTGTGGATGTATTGCCGCTGGAGGGCATTGAGCTTTTGTTCTTCCAGCATCTGGTTCAGCTCGTTCTGGGAGGGCATTATCTCGTCTCCGCTCAGCTTGGAACGCATGAGGGTCTGCTGGTCCTGAGGCAGTGACTGCAAGGCCAGGCAGAAGGAGAATTTGTCGGAGTCACAGAATGCCGGAGAGTTGACCATCAGGCCTAACAGGGACTTTTCATTGAGGGGAGTCCCTTTGTAGATTTTGTACAAGTCGGGCACTTTCAGGCTGAACAGATAGAACCAATGTGCCGCTTCCTGGAAGAACGGGAAGGTCTTCAGTTGGGAGAAAGCCATCATGTAGGTATCGGCACCTTCCATCTGCAGTTCCCCGAGTTCGTGTATTTGCTGGTTCATCTGCTCCATGTCTTTTTTCCATTCCGGATTCAGGTCTTCCAAGTCTTCCATATCGATGACCTTCAGTTCCGGATCGCGAAGTTTCGGGTTGCGCATGATGTGAGGAATGATTTCCTCTCTCATCTTTTTATCGATTTTCTCCGTTTCGCGGGAAAGAAGGAAAATAATCTGTATGTCGTGCAACTGTTTCAGGGTCGTGTCATCGTCTTTCATCAGTTTCAAGGCAGAAACCAGTTCCGGATACAGGCGCACACGGTCTGACTGGAAATAAGTGGCCAGGGCGATACCCGTCAAAGCCCGTTGCGTGACGGTCGGTTCCGGATCTTGCTGATAGGCAAAGAGCAACAGCAGGAATTTCCGCTGGTCGAAAAGTTGCAGCAGGCTCAATGTGATGGCGCTGACCATCACCGCCCGGTCGTTGGCGGCCATGGAGGAACTGGACAACAGCTCGCGGGCCTCCTGAAGTTCTTCTTCACTCCATTGGGTGGAAACCCATATCTTGTTAAACAGTTCGTCGACGGTGTTCTGGTGCAGGGTATAGTTCTGCAGCACCTGGTTCTCTTCCTCCGGAGTCTGTGGAGTGAAGGACGGCTGCTTGGCTGCTTCCAGCATGAAACCGATTTCCTTGAAGGAATGGGCCGGCGTCTGGGCAAATTTCCGGAATTTGTCGGCAAAGTAGCCGTAGGCCTTTTCCTGCTCTTTCAGAAAATAGGTTTTGTCGGCCAGCTCATATCCCTTGCATAGCAGTTGCTGGTAGATGGCTTCACGCTGAGGGTCTTGCGTACCCATCTCCGTATATTGAAGCATATAGTGATAAGTGGTCTGCTGGGCTTCAATCTGCGACTTCAGTTCCCAGTTGTTGAGTGTCTCGGCAGCCTCCTTGATTTGGGCAAAAGCTTCTTTTAATCTTTTCTCGTTTAAAAGTTGAATGATTTCCTTGTGCATGATTTCTTTTCTGTCTCTGTCCTTTTGAGACAAAAGTAATAATTATTTCTTGTTTTTCGCTTTTTGAGGGGTGATAAAAGAAAAAACAGCACTTTTTTGAGAATTTATTTCCATCTGATATTGAGGATGTTATGGATGTGTTCGGCACTTTTTCTCCGGAAAAAGGAATTTTTTTTCTTTTCCGGATAGGGGTTTTCTTTCCAGGCTGCGTTATGAAGACGAAATCACCTAGCTAAGTGGAACAACAGAAAAACTAAACGCAAGACTTTTCAAGGATAGGATTTGAATAAGAATTGCATATTATTTAATGATTAAAAAAACTGGAACTTATGAAATTTAAATTTATTGCATTATCTTTGTGTGTGTTGGCAAGTGTAAACCTGGTAAGAGGACAAGAACATAGTAAAAATTTCACACCGTCTGAAAACCGACATGACATCCGTTTGTCAGTGAGTGACGGTCTGACACAAGGTTCGGTCGACGTATTGGGCATGGGATTGCTGGATGCAGTGACTGGCAGCAAGCGTACGGATTCAAATTATAGTCTGGTGTATGGCTTGGGTTACCGTTACTCGCTGGGACGTTTCAGAGTGGGTGCTGATTTGGGATTTTCCAAGTCGAACAGCAAGCTGACTTTGGCGGGAGAAACAAATCCTTCTTTGAAAGAAAGCGACGTGAACTTCCTGGTACTTCCGGCGGCAGAGTTCGTGTACTTTAAAAGAGGCTTGGTGGAATTGTATGGTTCTGCGGCTGCCGGTGTAAACTTGTGCCGTCACAAGGAAAACGCATTGACCGATGCCGGAAAGATGGCAGTGAAGAAAGCCGACCTGAGCACCTCTTTTGCCTATCAGGTGAATCCGATTGCGTTGAGAGTAGGTAATGACCGTGTGGGAGGTTTTGTGGAAGCCGGACTGGGACACAAAGGCTTTGTGACAGCAGGTGTAAGCTTGAAATTTTAACCTTAAACAGTATATTGACTGAATCACGAGAATGAAAGCCAATAGAAAGGACATATTCAAATCCCGTTTTCAGGAACATTATTCAAGGCTATGTCATATAGCCTATGGATATGTTTCTGACGCGGATGATGCGGAAGACATTGTGCAGGAACTCTTTATCAATGTGTGGAACAAGCAATTGGACGACATGCCGGAAAAAGAGTTTGCGGCCTACCTGACCACTTCCGTAAAGAATAGCTGCATCTCCTTTCTTCGCAAACGGAGGGAAGATACGGTGTCGATTGACGACCATCCGGCTTCTGCCAGCTGTCTGCCGGATGATATGCCGGAAGAGGGAGAACGTTCTCCCGAAGACCTGTTGCAGGCGGCATTGGCTACCTTGCCTCCCAAATGTAAGGAGATTTTCTTATTGGCCAAGCTTCAGGGCTTGAAGTATCGTGAAATAGCCGGAAAACTGGCTGTGTCGGAGAAAACCGTGGAGAATCAGATGACAAAGGCCATCAAGTTGCTGCGTGTCTATGTGGCTGAACATGGTTTTCTGCTGGCTACGGTCGTGGTTTCCATTTTATCCATGATTCTAAATCGTAAATGAGTATGAACAAGGAAGAAGATATAAATGAATTGCTGGCCCGTTATTTTGCGCATGAATCGTTGACTCCTGTTCAGCAGAAGGCTCTGGATAAGTGGAGGACGGCGAACAGTCAGGAGTTTGAGCGAATGCGAAAACTGATGGAGACACCGGTAAAGACCGCAGAGGATATCCGTTTCGATGCCGAGAAAGCCTGGCAGAAAATCGAGCCTCAGTTGAAGGAACGTCCAAAGACGGTGGCCTTCCGGCGGAAGATGACCTTCGTGTGGTCGGCGGCTGCGTGCTTGCTGCTTTTGTTGGGAATCGGGACTTTCTATTTTTTCCGTTCGGGTGTGGAAGACAATTTCATCCGCTATGCCAATGCCGGCACGACGGAAAAACAGATTCTTCTGTCCGACAGTTCGGAAGTCATCCTGTATCCGAATGCTACTTTGGCTTATCGTTTTGCGGATAAGAAAGAAGGGCGTCAGGCTAAACTGCAGGGCAAGGCTTTCTTTCAGGTGAAAAAGATGCACGGGATACCTTTCAAGGTAGAGACGGACTTGTTGAACGTGGAAGTGCTGGGTACTTCGTTTCTGGTCGATGTGGCCCGTAAAGAAAAGGCCGGAGTCTTTGTGAAGACCGGAAGGGTACGGGTGGAAGCTTCCCGTCAGGAAGTGGTGATTGAGGCCAACGAGAAAGCTGAACTGAAGAACGGCGTGCTGCAGGCAGACACGATTGCCCGTCCGCAGGAGCTGTTTGGCGCAGACAGGCAGGAACTGGTGTTTGAGAGAACCCCGATTACGGAGGTGGTCAAAGTGATTGCCGAACAGACGGGTATCCGGATTGACTTGGAGAAAGGATTGGAAAAGAACCTGATTACTACCCGCATCCAGCTGACGGAAACGGATATTGCCGGAGAACTGGCTTTCCTTTGTGGATGCAAGTATGAAACATTGGTAGAAGGAAAACATTACAGGCTTTATGAAAAGTAGAGGACTGTTGCTCCTCTGGGGAATGATGAGCGTGCTCGGATTCCTGCAGGTGAGGGGACAGGAAGTCAAATCAGACCATACGGTAGCGGAAGAGTGGATGCAGGTTCCTGCCTCTTCCGCTACCGTATTGCAGTGGTTTGGATGGATTGAGAAACAGACAGGCCTCGTCTTGTCATACAATGCGGCACAAATCGACCTGGAGGAAGTGTGTCGGGTGACCCGGAGCGGAAAAAGAACTGTACAGGAACTGCTGGACGAAATTCTTTCGGACTATCGGGTGCATACCGCCTTCGTACCTCCCCGGAAACTGGTGATTCAGGCGCAGCGGATAGAAAATTATTATGTCCGCGGCACGGTGTGCGAAGAGGGGAGTGGAGAACGGTTGTACGGGGCCGTGGTGACCTTGGAAGACAAATCGGGCAAGCAATGGAATACGATCTCGAATGACAACGGTGTCTTCCGCCTGTATGTACCGGAAGGAACGTACACCTTGAAAACTTCTTATATGGGATATACGCCTCAGAGTCGTGCAGTCAGGGTGAGTAGGGATTGTTTTGTTCGTACGCAACTGAAACCCTTGCTCTTTGAGATAGAGGAGGTGACGGTAAAGTCCGGAAAACGGGAAAATGAGCTGACGGAACTGACGCCTTCCAATCTGCTTTCTTTTAGTGGAAATGACTTGTTCGCCCAAATCTGGATTCTGCCGGGAGTCACTTCTTCTTTAGCGGGCAATAATTTGATGGTCGACGGAGGAGGTTACGACGAGAACCAGCTGCTGCTGGACGGCATACCTATCTTCCATCCGGGGCATCTCAACTCGCTGCTGCCCGTCTTTAATGGCGATGCGGTGAAAAACATGGTGTTTCATAAGGGCTTTTTCCCGACCCGGCTGGAGGGCCGGATTTCCTCGGTGACGGAAGTCAATCTGAAAGAAGGGAACAAAGAGGAACATGTGCGTACGCTGACATTGGATATGCCGGCAGCTTCGGTGATGCTGGAAGGACCGATTCTTAAAAACAAACTGTCGTATATGGTGAGTGCACGGCGCAGCTGGCTGGACTTTTTTGACGGCCTGCTGTCGGAAGACAACCGCTTGAACCATTCCATGTACGATTACAATGCCAAACTTTCGTATAGCTTTTCTCCGGTTAGTAACTTGAGCTTCCTGGCCTACGGGGCACGCGACGATTATCATCTGCCCATCAAGGAGAATGGAGAAGATGCCTCGGTGCTGCGCTGGGACAATCAGGCTTATCAGCTTTCGTATGCCACGCAAAAAGGCAACCTGGGAAATACGACGTCTGTCTTTTATTCGGCACACACCAACCGGGCCTATATGGGAGAAATAGGTTATGAGGCGGAAAGTTATGTGCATAGCGGCATCAAGTCGCTGAATGCCGCCACCGATTTCAGCTATGCGTATGAGAATCTTTATCATGCCCGTTGGGGAGTGAAATATGCGTATGAGATTTATGACCTGGTCTCCCAGCGGGAAGACTTGGCGGTGCGTCATGAGCCCGTGAGCCAGGTCTCGGTGTATTATGACAACTTGTTGCGTATCTCTCCTGGGTTTTCCGTGCAGGTGGGTGTGCATGGCGTAGGCTATTATCCGCAGCACAGCCGTTCGTATTATAGCATCCAGCCCCGGTTGTCGGTGAAATATTTCCCGTCGGAGAAGAACCTGCTGTATGTGAATTTCTCGAAGATGGAGCAGTTCTATCATTTCCTCCGTTTTGACAGCTTTGCCTTGCCGACCGATTTCCGGATGCCCAGCATTGACGGGTTCAAGCCTCGTTCGTCCGAGCATTATGAGGTGGGATGGAAACATTTTCTGGAAGGCGGACAACTGGAGCTCTCGGCTTTCTACAAGACGAGAAGGAATGTGCTGGCCCTGCGTCCGGATACGTGGCTGGAAGGAGAGGAGTGGTCGCAGTACCTCATGACGGGAAAAGGAGAGAGCTACGGGGTGAAAGGGTATTTCTACCAGCGTTGGAAACGATGGAACCTGCAACTCTCGTATGCGTATTCCCGGAGCAAGGAATGGTTTGGCGAGATGCCGGAAAGGGGCAGGATGCCTTCGCTGTATGATGTGCCTCACCAGCTGGCAGGTGCTGTTTCTTATCAGTGGACGAAACGCTCGTCCTTGTCCGTGGGCGGCATGTTGCGTTCAGGAAAGGTCATGCAGCTGGATGAGAATTTCGAGTTGCTGCCTGCCGGAGAATTCCGGAAAAGACGGGAGCCGCTCAACTATCGGGTGGACGTGGGATACTCCTACCGGAAATCGTTTGGCGAAAAACTGTTTCTGCTGCGTCTGGGAGTCTATAATCTGGTGGGAAATCCTTCGGAAGAGGACATCCTGAACTTTTATTCCGTGCATTGGCGCGGCAATTTTCTACCCTACGGAAGTGTCAGCTTTAAGTTCTGACGGGTGAGCCTTTGTGCCATTCTTTGCCTTTTTTGTGTGCATATTCAGGCAAGATTTGCTATTTTTGCAACGTCTTATGGAGTGAAAGATGAGTATAAAAGAACTGCAAGATATTTATGCCAAACATCCGAACGTCACGGGTTTGGCTTCTTTGTGTAAGGATAAGAGCGTAAGAAATGTATTTTTAGAAGGCATGCACGGGTCGTGCGCTTCTTTGTTCGCCTCGGTGTGCATCCAGTCGGTACCGGGTATTCATGTGTTTATTCTGAACGACCTGGAAGAAGCCGGGTATTTTTACCATGACATGGTGCAGGCGAACGGCGATGCCGATATTTTGTTCTTCCCCTCTTCTTACCGGCGGGCCATTAAATATGGTCAGAAAGATGCGGCCAACGAGATTCTCCGTACCGAGGTGTTGAGCCGTCTGGAGCGGCAGGAGCCGGTGACGGTGGTCACTTATCCGGAGGCGCTGGCCGAGAAAGTGGTTTCCCGCAACCAACTTTCCGAGTCCACCCTGACGCTGAAGGTGGGACAGCAGGAGGATACGGGAAAACTCATGGAGAAGCTGTCCGGTTGTGGCTTTGAGCACGTGGACTATGTGTACGAACCGGGACAGTTTGCCTTGCGAGGCAGTATCCTGGACGTGTATTCCTTTGCTTCGGAATATCCATACCGAATCGACTTTTTCGGCGATGAGATTGACAGTATCCGTACGTTTGAGGTAGAGACTCAGCTGTCGAAAGAGAAGAAAGATTCGGTCAGCATCGTACCGGAGTTGTCGGCCTCGGAGAGTTCGGAGATTTGTTTCCTGGATTTTATGTCGAAGGAAGCCATTCTTTGGGTAAAGGATTTGCTGTGGGTGCGTGAGCGCATTCAGGCGGTACACGATGAAACCGTGTCGCCACAGGCATTGAAAGCCTACGAAGGGGAGGAGCAGACCGAATTGCTGGAACTTCCCAAAAAACTGATTGACGGGGCTGAGTTCACGGTGCGGGCCCTCGAATTTTTCCGGATTGATTTCGGACACAAGGCAGTCGGTACTCCGGAGGCACGGATTACCTTTGAAACGTCTGTGCAGCCTATCTTCCATAAGAATTTTGACCTGGTGTCCAGCTCTTTCACGGATTTCCTGCAAAGAGGATACCGCTTGTATATCTGTTCCGACAGCGCCAAGCAGACGGAACGGTTGAAGGATATTTTTCAGGAAAGAGGCGACCAGATTACGTTTGAGCCGGTGGACCGTACGTTGCACGAGGGCTTTGTGGACCACACTCTTCGGATGTGCATCTTTACAGACCATCAGATATTCGACCGTTTCCATAAATACAACCTGCGTAGCGACAAGGCCCGTAGTGGAAAGGTGGCGTTGTCACTGAAAGAACTGAATACGTTTGAACCGGGAGACTATGTGGTACATATCGACCACGGTATCGGCCGTTTTGCGGGACTGGTACGTATTCCGAACGGGAACACTACGCAGGAGGTCATCAAACTGGTGTATCAGAATGACGACGTGGTGTTCGTGTCCATCCATTCGCTGCATAAGATTTCCAAATACAAGGGCAAGGAAGGTGAACAGCCGCGTATCAGCAAGCTGGGAACCGGCGCCTGGGAGAAAATCAAGGAACGGACCAAGACCAAAATCAAGGACATTGCCCGCGACCTGATCAAGCTGTATTCACAGCGTAAACAGGAAAAAGGATTTAAATACAGCCCCGACAGCTTCTTGCAGCACGAACTGGAGGCCAGCTTCCTGTACGAGGATACGCCCGACCAGCTGAAGGCGACCCAGGAGGTGAAGGCGGACATGGAGAGCGACAAGCCGATGGACCGTCTGGTGTGCGGTGACGTGGGCTTCGGAAAGACGGAGGTGGCCATCCGGGCGGCTTTCAAGGCGGTGGCCGACAACAAGCAGGTAGCGGTGTTGGTACCGACTACGGTGTTGGCATTCCAGCACTACCAGACCTTTAAGAAACGTCTGGAGGGGATGCCTTGCAAGGTGGAATACCTGAGTCGTGCGCGTACGGCCAAAGATACCAACCGCATCTTGAAGGAGTTGGCCGAAGGAAGCATCAATATCCTGATTGGTACGCACAAGATTATCGGGAAGAGTGTAAAATTCAAGGACCTGGGACTGCTGATTATCGATGAGGAGCAGAAGTTCGGGGTAAGCGTGAAAGAAAAACTCCGTCAGATAAAGGTAAACGTGGATACCTTGACCATGACGGCCACGCCGATTCCGCGTACGCTTCAGTTCTCACTAATGGGAGCCCGTGACTTGTCGGTCATCCAGACTCCGCCGCCCAACCGTTATCCGATTCAGACAGAGGTGCACACGTTTAATGAGGAAATCATTACCGAGGCCATCAACTTTGAGATGAGTCGTAACGGACAGGTCTTTTTCGTGAACAACCGGATTCAGAACCTGGCGGAACTGAAGGCCATGATCCAGCGGAACATCCCGGACTGTCGGGTGTGCATCGGACACGGGCAGATGCAGCCGGAGGAACTGGAAAAGATTATCTTCGACTTTGTCAACTACGACTACGATGTATTGCTGGCGACCACCATCATTGAGAGTGGCATCGATATTCCGAATGCCAATACCATCATCATCAACCAGGCACAGAACTTCGGATTGAGCGACCTGCATCAGATGCGTGGCCGTGTGGGACGAAGCAACAAGAAAGCTTTCTGCTACTTGCTGGCTCCTCCGTTGTCGTCTTTGACTCCAGAAGCCAAACGCCGTTTGCAGGCCATCGAGAATTTCAGCGATCTGGGAAGCGGCATTCACATTGCCATGCAGGATTTGGACATCCGTGGAGCCGGTAACATGCTGGGAGCTGAACAGAGCGGTTTCATTGCCGACTTAGGTTATGAAACTTATCAGAAGATTCTGAACGAGGCGGTGACCGAGCTGAAGAACGAAGAGTTTGCCGATTTGTATGCGGATGAAATCAAGGCCGGCGAAGAGAAAATCAGCGGCGAAGAGTTCGTGGATGAATGTACCGTGGAAAGCGACCTGGAGTTGCTGTTCCCGAATGAATACATTCCGAGCAGCAGTGAGCGTATGCTGTTGTATCGGGAGTTGGACAAGCTGGAACTGGACAAGGATGTGGAGGCGTTCAGGGCCCGGCTGCTCGACCGCTTTGGCAAGATTCCTCCCGAAGGGGAAGAGTTGCTGCGCATTGTGCCGTTGAGGCGGCTGGCCAAGCGCTTAGGCGTGGAGAAAGTGGTGTTGAAGGCCCAGCGCATGACCCTCTTCTTTGTCAGCAACCTGGACAGCCCGTATTATCAGAGTATAGCTTTCGGAAAGATTATTGCCTACATGTCAAAGAATCCTCGTTACTGCAATTTGCGGGAACAGAACGGCCGCCGCAGCATGGTGGTTTCCAAGGTGACCAACGTGCAAGATGCCGTCGGCATTTTGCAGGAAATTGTCAGCATGGAGGGCGAAAAGGCCCGGTAGGTCCCGGTTATCTCAATCGGGTGACAGTGTGATTGCATTTTTGTTTCAGTAAGCTTGGGGTGATTCTTTTTCGGGCTGGAAGGAAAGGACCGAGAGGAATAAACGGCTATTTTTATGCCTCAAACTAAAAAAGGCTTATGAAAAAAATAGGATGGATACTGCCGTTCCTGGTTTTCCCTTTGTGCATGCAGGGGCAGACGGCGCGTGAAGAGATTGATGAGAATCCGGCACTGGCGGGAGGAAAATACTATGCTTATGAGGCACCCGATGTGCAGCTCACCCCTGCGCCCGCAGGTTATACACCTTTCTATATTTCTGTGTTTGCTCGTCATGGCTCGCGTTATCTGACGAAGGAAAAGAAATATACACAGCCTTTGTCGCTTCTCCTTGCAGCGGATGAGGCCGGGGTGTTGACTGCAGACGGAAAGCGGGCTTTGAAAGTGGTGGCTGCCTTGGCGCAGGAAGCGGAAGCCCGTTATGGCGAGCTGACGCCGAAAGGGGCGCGGCAACATCGGGAGCTGGTCAATCGCATGTACCAGCATTATCCGGAGGTCTTCACTGACGGTGTGCATGTGGATGCACGTTCTACCTATAAAACGCGTGCCTTTCTTTCCATGGCAGCGGGTTGTGTGGAATTGAAAGGGTTGAATCCGAAGCTGCATATCACCACGCAGGCCAGTGAGGCAGATGCCTATTATATAAAGTACAAGAATCCTTTGTATGAAGCGCAGCATCTGGAGAACAGTGACTCGGT
Organism: uncultured Bacteroides sp.; assembly: GCF_902472605.1. Classification (GTDB taxonomy): domain Bacteria; phylum Bacteroidota; class Bacteroidia; order Bacteroidales; family Bacteroidaceae; genus Phocaeicola. Next base: position 14,049 of record NZ_CABROP010000004.1, read on the forward strand.
GTATCGTGTGGCAGATAGCGTGTATGTGCATCCGGCACGTTTGATGAAACAGCTGTTTCGTGATTCTTCTTATGTGGAGGCTCATATCCAGCCGGTGAAGCTGATGACCGATTTGTTTGAACTGCACGGCATCAGCCAGAGTAGCGACTGTCAGCCGGATTTGTCTTTCCTGTTTACTCCGCAGGAACGGTATGACTTGTGGCAGCGCAACAACTTTGAATGGTACTATGAGAAAGGAGCTTCCCCATTGAGTGACGACTGCATGTACAAGATCGAAAAAAATCTGTTGGAGAATTTCATTGAAACGGCTGATACCGTGATTGCTTCCCGAAAGAATGGGGTGACATTGCGTTATGGGCATGACACGAACTTGGCTCCTTTGGCGGTACTGATGGGCATCAATGACTTGCAGGCTTCCACGGCGGACTGGCAGCGCATTGCAGATACGTACCGTACCTATCGTATCATTCCGATGTGTGGAAATGTGCAACTGATATTTTATCGAAAGAAAGGGGTGAAAGAGGTGCTGGTCAAGGTACTGTTGAACGAACGTGAGGTGAAATTGCCGCTTTCCAGTGAGAGTGCTCCCTATTATGCTTGGAAAGACGTACGGAGTTATTGGAAAAAAGTAGTGGACGGTATCCGGCTTCCGGCAGAAGTGAAGTAATCCGAAGTTATTATCATATTGTATAGAAGAGGTATTTCTTTTTGAAAGGGATACCTCTTTTTTATGCACGTATCTCTTGTCTAAATGTAACAAAAAAGAAATTTCTATGCAATAAGGATGAAAATAGGATAGGATACTTTTGCGGCAAATAAGAAAAGGAAATGAAAGCAAGTATCGTTTTGGCGTTGTTGTCACTGATGTCTGCAGGTGTGCAGGCCAGTGTGGTAAAAGGAAAGATTAAGGATGCACAGACAGGAGAGGAGATTATAGGTGCATCGGTCATGGTAAAGGAAGAGCCCGGAAAGGGGGCGGTTACCGGACTGGACGGCAGTTTTAATCTGTCTGTCAATCGGGATAAATATACATTGGTGTGTTCTTATGTGGGGTACAAGAAATATGAGGTGACCATCACCCCGGACAAGAAAGAAATCGTGATTCCACTGAAAACCGATGATGTGGCACTGGATGAAGTCGTGGTGGTGGCTTCCAATCCAGGGAGAACGGAAGCTGGCGCACGCGGCATTGAACGTCAGGCCATGAATGTGGTCAACGTGATGAGTGCCAAGGCCATCGAGCTTTCACCGGATATCACCGTAGCGAATGTGATTCAGCGTATGTCGGGCGTGACCATCGAACGGAATAGTAGTGGAGAAGGTCAGTATGCGATTCTGCGGGGTATGGACAAGCGTTACAATTATACCTTGATTAATGGGGTGAAGATTCCGAGTCCGGACAACAAGAACCGTTTCGTGCCGCTGGATATTTTCCCGTCGGAAATGCTCGACCGTCTGGAGGTCACCAAATCATTGACCGCCAATATGGAAGGCGATGGAATCGGAGGAGCGGTCAACCTGATTATGAAGGATGCACCTACGGAACGTCAGTTTACCGTGAATTTGTCGACCGGTTACAATGCCATGTATTTCGGGCGTGACTTCCAGTCGTTCAATCATGGGGCCATCGTCAAACAGTCACCGTATGAACAGATGGGGATGCCGGAGGACAACCGGGTGACTATGGATAATTTCACAACCGATAACTTACGGATGAGCTGGAAAAAGCCTTTGCCGGATTTGACTGCCGGGATTTCTTATGGCGACCGTTTCTTTCAGAACAAACTGGGTGTGATGCTGGCCGGAAGTTTCCTGAATACCTATCGCGGCAAGGAAAGCCAGTTGTATTATCAGCCGGGCACCACTCACAACGGCATTGAGTATCGTAATTACTCTTCCCAGCAGACCCGTATCGGGGCGCATGCCAAACTGGATTATTATATCAATGAACATCATAAGCTGACCTGGTACAACGGCTACATGGATATGCGTGAGGCGGAAGTGCGCGACGGGCATGACGACAAGGAAGGAGCCGTACGTATGAAGTGGAATCACCAGTATATCATCAATTCTACCTTGAAAGGTGAACATTCCTTTTTGGACGATGGAGCACTTCGCCTGAACTGGTCGGCTGTGATTTCGAAAGCCTACAGTGAGACTCCGGACAATGCGGAAATTTTCTTGCAGGGCACCCACGTACAGACTTCTGGGGCGGCAACCCGGCGTTGGGAACACAATTCAGATAAAGATAAGGCGGGGTATGTAGACCTGATGTACAAGCTGAAACTGGACGGCGGTTCTGTCTTTGATTTCTCTGTCGGAGGTATGTACCGTGACAAAAAACGGGACAGTTTCTTCAATGAATACACTTTCAATTCGGCTACAGGCGTGAAAGACCCGCAATATCAGGGAGAAGACTGGAATAACTACGATGAGATTCTGTTTACTCCCTTGAAATACGGTAACATCAGTGACCCGTTGAACTACGATGCTTCCGAAAAGATTGGCGCAGGCTACGGAATGGTGAAATATACCTATCGGAAATGGGAATTCATTGCGGGAGTACGTGTGGAACATACCAATCAAGGATATGTGTTGAAGTTTCCGACCGAGAATGAAGATCCTGAGGGAAACCAGAAGTATACAGATGTGCTGCCCAGCTTTCATGCAAAATATGGAGTACATAAAAACGCTAACCTGCGTTTCTCGTATGCCCGGTCTATCAACCGCCCCAGTTTCTTTGAGATTGTGCCTTACAGCATCATCAATGAAGACTACAAGGAAAAGGGTAATCCGGATTTGAAACATACCGTGGCCGACAACATCGACCTGCGTTATGAATATTTCCCGAAATCATCCGAACAGTTTATGGTGGGCATGTTCTACAAACGGTTGCAGGACCCGATTGAATACGGTCTGTTGAACGAAGGACAGGATACTTACTACAAGCCGATGAACTTCGGAGATGCGACCAATCTGGGCGTGGAAGTGGATATCATGAAATGCTTCAACTGGTTCGGCATCAAGGCCAATTATACGTACACTCACTCCACGATTACGACCGAGAAGCGTATCATGGATGGCAACGATGTGAAGACGGTTTCGCAGACCCGTCCGTTGTTCGGACAGGCGGCCCATGTGGCGAATTTATCGTTGCTTTTCAAAAGTACCAAATATGGTTGGGAAGGACAGATTGCCGGAAGTTACACCGGAAAGCGTTTGAGCGACATCTCCAATTGGTATAACGATGATATTTGGGAAGACGGCTACATGCAGCTGGATGCATCTGTGGAAAAGAGCTTCAAGAACGGTATCAGTGTGTTTGCCAAGGCTTCCAATCTGCTGGACACTCCTTTGTTGCGATTCATTCAAAGTGGTCCGCAAACCGCAAGTGTAACCTCGGAACGGAAAGATGGGAATGTGATAGAACGGAAAGAATGGCACGGACAATCGTTCATGTTAGGAATCAGATACAAACTATAATCAGATATAAATATTAACTAGTAACTAAATTGATTACAAAATGAGACTGAAGAATTATTTGCTGGCAAGTACAGCATTGGTAGCGTTGTCATTTATGGCCGCTTGTACGGAAGAAGATCCTATTGCGAATGGAGACGGTACCGAGAATACAGATGGAAATGATGAAAACAATGGTGGAAACAGTGAGGAAACCAATGACAATGTCATTGTTTGGCCTGCTGATACCATCGTGAACCTTACAGACCACTATACTGTGCCCGAAGGAAAGAGTCTGGTGATAAAAGAAGGAGCACAAATCATTGTAAGTTCAGACGGAGTAGGAGCCAATCACGCACCGATTGAGTTTACTGTCAATGGTAATTTGTACTGCGAAGGTACGGCTGAAAAACCGATTTTATTCTCTGTCCCTGAAAGTGAACGTACCAATGAAAATATTTTTGAAGGCCTTTGGGGTGGAATCGTGGCCAGCGCTACTTGTGAAGAAATGCTGATTGACCATACCATCATTGAATACACGGGAGGTCAGGTAATTGAAGGCTCTCCTGCAGCAAGTGCTGAAATCTATACAGCCGGAGATGATGCCTATCCGCAGATTACTACTAACAACATTAACGGACGTTATGTGATTACCAATTCCATCCTGCGCAACGGATGGTCAGATGGTATTTACCTGATGGGAGGAAATGCCATTATCGCCAATAATATTTTTGCAGCCAACGGATACGACGGGGCAGAAGCGGTCAATGTGAAAGCCGGTTGTGTGGCCGATGTGGCAGGCAACGTGATGTTCAGCCCGAATACCAACGGTTTAAAACTGTCCAGTTCCGGTCAGAGCGAAGAACGTGGAATGGCCAAAATCCAGGCGTACAACAATACCGTTATCAATGCCGGATGGCGTCGTGACGGTGAAAAAGGTGGTTGCGTATATGTAGAAAAGAATGCTTTGGCCAATGTCTTCAACAACCTGATGGTCAACTGTAAGTTCAGAGCCATGACTCCGAGCTTTGACATCCCGAACAATGTGGATGAAGGCTATAACGATCAGTCTGTCATTGATTATAACTATTATGCTTCCGGTACGCAGAAGAGTGAGGTAGTATTTACGGAAGAATCTGGTGTGGCTTATTCTTGGGAAGGATATGCTTACGCACATGAAAACTACAATGAAGGTGTGGTAGACGCACACAGCGTGATTACCAAGACTGCAGAAGAATGTGCGGCTAATGACCCGAAATTCGTCAACTTCCCGATTAATGACGTAGCTTTGACAGATTATGTGTACGATGAGGCATGGGACTTCCAGGTAGAAGCGGGTTCTCCGGTACTGACGGGTGCATATGACGGAAACGATGCGGCACTGGCTCCGTATTTTGGCACAGAAGGCCTGAGTGTAAACGGTCAGACTTATACTTCGCCGAAAGTAGAAGCTCGTTTCGGTGCCTATGGCGCAAAATAATAAATTCCTTTTCTAGGTTTTGTTAAGGCAGTCAGAGTGACTGCGTTTTCCTCAATTGAATAAGTCCGGACAAAATGTTTCGGGCTTATTCTTTGAAAATCTCAATTCATTTAATTTGCTTGATTTATGATTTCATTGAAGAAACTTTTCTGGACCTGCTGTTTGTCCTTGTCTGTATTGGTGGCGTTTGCGCAGGATACTTCTGCATGGAAGGCGTTGGAAAAGCCGGTAAACTTTCTGCTGGCCAATGACTTGGGCCGCAACGGTTATTACGACCAGAAGCCTATCGCCGAACTGATGGGGCAGCTGGCGGAGAATGTAGATATCGAGGCTGTGGTGGCTGCAGGTGATGTACACCATTTTGAAGGTGTCCGCAGTGTGAACGACCCGTTGTGGATGACCAACTACGAACTGATATACAGTCACCCGGAACTGATGATTCCCTGGTATCCTATCTTGGGAAACCATGAATACCGTGGCAATACCCAGGCGGTATTGGATTACGCGCAGGTGAGTGCCCGTTGGGAAATACCGGCCCGTTATTATACGAAAGTGTTGGAGAATGACGATGTGACCGTGCGTCTGGTCATGATTGATACCGCTCCCTTGCTCGACAAATATCGGAAAGATGTGGAGAAATATCCGGATGCCTGCCGGCAGGACATGGACAAGCAGCTGGCATGGATGGATTCTGTGCTGACCGCCGCCAAGGAAGACTGGGTGCTGGTTGTGGGACATCATCCGATTTTTGCCGATACTGACAAGAGCGACGCCGAACGTCTGGACATGGAAAAAAGAGTAGACACTATTCTGCGCAAGCATAAAAATGTAAATATGTACCTGTGCGGTCATATTCATAACTTCCAGCACATCCGCAAGCCGGGAAGTGCCATCGATTACGTGGTAAACTCTTCCGGTTCGTTAAGCCGTAAGGTGAAGGCCGTCGACGGAACCCAATTCTGTAGCGGTGAATCTGGTTTCTCTTTGGTCTCGGCCGATAAGAAAGAATTGTGCCTGCACATGATCAATAAAGACGGAAAAGTGATTTATACGGTCCGTCAGACTCGATAAACCGGTGGGTTTAGGCTGTTCCAGACCTGCAAAATGAGAATTTATAAAATATTTTAGGAATAAAAATACATATTCTGTATTCCGTTGTTTTGTAAACTCGACTTTACGTTATAGTCTGTTTGAACATAATTATTTCCTCATTTGTAGGTATTTTGTGGGGAAAAGGTAGCGTTTTGGCAAAAAAAGAGGCATTCATTGGAAAGGTGTCTCTTTTTTTGCTATTTTTGCACAGTTTTTAGGTTATCTGTGCACGAATGATTTTTTCAGCGTGTGGATAATCAGCTAATTGGGTGGTGTGAGAACGACCCGGTATCATAGAAATCATAATTAAAACATAAAGCATGATACACAAAGTATTGATCGCTAACCGTGGTGAAATTGCTGTGCGCGTGATGCGTTCTTGCCGTGAAATGGGCATTCGTACCGTCGCAGTTTTTTCCGAAGCCGACAGAACGGCTCGCCACGTACTTTATGCGGATGAAGCTTGTCTGATAGGCCCTGCTGCGTCACGCGAAAGTTATCTGAACATAGATAAGATTATCATGGCGGCCAAACGTCATGGAGTGGATGCTATTCATCCGGGATATGGATTCCTGTCTGAAAATTCAGAATTTGCACGTCGTTGCCGTCAGGAAGGTATTATCTTTATCGGTCCGGATCCGGAAACGATGGATGCCATGGGAGACAAGATCTCAGCTCGTAAGCACATGATTGCAGCCGGTGTACCGGTCGTTCCGGGAACTGAACAACCGTTGCAGAGTGTGGAAGAAGCCAAGGAAATCTGTAATCAGATAGGCTATCCGGTCATGTTGAAAGCTTCCATGGGTGGTGGAGGTAAAGGTATGCGTCTTATCCACAACGAAGGGGAAGTGGAAGAAGCTTACAATACAGCCCGTTCGGAATCTATGTCTTCTTTTGGTGACGATACCGTTTATTTGGAAAAGTTCGTAGAAGAACCTCATCATATCGAATTCCAGATTTTAGGTGATAACTTCGGTAATGCGGTACACCTGTTTGAGCGTGAATGTTCTATCCAGCGCCGTAACCAGAAAATCGTGGAAGAAACTCCTTCTCCTTTCGTCACTCCTGAATTGCGTCAGAAAATGGGTGAGGCAGCTGTGGCTGCGGCCAAGGCAGTGCATTACAAAGGAGCCGGTACCATCGAATTCCTGGTCGACAAGCACCGCAACTTTTATTTCCTGGAAATGAATACCCGTTTGCAGGTAGAGCATCCGATTACGGAAGAAGTGGTAGGCGTGGACCTGGTAAAGGAACAGCTTCGCATCGCGAACAACGAACCGCTGCACTTCAAGCAAGAAGACCTGAAGCAGCGTGGACATGCCATTGAATGCCGTATCTGTGCCGAGGACTCTGAAAACAACTTCATGCCTTCTCCGGGTGTCATCCGTCAGTTGATTGAACCGAACGGTATCGGTGTACGTATCGACAGCTATGTGTACGAAAGCTACGAAATTCCTATCTATTATGACCCGATGATCGGTAAGCTGATTGTGTGGGCTACTACCCGTGAGTTTGCCATCGAGCGTATGCGCCGCGTGTTGTACGAATACAAGATTACCGGACTGAAGACCAACATCAGTTACCTGCGTCACATCATGAATGTGCCCGACTTCGTAGAAGGCCATTACAATACCCTGTTCATCCCGAAGCACCAGGAAATGCTGCGTAAATGGGCCGGACAGAAGGAGGAAGAAACCGAAAACATCGCCATGATTGCCGCTTACATCGACTACCTGATGAACCTGGAAGAAAACAAGTCGGCTTCCAGCGATAACCGTCCGATCAGCCGCTGGCGTGAATTCGGCCTGAAGAAAGGTGTATTGCGAATCTAAACGTATTTATTAAAGTAGAAGATTATGGAAATACATATAGGAGACAGAGTTGCAGACGTAACCTTGGTCAGCAAGGAAGGCAATAAGGTACAGCTGACCATCGACGGAGTGCCTTACGATGTGGACATCGTGATGGCCGAAAACGGAAGTTGTTCCATTCTGCACGAAGGAAAGTCGTACAACGCCGAACTGATTCGTAAGGAAGGCGGAAAGAGCTACACCGTCAATGCACATTACCAGTCATACAACATCGACATCATCGACTCTCAGGCCAAGTACCTGCGCATGCGCAAGGGTGCCGAAGAGAAGCAGCAGGACAAGATTGTTTCTCCGATGCCGGGCAAGGTAGTCAAGATTCCGGTAAAGGTGGGCGACCGTCTGCAGGCTGGTGACATCGTGGTAGTGATTGAAGCCATGAAGATGCAGAGTAACTACAAAGTGAACAGTGAATGCGTGGTGAAGGAAATCCTTGTGAACGAAGGAGACTCCGTCAACAGCAATCAGGTAATAATGACGTTGGATGTAATTAAAGAAGACGAACAATGACAACAGCAGAACAATATAAGAAATTTGAGGAGCTGGACAAGCTGGCTTCTCAGGGCGGTGGTGTAGAACGCGTGGAAAAACAGCACGCCAACGGTCACATGACAGCCCGCGAACGTATCGACATGTTGCTCGACAAGGGTACGTTCAATGAAATCGACAAGTTCGTAATCCACCATTGCACAGACTTTGGCATGGACAAGAAACATATCCCGGGCGACGGTATCGTATGTGGTTACGGTAAGATTGACGGTCGTCTGGTCTATGTATATGCATACGACTTCACCGTGTATGGCGGTACGCTGAGTGCAACCGGTGCCCAGAAAATCGTGAAGGTACAGGAACTGGCCCTGAAGAACGGTGCTCCGGTCATTGCCTTGAACGACTCAGGTGGTGCCCGTATTCAGGAAGGTGTAGGCAGTATCTCCGGTTACGCTTCCATCTTCTATCAGAACACCATTGCTTCGGGTGTGATTCCGCAGATTTCGGCCATCTTAGGTCCGTGTGCGGGAGGTGCTTGCTATTCTCCGGCCCTGACCGACTTCATCTTCATGGTGAAGGAAAAGAGCCACATGTTCATCACCGGTCCGGACGTAGTGAAAGCCGTGACCCACGAAGAAGTGGACAAGGAAGAACTGGGTGGTGCCTATACCCACAGCAGCAAGAGCGGTGTGACACACTTCCTTTGCGACACCGAAGAAGAAACCCTGATGAGCATCCGCGAACTGTTGAGCTTCCTTCCTTCCAACAACATGGAAGATGCCCCGATGATTCCTTGCAACGACGACATCCGTCGTGCCGATGAATCCCTGATGAGCGTCATTCCGGACGACCCGAACATGCCGTACGATATCAAGAACATCATCGAGCCGGTGGTCGACAACCAGTACTTCTTTGAAGTGATGCCTCACTTTGCCAAGAACATCGTGGTCGGATTTGCCCGTCTGGGCGGACGTTCTGTAGGTATCGTGGCCAACCAGCCTGCTTACCTGGCCGGTGTGCTTGACATTGATGCCTCTGACAAGGCTTCCCGCTTCATCCGTTTCTGCGACTGCTTCAACATTCCTATCGTGACATTCGAAGACGTACCGGGCTTCCTGCCGGGATGTACACAGGAACACAACGGTATCATCCGTCACGGCGCGAAGATTGTGTATGCTTACGCAGAAGCTACCGTGCCTAAGATTACCGTCATTACCCGTAAGGCTTATGGAGGTGCTTACATCGTGATGAACAGCAAGCCGATTGGTGCCGATGTGAACTTCTCTTACCCGACAGCCGAAATCGCCGTAATGGGTGCCGACGGTGCCGTAAACATCCTGTACCGTAAGGCTACTCCGGAAGAGAAAGCCAAGGCAGTGGAAGAATACAAGGAAAAATTCTCCAATCCTTACCGCGCGGCCGAGCAGGGTTACATCGATGAAATCATCTTGCCGAAAGATACCCGTTACAAACTGATTCAGGCATTGGAAATGACTCAGAACAAGAGCCAGAGCAATCCGCCGAAGAAACACGGTAACATGCCGCTGTAATCAGCTGACGATTATTCAGTAAATCCACATAAGAAGCGAAGAATTCCGCCGGTCATTCGGGAGGGTTCTTCGCTTTCTTGTATAGTTATCACATTAGATTTTATCCTTATGAAGGAAGCATTTATAAAACTGCATCTTTCCATTCTCATTGCCGGAGGGACGGGCGTGTTCGGGCGACTGATTTCCTTGAACGAAGGACTGCTCGTATGGTACCGGATGATGTTTGCCTCCGTGATGTTCTTTCTGCTGCTTTCGTGCTTGAAGAAACTGCGGAAGGTTTCTTTCGGCGATGTGGCAAAGATTGCCTCCGTGGGACTGCTGCTGGCCAGCCACTGGATTTTCTTCTACGGCAGCATCAAGGCCTCCAACGTGTCCATCGGTGTGGTCTGCCTGTCGGTGATGAGCCTCTTTACGGCCATCTTTGAGCCCCTCATTAACCGTCACCGTATCTCTTTGCGGGAGATATTGTTCAGCTTGGTGGCCGTGCTCGGCATCGTGCTGATTTTCCATTTCGATACCCGCTACCGGACCGGTATCTGCATGGGTATCATCTCGTCGGCCTTGGCTTCGCTGTTTACCATTGTCAACAAGAAGGTGGCCGTGAACTACACCTCCAGCACCATGCTGATGTATGAGATGTTGGGCGGTTTCGTGGGCCTGTCGTGTATCCTGCCTTTCTACCTCCATTATTTCCCTGTGGCCTCCATTCTGCCCGGTACGAAAGACTTGGTTTACCTGCTCTGTCTGGCGTCGGTCTGTACCGTCGGACTCTATATCCTCCAGATTCAGGTGCTCAAGGTCATTTCCGCCTTTACGGTCAACCTGAGCTACAACCTCGAGCCGATATACAGCATCATCGGCGCCATGATTATTTTCCAGGAAGCCAAAGATTTGAATTTCAGTTTCTACTTGGGACTGGGACTAATTGTGCTGTCAGTCGTGCTCCAGACCCTCAACGTGCTGTCGAAACAACATAAGTTTTTCCCCTCACTCTACGTCAAATGGAAGCATTGAGAAACCGCATTGAGAAGTTGCTGGAAACCCTGAACGAGCGGGTGTACGGCAAGGAAGAGGTCATGGCCCTGGCCCTGTTGTCGGCCGTGGCCGGAGAGAGCATCTTCCTGCTGGGCCCTCCGGGAGTGGCCAAGAGTATGGTAGCCCGTCGGCTGAAACTCATGTTCCGCGGAGGTACCGCGTTCGAATACCTCATGTCGCGTTTCAGTACCCCCGACGAGATTTTCGGTCCCGTGTCCATCGCCAAGCTGAAAAACGAGGACACCTACGAGCGCATGACCGAAGGCTATCTGCCTACCGCCACTGTGGTCTTTTTAGATGAAATCTGGAAAGCCGGTCCCGCTATCCAGAATGCCCTGCTGACCGTCATCAACGAGAAAATCTACCGCAACGGACAGTTCTCCGTGCAGGTGCCCATGAAGGGGCTGATTGCCGCCTCGAACGAACTTCCCGCTTCGGGCCAAGGACTGGAAGCCCTGTACGACCGTTTCCTGGTGCGCAAGCTGGTGGGCGGCATTGAAGACCTGTCTGAATTCGACCAGATGATTCTGACCGCCGATGAAAGCGAGCCGGAAATGGATGAGCAGCTGGCCGTGAGCGACGAAGAATACCGTCGGTGGCAGGAACAGATGAAGGCCATCGGTCTGCACTATTCCGTCCTGGAAGTGATTCATTCCCTCAAGGACAAATTGGAAGACTACAACCGTCAGCTGGAAAATGCCGATGTACCCGCTTCGCCCGCCTTGTACGTGTCTGACCGTCGTTGGAAGAAAATCGTGCGCCTGCTGCGGGCCTCTGCCTTCCTGCAAGGAAACACCGAGGTGCGCCTGTCCGACTGCCTGCTGATGGTACACTGTCTGTGGAACGAGACCGGACAGATAGACTGGGTGCGCGATGCCGTGTTGACGGCAGTAGGCGAGAGCGTGCGCGGCTATGTGCTGAACCTCTCCGGCATTGAAGCCGACCTGCAAGCCCTGAAGAAAGAACTCGATTCGACAGGAGCCCTGCGCGAGCGGGCCGATGCCGGACTGCAACTGGTCGACTCCTATTATTACCAGGTGGAGCGCGTGCGCTTGGCCGGACGGTTGCTCCTCTTCGCTTCCGACTACCAGCAGCTGGACGATACCGGCAAGCAGTTCTACTTGCATAAAGACAAGTACAAGACCGACTGTTACGTGTTGAAGAAATACGATCCCTCGATGCGTGGCAAGGTATCCCCCTCGAAAGTCTACACCCTTCGTCGGGGCCGCCGTTCGGTATTCATCAACGATTATGAATACCCCTTGCTGTGTACGCCCGACTGCACCGCTCTGCCCGCCATGGAAGTACAGTCGCACGAAGACCTTCCCGCCCGCTTCAGTCGGCTGGAACAGCAGCTCAGCCACGTGGAAGCCCATTGCGGCGATTGGGTGAAAGAAGAAGCCGACTATTGCGCGAACCATCTGTTTGTCGGACGAAAAGAAAAAGAAGCCATGAGCCGGATACTGGGCGAGCCGACGAAAGCCCTGTTCCGCTATCGGAACGAATTGGAGGAAATGAAACATGCATACCGGAAAGAGAACGAGGAATATCCGTCTGAAAGACCTGAAAACAGCCTATTTGGAGCAACTTCGTGAGCGGAGCCGGGTGCGGATGGAAGAATACCTTCAGGGACGGACGGTATTAGAGAGCGAGCTGGAGGAATGCGTGTGGGACTATTACCGCAAGACGGTGCCTTCGCTTCAGGAATTCTATTCCCGCTATACCTCCGAATGGGAAGTTTTCTATGCAAACGAAACCCTTTCGTCGGCCGATTTCCTGACCTTCCTGCAACGGATGGAAACGGCTTTCCGCAAGCGCTATACCTTGGCCGAGCTGGATGTGTCCTATTACATCGGTCGCCTGTCCCAGCTTCCCGAAGGGAGCGAGGAACGCGCGGCCTTGCAGGAACTCTTCTTGGACAAGTGGCACCACCTGCTTTCGGTGAAGGAATACGACTACCAGTACCAGCACCTCTTCCGCCTGTGCGACGGGTTCGCCCTGCTGGACAAGTCGTTCGGCCTGAAAACGGAAGGCAACCTACGGGGCTCGCGCGTGAAATGGTTGTTGCGGAACCATCCGGAACTCTATCAGAAAGTGGTGCCCTACGAGAAAGCCATGGAGCAGAACCGCCAGATACGCGAGCTGGTGCGTTGCCTGGGGAAGAACGTGGACGGACGGAAAGAAAGCTTCGACTCCCTGTCGGGACTTCGGGCCGACAGCCTGATTCATCATGCCGCCCAAAGCGACGTGGAAGGAGTGACCTTGGGCGACGACCTCAACAGCCTGCTGCCCGTGGAGTATTGCTACCTCACGGACGAGGTGCTCTATCCCTTCTTCATGCAGCGCTATGTGGAAAAACGCTTGCAACAGTTCGATTCCTATTCCCGTGAGGACCGTTCCGACCGTTCGCCGGAGAAGAAGAAAGTCAGTGCCCAAGGGCCTTACATCATTTGTGTGGATACCTCCGGTTCCATGCGCGAAGGGCGCGAACGCCTGGCCAAGTCGGCCGTGCTGGCTATCGCCCGACTGACGGAAGCCACCTCGCGGAAATGTTACGTCATCAACTTTTCGGAAGACATCCAAACTCTCTTGGTACGCGATTTGAAGACCGATTTCCCGGTGTTAGTGGACTTCTTGCAACGTCGCTTTGACGGAGGTACCGATGTGCGTCCGGCCTTTGCCGAAGCGCTGATGATGTTGCGTACTCACGGCTGGCACCGGGCCGACGTGGTACTGATTTCCGATTTCGAGATGCCCCCTCCCGATGACGCGCTGCTGGCCGACATCCACCGTGCCCGTTTGCGGGGTACTTCTTTCTATGCGTTGGTATTCGGTACCCATCCGGAAACGGACTACCTTCATGAGTGTGAAAAGTACTGGGAGATGTATTGAATGGGAAAATCACTTTGTCCTTGTTTTTCGTTTCTTACTGAATATAAGATTTAAAATGCGAAATTCTGCTTTCTTTCTGAAGGATGGAATTTCGCATTTTTTTGTATATAGCTGTGGGTTACCCCTCTCAGAAGGCTTGTAGAGGGGGTGCTTCCTGTATAAAAACGGGTATTCGGATGAATCTGGAGAAGAAAATGCGGGAAAATTGGTCTGAAAAGCCGAATTTGACGCCAAAATACCGAAGGGTTTGGACGAAAACCCCGAAGCGTTTCAGGAAAAACTCTTTGACGTTTGAAGGAAAACGCAAGGGTGTTTGAGGGCAAATGTACTTGTGTTTTTGGAAAGTGGTTTTTAGGGCTGCTGGAGGAGGTTGGAAAATGTGGATTTTGGGGGTGTTTTTTTGCGGAATGGGAGGCCTGGAGTGTGAAAATGGGGGTTGCTTTTTGTACGTGTTTGCTTGTGTTTTGTGGAGGATATGTGTGGTTTATTTCTTATTTGTGTGATAGCGGTTGTTATTTATTTGAATATTGTTTCTTTTTGAATTTGTATAAATGTTTTTCCTTGTTAAAAAAGGAAGCATGGGGATTGGAGCGGTTAAATTAGAAAATTTGAGTGGGGGATAGGAGAGATTGACATTTTGTTAGGTTGGGGTTTTTGAAGCACATTTTTGATGAAATAACAGCTCGTTTTCTACTTTTAAACTCTTAATGTTAAACTTGATTTTAATCAAAGTAATAGTTTTTCTTATTGAAATCACAAATAATTATCACTTCAAAATTAACAATTCATTCTATTTAAGCAAAATAAGGGAATATACTGGATAGTAAAAAGGTTAATAAACAATCATTTTGACTAATAACACGGTGTTTTGGTATCTTTACACATAAGGTATATAACATTAAAATACTATCTGATTTTCAATTCTTATAAAAAGCATCTATATTTGTAACAATTGAGTTATATCATCCATAACAATATGGTAAAGTATTATTTTCATAACAGTAATCTCAATAATAATGGGAACCAATCAACATGCAGTAATACGCTATCAAGCATTAGACAGATGCTTTAGTAACTGGGGTAAAAAATATTTTATTGAAGACTTAATAGAAGCATGTAATAATGCCATTTATGAATATAGTGGAAATATAGATGGAATTAAGCGCCGTCAATTATTTGAGGATATCAAATTTATGGAAAGTGAAGCCGGATATTCTATTCCATTGGATAAAATAAACGATGGCAAGCGGAAATATTATAGATACAGCGATAAAAATTTTTCCATAAACAAGAAACCTTTAAGTCAAACAGAAGCCGAGCATTTGAAAGAGACAATTTTAATGCTTAACCGTTTTAAAGGACTGCCTCAATTTGAATGGATGGAAGAAGTTCTGACTCGTTTAGAGGACACTTTTAAATTAAAATCCAATGTTGACAGTGTTGTTGCTTTCGAGCATAATCCATATCTAAAAGGTATTGGATATTTTACTTCTCTATTTGAGGCAATTATAAATAAACAACCATTAAAAGTAGAATATAAAGCGGCTTTTGGAGAATCCAGAAGCTATATTCTTCATCCCTATTTCCTTAAACAATATAATAATAGATGGTTTCTTTTTGGCTTATCAGATTCAAAAATAATGAATATGGCTATAGACAGAATTATTGGCTTCGAAATAACATCTATACCATACATCGAAAATAAAGACATTGATTTTATGGAATATTTTAGTGATGTGGTTGGAGTTACCGTTCCTGCAAATTGCGATATTGAAACCATAATATTAAAAGTAGACAGAAAACGATACAATTATATAGAATCTAAACCATTCCATGAATCACAAACAGAGCTTAAACATTTAAGTGATGAAAACCATGTTGTTATAAGATTAAAATTGATTCCAAATTATGAATTCGAGACCCTTCTATTAGGATTTGCTGATAGTATAGAAATAGTTGAACCACAATCATTAAGAGAAAAAATCTCGGAAAGAGCAAAGAATATCATCGAAAAAAATAAGTGTTGTGCAGATATACTGCACAACAAGATATAACCTTTGTATCGTAAAAATTTTTAATCTAATTTTTGTTCTTATGAATAACGCAAAGGAAATGCCTAATTACAGAAGTATAGCAATTCATTTAATCAATGCTTGCAGAAATTTTGTTGATGCATATCATTCGTAAAATATTAGAATGGGTTATGACATATTGTAATAAGAGTGGAGTATTACCCATACAGTTCAACGGAACAAATCTTGCTGAATGTAGTAAATTTATGGGTAATAATACAATGCAAGAATTCGTACCGGTTCATGTACAACGAAGTTTTCACTCTTGTGTAGAAATAGCCAACAATGGTTCACACAGATTAGCTATTGATACAATTGTAGGTGCTGGCTCTGCTCCATATCTTATTCGCAGTACGGTTTTTGAGCTATTCAATATAATATACTGGTGTAAAACTCTTCCTACAAGCGAAAATGAAATAAAGAATCTTAGACAAAAAACATCTGTATTTATGTCTACTGAAGGTTCTGAAGAAATCATTGGTTTAATAGAGCAGGATGAAAACAGGAATTACCATTGTAAAGATTGCCTTCTTAAATACAATGAAATGCATCCAGAAGATATTGGTAAAAAAATAAAAATTAGCAAGCATTCTCCAAATACAAACGAACGTACAAAAGAACTATATCATTTCTTTATCACAAGAAAAGATATTGAATTTTTATAAAACAAGTGCAGTTCTACTGCACAATAAATTCGTACCTTTGAAAAGTAATTAAAAAACAGAAATATGAGCGGAGAAGACTTACAGAGACAGACCTCTATCAATATACAGGAAAAAGCAAACTTAATCTGGGCTATTGCAGATAAACTGGTGGGATTATACAAACCTCACGAATACGGAAAGGTAATCCTGCCTATGTGCGTAATAAAACGTTTTGAAGATACCCTTGCACCAACAAAGGACGCCGTTATCAAGATGAACGAAGAACTTGAAGCAAAAGGCATAACCGTAAAGAAAGGCTTTCTTGAGGCGGCAGCCAAACAGAAATTCTATAATACCAGCAAGTTTACTTTCGATATATTGCTTGCCGATGCGGATAATATCAAAGACAACTTTGAGAATTACCTCAATCATTTCTCTGAGAATGTGATTGATATAATTAACCGCATGGACTTCTATAACGAAATCAAGAAGATGGACGACAACAATCGTCTTTACCTCGTCATCAAGGAGTTCTGTTCAGCCAAAGCCTATCTTGGAGCCGATGTAGTTTCGGCTGTGGATATGGGCTACATCTTTGAAGAATTAGTCAGAAAGTTTTCCGAATCGTATAACGACCAGGCAGGAGCACACTTTACCGCACGCGACATTATATACCTAATGAGCGAACTGCTGGTAGGTGACGATGAACAAAAAATGGAAGATGAAGGCATTGTGGCATCCATCTACGATATGGCAATGGGAACCAGCCAGATGCTTGCCTGTCTTGATGAGAGATTCCGCAAAATAGACCCCGAAGCCGAAATCACATGCTACGGTCAGGAACTCAATCCGCAGACGTATGGTATTGCTAAAGCCGATATGCTTATCAAGGGCGGTAATGCCGACAATATGCGCTTGGGCGATACGCTGGGCGATGACCAGTTCAAGGATTATCAATTCGACTACGTCATATCAAACCCACCTTTCGGCATTGACTGGGAAGCATCCGAAAAGCGTGTGAAAGCTGAACACGAGCTGGGCGAAGCAGGACGTTTTGCTCCGGGACTGCCGGCAAAGGGTGACGGACAGATGCTGTTTATGCTCAACGGTGTGGCAAAGCTGAAGGAAGAAGGACGTATGGCCATTATTCAGAACGGCTCTCCTTTGTTCAAAGGCGATGCCGGAAGTGGTGAAAGCGAAATACGGGGTTATCTGCTGGAGCATGACTGGCTGGAGGCCATCGTGCAGTTGCCAAACGACCTGTTCTATAATACAGGAATCGCTACCTATATATGGGTAGTGAGTAAAAACAAATCGGAAGAACGTACAGGAAAGGTTCAACTTATTGACGCAAGCAAATGCTTTGAGAAACTGCGTAAACCTCTCGGCAACAAGCGTGTGGAAATCACCACAGTCTGCCGCGAACTTATCATGCAGGCTTATCACGATTTTACTGATTGGGAATATACCTCCGAACTTAACCCGGAACTGAAAGTGGAAAGCAAGGTGAAGGATGTGGAAGACTTCAAGTTTACCAAACTAATCATCAACCGTCCTTTGCGCTTAGAGTATAAGGATATTCATTTTGACGAGACCACTGCTGAAAACTATAAAGAAGCCGACAGAGCTTTATTGAAAGAAGTTGCTGCATATTGGGAAAACAATATGCCTAATTATGTGGGATTCCCGGACATCACTTTCTTCCTCGAGTTGAAGAAAGCTAAAATCAAAGTTCCTCAGGGAAAGGTTGCTCTATTGAGAAACTATTTCGGTAAGCGAAACTCCAATATGATGGAGGCATACATAAAACCTGTAGACCAAGAAAGCGGGTTTGCTCCCGATCCGGAACTGAAGGACAGCGAAATTATCCCTTGGAAAGAGGATATTACGGAATACTTGGACAAAAATGTTCGTCCGTATGCCCCTGACTTCTGGTACAACGAATCCGAAAGCAAAATCGGTTATGAAATACCTCTCACCCGTGAGTTCTATAAATACACTCCGCTCTCACCAAGTTCTGTGATATTTGATGAACTGAAAAAGTTGGAAGAAAAAGAATCGGAACTGATGTCCAAGATATTAGGATAATTATGACCAAGATAAATAAAATATCCATCCGTTTCTTTGATGACAGAGAAGTACGTGCCATTTGGGATGACGAGAATTCCAAATGGTGGTTTTCTGTACTCGATATTGTTGGCGTGCTAAATGCCCAGGATGATTATACCAAGAACAGAAACTATTGGAAGTATCTGAAGAACAAGCTGAAGAAAGAGAATAATGAGTTGGTTAGTGTCACTAACCAACTGAAACTAATGGCTTCGGACGGGAAGCATTATATGACAGATGTCCTTGATAACACAGGGGTTCTTTCTCTTGCAGCATGTTTCCCTAATACCAAGGCAGCACGGTTTGTGGAATGGTTTACCAACAGTGATGAAACCATAGACGGGCGAAGCAAATCGAAAGCTTACGCTCTGTTTGAAAGCAGTCTGATTGACAGCATTGAAGTAGGAACCATAAAAGGTTTGCAGCAGATTCATGCTTATTTGTTTGGCGGACTATACGACTTTGCCGGACAGATACGTACGGTAAACATAGCCAAAGGAGGATTCCAGTTTGCAATGGTTCAATATCTTCAAGCTACATTGGAACAGATAGAACGTATGCCCGAAACAAGTTTCGATGAAATAATAGACAAGTATGTGGAGATGAACATAGCCCATCCTTTCCGTGAAGGCAATGGACGTGCCACCCGTATTTGGCTTGACCTGATGCTGAAAAAAAATCTTAAAGTTTGTGTGGACTGGAGCAATGTAAACAAGAAATCTTATCTGGATGCCATGACGCACAGTGTGGCTAATGCTGATGAACTGAAAGCACTTCTGCGCCCTGCACTTACCGACAAGATTAATGACCGGGAAACCTTTATGAAAGGTATTGATTACTCATATTATTACGAACAGGAAGATTGATGTTTATGGAAAATAGATACGATAAATATAAAGATAGTGGTATTGCTTGGATTGGGGAGATTCCGGAGCATTGGGAAGTGAAAAAAGGAAAAAATCTTTTTAAAAAGGAAGAAAGACCTGTAAGAGACAATGATGAAATTATAACTTGTTTTAGAGATGGAGAAGTTACTTTACGCTCTAATCGTAGGACTGATGGTTTTACAAATGCAATGAAGGAAGTTGGTTACCAAGGTGTACGTAGGGGTGATTTAGTTATTCATAATATGGATGCTTTTGCAGGTGCTATTGGTGTATCCGATTCTAATGGGAAATCTACTCCGGTTTATTCTGTTTGCACCCCTAAAAACAATACAGATGCTAATGTTTACTATTATGCTTATTTACTTCGTTCATATGCTTTAGGAGGGGTTATTCAATCTTTAGCAAAAGGAATTAGAGAAAGATCAACTGATTTTAGATATAAAGAATTTGGAGACCTCTTTTATCAACAACCTCCTCTTTCCGAGCAACAATCCATCGCCACCTACCTTGACCAGAAATGTAGCGAAATAGACGAATTGATAACTCTGCAAGAGGAAATGATAACCAAACTGCAAAGCTACAAGCAATCTGTCATTACTGAAGCTGTAACCAAAGGTTTGGATAAGAATGTTCCTCTAAAAGATAGCGGTATTGAATGGATTGGGGAGATTCCAAAGCATTGGAAAGTGAAAAGATTAAAATTCTCTTGTAATGTTTTTGGTCGTATTGGTTTTAGAGGGTATAAATCTGATGATTTAGTTTCAGAAGGAAACGGAGCTATAACTCTAAGTCCATCAAATATGAAAGACATGAAAATGGATTACACAAATAGGACATATTTGTCATGGAAAAAGTATTATGAATCTCCCGAAATAATGATATCAAAAAATGATATACTTATGGTTAAGACTGGTTCTACATATGGAAAATGTTCATTTGTTGATGATATACCTATGGAATGTACAATAAACCCACAGATTGTCGTTTTTAAACAACACAAGGATTATCCAAAGTTTCTGGCATATAGTTTTCAAACTAAAGCTACAAGAGCGTTTGTTGAAACATCTGTTGTTGGAGGTACAATTCCAACTATAGCACAAGAAAAAATTATGAATTATTTCTTTGCATTTCCACCTCTCTCCGAGCAACAATCCATAACCGATTACCTCGACCAGAAATGCAGTGAGATAGACGAGCTAATCTCCATCAAGCAACAGAAGATAGAGAAGCTGAAAGACTACAAAAAATCATTGATTTTCGAGTGCGTAACCGGGAAAAGAAAAGTAAGTTAATCTCAAAGTGCCAAAGAAGAGGAGCCAAAGAGCCAAAATGGCACTTTGGATTGTACTTTGAATTGTAAATATAAGATTAAAGACAGATATAACCATGAATACCACAGACTTAAAGGAAAAGAACTTTGAAGCTGATATAGAACGATACCTTATCACAGAGGGCGGCTATATCAAAGGTAATCAGGATACATACGACAAGGACAGGGCTATAGATATGCCTGTGCTTATCTCTTTTATAGAAAAGACACAGCCTAAGCAGTGGAAACGCTATGTAACGAAGTATGGCGACAAGGCTGAGAAACAGCTGTACCGTGTGTTTCAGGATGACGTTTCGCGCTACGGACTGATTTATGTGCTGCGCAAGGGCATAAGCGATGTGGGTATAAATATCAGATTCTGTTATTTTGCTCCGGCTTCAATGCTGAATGATGAGCTTGTGGCGAATTACGATGCGAACATTCTCACGGTGACACGCCAGTTTGCCTATTCCAAGCTGAACAAGAACACCATCGATATGGTTCTCTCGTTGAATGGTATTCCGGTGGTGGCACTCGAACTGAAAAACCAGATTACAGGTCAGAATGTAGAGGACTCAAAACGTCAGTGGCGTACGGACAGAGACCCAAAAGAACCGCTGTTTCATTTCAACAACAGAATATTGGTATACTTCGGAGTTGACCTGTATGAAGTGGCTCTTACTACCGAGCTGAAAAAGGAAAAGACTTTTTTCATCCCTTTCAATCAAGGCTCAAACGGAGCAGGTGAAGTGGGGGGTGCAGGAAATCCCGAACGTGAGGACGGCGGATATGTAACTGCCTATCTGTGGGAAAAGGTTTTGCGCAGGGATATGCTGCTTTCCATTCTTCAGCGTTATATCTCTTGCCAGGAGGAAGAAAAACTGAAGATTATTATAGACAAGCATGGCAGGGAGAAAGAGATTACGGAAACCTCGGTAAAGATTATCTTTCCTCGTTATCATCAGTTGGATGTGGTGGAAAAGTTAGTGGCTGATACTTATTATTCAAATGTGTTGCAAAGCCGTTGCAAAGAGGAAGCAAGATATGATTTGGCTGCCGACGAAAAGACACAATACTATTCCCTGAAGAAGCCGCACGGGAACAATTATCTCATTCAGCACTCGGCAGGTTCGGGAAAATCGAACTCTATCGCATGGCTCACTTATCGCCTTGCAGGACTCCAGAATGCGGAGATGAAGAATATGTTCAACAGTGTGTTTGTCATCACAGACAGACGTGTACTGAACAAGCAGCTCCAGAGTACAATCTTAGGCTTCGACCATATAGACGGGCAGATAGAAACCATTACCGATTCTGACAACTCGGAGAAACTGGCAAGAATCATCAATGACGACAATACGAGAATTGTTATCACTACCCTACACCGTTTCCCGGTTATCTATAAAGAACTGACAAGCCGTAGCGGCAAGAGATACGCCATAATAGTGGACGAGGCTCATTCTTCACAGTCGGGCAAGAGTGCGGAGAAACTGAAAGCTGCACTTGCCGATACAGACGAGGCTTTGCGCGAATATGCAGAAATTGAAGAGATTGAGGCTGAAGAACTTGAGAAGAAGAAGGATGCACTTATGGAGGATTTGCTGGTTCAGGGACAGCACAATAATCTGTATTTCTATGCGTTTACAGCCACTCCAAAGCCTAAGACGCTGCAGACATTCGGTGAGTTGGCCGAAGAAGGCGAAAATCCTGAAGACAACAAATATGTGGCTTATCATAATTATTCCATGCTACAGGCTATAGAAGAGGGATTCATCAAGGATGTACTGAAGTATTATACCACTTATGACACTACTTACGAGATTGCAAAGCGTATAGAATCTGATCCTTCTTACGAGGAAACGCCTGCCACACGTGCTATAAAGGCTTTCCATGATAATCATCAGCATGTAATAGCTCAGAAAACGGCTATCATTGTGGAGAAGTTCAGGGAGGTGACACTGAATGCCATGCTTGGAAAGGCAAAAGCTATGGTGGTATGTTCTTCGCGTGCTCATGCGGTACGTTATTTTCTGGAAATTAAGAGGTATTGTCAGGAAAACAATATTACTGATGTAAATCCTATGGTTGCTTTCTCCGGTATGGTATCGTATGAGGGTGTTGAATATACCGAAACAAAGTTGAACTCCACTGACGGAAGAAACATCTCGGAAGCCAAATTGCCTTTGTATTTTGCTTCGGATTTGTATAATATGCTGGTTGTCGCAGACAAATATCAAACAGGATTCGACGAACCTCTGCTGCATACAATGTTCGTTGACAAGAAACTGAAGGGCGTAAAGGCTGTGCAGACACTCTCGCGTCTGAATAGATGGCAAAAGGACAAGAAGGATACATACGTGCTCGATTTCTGCAACAAGCCGGAGGATATTAAGAAATCGTTCGAACCGTTCTATAAAGGTACAGAGTTGATAAAGCCTGTGGATGTGAACTATGTATATACTTTCAGAAAGGACATACAGATGTTCCAGCTATGGACAGAGGGTGACGAACAGAAATTCTATGATTTGTTGCAAAATATCAACAAACAGAAAGATCGCCTTGGAGCTTTGTCGAATGCGTTTAAGAATACTATTGATAGATATGGAGCATTGGACGAAGAGAAGCAGTTCGAGGTAAGGTCGAAAATCAAGAACTTTGTCCGTTTCTACTCTTATATGGCACAGATAGCAAGAACATACGACAAGGAACTGTACAAAGCATACGTATATGCTGACTACCTGTACAGACTGTTGCCTAAGAACGCCAAAGAAAGAATAGACCTGAACAAACAGATTATGCTGGTAAACTCCAAAATATCTGAAGGAGAAACAGTTTCCATTCATTTGGGTGACGACAATAAACCGATAAAAGGTGAAAATCCTAAAGCAGGGAAACTGAAGAACGACAATGAGGATTTGCTGAGCCGTATCATTGATAAAGTAAATATCATGTATCAGGGACAATTCTCAGAAGCAGACCGTGTTATAGTAGAATCCATCTACGATAAGATGGTCACTACAGCCAAAAAGAAACTGACCAAACAGGCGAACAATACGGATGAAAAGCAGTTTGAGGAAAGTATTTTCCCTCAGATATTTGATGAAGTGGCAAGGGGTTGTTATGTGGAACAGATGGACTCTTTCGCCAAGTTGTTTGAAAACAGTGATTTCTACCGTAATGTCATGACACAGATGGCAAAGGTGATGTATGAAAACTACAAGAAAAAGGAAGATGACCTACCGTTTATACCGGAACTATTCAAGCAGAAATTGCTGTTAGATGTAGAAAGTGAGTTTGCTGACTTGAAGCAGTTCCTTCCTGATTTTAATTCTGTAGCATCGTGCTTTATTGATGTATTGAAAGTTCAAACTACATCTTCTATTGATGGAGCAAACGAGCTGTTACTTGATTCTTTTAACAGACTTTACTGTCTGGAAGGAATGAAACTGGTAGACAAAAGAAGGCATTTCAATACCATTGTGACAAAATATGAAGTGTTCCTGAAAAAAGTATATTATTTGTTGAACGGCAAGGAAATGGTAAATGACAAGGATGAGAACAGTATGCCTACATTTATAAATTGTATATTCTCACTCAGCTGTCTGAGAGGTCTGAAAAACAATACAGATGAAAGGTATCATAAATTCTATGATTATCTGGAATTAGTAAAGCAATGGAGAAACAGCGAGTCGCATAATGCTCCGGATGCTTCAATGAAAGAACTTAATTCTGCAATCCACATTGTTTCTACTATGTATCTTTGGGTTATTGCACAGAATATGAAAAATCTGAATTTTGCTATAGGCAAGTAATAGTTTGTCGACTATCCAACAATAAGAGGAAGTTTGTTAATTCAGATTTCCTCTTATTGTGCATATAGACTGCACAGTAGTATCAGAACTTTGCATCATAACATTAAATATAGCGTTTATGAAGAAGTTTTTTATTACAGTAATTGCTGCTGTCTCTATGACATCGTGTGGATTTGGTCCTTACCTTACTTATAATGTGGGACTATCAAATGTTGAAGCACCAGCTGATGCAAAAAAACAGTATGGTGAAACTAAAATTGTCAAACTGGATGTAGATGGTAAAACCAACTACAAATATGAGGATGACTATATAGATATTTCCTGGTTCGTAGGTAATAGCCAGTTTGCATTTGAATTAAAAAACAAGTCGAATTATTCCATAAAACTTCCTTGGGATGATGTCGCATATATAAGTACATCTGGACAAGTTGGAAGAGTTATGCATAGTGGGGTTAAGTATATTGATAGAAATAACTCACAACCAGCAAGTGTTATCCCAAAAGGAGCAACTTTAAGTGATATAATAATGCCTACAGATAATGTTTATTATATAAGTGGACAATATGGTGGGTGGAAAGAAGGTGATTTATTTAATTTTCCAATAGACAAAAAGAATGTTGAGCAGTCAAAGCTTCCGTATATTGGTAAAACCGTAAAAGTTCTTTTTCCTATCATTATTGAGGATATAAAGAATGAATATGTTTTTGAATTTAAGATTAACGATATAACAGTTAAGTAATATGGGAAAAAATCAACATGTAGTAAAAACATCCTCAGGTTGGGGTGTAAGAGGGGAAAACAATTCAAGGATAACCAAGAATTTCAATACTCAGAAAGAAGCTATAAATAAAGCAAGAGAAATTGCGATTAATCAGAAGTCAGAAGTATTAATTCACGGCGAGAATGGGAAAATACGTGAAAAGAATAGTTATGGAAATGATAATTATCCTCCAAAAGGATAAGACTATCTTAATAGCAGCGAATGAACTTAAGAGAATGTTCATTCGCTGTATTTATATCACTCACAAAAACATCTTATTGCTCAATATACAATGTATTGAATGCATCCAGGAATTGTATATTAATTGTTAATGATCTATTTACATCATTATTTTTAGGTTGTATCTCGATTTTTAGTGTGTCATTGTTCTTATTTACAGCAAACCAGTTTCCTTTATATTCTAATGTGGGTTGTTCAGGTTCAAAATTATAAAAATATACTACAGAATCACAATCAAGTATCTCTGTAATATAGAACCCAGGGTAGTTGATATTTTTTAGTACAAACACTCCACCATTAGCGTCTACTTTGATTTTGTTATTCTCAAAATTAGGTATACTATGTTCCCACTTCATTGGTTCGTCGGGCCCAATATTATTTTCATCTTTACAAGAGACGATTGACATGATAGCAAAGGCTAACAACAGAAGAATGTGATGTTTTTTCATAATTAAGATTTTTTTATTGCTAAATGTAATGAAAAATATTGAGATATGTATCGAGGAATATAGTCTATTTCGTACTATTAATATTTTCTTTTAGAGCGATAAGCTATTTTCATTTTACATGATTTACTTTAGAGTGATATTGAAGAAATCGTGTAAACTATCCTGTCTGGATATTTCAAGGTTTATTCGTATTTACGTAGAGAGACATTCGGTCCCCAAAGATTAAACAACGCAAAGAAAGATGATGGTCATAAATAATGGAAATTCAAAAAAGAAAAAGGTTGCCTTCCGCTTGAAAATTTGGAAGACAACCTCTTTTTCATTTCTTATTCCGCATTCTTTTTCAGCCATTCCTGTCGGCGGAGGTCAGGCAGGTGCTTTACCTTGAAGTTTTCGAAGGTGGCATTGAAGCCGTTTCCGTCCGGGCTGGCCGCCATGAGACCTACCATGACAGGGACGTGGTCCTGCAACCAGGCATTGCGCATCATGACATATTCCTTGTCGTCGAAGGAATAGAAGATTTCCACGGCATCCAACCGTCTGACAGCCTTGATCCATATGTAAGGTACCGGCTTGTCCAGCGTGATGACGCTCCAGTCGGAAGTCTTGTGGGTGACGACCGTGCTCAGGTTGAACTTGCCGTCCACAAACTCAATACCTGTCTTGATGTAGTTTTCATGGTCAATGCGCAGCATCAGTCCGGCCTGGTCGAAACGGGTCTTGTAGTCGCCGGTCACTTTCACCTTGACTTCAAACTC
This sequence comes from uncultured Bacteroides sp., assembly GCF_902472605.1. Lineage (GTDB taxonomy): Bacteria > Bacteroidota > Bacteroidia > Bacteroidales > Bacteroidaceae > Phocaeicola. Next base: position 40,954 of record NZ_CABROP010000004.1, read on the forward strand.
TCCTCCGTAGGTGGTGTAATAGAAAGGAGCGTCGTCCACGGTAAAGCCATAGTGTGAAATCCGCCAATAGTCACTCTGCGGGGTGACAAACATGGTCAGGGCTTGATTTTCAATTTTCCATTGTTCAGGTTCGTTGAACCATTGCATTTTTTCCAGTGTCTGGGCCATTCCGGCTTGAAGCGATGCGCCGAGTGCCAGGCCCAAGATGAGTTGTTTTTTCATATCAGATGAAATTAATTAGGTTCCTAAATTGGTGAAAAGTTTTCCGAGTGATTCGTTAATAATCATTTTTCCTCGTTATCTTTGCAAATGTAGTGCGTTGGAAACGAATGCACAATGATGATTAATAACCATTTTCATGGACATAGTAGATAAATTGAACAGCCGTTTTTTGACGCAGAGTCTGGTTCCGCAGGGAGACGGGCTGCCGGTGGCGGAGCTGGAAAAGTACAAGAAGATTGCTTCCGGTTATGCGGAAATGGAGAATGCGGTGGCGGTATTGAGCGACATGCATACCAATATCAGCTATGTGTATTATGGGCATTTTGCTCAGACTTTGGGATGGAAGCAGGTGCCTGGCGCGGAAGACCGGATTGATTCAATTTGGGAAGAGGCTATCCTGAAGCAGATGCATCCGGACGATTTGCACGAGAAATATTTGCAGGAGCTCCGTTTCTTCCATTTCGTGCGACGTCAGCCGAAGATGAAGCGGGCCGAGTTCTATCTGGCCAGTAAGTTGCGCATGAAGGACGGGGCCGGGAACTATCAGTTTGTGCTGCACCGGTTGTTTTATGTGTCTTCACCTGTGGAGAACGGATTGTGGCTGGCTTTGTGCGTGTATACGCCTTGGCTTCCGATGTTTTCCGGAAAGAGTGTGGTGGTCAATTCCCTGACTGGCGAGGTGATGGAGCTGGCTCGTCGGCATGATTCGCAGATACTGTCTTACCGGGAGACACAGATTCTCCGATTGATAGCTAAGGGGATGATGAGCAAGGACATTGCCATCCTGCTTTCCATCAGCATCAATACGGTGAGCCGGCATCGGCAGGAGATTCTGCGGAAACTTCAGGTGAAGAGTTCCATAGAGGCCTGTCGGGTGGCGAAGGAGCTGGGAATAATGTAAAGGAATTCGATAGTGTATACTAACCTAAATATAATAAGAAATGAAAAAAATGTTGATTTTATCGGTGCTGCTTGCATGCGGCCCGGCCTGCTTTTCGCAGCAGGTTGAGAAATTCCCTTTGGGAGATTATGAGGAACTGACGGATACGAAGCCTCACGACGGGGTGGAAGTGTGGAACAAGATGAAGGCTCCGGTCCAGTTCTGCTGGGGTACGACGGACGTGCGTTACAAGAAACTGGATGTGCCGGATGCGAAGCAGACCGGTACGCTCCGTCTGAAGGCCTGGAAAGGAGAACGGGTGAATGCACAGGCGGTGTTGTGGACGCAGAAAGACCTGGAAGGGGCGGAAATGACGGTCAGTGAGTTGAAGAACGGGAGTTCGGTGATTCCGGCTTCGGCAGTGCGGACTCATTTTGTGCGTTACGTGATGACCGATGAGTTGAATAAGGACGGAAGCGGAGGATGTGGTGTCCGTGAGAATAAGGCGGAGTGGGATTCTTCGATGGTAGCCGATGTGCTCGATATCGTACGGGTACGGGAAGTGAAGGCGCGCACTACGCAGCCGGTGTGGCTGAACGTGTGGGTGCCCGCGGAAGCAAGACCGGGAAAATATAAAGGCACGCTGACCGTTTCCGGAAAGAATTTCGAGGCAATGAAACTGCCGTTTGAGATTGAGGTGGTGAATCGCACATTGCCGGCTCCTAAGGACTGGGTGTTTCATTTGGATTTGTGGCAGAATCCGTATGCCGTGGCGCGATACTATCAGGTGCCGTTGTGGAGCAAGGCGCATTTTGATGCCATGCGTCCCATCATGAAGATGCTGGCCAATGCGGGGCAGCGTTCCATTACTGCCAGTATCATGGAGAAGCCTTGGGCCGGGCAGACGGAGGACGCTTATCATAGCATGATTTTCCGGATGAAGAAGCTGGACGGCACGTGGGTGTACGACTATACGGTGTTCGACAAGTGGGTGGAATTCATGATGAACGAAGTAGGTATCAAGGACTTGATCAGCTGCTACACGATGATTCCGTGGGCGTTGAGCTTTGACTATTTTGACCAGGCTACCAATCAGGTACAGTTTATCAAGGCTGCACCGGGAGATAAAGCATACGCAGAATACTGGGGTACCTTCCTGAGAGATTTCGCTCGTCACCTGCGTGAAAAGGGTTGGTTTGAAAAGACGGCTATCTCTATGGACGAGCGTCCGATGGAAGCCATGCAGGAGGCTATCAAGGTAATCAAGGCAGCCGATCCGGAATTCAAGATTACACTGGCCGGAAACTATCACGAAGAGATTCAGGGCGATTTGTATTACCTCAGCATTCCTTACGGAAACCAGTTCCCGGCAGAAGTGAAAGCGGAACGCGAACGCAAGGGACAAATCAGTACGGTGTACACTTGCTGTACGGAGGCGTTCCCGAATACGTTTACTTTCTCGGCGCCGGCGGAAGCTGCATGGACGGCGTTGCATGCGGTGGCAGGAGGATATGACGGTTATCTGCGTTGGGCAGTGAACAGCTGGCCGATGGATCCGTTGCGTGACTCTCGTTTCCGTACGTGGGCGGCTGGGGATACGTACAGCATTTATCCGGGTCCGCGCAGCAGCATCCGTTTTGAACGGTTGGTAGAAGGTTTGCAGGATTGTGAGAAAATCTATGTGCTGCGGAAGGAACTGGAAGCCAAGGGAGCTACCGGAAAACTGAAGAAACTGAACGCCAAGCTGTCGGAATTTACTCCGGAAGGTTGGATTAAGACGAACAAGAAATCGCCTGCCTTGATGGTGAAAGAAATGAATGCGTTGTTGAATGAGATGTAACCACAGGCGATAAGTCGCCATAAAAAAAGTCCGGTCGAAAGGGCCGGACTTTTTTATTTATATAATAAAAATAGTTAGAAAATTATTTCTTGGTGCTCGGGTTGTAGCGTGCGTTCAAGCCGTCTACAATTTCCTGTGTGATATCCAGTGATTTGTCAGCATACAGCAGGTTGTCCAACTGGGTGTTGCTGATGATCAGGCTGTAGCCTTTTTTCTGGTTGTATACTTTCAGGAATGAATTGATAGAGTCGCGGAGCTGCAGGCTGTTCTTCTGGTTTTCTGCCTGAAGATCTGCATAAAGCTTTTCCTGCAACTGCTGCAGGTCACGCTGTTTCTGCAACAGACGGGCATTTTCCTGTTCTGCACGTTCGCGGCTGGCAAATCCGTTGTTTTCCAATTTACGCTGGAACTCTCTCATTTCTCCGTCCAGTTCTTTTGCTTTTTCATTCAGAGTGGTACGGATGTTTTCTTCTTTCTGAATCATCAGTTCGTTCAGGTCGTTCCAGAAGCGGTATTTTGTCAGCAGGGAATCTACCTCTACATAAGCGATTTTCATATTGGTACCTGCTACTGCCGGAGCAGCTGTCTCAGTGGAAGTTCCCTTCTTTTCTGTACATTGTGTAAACAGGAGTACTACGGCAAGCGCCAGAAGTCCCTTCAATACATTCGTTTTCTTCATAATGATAGTGATATCGTTTTTTAGTTAATTATTAGCGTTTATTCTGCTTCGGTATGAACTGGCTGTCTTTCCGGAATGGCATGAGGATTGAGGTGCTGGGCCTCACGGTCTTGTGACTGTACACATCCGATTCCTCTTTTGCGCATAGCCTTGCTGCCGCTTACATGGGTATTTGGAAAGCGTCCGTTTTTCTTGAAAATTATTTTTACCGATAATAGCGCTATGCAGATAGCAACTATTAACAAAGTTATCAGAAGAGTCTTGAGCATTTCTATTAATTTTGTGCTGCAAATATAAAGTTTTTGTCCCGATTCCTTCGGGTTTTGTCTTTAAAAAAGCCTTTTACGTAGGTGAAAACGGCTTATTTAACTTTTGTTTGCATGAGTTTTAAACGTTTATAGAGATACTTTTATGGAAAAGAAAGATTTACAGCCGGCATCAGTTTTTCATTATTTTGAAGAAATCTGTCGTGTGCCGCGTCCTTCAAAGAAAGAAGAAAAGATTCGGAAGTTCCTGGTGGATTTTGCCCAGGCACAAGGGTTGGAACATAAGGTGGATGAAGCAGGCAATGTGCTGATCTGTAAACCGGCTACGGCGGGTATGGAACACCTGAAGAAGGTAGTGTTGCAGTCGCACATGGACATGGTGTGTGAGAAAAACAACCAGACGGTACATAATTTTGAAACAGATCCGATTGAAACGTATATCGACGGAGAATGGCTGAGAGCGAAAGGTACCACGCTGGGTGCGGACAACGGCATCGGAATGGCTACGGAACTGGCGGTACTGGCATCAAAGGATATCCAGCACGGACCGCTGGAATGTTTGTTCACCGTGGACGAGGAAACCGGACTGACTGGGGCATTTGCCTTGAAGGAAGGTTTCATGAGCGGAGACATCCTGATTAACTTGGATTCAGAAGACGAAGGAGAACTGTTTATCGGATGTGCCGGAGGAGCCGGTACTACGGCTGAATTCCCGTGCCCGATGACGGCGGCTCCGGAAGGTTATTTCTTCTTCAAGGTGACCATCAAGGGATTGACTGGCGGTCATTCAGGGGATGACATCAACAAGAACCGGGCCAATGCCAACAAGTTGCTCGACCGTTTCCTGGTGATTCTGATGAAGCAGTACGACTTGCGTCTGAGCCTGATTGACGGAGGTAATTTGCACAATGCCATTCCGCGTGAGGCACATGCTGTGTGTGCGGTGCCGATGGCCGACAAGGAAAATGTTCGGGTAGCCCTGAATATGTTCCTGGCAGATGTAGAAAATGAGTTCTCGGTTACGGAACCGAACCTGGTCATGGAACTGGAATCGGAAACGCCTTGTGCGGAAGTGATGGAAAAAGAAGCGATGAAGCGCTTCCTGCTTTCATTGTATGCCGTACATCACGGAGTATATGCCATGAGTCAGGACATTGAGGGACTGGTGGAAACTTCTTCCAACTTAGCTTCTGTGAAGATGCGCGACGGCAAGATTGTGGTAGTAACCAGCCAGCGTAGCTCTATTCTTTCTTCTCGCGAGGATATGTCGCAGATGGTACGTGCGGCCTTTGAACTGGGTGGAGCAACTTGCGTCACTGGGGACGGTTATCCGGGCTGGAAACCGAATCCGTCGTCTGCTATCTTGAAAGTGGCAGTGGAAAGCTACAAACGTCTGTTTGGAGTGGAACCGAAGGTGAAGGCTATCCATGCGGGACTGGAATGTGGCTTGTTCCTGGAGAAATACCCCTCGTTGGATATGGTTTCTTTCGGACCGACTTTGCGTGGAGTACATTCACCTGACGAGCGTATGCTGATTCCTACGGTAGATAAGTTCTGGCGTCACTTGCTGGATGTGTTGGTTCATATTCCGGTTCGTGTATGAGAAAAATGATTTATAGTTTGCTGGGGATGGTGTGTGGCTTGTGGGCCACACCGCTCCTGGCACAGCAGACATTCCGGGTGATGGAATACAACGTGGAGAACTTGTTCGATTGCCGTCATGATTCGTTGAAGCAGGATACGGAGTTCTTGCCGGGTAGTGTACGGAATTGGACATATTCTCGTTTCCAGGACAAGCTGGATAAGATTGGAAAAGTGATTCTGGCAGCCGGGAAAGAGCAGGTGCCCGATTTGGTCGGTTTGTGTGAGGTGGAGAATGATTTCTGTCTGAAAAGTCTGACCCGTTATTCCTCTCTTCGGGAGGCGGGATATAAATATGTGATGACTTCTTCGCCCGATGAACGTGGCATTGATGTGGCGCTGTTGTATCAGCCTGCTTCGTTTCGTTTGCTGACTTCACAGAAAATTCGCATTCCTTCCGACTCGTTGGGAATGCGGCCTACACGGGATATCCTATATGCTTCGGGGCGTGTGGCCAGCGGGGACACCTTGGATGTGTTTGTCTGTCATCTTCCCTCACGTGTGGGAGGAGCCCAGAAAACAGACTCGTACCGTTTGTGGGTGGCTCGCAGGGTTCGCCAGGCAGCCGATTCGGTGATGGCTAAGCGTCAGAACCCCCGTCTGATTATTATGGGAGATTTTAATGATTACCCTGATGGTAAGTCGTTGCAGGAAGGGCTTCGGGTATCTGTGCTGGATGAACATCCGGAACAGGGTGCCTTGTATAATCTGATGGAAAATCAGCCGGACGGGACTTACCGTTACAAAGGGGAGTGGGGCGTACTGGACCAGATGGTGGTAAACGGTGGTTTGCTGCAACCGGATGCACGTACCCGAACTTCAAAGGAAAAGGCTGCTATCCTGCGTTTCCCTTTCTTGTTGGAAGAGGACAATGTGTATGGAGGGGAGATGCCTTTCCGTACGTACAAAGGAAGACGGTATCATGGAGGATACAGTGATCATCTTCCGGTATTGCTGGAACTGACGGTGGAGGAATAAAACGAAAAAGGGTGACCTGAAGTCACCCTTTTTTGTTATTTATATTGCAAGTGGAATTCCACTACTGCCTCTATTCCTTTTCTGAAAATATCGAGCGAGAAGTTTTCATTCGGGGAATGAATGGCATCGCTCTCCAGTCCGAATCCCATCAGGATGGTCTTGATGCCGAGTATCTGTTCGAAATCGCTGATGATAGGGATACTTCCTCCACGGCGAACGGCCAGCGGTTTCTTGCCGAAGGCTTTTTCAAATCCTTTTTCGGCTGCCTGATAGGCCGGATGGTGGATGGGGCAGACATAGCCTTCACCGCCATGCATCGGAGTGACTTTCACCTGTACATAGTCGGGGGCCTGCTGGGTAAGATAGTCTACAAACAGCTGGGATATTTTTTCATGCTGCTGGTGGGGTACCAGACGGCTGGATACTTTGGCGTAGGCTTTGGAAGGCAAAACCGTCTTGGAGCCTTCACCGGTATATCCTCCCCAGATACCGCAGATATCGAATGACGGGCGGCAGCTGTTGCGTTCCAGCGTAGAATAGCCTTTTTCGCCTTTCAGGGCTTTCACGCCGATGGCTTCCATGTATTTCTTTTCATCGAACGGAATCTGGGCAATCATGGCGCGTTCGGCAGCCGGCACTTCTTCTACATCATCATAGAAATGAGGGACGGTGATACGTCCGTCGGCATCAATGACTTTGGAAAGCAGGTCGCAGAGTACATTGATGGGGTTGGCTACGGCACCGCCGAAATGGCCGGAATGAAGGTCGCGGTTCGGACCGGTCACTTCAATTTCCCAGTAAGCCAGGCCTCTCAGTCCGGTGGTGAGGGAGGGAAGGTCTGCACCTAACATGCTGGTATCGGATACCAGGATAACATCGGCTTTCAGCAGTTCCTTGTGTGCTTTCAGGAAGGCATTCAGGCTGGGAGAGCCGATTTCTTCTTCTCCTTCAAAGATGAATTTCACATTATGGTGAAGCAGGCCTTCGCGTACGAGGTATTCGAAGGCTTTGACTTGAATCATCGACTGCCCTTTGTCGTCGTCGGCTCCGCGGGCCCAGATATGTCCGTCGCGTACTTCCGGTTCGAAAGGCGGGGTTTTCCACAATTCCAATGGTTCGGCGGGCATCACGTCGTAGTGGGCATATACCAGTACGGTAGGGGCATCGGGGCTGACACGTTTTTCGGCGTACACCAGCGGATGTCCTTCCGAGGGCATTACCATGGCTTCGTCGGCTCCTGCTTCGAGCAGCAGTTGGCGCCAGCGTTCGGCACAGGCCAGCATGTCTTCCTTGTGTGCGGGCAGAGCACTGATGCTGGGGATACGGATGAGGCTGAACAGTTCGTCGAGGAACCGGGCTTCGTTGGCTTGTATGTATTGTTTGATTTCCATGAGGTTTTTATTTATAAATGGGTTGTCTTGTTGAGCAAGTAATAATCGAGGATGGTCATGGCTGCCATGGCTTCTACGATGGGGACTGCACGCGGCAGGACGCAAGGGTCGTGACGGCCTCGGGCTTTCAAGATGGTTTCATTGCCGTGAATGTCGACTGTGGGCTGTTCCATCAGTACGGTAGCAACCGGTTTGAAGGCCACCCGGAAGTAAATGTCCTGTCCGTTGCTGATACCTCCCTGGATGCCTCCGGAGCGGTTGGTGCGGAAGCCGATTTTGTCGCCGTCGCGATAGAAGATATCGTTCTGCTGGCTGCCTTTCATTTCCATGTGCCCGAAGCCCTGTCCGTATTCAAAGCCTTTGACGGCATTGATGCTGAGCATGGCATTGCCCAAAGCGGCATGCAGCTTGCCGTAGACCGGCTGTCCCAGTCCGATGGGGCATCCCTGAATGACACAGCTGATGACGCCACCGATGGTATCGCCTTCGCCTTTGGTCTTGTAAATGTAGTCTGCCATTTGCTGTGCCAGTTCCTGGTCGGGGCAGCGTACGGGGTTATTTTCGATGGTGCTCAGGTCATATGCCGTGTAATCTTTGTCGAGTTTGAAGGTGCCCACCTGTGAGGTGAAGGCCGTAATGCGGATGCCCAGTTGTTTCAAGGCCAGTTTAGCCAGTGCCCCTCCCACTACGCGGGTGATGGTTTCACGGGCAGACGAACGTCCGCCTCCCCGATGGTCACGTATGCCGTATTTCTGTGTATAGGTGAAATCGGCATGCGAAGGACGGAATACGTCTTTCATGTTGTCGTAATCGTTGGAATGCTGGTTGGTGTTCCATACGACAAATCCGATGGGGCATCCTGTCGATACGCCTTCGTAAATGCCGGAAAGGAATTCCACCTCATCGGCCTCTTTGCGGGCCGTAGTAATGGACGATTGTCCCGGTCGGCGACGGGCCAGTTCCTGTTGAATGAAATCCATATCGATGGCGATGCCTGCGGGAAATCCGTCGATGACGCCTCCTATAGCTTTTCCGTGTGATTCACCGAAGCTGGTGAGACGGAAGATGTTTCCAAAAGTGTTGTTGTACATGGTTGTATAGTATAATTGTGATTGTAATCAGAATTTGCTTCCGGCACCTCCGCCGCCAAAGCTTCCTCCTCCGAAACTTCCACCGCCGAAGCCGCCTCCAAAGCCTCCGCCTCTTCCGAATCCACCGCCAAAGAACGGTCCGCCCAGGAAAGGTCCTCCGTTGCCACCCCGATGGTGGAAATCGTCATCGTTGACTTTCCGCTGGACGTGGCGCACATGACCGCAATGGCTGCACAAGTAAGTCACTTCTTCAGTTCGTACACTTCCTACACGGGAAATAGTACGGACGGAGACTTGCTTCAGGGTATGTTTGTGGCAGTTGGGGCATTTGTTCCGCTGGCGTACCGAATACCAAAGCAAGGCCGGCACCAGAATGAAACAGCATCCCAATACAAGGAAGAGCAGGAGGTTGTCGGATTCTCCTTCGGGAGGAGTGGGTGAACCGGAACTCTTGTCCAGTATCTGGCGTACAGCTTGCACGCCTGCCACCATCCCGGCATCCCAGTTGCCTTTGCTCAGGTAAGGATTCATGTAGCGGGTTTGGATACGTTTGCAAATGGCATCGGGAAGGATACCTTCCAGACCGTATCCGGTAGCAAACTGGATGCACCGTTCTTCGGTGACCAGCAGGATAACCAGTCCGTTGTCTTTGCCTTTCTGGCCGACGCCGTTTTTCTCACCCAACTGGTAAGCGAAGTCAAAGCAGTCGCCTCCTTCTATCTGACGGACAGCCACGACCAAAGTCTGGATACCGGTCTTTTGCTCCAAGGCAAAAAGAGTGGTGTCCATGGCGGCTACGGCGGCCTCACTTAGTACCCCATCGGGGTTGCTGACGTATCGAGCCCGGTTTTGCAAGTGTACCATGGGAATCTCTTCTACCTTGTAGCCTTCCGCCTGCAAGGGGCAGAGGGAGACAGTCAGCAGGAAGAATATTCCCAGCAAGAAATAACGTTTCATGTGTAAGCCCGGTTTAGAACTTAACTTCCGGAGCTTTCTCACTGCCTTCTTCGGCTTCGAAATAAGGACGTTTTTCAAATCCGAACAGGCCGGCTACGATGTTTTTCGGGAAACGGCGGATGCTCGTGTTGTATTCGCGGGCCGTTTCATTGAATTTGCGACGTTCTACGCTGATACGGTTTTCGGTTCCTTCCAGTTGGGCTTGCAGCTCCTTGAAGTTTTCATTGGCTTTCAGTTCCGGATAGTTTTCTGTCACAGCAAGCAGACGGCTCAATGTACTGCCTACGGCACCTTGGGCCTTTTGATAAGCTTCAATCTTTTCCGGAGTCAGATCATCGATGTCGATGGTCATCTGGGTAGCTTTCGCTCTGGCGGAAACTACGGCGTCGAAGGTTTCTTTTTCATGAGCGGCATATCCCTTGACAGTGTTGACCAGGTTTGGAATCAGGTCGGAACGACGCTGGTATTGGTTTTCCACGTTGCTCCATGCCGTGCCTACGGTTTCTTCCTGAGTCACTAAAGAGTTATACGAGGTAACGCAGTAAATGACGATAACAGCGACTACTGCGATAAGAATAATCCATGTTTTTTTCATACGGGTTAATGATGTTTTATGATTAGTTTCAATGGCAAACATACACAAAAATCTCTTTTTTTGCCTATCTTTGCACAATAATTTTGATAAGTTGTAATATTATATATGAAGAATATCCGAAACTTTTGCATTATTGCACACATTGACCATGGGAAGTCCACTTTGGCCGACCGCTTGCTGGAATATACGCAGACCATCAAGATTACGGAAGGACAGATGCTGGATGATATGGATTTGGAACGCGAGCGTGGTATCACTATTAAGAGCCATGCCATTCAGATGGAGTATACTTATAAAGGTGAAAAATACATTCTGAATTTGATTGATACTCCGGGGCATGTGGACTTTTCTTACGAGGTGTCTCGTTCCATTGCGGCGTGTGAAGGTGCCTTGCTGGTAGTGGATGCTTCGCAGGGTGTGCAGGCACAGACCATCTCAAACTTGTATATGGCGTTGGAACATGACTTGGAAATCATTCCGGTGATGAACAAATGTGATATGGCAAGTGCAATGCCGGAAGAAGTGGAGGATGAGATTGTCGACTTGCTGGGATGCAAGCGCGAAGAGATTATTCGTGCCTCCGGAAAGACAGGATTAGGTGTGGAAGAAATCTTGCAGGCCGTCATCGAGCGGATTCCGGCTCCTCAGGGAGATGAGAATGCTCCGTTGCAGGCGTTGATTTTCGACTCCGTTTTTAATTCCTTCCGAGGTATTATCGCGTATTTCAAGGTGGAAAACGGTATCATCCGGACCGGCGACAAGGTGAAATTCTTCAATACAGGAAAAGAATATGTGGCAGACGAAGTGGGTGTCTTGAAGATGGACATGGTGCCACGAAAAGAACTTCGTACCGGTGATGTAGGCTATATCATTTCGGGTATCAAGACCTCACGGGAAGTGAAGGTGGGTGATACCATTACGCATATCGACCGCCCGTGTGACAAGGCCATCGACGGATTTGAGGAAGTGAAACCGATGGTGTTTGCCGGGGTGTATCCGATAGAGGCGGAAGATTATGAGAATCTGCGTGCTTCATTGGAGAAACTTCAGTTGAACGATGCGTCTCTGACTTTCCAGCCGGAATCGTCTCTGGCATTGGGATTCGGATTCCGATGCGGTTTCTTGGGATTGCTTCATATGGAGATTGTACAGGAACGTCTGGACCGCGAGTTTGACATGAATGTCATTACTACGGTGCCGAACGTATCTTATATGGTATACGACAAGCAGGGTGGAGTGCAGGAAGTGCACAATCCGGGCGGTATGCCGGATCCTACCTTAATTGATCACATTGAAGAACCTTATATTGACGCTTCCATTATTACGGCTACCGACTATATCGGTCCGATCATGACGCTTTGCTTGGGCAAGCGTGGCGAGTTGGTAAAACAGGATTATATTTCCGGAAATCGTGTGGAACTGCATTACAAGATGCCGTTGGGAGAAATTGTGATTGATTTCTACGATAAGCTGAAGAGTATCTCCAAAGGATATGCTTCGTTCGACTATCATCAGTCGGGTTTCCGTCCTTCCAAGCTGGTGAAACTGGATATTTTGCTGAATGGAGAATCAGTAGATGCGCTGTCTACCTTGACTCATTTTGACAATGCCTACGATTTGGGCCGTCGGATGTGTGAGAAATTGAAGGAATTGATACCTCGTCAGCAGTTCGAAATTGCCATTCAGGCAGCTATCGGTGCCAAGATTATTGCACGTGAAACCATCAAGGCAGTCCGCAAGGATGTAACGGCCAAATGTTACGGAGGTGACGTGAGCCGTAAGCGTAAGCTGTTGGAAAAACAGAAACGAGGGAAAAAACGTATGAAGCAGATTGGTACGGTAGAAGTGCCGCAGAAGGCGTTTTTAGCAGTGTTGAAGCTCGATTAATTGATTTTTGCATAGGAAAAGGCATCAAAAAGAAAGATTATCTTCTTTTTGATGCCTTTTTTATTTGTCGAATCGTAATTTTTCATGTAAAATATTGTGTAAAAATTGTTGTATATACAAATTAATATCTTATATTTGTTATCAAAATAAAAGATTTTTAAATAATTGATTAGCCTTAGGTCTTCTTGAATTGTTCTTTAAATCTATTATTTGAAATTCACTTTTTTGTTAACCTTCTTACTTTTTGGGTGAGACTGAAAGAGTAAGATTAAATGTAAGAGAAATGAAAAATCACACTCATTTTTCCGGTTCCGGTGAAGATATTTCAGAGGAACCAAGTGAAGAAGAACGGAGAAGAAAGATACTTTTCCGTCAATGTATGCATATCGTGGAAACATATGTAAGTTCTCATGTCCGAAATTCGGATGATGTCTCTAACCTACAACAAGAAGCCTTGTTGCGAATTTGTGAAGCTTTTTCTTTATCACACTATGATGAGCGTGGGCATTTTGAATCATGGGCATTGACTGTTACGATGAATGTGGTGCGTGATTTTTATCGTAGAAAGCAACGGTCTCCGGTAATGGTTTCTTCTGATAAAGATTTGATTATCTTAATTGAAACGGAGGCCTCTCAATCCTCTAATCCTCTTCTGTTGGAATCCTATTATGAAAAAGAGGAAAAAGCGGTTTTGGAACTTTCATTGGACGACCAAAGTTTGATTCACGATATTATCTATTATAAAATGAGTTTTCGTCAGGCAGGGGAAAAAAGGGGAATCAGTAAATCGGCTTGTTTCAAGCATTATCAAAAAATTTTAGTTGAACTTCGAAGAAAGTTTATAGATGAGGGCATGGACTTAAAGTCGTTTGATGATAATTTGTAAAGTGAAAAGCATTCAGATGGTTTTTTCTATCTGAATGCTTTTTTTCTTATTTATCGGATTTATTCTTTTAAAATCCAATGTTTTTGTACATTTGCACGTGAAAACAATAAAAGAATATCATTATGTTAACATTGGATTGTATTTATCGGGCTTCATTTGCCTTGAAAAATGTAATACGAAGAACAGATTTGATTTATGCTCCTCAAATAAATCCTGAGAGCCAGATTTATTTGAAGCCGGAGAATCTGCAATATACCGGGTCTTTTAAATTGAGAGGGGCATGTTATAAGATATCTCGTCTGACAGATGAAGAAAAAGCAAAAGGTGTAATTGCCTGTTCAGCAGGAAACCATGCTCAGGGAGTGGCTTTGGGAGCTACCAAGCATGGCATAAAATCTTTGATTTGCCTGCCGGAAGGCGCTCCGATTTCAAAGGTGGAGGCTACCAAACGTTACGGGGCAGAGGTTTGCCTGGTTCCGGGCGTATACGACGATGCGTATAAGAAAGCATTGGAACTAAAAGAGGAAATGGGATATACTTTCATTCATCCTTTTGATGATGAATACGTCATTGCCGGTCAGGGTACCATTGGTCTGGAACTGTTGAATCAACTTCCGGATGTGGATGTGGTGATTGTTCCGGTAGGAGGTGGCGGATTGATATCAGGTGTAGCCTATGCCTTGAAATCATTGAAACCGAGTGTGAAGGTCTATGGTGTGCAGGCACAGGGGGCACCGAGTATGCTGCGGTCTATCGAACATGCCAAACGTGAGTGCTTGGCTTCAGTGGCTACAGTGGCCGACGGCATTGCAGTGAAAGAACCTGGAGAACATACATTTGAACTGTGCAGCAAATACGTGGACGGTATTGTTACAGTAACTGAAGATGAGATTTGTGCGGCTATTCTGGCATTGATGGAACAGCAGAAACTGATTGCAGAAGGAGCGGGAGCCGTTTCGGTAGCAGCTGCGATGTTCAATAAGGTACCGGTGGCTGGAAAGAAAACCATTTGTGTGGTTTCCGGAGGTAATATCGATGTGACGATTTTGAGCCGTGTGATTAGTCGGGGATTGAATATGTCGGGCCGTTCTTATACGGTGACACTTGATTTGCACGACAGACCGGGAGAACTGATGGGGGTAGCTGCCGTCATCGCCCGTCTGGGTGGAAACATCATTTCCGTTTTGCACGAACGGAATAACAATACTAGTAATGTGACCGCTTGTTTCCTGCGTTTAGTGATGGAAACACGTAATGCGGAACATATCGCACAGATTCGGAATGCATTGCTGGAGGCGGGATATTCCATCGTGGATTGAACAAAAGGTGCTGGGGTGGTTTGTCTTGAGTAAGACCACCCTTGTAAATTTACTTTTTTTAAACAGAATTTCTCCGTTGGCGTTACCAACGAAACAATATTTATCGTACATTTGCCACACATTTGTAATGTGTGGTTTACAAAAATGGCTAATACAGTAAAACATCTAGGTATTGTGGAAAGCATCAACGGTTCTTACTTGAAAGTAAGGATTGTACAGACGTCTGCCTGCTCTTCATGTAGTGTCAAAGGGCATTGCAGTGCGGCAGAGTCGAAAGAAAAACTGATAGATGTATACAATAAGGACGGGCTGGATTGTCAGGTTGGCAGTCAAGTTACGATAAGCGGAGCGACATCATTGGGTATGAAAGCAGTTATGTGGGCTTTTGTTTTTCCCTTTGTGGTGTTGCTCGTTTCACTTTTTATATCCATGTCTGTGACGGGAGGTGACGAGGCCGTTTCCTCACTGGTGTCCTTGTGTATGCTGATACCTTATTATCTGATACTTTTCTTGTGCCGGGAGAGATTCAGACGTACTTTCGTCTTTGTTCTGGAATCAATTAATAATTAATAAACTAACTTTATATTATGAGTTTAATTTTAGTTGCAGTGATTTCATTGGGTGCCATCGGCTTGGTTTCGGCCGTTATCCTGTACGTGGCTTCTAAGAAGTTTGCTGTGTATGAAGATCCGCGCATTGGACAGGTGGCCCAGGTGCTTCCTCAGGCCAACTGTGGCGGATGCGGTTTTCCGGGATGTTCCGGTTTTGCCGCAGCTTGTGTAAAAGCCGGTTCCTTGGAAGGAAAAATGTGTCCGGTAGGTGGTCAGCCTACAATGGACAAGGTGGCAAGCATCTTGGGATTGGAGTCGGTAGCTTCTGAACCGAAGGTGGCAGTAGTAAGATGTAACGGTACTTGTGCCAACCGTCCAAAACTGACTCAGTATGACGGCGTTCGTTCTTGTGTGGTAGCCAATACGACCTTCGGAGGCGAAAGTGGATGTACGTTTGGCTGTCTGGGATGCGGTGACTGTGTGTCTGCTTGTCAGTTTGATGCCATTCACATGAATCCGGAAACCGGTCTTCCGGAAGTGGATGAATCGAAGTGTACTGCCTGCGGTGCCTGCAGTAAGGCTTGTCCGCGCCACATCATCGAAATCCGTCCGAAAGGAAAGAACAACCGCAGAGTGTACGTACAGTGCGTCAACAAAGACAAAGGAGCTGTGGCCCGCAAAGCTTGTGCGGCAGCTTGTATCGGTTGCGGAAAGTGCGTGAAAGTCTGTCCGTTTGAAGCCATCACGTTGGAAAACAACCTGGCCTACATTGACCCGGCCAAATGTAAGTCTTGCCGTAAGTGTGAAATGGAATGTCCGCAGCACGCCATCGTAGCTGTGAACTTCCCGCCGCGTAAACCGAAGGCTGACACTCCGGCTGCTGACAAACCGGCAGTGGAGAAGCCTGCTGCTCCGGTAAGTCCGGATGCTGCAAAGAAGGTTAGTCCGGCTGAGACTCCGGCTACAGAAGCTCCGAAAAGCACAGAAGCTTAATCTTATAATTGTATAATACTAAATAACATAACAGTGAAGACATTTAGAATTGGTGGAGTTCATCCAGCAGAAAATAAATTGTCAGCCGGAAAAGCCATTGAAACGCTTGCGCTTCCCAAGCAAGCGGTATTTCCGTTGTCCCAGCATATTGGAGCCCCAGCTACTGCCATTGTAAAGAAAGGCGACGTAGTGAAGGTCGGTACCAAGATTGCGGAAGCGGGAGGCTTTGTTTCGGCCGCTATCTTCTCTTCCGTTTCCGGCAAGGTGAACAAGATAGACAGTGTGATTGATGCAAGTGGTTATCGTAAACCTGCCATCTTCATCGATGTGGAAGGTGACGAGTGGGAAGAATCGATTGACCGTAGTACGGAGTTGGTCAAGGAATGCAACCTGACTCCGGAAGAAATTGTCGCTAAAATTAAGAATGCCGGTATCGTCGGTATGGGTGGTGCCTGTTTCCCGACACATGTGAAACTGACTCCTCCTCCCGGATGCAAGGCTGAATGTGTCATTATCAACGCCGTGGAGTGTGAACCTTATCTGACCGCCGACCATCGTTTGCTGTTGGAAAAGTCGGATGAGATTCTGGTCGGTGTACAGATTCTGATGAAGGCAGCCAAAGTGAATAAAGCTTATATCGGTATTGAAAACAACAAACCCGATGCCATTCAGCTGATGACGCAGAAAGCAGCAGCTTATCCAGGCATCGAAGTGGTTCCGTTGAAAGTGAAATACCCGCAAGGAGGTGAAAAGCAGTTGATTGACGCCATTATTGGCCGTCAGGTGCCGGCTCCTCCAGCCATCCCTATCAATGTGGGAGCGGTGGTACAGAACGTAGGTACTGCCTATGCCGTATATGAAGCCGTACAGAAGAATAAACCTTTGTTTGAACGTGTGGTCACCGTGACCGGTAAGTCATTGAAGAACCCGTCTAACTTCCTGACCCGTATGGGTACTCCGATGAGCCAGCTGATTGAAGCAGCCGGTGGCCTGCCGGATGATACCGGAAAGGTAATCGGCGGTGGCCCGATGATGGGTAAGGCATTGGTCAACATTGAAGTGCCTATCTGCAAAGGTAGTTCCGGCGTATTGATCATGAACGAGAAAGAAGCACGCCGTGCAGAACCTCAGCCGTGTATCCGTTGTGCAAAATGTGTGAGTGCTTGTCCGATGGGCCTGGAACCCTTCCTGCTGGCTACTTGTTCAGCTCACGGCGACTGGGAACGCGTGGAACACGAAAAGATTATGTCGTGCATCGAATGCGGTTCATGCCAGTTTACGTGTCCTTCTCATCGTCCGATGTTGGACTACATCCGTTTAGGTAAAGGTAAGGTGGGCGGTATCATCCGTGCACGTAATGCAAAAAAATAATTTGAGAATCTTATGGCAAACAAATTAATAGTATCCTTATCGCCGCATGTACATAGTGGCGACAGTGTACAGAAAAACATGTATGGCGTGCTGATTGCGCTGATACCGGCCTTGCTCGTCTCTTTCTACATGTTCGGCTTGGGAGCAGTGGTGGTGACACTGACTTCTGTTGTGGCCTGTCTGTTCTTTGAATGGGCTATCACCAAATATATCTTGAAGCGTGAGCGCACCACCATTACCGATGGATCGGCTGCGTTGACCGGTGTGTTGCTGGCATTCAACTTGCCTTCCAATCTGCCGTTGTGGATCATCATCATCGGGGCATTGGTGGCTATCGGTATAGGAAAGATGACATTTGGGGGATTGGGATGCAACCCGTTCAACCCTGCGCTGGTAGGACGTATCTTCCTGCTGATTTCTTTCCCGGTGCAGATGACTTCCTGGCCGGTAGTCGGACAGCTTACCAGCTATACCGATGCGGAAACCGCAGCTACTCCGCTGGCCTTGATGAAAATGGCCGTTCATGGCGATGCTACAGCCCTGAGCAAGTTACCCGATACATTCTCTTTGTTCCTGGGAAATAATCCGGGATGTATCGGTGAAGTAAGTGCGCTGGCTTTGTTGCTTGGACTGGTTTACATGTTGTGGAAGAAGATCATCTCCTGGCATATTCCGGTTTCCATTCTGGTGACCGTGTTTGTGTTCTCCGGCCTGATGCACCTGGCTAATCCTACGGTGTATGCTTCTCCGTTTGCTCATCTGTTTACCGGAGGTCTGATGTTAGGAGCTATTTTCATGGCTACTGATTATGTCACTTCACCGATGACTCACAAAGGCATGTTGATTTATGGCGTGGCCATCGGTTTCCTGACCGTGGTTATCCGTACTTTCGGTGCTTATCCGGAAGGTATGTCGTTCGCTATTTTCATCATGAACGCATTTACTCCGTTGATCAATACTTATTGTAAACCAAAACGTTTTGGGGAGGTAGTGAAGAAATGAAAAAATTAGAATCATCTTTAAAGAATATGGCTCTGGCATTGACCGGATTTTCCGTAGTGGCCGGAGCGCTGCTGGGCTGGGTGAACAGTGTGACTGCTGAACCAATTGCGCAGGCTAATGCTAAGACATTGAGCGATGCCATTGCCGTGGTGGTTCCGGGTTTTGACAACAATCCGGCAGAAGCTGCTGACACAGTGGAAGTCAATGGAGCTCAATATATCATTTACAAGGCCACCAAAGGCGGACAACCTGTGGGGGCTGCCGTACAGTCTGCTTCCAATGGATTTGGCGGGCCGTTGACTGTGCTGGTCGGATTCGACAATGACGGAAACATCATCGACTATTCGCTGCTGAGCCATTCCGAGACTCCGGGACTGGGTTCCAAGGCATCCGAATGGTTCAAGAAAGGTGCCAAAGGCGATATTACCGGAAAGAATCCGGGACAGGAACCGCTGACCGTCAGCAAGGATGGAGGTAAAATTGATGCCATTACGGCCTCTACCATTACTTCACGTGCCTTCCTGCTGGCTGTCAATAATGCGTATGCAGCCTACAAGAATCAACATGTGGACAGTGCCAGTGGAGCCTCTCAGCAGGCAAAACCAGCTGAAAAATGTGACACAGATACCACGAATGTAGAACCCGTAAAAGAATAGGAGGACAGGCTATGAATAATTTTAAAGTGTTAATGAATGGGATTGTAAAAGAGAATCCTACGTTTGTACTCCTTTTGGGTATGTGTCCGACTTTGGGTACCACTTCTTCTGCCATCAACGGTATGAGTATGGGACTGGCTACCATGTTTGTGCTGATTTGCTCTAACGTGGTGATTTCCCTGATCAAGAATCTGGTGCCGGACATGGTACGTATTCCTATCTTTGTGGTGGTCATTGCTTCATTTGTGACAGTGTTGCAGATGGTGATGCAGGCCTACGTGCCGGCACTGTACGCTACCTTGGGCCTGTTCATTCCGTTGATTGTGGTGAACTGTATCTTGCTGGGACGTGCCGAGGCCTTTGCTGCCAAGAACAATCCGGTAGCTTCTTTCTTTGACGGTCTAGGTATAGGTCTTGGATTTACCATTGCCTTGACTTTGCTGGGTGGTGTACGTGAATTCCTGGGAACTGGTAAGTTGTTCAATGTGGCGATTATGCCGGAAAATTATGGCATGTTGATCTTTGTACTGGCTCCTGGAGCTTTCATTGTATTGGGATACCTCATTGCGATTGTAAACCGCTTGAAAAAAGCATAACCCTTAAAAATAGAAAGATATGGAATATATATTGATATTTATCACCGCAATCTTTGTGAACAACATCGTGTTGTCACAATTCTTGGGTATCTGTCCGTTCTTAGGCGTTTCCAAGAAAGTTGAAACGGCCATGGGTATGGGAGCTGCGGTAGCCTTCGTGCTGACATTGTCCACTATCGTGACCTACGCCATTCAGAAGTTTGTGCTGGATCTCTTCGGACTGGGATATATGCAGACCATTGCCTTTATCCTTGTCATCGCCGCCCTGGTGCAGATGGTGGAAATCATTTTGAAGAAAGTTTCTCCTTCTTTGTATCAGGCATTGGGTGTATTCCTCCCGCTGATTACCACTAACTGCTGTATTTTGGGTGTGACCATCCTGGTCATTCAGAAAGACTTTGATTTGCTGACAGGTGTGATTTATGCCTTCTCTACTGCATTGGGTTTTGCACTGGCATTGATTGTTTTTGCCGGTATTCGGGAACAGTTGAGCTTGGTCAACATTCCGAAAGGCATGCGCGGTATGTCTATCGCCCTGGTGACAGCCGGATTGCTGGCCATGGCCTTTATGGGCTTCTCAGGGGTAGATAAAGGACTTGCCGTATTGTTCGGTTTGAACTGATTTTGTCATTTTAATAGAACACCTTTTAAAAAAGTGTTATCCGGTGGGTTTCCGGGTAACACTTTTTTAATTTTTTAATAACGGGTTGGTGTACATTTCAATCTTTTTTTCTACTTTTGTGGAGATATAGTAAATGACTTTAATAAAGGAGTTAAATAAAAGTAAACCTTAGTGTTATGAAAAAAAGAATTCTCGTGACAGGTGGAACCGGATACATTGGTTCTCATACTGTGGTTGAATTGCAGAATAGCGGTTACGATGTCGTAATTGTAGACAACCTTTCTAATTCTCGTGCAGATGTAGTAGATAGTATTGAACAGATTACAGGCATACGTCCTGCATTTGAAAAGGTTGATTGCTTGGATCAGGCTGGTTTGGATGCGGTATTTACTAAATATCCGGGTATTGAAGGTATCATTCATTTTGCGGCAAGCAAGGCGGTAGGTGAATCCGTACAGAAACCGTTGCTGTATTATCGTAACAACTTGGTTTCATTGATTAACTTGCTGGAGCTGATGCCTAAACATGGTGTGAAAGGTATTATCTTCTCTTCTTCTTGTACTGTATACGGACAGCCGGACAAACTGCCTGTCACTGAAGAAGCTCCTATCAAGAAAGCTGAATCTCCGTACGGCAATACCAAGCAGATTAATGAGGAAATCATCCGTGATACAATAACTTCCGGTTCTCCGATTCATGCCATCATGTTGCGTTACTTCAACCCGATTGGTGCACATCCTACCGCATTGATTGGTGAACTTCCGAACGGAGTGCCGCAGAATCTGATTCCGTATTTGACGCAGACTGCCATGGGTATCCGTGAAAAATTGAGTGTATTCGGTGACGACTACGATACTCCTGATGGTTCTTGTATCCGTGATTATATTTATGTGGTTGACTTGGCAAAAGCTCACGTAATTGCGATGGACCGTATATTGAGTGACAAGCAGAAAGATAAAGTAGAGGTCTTCAACATTGGTACCGGACGTGGTCTTTCTGTACTGGAACTAATTCACAAGTTTGAAGAAGCTACGGGCGTGAAACTGAATTATCAGATTTCAGGACGTCGTGCAGGCGATATTGTAAAAGTTTGGGCTGACCCGACTTATGCCAATACAGAGTTGGGCTGGAAGGCTGAAACTTCTATCGAAGATACCTTGCGTTCTGCATGGAAGTGGCAGGTTCACTTGCGTGAAAAAGGTATTATGTAATTTGAAGTGTTAATAGAATTGAAAATATTGAACTAAATACGTTTTTATAACGTTATATGTGATGTACAGCTCTTGTGACTATGGTCTATGTGAATAGATGATGGGAGCAGCTGACTTCCACTTGGAACAAGCAGGGAGTTGTATTTTTGCATAGTAGTTTTGTCGTGTTTTATTTTGTGTTTGTGTTGTGGCTGTTCTCCGACGAGAGTCGGGGAACAGTTTTTTTATGTTTCCAGATTTTTTATACCTTTGCATCCGATTTTCGAATCAAGGGAATGGGACTTCCCTGTGATAAACCGCTAATGAGTAGCTGATAGTTCCTGCCAAGGTGGGTCTTTCCCAGAGGACCGGCAGGACGAATTGTATCTACATCCGGACTTTGTGGAATGCTTGCCACTTTGGTTTTAGTGAAAACCGCATTGGATGTAAGAAAATAACAAATTGTATGAAGACATTAAAAAATCGGAAGTATTGGTGGAAACTGGAGCAGTTTCCTTTGTTCTTGTATTTGCTCAAGTGGCTCTTTTTGTCCGCATTGTCGGGTGCCTGCATTGGTTCCGCCTCTGCGTTGTTGCTGGTATCGTTGGAATGGGCCACACAGTATCGTGAGCAGCATCTTTGGATCATAGCTTTGTTGCCCGTGGCCGGACTGGTTATTGGACTGATGTATCATTACCTGGCTGGGTCGGCTTCCAAAGGAAACAATTACCTGATAGAAGAAATCCGTTCACCCCATGACATCATTCCCTTTCGAATGGCTCCCTTGGTATATATCGGTACGGTATTGACGCACTTGTTCGGTGGGTCTGCCGGAAGGGAAGGGACTGGTGTGCAGATGGGTGGAGCGATTGCCGACCAGTTTTCCCGCTTGTTTCGCATGCGGCGCAGAGACCATCGGTTGATGGTGGCCATCGGTATCAGTGCAGGTTTTGCTTCTGTGTTCGGGACTCCGCTGGCGGGAGCTGTTTTCGGTCTGGAAGTTATTGTGGTGGGACGGATGCGCTACGAAGCCATCTTGCCCAGTTTCCTTTCAGCGGCTGTAGCCAGCATGGTGTGTCATGCCTGGGGAGTGGCACATACGCATTATATAGTAGCGGAAGTACCCACGCTTGATGGGAGCAAACTGCTATGGACGGTAGCAGTGGGCATTCTTTTCGGCTTGGCTGCCATGTTGTTTTCGCGTTCCATCGGCTTTTGGTCGGGCGTGGCCAAACGTATCAGTTATCCGCCGTTGCGTCCGTTGGTAGGAGGTGTGGTGATAGCCGCAGCAGTATGGTTGATGGGAACCACGAAATACATAGGTTTGGGTGTGCCTACTATTGTAGCTTCGTTTTCCGAGCAGCAGATGTGGTATGACTTCCTGTTGAAAATTCTCTTTACGACCTTTACCATCGGAGTGGGCTTTAAGGGAGGAGAAGTAACTCCTTTGTTCTTTGTGGGTGCTACGTTGGGAAGTGCCTTGTCGGCCATCGTGCCTCTTCCCATGGGATTGCTGGCGGGTATTGGTTTCGTGGCTGTGTTTGCCGGAGCCACCAACACTCCGATAGCCTGTACGTTGATGGGTATCGAATTGTTTGGGGCAGAACCGGGAATTTACTTGGGCATTGCCTGTGTAGTGGCCTACTTGTTTTCCGGCCATACGGGTATTTATACCGCGCAGCTGATTGGAAGTCCGAAGCATTTGGCTTATCTTCGGGAGAAAGGAAAGACCTTGGCCGAAAGAAAATGACTTCCGGAGCTTCTTTTAAGTACACACAGTTATAGTCAAATCGCAGGGATAAATTTGGCTCGACGCGTTCGTGCGGAGACCTCATCACGTACGTGACGAGAGGTCGACACGAACGTGCAGAGGTCTCATCACGTACGTGACGAGGCATTTATGACTTTGCATTTCATAAAAATTGCAGGAATCGTTTGGTCGTGAAGTAGAAAAATCCTATCTTGTATGAAGAACCAATTAGAAATCATATGGAAATCAAGCATGACGAATCCCGGCAAGAGTTTTATGTGGAACTGGAAGGGCACCGGGCCCATGTAGCCTATCAGATTCACGACGGAGGACTGGACATACGGCATACTATTGTTCCGGAAGCGATTGGAGGCAGAGGTATTGCTTCTGCGCTGGTAAAGGCTGCTTACGATTATGCCCGTTGCAAGGGACTGAAGGCTATTGCCACTTGTTCATACGCGGTCATCTGGTTACAGCGTCATCCGGAGTATCAGGGGGAAGTGGGCGATGATTATGCCGGACAAGGAACCTGT
Organism: uncultured Bacteroides sp.; assembly: GCF_902472605.1. Classification (GTDB taxonomy): domain Bacteria; phylum Bacteroidota; class Bacteroidia; order Bacteroidales; family Bacteroidaceae; genus Phocaeicola. The sequence continues at coordinate 64,850 of NZ_CABROP010000004.1, forward strand.
GCCCTGTAAGTAAGGGGGCACAGGAATCTCTTGCATCAGTTACGGTAAATTTTCTTTTTCTTGATGAAGAACAGCCACCTCAGGAAAGAGGCGGCAAAGGTATGGCTGAATGAATTGACTTCATCGGTACGGTCGTCAATGTCATTCAGGAGTTTCTCTGCGTCTTTTTCAGACAGCATGCCGCTGTTGACCATCTGCTTGACGGTACGCCGTTCGTTGCTTAGCAACATACGGATGGATTTGATGGTCAGGGCATGACCGTATGCCTTCGGGAAGTTCTGTGCCAGGTTGCTGATAAAGGCTCCCATTCGGGTCATGTTGTCATTGATTTCTGCCCGTAACACTTCGAGCACCGGCTGTTGTTCGTTGGTAATCCACTCGGAAGAGGCCAGATCGTTCAACAGTTTCAGGCTTTCCTTTTGCAGGATAATGAATCCTCGGCCCAAGTCGTACACTACCGTGATGCGTTCGCGGAAATAGAAGGTCATCCAGTTCTGGAGATAAGGAAGTCCCCGAAGACTGTTCAGCAAGTCAGTACGCTGGCAGAAGTTGAAAATGGAATGGCGCATGTTCAGCGGGTAGTTCCCGTCGTGGTCATAGAGCTCGTCGAGCGAGTTCATGAGGCGCAGAAAGGCCACTTTTGAAATGACTCCTTCTTCATAAATCTGGCGGCAGACCGCTTTTTCTTTGTCCAATACCCGCAGACGGATTTCCGGAAGCATGGCCTTGTTTTGTGGATTCTTGGCCGGTTCTTGAGGTTGGGCGGTCATGTAATTTTCCACTTTCTGCCAGTTGGCTCCATCCAATGCATCTCGCTTTTTCAAGCTTTCCAGGTATTTTTCAGAGTTCTCCCGAACCGATTTTTCCACGCGGTATGCCAGCAAGGTACGTGCGGAAGGAATGTGTGTCAGTCCCAAGCGGTTGAGCAATGCGCGCATGGTGGTGGCGTTGATGCACAAGGTCAGGGTCACGATACCGGCCGTGAAGAACAGTATCTGACTTCGGATATCTTCGGGAATAGCCGGAGTGTAGGACACCATCAGGGCCAGCGTCATGGCCAGTGCCCCGCGCAGTCCGCCCCAGGTCAGGATGACCGATTCACGTTTGGTCAGTCCATATCCCAACCGTTTCATGACCGGATACAGTAGCATGATCATGGCAAAGCGAATCAGGTTGAGGGCTACATAGAGAAGTGCCAGCAGACCGAATGCACTCCAGGAGAAATCCACTTTTTCGGCAATGACGATACCCACCAAGATAAAAATCAGGGTGTTGGCGATGTAGGTGAGCAATTCCCAGAAATGTTCCATGAAAGTATTCACCTGCGGTTTCAGTCGCGGTTTACCTACGTAAGTCACGGTTAGTCCGAAAGCCACGAGGGCAATTACGCCCGATACCCCGAGATAATATTGCGAGAGGATGAAGGTGAGGTAAGCTGCCAGGATGATGACGCTGTTCTGCACCATCTCTTCCGAATTGATGCGGGTGATGAACCAGATGACAATACGTGCCAGGAAGAATCCTAACAGGGTACTGATGCCCACTTCCTGAATAAAAGTGACCAGCGGAGAGGTGTGCTCAGTTTCACCCGAAACGTAGGCACCGAAGAAAAGCATGAAGCACACGATACCCGTTCCGTCGTTCAGCAGAGATTCCGCGTCGACGAGGGTGGAGAAGCGTTTGCTGGTTTTCAGTTCGTGCAGCAGGGCCACGACGGCTACCGGGTCGGTGGCACTGATCAAGGCACCGAACATGAGGGCAAATGCCCATGTCCACGATTCCAGTCCTGGAACAAACGTCGCGATACCCATGAGGAAGGCTGCCGTCAGCAACATACAGATGACGAGCCCCGGAGCGGCCAGCAAGGTCGCATTGGCCAGGGTCTTCTTGAAAATATGCAGGTTGAGTTCATAGGCCGCATCAAAAATCAGGATGGGCAGGAACAGGTAAAGAATCAGGTCAGGATTGATGTTGGCTACGGAGTTGACCGCATTGTGCAGTTCCGGCAGAGACTGGAACACTCCGGTGCGGTTCAGCACGCCTACAAGAATTCCGATGGCAAACAGGCCGACGGTGTAGGGCAGACGGCTGTGCTTGAGCAATGCTTTCAGGATAGCTCCGATAATGAGTCCTCCGATGGTCAGCAACAGAGGGGCAAGAAAGGTGTATTCTTCCATAGGTTTGAGGTTCAATAAAAAATGAGCATTTGAATATTTAACAAAGTTAAAGAATCAAATGCTCATACACAAGCGGACAACCGCTTATTTCGTTTCTTTCTCTGCAATTTCTTGGGCCAGCTTGCGGGCTGTTGCCCGGTCGGGTTTGCCGGTACCGGTTTGCGGTAACTGCCGGATACGGAAAACCTGTTTGGGTCGCCAATAGGGGGAAAGGGAATGGAAGGCCTCTGTCAGCACAGATTCAGGACAAGCTGCTTCCGGGTCCTCCAGTAGCAACACGATGCGTTCACCGAACTTGGGGTCGGGCACGGCAGTCACCTGAAAAGGACAGGTGAGGGTAGCCCGCAGCGCGTTTTCCACTTGCTCAATTTGTACCTTGACGCCCCCCGTGTTGATGGTGTTGTCTTTCCGTCCCAAAATGTGGAACTGTCCCTGCGCATTGAACTCGCAGATGTCGTTTGTCGTCAGAATCTCCGGACAAACGGCCGGTGCCTCGATGGTCAGGGCGTTTTCCGGGGAAAGAGACAGCTTGACGTGCTGGAAAGGCGTGTACCAGTCGGACGCTTCCGGTCCGTTGAGTCGTCGTAGGGCGATGTGTGACAGGGTTTCAGTCATGCCGTACGTGCTCCACACCGCGTGGGGGAATGACAACAGTTGGTTTCCCAAAGACGTATCGATGGCTCCTCCGCCGATGATGAGATGACGGATTTGCTGAAGGCGTTCTTTCTCTTCAGGTACTTGCAAGGAATTGTATACCTGCATGGGAATCATGGCCGCAAAAACGGGGGTGGTGCTTGTCTGGGCTAACGGATGTCCGCTGGGAGTGACAGGCAGCAGGTCCAGTCCAGCCACCAGCGCCCGTACGACGACCATCTTTCCGGCGATGTATTTCAATGGCATGCAGAGCAGGGCGGTGTCGCCTGTATGCAATCCCAGGAAACTGACCGTCAGCATGGCACTTTGCATCATGCGTTGTTTCTCTACATGCAGCGGTTTGGGTGTCCCCGTCGAGCCGGACGTGTGTACCAGTACGGTGTCGTGGTCATCGAACCATTCACGCAGGAAATCGGCCAAAGAGGCTTGGAAACTGTCTGCTCCGTATCGTGCATAGAAGGTTTCCTGTAGAAGGCTGGGGCGTCCTTTCTGGCGGGAACGGGCCTCTGCGGCCGAATAGTCTACTCCTTCTATTCGGATGTGCTGACGGGCAATGTCGGTGATAAAGGTAGGATGGCTCATGTCAGATACGGTTCAAGAAAGTCAGAAAATCGGGCGCCTTTTCTTCCGGATGGAACCACAGGCAGTCCCCCTCGATGTGCAGCGGATAGTCGAGGTTGTCGGTAAAGAGCAGGCCAGTGCCCAGTCCTTGCGGCATGGTGGGATGAAGCGTGGCACACCATTGTGCGATGGCATTCAGGCCGATGTTCGATTCCAGGGCTGAAGTTACCCAGTAGCCGATGCCTCTTTCCTGGGCCAGGGAAATCCATTCTTCGGCTCCTCGGATGCCCCCGTGGAGCGACGGTTTCAGGATGATGTATTGCGGGCGGATGGTATCTAACAGTTCTTTTTTCCGGTCAATTTCGTTTACACCAATCAGTTCCTCGTCCAGTGCAATGGGGAAAGGAGAGGCGACACACAGGGCCTTCATCGCTTCCCATTGTCCGGCCCGTATTGGCTGTTCGATGGAATGAAGCTGGAATTCGTTCAGTTGTGTCAGTTTTCGAAGGGCATCTTCCGGTTGGAAAGCTCCGTTGGCATCTACACGCAGTTCGATGTCGGAAGCGGAGAAATGTTGACGGATGTGAGCCAGCAATTCCAGTTCCCGTTCAAATTCGATGGCACCGATTTTTACTTTGATGCACCGGAATCCGGCTTTCATCTTTTCTTCGATGCGGCGGTACATCTCATCAAAATTGCCCATCCAAATCAGTCCGTTGATAGGAATACCTTGTGTACCCCGGCTGAAGGGGGTGTCCCAGAATCTCAGGCTTCGGGCCTGCAGGTGAGCAAAGGCTGTTTCCAGTCCGAAGAGGATGGAAGGATAAGGACGAAGCGCCTCGTAGTCGATGCGACCGTCGGCTGCGGTCTTTTCACTGATTTCGGTCAGCAGGCGAGGGTAGTCGGGCAGGTCGTCACAGCTCAAGGCAGGTAGGGGGGCACATTCGCCCACACCATACTGTCCGGTTTCTGTATCAGTAAGCAGAAGGTACCATACTTGCCGCACATGATACACCCCGCGGGAAGTACCGGCCGGTTGTTTGAAATGAAGGGTACGTGGAAATATTTTCAGTGAATACATGATAAATTCTGTAAGGGATGAAACAATAAGCGGACAGAGAGCAAAAGAGGGTTCTGCTTTCTGTCCGGCATATACTTATTCAGATGGTTAATCAGGGGAATTTAGGATACTTGCTCCAGTCGGGTTTCCGTTTTTCGAGGAATGCCTTTCCACCTTCCTGCGCTTCATCGGTCATGTAATACAGCATGGTCGCATCTCCGGCAAGTTCCTGAATACCGGCCTGTCCGTCCAGTTCCGCGTTCAGTCCGGCCTTGATCATACGCAGGGCCAGCGGGCTGTGCTGCATCATGGTTTCGGCCCATTCCACTACTTCGTCTTCCAACTGGTCGAAAGGTACGACCTTGTTCACCAGTCCCATTTCCAGGGCTTCCTGGGCAGAGTACTGACGGCAGAGGAACCAGATTTCGCGAGCCTTTTTCTGCCCCACAATGCGGGCCAGGTAAGAAGAGCCGAATCCGGCATCGAAGCTACCCACCCGAGGACCTGTCTGTCCGAAGATGGCATTTTCAGAAGCGATGGTCAGGTCGCAGACCACGTGGAGCACGTGTCCGCCCCCGATGGCATATCCGTTGACCATGGCAATGACCGGTTTCGGGATGGAGCGAATCTGTTTCTGTACGTCGAGCACGTTCAGGCGGGGTACACCGTCGGTACCTACATAACCTCCGTGACCTTTCACGTGCATGTCGCCGCCGGAGCAGAAGGCCTTGTCGCCGGCTCCAGTCAGTACCACCACGTTGATGTCCTGGCACTCACGGCAGATGAGCAGGGCATCGCTGATTTCAGAAGTAGTGGTCGGGGTAAATGCGTTTCTATATCGCGGACGGTTGATGGTAATTTTGGCAATACCATGATAGAAATCAAACAGAATATCCTGGTATTCTTTGATGGTTTTCCATTCTCTGGGTTGTGACATAATATGGTTATTTTAAGTTGTGATAATACGTTTTCAGGTGCTCAATGTCCTTGTCTTTCTCTGTAAATACTTCGAGCAGCATCGGTTGTGAAGTGATGGAAGGCTGGGTGAAGGTTTCTACCGCCCGGTCCAGTTCCTCGTCGTTATGGGCAGAAAGATACTGGAAGCCACGGTCCTCGGCCCAAGCCTTGGCCGAGGTGCGGTGTGTAGCCGTAATGAAGCGGCGGCTGTTCTCCTGCATCTCCAGTCCAGGAAGGGCATGGAAGATTTCTCCTCCTTCGTTGTTGAGCAAGAGGATGCGCACGTTGCTTCCGTAGTTGGCATTCCAGAGCGCATTCATGTCGTAGAAGAAGCTCAGGTCACCGATGAAGATGAAGTTGAGCTTGTTGGAGGCCGTGGCGTAACCGAGGGCCGTAGACAAGGAACCCTCAATTCCGTTGGTACCGCGGTTGGACAGCACCTCCACTTCCTGAGGGAGCGGGAACAATTGGGCATAGCGCACGGTGGAACTGTTGGCCAGGTGGAGCGAACAAGGGGCCGGCAGGTGGCCGATGACTTTCCCGATGGCACTCATCTCGGAGTAGGGGAATTCGGCCTGTGGAATCTGTTTGGACAAAGCCTCCCAGGCACGCGGATATTCCGGCGTGCGGCTGTCCATCATTGGCGCAATCTTTTCAAGGAATTCAAACGGGTCCATCTCGATGATGGTAGTCAGGCAACCGAAAAGGTCGGCCACTTGCCCGTCGGGAGCCACGTGCCAGTGCTCTACCGGCGGATGACGGCGAAGGAATTTCTTGAGCCGTTTGGAAATGATGTGTCCGCCGTAGGTGATGAGCAGTTCCGGACGCATCTTCTGTTGAGCTTCAAAATCCATGGAGCAGAGCAAGGGCTCGATGTTGCGGATGGGCTGTCCCGGAATGGTCTGGTTGCTGATGTTCTCGGTGAACCAGGCAAAATGCTTGTAGAGCATCTTGGTATATTTCTTGTCGAACAGGTAAATCAGGTTCATCTGCCCCACTACCACCATGCGCCGCTGGTAGCGGTTCAGGCGGTCGATGAGTGGCTGGTAGTCCTTTTCATACACGTTCAGCCCCTGGTAGCGGGTAATTACCCTGGCCTCCGGAAGTTCTGTCACCGGAAGTTTGAAGAAGGGCTCACTGATGGGCACGTTAATGTGTACGGGTCCTTTCCCATGGTGGTTGAGTTCCATGAGAGCTTCGTTGATGAGGCGGTTGCAGTACCATTCGTCTTCTTCCGTCTGTACTTCCGGCAAGTTGACTGATTTCTTGACCAGACCACCGAATACGCCAGGCTGGGGAAGGGTTTGCCCGTCCATCTGTCCAATCCATGCCGCAGGACGGTCGGCCGAAATGACCACGAGCGGTACTTGCTGGTAGAAGGCTTCGGCCACGGCCGGATGCAGGTTCAGCAAAGCCGTACCCGAGGTACAGCAGACTGCTGCCGGACTGCCACCGTTCAGGGCCAGTCCCAAGGCAAAGAATCCGGCACTCCGTTCGTCGGTCACCGGATAGCAAGTGAATTCCGGCATGTTGGTCAGGGTTTGTACAATCGGAATGTTGCGGCTTCCAGGGCACAACACGATTTTCTGTATCCGGTGTGCCTTCAGCAAGGCCACCAGCTGCAGGATATTTTTTTTATCTGTGTACATGATTCTTTATACGTTTTAGATTGACAGAATATTGCGCATGGTATTCATTTTCTGCTGCGTTTCTTCCCATTCGGAATCGGCCGTGGAGTCGGGCAAGATGCCGCCTCCGGCATAGAGGGTGGCCGTATTTCCTTCCAAATGCATGCAGCGAAGGTTGACGTAAAGGGTGGTATCGCCCTCTGGGTCTATCCATCCGATGATGCCGGAGTAGAAGAGTCGGTCGTGCGGTTCGGTCTGTAGAATGAACCGATAGGCTTCTTCCTTAGGCAAACCGCAGACAGCGGGTGTGGGATGTAGTTCCTGAAGTATGTGCCCCAGATGGTCGGTATCTTTCAGGCAGAAATGAAAATCAGTTTTCAGGTGTACCAACTGGCCGGCGCGGGCTGTATAAGGTCCTTTCTCGGTCAGTTTGGTGCCGAACTTCTTGACGGTTTTGCGGATGTATTCTCCCACGAATGCTTGCTCTTCTTGGTTTTTCTTGCTCCATTCCGTAGGCATGGTTTCTCCCTGCATAGGCATGGTGCCGGCCAAGGCTACGGTGTGCCATTCCTTTTCGTGCCCACTGAGGATGATTTCGGGGGTACTGCCTATCCATGTACCGGTAGAAGGAGTGTGGCACAAGGAAATCATCATGCGCGGATAGCTGTTGCAGGCCTGTATGAATGTAGCCAATGGAGAAAACTGTGGGGGAAGCGCATGGGTGGTGCTTCTGGAAAGCACCAGTTTACGGAATTGTTTTTCCTTCAGCGGCAAGATGAAGCGGCTGAAGGTTTCAGTATAGCGTTCCTTTTCTTCTTTCTCGGAAGGCTGTGTGACAGGAGCCGTCTTCTCTGGCTGGAGAGCGGGCGACCCCACAGTATATTCCTTGTGGCGATGACTCCATTCTTGCAAGGCTTGTTTGATATTTTCCCAGTCGTGCGCCATGATATCCGGCTGAATCAGTACTGCCGGACGTGCTTCAGTCAGTTGGAAAGGAGCCAGAAGAAAGCCTTTCTTTTGGTTGAGGGCTTCTAAATTAGACAAGAAGGTAGGTTCTCCTTCTTCCTGCATGACCAGAATCGGCTCGTCTGTCCACGGGAGTCGGTACAAGGCAAAGCAGACTCCCTGTCGGGTAAATGAGTCGATGAGGTGGTGATAAGTGGTTTCCGGCGTTTTCATGGACGTTTCTTGACTATTTGGTTGACAATACGTGCAGTGGAAATCAATTTTCCGTTGGAGTTGGTGATGTCGACGTTCCACAGATGGGAGGTACGGCCGCGGTGAATCAGTCTTCCGGTCGCAATCACATAGTCGCCTTTGGGTACCATATGGAGATGGTTGGCGCTGACCTGAATGCCGCAGGGCATCTCTCCCGGGGCGCACAATGGAATGGAACCGTGTCCGGCTACTATTTCTGCAAGGGCCAATGAAGCTCCTCCATTCAGTATGCCAAATGGTTGGCAGGTCTTTTCATCGACCGGCATTTGGGCTTTGACATATCCCTCTTCCATTTCGAGAAACTGAATGCCTAAATGAGCTCCCATGGAGTGATTCAAATCAGGCAATTCGTAAGAGGTTTTATCATTCATGGGTGTGTCAGTTTGAAGTTATAGTTGCAAATGTACACATTTCCTCGCAAAACATGGGAGGTTCGTTTGAGAATTCACTTTTTATGGGTAAGAGTTTTGTACGAAAAAAAAGTATCTGTTTTGTCTAATTTCTTTGCAAATTTGTCTATCCGTAAAACAAGTTTGGCTCTTGCAAGAAAGAATGGAATCTTTTTTGTTTATTGAAATATTTTTTTATATTTTTGTTATATAGATAAAGGAAACGAGTTTTTTATGAAGAATTGTTATAAAGGAGGAATAGGAATTGGTCTTTTTTTCTTGTTGTTGATGATGGGGTGTGGGGGAAAGGACCATAAGAATAAGGTAGATTATTTCGAGAGGTTCTATCAGCAGATGGAAAGAATCTCTGCTGATTCTCCTGAACATGTCAGTCGGATGGTCGACCAGATTATGCCGTCTGTCAAGGATAGTCTGATGTATTATCGGTTGATGTTTTTGAAAGTAAGAAGTTGTTTCCTGTCGTTCAGATTGGATTCGGCCTCTTTTTTTATAAATAGAATTAGTGCCTTTTGTGACGCGCATTCCGGAAGTCCGGAAATAGCTCAGTTGTATGCGATGGCTTATAATGCAAGAGGGAATATTTATGTACGTAAATCGCTGGCAGATTCTGCTTGTCAATGCTATTTGAAATCTTTTGAATATGCTACGCGAGGAGGCAGTAAGGAATCTTTGCCTGACATTTGTCTGAATTTGGCCGATGTGTATGTAAAACAGGGCCGTTATGATTTAGGGGCTTTGTGGTATAACCGTTCATTGTCTATTGCAGATTCGCTGGACATGCCTGATGAAAAGCGATTTCCGGCTTATTATGGATTGGCTCAGGTGAATATGGAGTTACGTGATTTTGCAGCATGTGATTATTATTATAATTTAGCTTCACGATATTATGACAAGATGCATCCTTTTGAGAAGCATATTTACCTGAATAACCGAGGAAACTCGTATTATTACCGGCAGGATTATAAGACTGCTTTAACCTATTTTCGTCGGTCGTTAAAGGTAGTCAATCAATATCCAGATATGAACTTTGAACGGAACCTGACCATGATTAACTTAGGAGAGGTCTTTCTGTTGCTGGACCAGTTGGATTCAGCGTCTTATTACTTGCAGAAATGCCGTGGGTTCTTTGATTCTATCCAGCATTCTACGGCTTTGTATTGCATTGACACGCAGTTGATGGAGTTGGCTCTGAAACAGGGAAATGTGTCGTTGGCCAGGGAAAGATTGAACCATGCCCGGAAATACGATCAGGTGGAGCCCAATATGATTCATGTGCGTAATCGTTACCTGCAACGCTATTACGAGAAGGTGGGAGACTACAAACAGGCCTATCATTATTTGCAAGAGAACCATCGTATGGATGACTCCATACGGAATGAGAGAGTGAAAATGAGGGCAGCAGAAATCGAACTGAAGTATGCGCAAGACAGTACACTGATGAAAAAGGAGATTTTTATCCGTGAGAAAGAAAATCAGGTGCTTCAGCTGCACCAGTGGATGTATGTCATTGTGGGTGGTTGTTTTTTGCTGATAGCTGTAGTCTTTCTCATTATCTTATATCGGAAGCGTCTGCGCGAGAAGGAGCAATGGCGTATGCAGAATGCCATTACTTCGTTGCGTTTGGAGAATGTGCGTAACCGGATTTCTCCACATTTTGTATTCAATGTCTTGAATCGGGAAATGAATCTGCATAAGGGAGAAGAAGAAAGTAAAAATCTGATTGGATTGACAAAGCTGATTCGTCGTAACCTGGAACTGACGGATTGTTTGGCGGTGTCACTGGCAGATGAGCTGGAGTTCGTGGAGACGTATGTGAATCTGGAGAAAGACTCATTGGGAGCGGACTTTCATTATCAGCTGGAGGTAGATGAACAGATAGACTTGCAAGCAGTGAAAGTACCTTCCATGCTGTTGCAGATACCTGTAGAGAATGCCATCAAGCATGGCTTGAGGTTAAAGGAAGGAAAACGACTGTTGCAGATAAAGGTACGTCGGACAGAGGATAATCAGGCTGAGATTACTGTTTGTGACAATGGAGGAGGCTACCGGCAAGGGAGTGTGAACCATGGTACAGGCACCGGTATGAAGGTGATTACTCAAACGATCCAATTGCTGAATATGTATAATTCACGTCCTATTGTGGTAAGGATTAATAACGTGGAAATGGGAGAGAACAAGGAACTGGGATGTGAAGTTCGGTTTGTGGTTCCTTTGAATTATTCTTATCAATTAAAGAAAACGAAGAAACATGAATGATAGAATGAAAGCGGTTATTGTAGATGACGAAGAAGCGGCTATTGATAATCTTTGTTTTGAATTAAAAAAATATCCGTGGATATCCGTGGAGGGGGTAGCTCATAACGGTAAATCGGGCATTCGCTTGATTGAAAAAGAACATCCGGAACTCTTGTTCTTGGATGTGGAACTTCCCGACATGTTGGGAATGGATGTAGCTATCAAGATACGTGAAATTCAAAACTGGGACATGCATATTATTTTTTATACAGCCTATAATAAATACCTGATAGATGCATTGAGAAGTTATGCCTTTGATTTTCTATTGAAGCCTGTCGACTCAGAGGAATTGTCGAAGGCTTTAGGACGTCTGCGGGAAGCGGATGGCATGAAGAACCCTACGAATTTCTTGGTGACTAATGGGCACGAGAGAGAAAAATCTTTTATGGTGGTTACACCGATGGGAGATTTACGGATATTGCGTGTATCGGAGATTGGTTATTTCCGGTATGTGTCCGACCGGAAAATTTGGGAAGTGGCTTTGACCAACGGTTCGTTTATTCCCCTGAAACGGAATACAAGAGCTGAAAATTTGTGTGCTTATGACACCGCTTTTGTACAGATTCATCAGTCCTATATTATTAACATGAATTATTTGCTGATGGTGCAAGGTGGGCAATGTGTGATGTATCCTCCTTTTAATGAAGTGGATGAATTGCAGGTCTCTAAAAAATACCGGAAAGAGATGATGGAACGCTTCTGCCAACTTTAGTAAATTGTTTTTGGCTATTTGGTTGCAAAAAACAAGCGCTTGGTGGTACATATCTGTCGTTTGGTTGCAAGAGTGCACTTTCCGCTTTCTTCTCTATGATGAATATTTTTATTTTTGTATTATATTTTAATCATAGAGGGTATGAAAAACTTAGGATGTAAAGGCTTGCTTCTGTTGGGAGGCATGCTGGTATGGGGAGGAACGTTACAGGCTCAGTATCTGCGTTCCTCCTATTTTATGGAAGGGACAAGTGCACGTTTACAGTTGAATCCGGGATTGCAACCGACAAAAGGTTATTTTAATATCCCTGTGCTGGGTTCGTTCAATATGTCGGCCTCTTCTAATGTGTTGGGTATGAGCGATATTATTGATCTGGTAGGCTCCGGGAGTGAACTTTATTCAAATGGGCAGTTGTTTGATCGTCTGAAGGATGACAACCGCTTTAATATCAATCTGAATACAGATATTTTATCTTTTGGCTGGTATAGTGGAAAGGGTTTCTGGAGTGTCAATGCCGGTTTGCGTGCAGATTTTGGTGTAGCATTGGCAAAGGATATGTTTTCCATGATGCGTACCATGAATGGTTTTTCACTGGAAGATATTGCAGGTACCAGTCAGAGTTACAACATGTCTAATCAGACGTTGAATATGAAGATGTATGCCGAAGTAGGTTTAGGATATTCCCGGCGGATTACAGAAAAACTGACTGTAGGTGCACGTGTAAAGATTTTGCTGGGATTGGCTCGCGCCGAAATGAATGTGAACAAGTTCAACGTGAACCTGGAGGTTCCTGAATTGAATCGTTACGGATCCGCATCGCGTGGAGAGTTGGAGCCTGAGAATTGGTATGGGACTCATTATGATTATGCGGCAGATGGCAATGTGATTACGACCTTGAAAGGGGGAGGCATGACATTTGATCGTGACGGAAGGATTGATGATTTTGATTTTGACGGGGGTGATTTAGGTATTGCAGGTTCTGGATTCGGTCTCGATTTGGGGGCGAGTTATAAGGTCTGGGATAACCTGACTGTATCGGCTTCTATCCTCGATTTGGGATTCTTGAAATGGAAGGAAAGTGAAACCACCGTTGCTACGGTGACAGGAGGAGAGGATGTGACGATTGATGCCACCAACTATGACCGCTATATTGGAGGAGATTTCTTGTCATTCGAGCGTTTTGACTTTAAAGAAGGTTCTCCTGAAAAAGTAAAGACAAAAACTCGCTTGTATTCCACTTTGCTGTTGGCCGGAGAATATGGGTTGTTGAATAATAAAGTGAGTGTGGGGGCAATGTATACCGCCCGTTTTGCTCAGCCGAAAACATTGAATGAATTGACATTCCTGGCTACGGTTCGTCCTAAGAACTGGTTGAATGCAGCCATCAGTTATTCTCCAATTCAGGCGGGAGGTAAATCATTTGGTTTGGCTGTGAAACTGGGTTCGTTGTTTGTGGGAACTGATTATATGTTCTTTGGTAGCAATTCTCGTGCTGTGAATGCTTTCCTGGGCATTTCTTTCCCGTTAGGAGGAGGTCAGAAGCCCTTCTCTGAATTGTAAAGATCATTATCTGTTGCTATTAAATAGAGACTGCCTTACCAGCGTAATCGTGTATTGTTTGTGACGGGTTACGTGGGGGCAGTCTTTTTCATGTCTTTTCAGAGGGAGAGTTCTTTTAATTTTTCTCCGTTCAGCTGGTAGAGAGTAATTTTTCCTTGCTCATAGCTGGCAAAGGTAGGAGGGTTTCCGCCTTTGGGGAAAGTGATGGAGCCGGTGTTGCAAATGATGCCCTTCTCTGTTTTCTCCAGTTTCCACAGATGGGTATGTCCGTAGAAAAAAGCGTCATATCCATTGCAGGGTTGTTTTTCTTCATGATAGACATGGCCATGGGTAAGAAACAGTTTCTTTCCTTCGTCTACTACTAGTGTGTAGTCTGACAGGATAGGGAAGTTCAACAACATCTGGTCGACTTCAGAATCGCAGTTGCCACGTATAGCTACGACTTGTTCGGCCATTTCGTTGAGTCTTTCAGCAATGCCTTTGGGATTCAGTCCTTCCGGGAGTCCGTTGCGGGGCCCATAGTTCAATATATCTCCCAAGATGAGCAGCATATCGTAGTGATGTTGGTGATAGAATTGCAGTACCTGTTCCAAAGCAGGCAGGCATCCATGGATATCTGAGACAATTAAATACTTCATATCAAAAAGATCATTTATATTAGAATTGTTGCAAACTTAGTGAAAAGCGTGCATTTGTCATAAAAAAACGGCCACCTTATGCAGGCAGCCGTTTCTATGATGAGGGCTAAATAGGATTATTCAGCTTTTTCGTCGCTCCAGTCCATTGCAGCCATACGTTTGTATGAATCGTAACGTTTCTTAGCCATCTTTTCGCAAGCGTTGAACAAGTCAGCAGCTTCGGTCGGATACTGTTTCATTACAGATGCAAAACGAACTTCGCCTTTCAGGTAATCTTGGAACTTATCCCAAGCCGGTTCTTTAGAGTCGAGTGAGAACGGATTCTTACCTTCGTCTTCCAAAGCCGGGTTGAAACGCCACAAGTGCCAGTAACCACATTCTACAGCCTTAGCCTCTTCAGCCTGAGATTTACCCATACCAGCTTTCAAACCGTGGTTGATACATGGAGCGTATGCGATAACCAATGACGGTCCAGGATATGCTTCAGCTTCGCGGATAGCTTTCAAAGTCTGAGCCTGGTCGGCACCCATTGCAATCTGAGCTACGTATACGTAACCGTAAGTAGTTGCAATCAGACCCAGGTCTTTCTTACGTACACGCTTACCAGAAGCAGCAAATTTAGCGATAGCACCCAGCGGAGTAGCCTTAGAAGACTGACCACCTGTGTTAGAGTAAACTTCTGTATCCAATACCAAGATGTTTACATCTTCGCCAGAAGCGATAACGTGATCCAAACCTCCGTAACCGATATCGTAAGAAGCACCATCACCACCGATAATCCACTGTGAACGTTTAACCAGATAATCTTTGAATTCAGCGATAGTAGCACAGTAAGCACATTTATCTTTTGCAGCTTCTACCATCGGGATAATCTTTTCGGCAGCAGCTTTGCTCTTGTCAGCATCGTTACGTCCGTCAATCCATTCCTGGAATGCTTCCTTGTATTCAGCCGGAGTACCTTCAGCAGCGATAGCAGCCTTCATAGCGTCTTCCAGACGGTTACGCAGCTTCTTGTTAGCCAATTCCATACCCAAACCGAATTCACAGAAGTCTTCGAACAATGAGTTTGCCCAAGCAGGACCCTGACCTTTTTCGTTAGTTGTATACGGAGTTGAAGGAACAGAACCAGAGTAGATAGAAGAACATCCAGTAGCGTTAGCAACCATTTCACGGTCACCAAACAACTGAGAAATCAGTTTCACGTACGGAGTTTCACCACAACCAGAACAAGCTCCAGAGAACTCAAACAACGGAGTAGCGAACTGTGAGTTCTTCACATTAGCCTTGATATCTACCAAGTGCTGTTTAGACTTCACGTTTTCAGCACAGTAAGTCCAGTTAGCAGCTTCAGGCAACTGACTTTCCAGATGTTTCATTGTCAAAGCCTTGCCACCCTTCTTCGGATTACCCGGACATACATCAGCACAGTTACCGCAACCCAGACAGTCGAGAACGTCTACCTGTACACGGAATGTCATACCGTCGAACTGCTTGCCGACAGCCTTCAGCATCGTGAAGTTAGCACCCTTCTGTTCTTCTGCATCGAGAACGAATGGACGGATTGCAGCGTGAGGACAAACGTATGCACACTTGTTACACTGGATACAGTTTTCAGGATTCCATTCCGGAACGAATGCAGCTACACCACGTTTTTCGTATTTAGCTGTTCCCTGATGCCATGTACCGTCTTCGATACCCTTGAATGCAGATACCGGCAGCAAGTCACCATCCTGAGCATTGATCGGACGAACAACTTCGTTGATGAATGCAGGATCATTGTTGGCAGCGGCAGCTTCAACTTCCAAGTTAGCCCAAGCCGGATCTACAGTCAACTGCTTGTATTCACCACCACGATCAACGGCAGCGTAGTTCTTGTTGACTACATCTTCACCCTTCTTACCATAAGACTTCACGATGAACTTCTTCATCTGTTCAACAGCCAAGTCTACAGGAATAACGCCTGTGATACGGAAGAATGCAGACTGAAGGATAGTATTGGTACGGTTACCCAGACCAATTTCCTGTGCAATCTGTGTAGCGTTGATATAGTAAACAGTAATATTGTTTTCTGCGAAATATTTCTTAACCTTGTTCGGCAAGTTCTTAGCCAGTTCTTCACCTTCCCAGATAGTATTCAACAGGAAAGTACCGTTCTTGCGCAGACCACGAGTTACATCGTACATGTGCAGGTAAGCCTGAACGTGGCAAGCAACGAAGTTCGGAGTAGTTACCAGATAAGTTGAGTGAATCGGGTGATTACCGAAACGCAAGTGAGAACAAGTGAAACCACCAGATTTCTTAGAGTCGTAAGAGAAGTAAGCCTGGCAGTATTTATCAGTGTTGTCACCGATGATTTTTACAGAGTTCTTGTTAGCACCTACAGTACCATCAGCACCCAAGCCATAGAATTTAGCTTCGAATACACCTTCTGCGCCAAGAGCGATTTCTTCTTTCTGAGGCAGAGAAGTGAAAGTAACATCATCCACAATACCGATAGTAAAGTGATCCTTCGGCATCGGGAGTTCCAGATTTTCGTATACAGACAAAATCTGAGCCGGAGTTGTATCTTTTGAACCCAGACCATAACGTCCACCTACGATCAACGGAGCATTTTTCTGTCCGTAGAATACGTCTTTTACATCCAGATACAAAGGTTCGCCGTTAGCACCCGGTTCTTTTGTACGATCCAGAACAGCAATACGTTTTACTGTCTTAGGCACTTTAGCCAGGAAGTGCTTAGCAGAGAACGGACGATACAAGTGAACAGCAACCAAACCTACTTTCTTGCCCTGAGCAGTCAGGTAGTCGATAGCTTCACGAGTAGCTTCTGTTACAGAACCCATAGCGATGATGATGTTTTCTGCATCTTCCGCACCATAGTAGTCGAACAGACCGTAGTTACGTCCTGTAATCTTGTTGATTTCGTTCATATATTCTTCTACGATAGCAGGAACTGCATCATAGAACGGATTACCTGATTCTCTGTGCTGGAAGAAGTGATCCGGGTTTTCAGCCATACCGCGAGCAACCGGTTTGTTAGGGCTAAGTGCGCGTTCACGGAATTCAGCTAAAGCTTTCTGATCGATAAGCGGAGCCAAATCTTCGTTATCCAGCTTTTCAATCTTCTGGATTTCGTGAGAAGTACGGAAACCATCGAAGAAGTTCACAAACGGAACACGAGATTTAATTGTAGACAAGTGAGCTACACCAGCCAAATCCATAACTTCCTGTACTGAACCTTCGCACAACATAGCAAAGCCAGTCTGACGGCAAGACATTACATCCTGATGATCACCGAAGATACACAGTGCATGAGAAGCCAATGTACGTGCAGATACATGGAATACACATGGCAAGAACTCACCTGCTATTTTGTACATGTTAGGGATCATCAACAGAAGACCCTGAGATGCAGTATAAGTAGTTGTCAATGCACCAGCCTGAAGAGAACCGTGTACTGCACCGGCAGCACCACCTTCAGATTGCATTTCCTGAACCAATACAGTTTCGCCGAAGATGTTTTTACGACCTGCGGCAGCCCATTCATCTACATGCTCAGCCATGGTAGATGACGGAGTGATAGGGTAGATAGCAGCTACTTCCGTAAACATGTACGAAATGTGAGCAGCAGCTTCATTACCATCACAAGTGATGAATTTTTTTTGTTTAGTCATACAATTACTAATTAAATATTGAGTAATACAGTTATGTTGTTATCAGTATAAAAAGCCAAACAGCCATAAAGGTATTTGGTCGCCGTGTCCTATTTCCATTTTGTGCATGGCATAGTAAATATTCGGATTGCTTCTGTATTTACTGCCTTCTCCACATATCCGGAAATGAAGGGTATCGTCTACGATGAAAGAGGTGCCTTTTTCTCCTTTGTTTACCTTATGGTCTTTCCATAATGTATTGACAAAAAAGGTTTCAAGTACGTCTTGCTCTTCCACCTTTACCGGATAGATGCTATACATTAGATTCGTGTTGTGCATCATGATTTTGGCGGGCTTTTTCGGAAAGCTTTCCCCCTTGGGATAAACCATGTTGATGAGTCGCGAATCTGCCAGGTATTTAATGTAGTTCATGACCGTAGCACGCGAGGTTTGTATCTCACTGGCCAGCTGGCTGACATTCGGTGCAACCGGTCCGTCTACGGCGAGCAAATATAGTAATTTTTTGATTTTAGACAGATATTTCAGTTCAATTTGTTTGATGAGAAGAATGTCCACTTCAATCATCATATTCATGGTTTTCAGCAGGTTCTCCGAAAAGTTTCTTTTTTCCAGGAAGAAAGGGTAGAAACCATGATGAATGTAGTCCTGAAAATAATTCAGCGGGTTGATGTGAGGCAGAATCGTTTTTACGATGTGCTCATGGTTTTGCAGGATTTCATTGAGTGTGTAAGGTGAAAAATGATTTCCTGTTTGTAGATTCAGAAATTCACGGAAAGAGAATCCTCGCAAGTTATACGATTTGACGATGCCGTTCAGTTCTGGGTTTTCGTCTTTCAGTCGCATGACTGATGAACCGGTAAATACGATTTTAAGTTGCGGATACTTTTCGTAACATGTGCGGAGGTCATGGCTCCAGTTGGGAAGTTTGAACACTTGGTCGATGAGCAGTACTTTTCCGCCTCGTTTGACGAATTCTCCTGCAAAATCCACCAGACTGTATTCTGAAAAGTAGAAATTATTCATGTTGACGAACAGGCATGAACGGTCTGTTCCGAATTTTTCTTTTGCATATTGTAAAAGAAAGGTGGTTTTTCCTACTCCTCTTGTACCTTTGATGCCAATCAATCGGTCGTTCCAGTCAATCTCGTCCATCAGGTCACGACGTACAGGGGCGTTGGTATGTTCTACCAAATAGCTATGTGTTCTGTAAAATGCTTCCATGAATTCTTTTTCTACGCTGCAAAGATACGAATACTTCATAATATTGCAAACTGGAGTTGTCAAAAATTCATTTTTTAAAAAAGATTTTTTGAGTCTTTTTTTGTCCGCCATTGGTAGAGAAAAAAGGAACATAAATGTAAAAGCATCCTTGCTTTTCGGATTGAAAAACAAAGATGCTTTTAAGGTGTATTAATAGAGCTCTATTGTCTGTTTGTCAAAATTGGTAGTTCTCTTCTACCCAGTTGATGAAGGCTTTGTTCACCTGCTTGGTCCCTCCTGGAGTAGGATAGTCTCCGCTGAAGTACCAGTCTCCCGGGTGAGCCGGACAAGCTTCGTGCAAGCCATCCAAAGTCTGGTATACAATTTGAACTTTTGCCCGTGTACCTGCAGGAGTCAGCAGGTCGGCAATCTTTTCGGCAATTTCTTCATCGGTGAAAGGTGCATAAATTTCTTTTACGTAATTGCGCATCTTTTCCTTCGGCAAAGCCAACTGTTCTTTTGATTTTCTGTAGGCATACTCAATGACGTGTTGCATATCACGTTCTTCCAACAAGGCAATGGCTGCCTTGAAGGCGATGAATTGTTCCATGCTGGCCATGTCGATACCATAGTAGTCCGGATAGCGAACCTGAGGTGACGAAGAAACAATGACAATTTTCTTTGGTTCCAGACGGTCAAGAATGCTGATGATACTTTGTTTCAAGGTTGTACCACGTACGATACTGTCGTCAATGATGACCAAGTTGTCTTCCTTGGGAACTAAGCTGCCATAAGTAATGTCGTACACATGTGCGGCCAAATCATTTCTCGTGTTACCTTCTGCAATGAAGGTTCTCAATTTGATATCTTTGATGGCTACTTTTTCACTGCGGATACGCTGTGACAGGATTTTTTCCAGTTCCTGATGGTCAGGCTTGTGCCCGAGTGCTTCTATCTCTTTGATTTTTTGTTTGTTCAGGTAATTGTCGAGTCCTTGCAGCATTCCGTAGAAAGCTACTTCTGCCGTATTGGGGATGAAAGAAACGACGGTATGTGCGATGTCGTGTCCTACTGCTGAAAGAATAGGCTCTGTCAGCATTTCTCCTAATTTCTTTCGTTCACGGTAAATGTCAATGTCACTTCCGCGGCTGAAATAAATTCTTTCGAATGAGCAGGGTTTTACAACAGCCGGTTTGTTGATTTGTGCCAGGCGGAGTTGTCCTTTCTTGTTTACTAAGAGGGCTTGTCCCGGCATCAGTTCATGGATGCTTTCTGCTGAAATATTCAAAACAGTTTGAATTACCGGACGTTCCGATGCCAATACCATGATTTCATCGTCCTGATACCAGAATGCCGGACGGATGCCCCACGGGTCGCGTACGGCGAAGGCTTCACCGCTTCCCGTCATTCCACAGATTACATATCCACCATCCCATTTTGGGGAAGATGTTTTCAGCACGTTGGTCAGGTCAATCCGGTCTTCGATGGCATGAGTGATGTCCATGCCTTTCAGTCCTTCTTCCTTGCATTGGTTGTAGAGGCGTTCTACCTCTCTGTCCAGACGGTGGCCCACCTGTTCCAACATAATATAGGTATCGGCGTATTTCCGCGGATGTTGTCCGGCTTCAGTAATTTCAGCAAAGATTTCATCGACATTGGTCAGATTGAAGTTTCCGCATAATGCCAAGTTTTTGGCCCGCCAGTTGTTGCGGCGCAGGAAGGGGTGTACGTAAGAGATTCCGCTTTTGCCTGTGGTAGAGTAGCGGAGGTGCCCCATGTAAAGTTCACCTGCAAAAGGCAGACATTTTTTGGCAAATTCCGCATCGTGCAGTTGCTCTTCTGTCAGATCCTTGTATTGCTGATGTACATTATTGAAAATTTCAGTAATAGCTCCGGCCCCTAATCCTCGTTCACGGAACATGTATTCTTCGCCGGGGTTGGCTTGTAGTTTTACGCAGGCTAATCCCGCTGCTTCTTGTCCTCTGTTATGTTGTTTTTCCATCAATAAGTACAGCTTGTTCAAGCCATACATCCACGTGCCATATTTTTCCTGATAATATTCCAGTGGTTTCAAAAGCCGTATAAGGGCTACGCCACATTCATGTTTTAATGTTTCCATTTATTATTGGGTTCCTATTATTGAAAAATTTTCCTTTTACAAAATAACAGACAATTCTTAAAACCCTAAATGCATGTAGATGAAAAAATAGATTTATTCTTTCCTGATTTTATAATTGTAATAAAAACAATTATATTCGGTTTTATATTGATATTTTTTCTATGCTTATTTATATAAATTGAAAGGCTCTCTATGTGATGAGGAAAATATTGCTATGAAAATTTGCCTGAAAGTGTCATATCGGAAGTAATATTCTTATTTTTGTGGACAAATAGAATGAAAATAGTGAATTAGGTGCTAAATAAGAAAGACAAAATGAGGATAGCAGGAGATTTTATGAAGAAAGAAGAAAAAGCAGAAGTCGCGGAAAGTCGTCCGGCTTCTTCCGGCCTTTATCATCCGGAGTACGAGCATGATGCTTGTGGTGTAGGAATGATTGTAGACATTCACGGTAATAAATCGCATGATTTAGTGGATGCCGCTCTGAAGGTGTTGGAAAATATGAAACACCGTGGTGCGGAAGGAGCAGATAATAAGACGGGCGATGGTGCGGGTATTCTGTTGCAGATTCCGCACGAGTTCATTCTGCTGCAAGGAATTCCAGTTCCGGAAAAAGGTAAATATGGTACGGGTTTGGTGTTCCTTCCAAAAGATTTGAAAGAACAAGAATCCATTTTAAGTATCATGATAGAAGAGGTGGAACGTGAAGGCTTGTCATTGATGCATTTGCGTTCTGTGCCGGTGAATTCATCCATTTTGGGAAAGAGTGCGCAGGAAACAGAACCGGACATCAAACAAGTGTTTATCACCGGAGCCACCGATTTGGAGAACTTCGAACGTACCTTATATATAGTACGCAAGAAGATTGAACGTCGTGTACATCATAAAGATTTTTATATTGTTTCTTTGTCCAGCAAGAGCATTATATATAAAGGTATGTTGTCTTCTGTGCAGGTGCGTGAATATTTCCAGGACCTCACTCAACCATACTTTACCAGTGGACTGGCCATTGTGCATTCTCGTTTTAGTACGAATACATTTCCTACTTGGAGTTTGGCACAGCCGTTCCGTTTGCTGGCACACAACGGAGAAATCAATACCATTCGTGGAAACCGCGGATGGATGGAAGCCCGTGAAAGTGTGCTCTCCACTCCTTTGCTGGGCGATGTGAAAAAAATTGGCCCGATTATCCAGCCGGGAATGAGTGACAGTGCTTCACTTGACAATGTGTTGGAATTCTTCGTCATGTCTGGTTTAAGCTTGCCCCACGCCATGGCAATGCTGGTACCGGAATCCTTCAATGACAAGAATCCGATCAGCGAAGATTTGAAGGCTTTCTATGAATACCACTCTATTTTGATGGAACCTTGGGATGGACCGGCAGCTTTGCTGTTCAGCGACGGACGTTATGCCGGAGGTATGCTGGACCGTAACGGATTGCGTCCGGCACGTTACCTGATTACCAAGAATGACATGATGGTGGTAGCCAGTGAGGCTGGTGTCATCAATTTTGAACCGGAGGCAATCAAGGAGAAAGGCCGTCTTCAGCCGGGTAAGATTTTGCTGGTCGATACCCAGGAAGGACGTATTTATTACGATGGCGAATTGAAAGACCAGTTGGCAGCAGCCAAACCTTATCGTCAGTGGCTTTCTACTAACCGTATCGAATTGGATACGCTGCGTAGTGGACGTAAGATTTCTAATTCTGTGCCAGATTATGAGCGTCATCTGCGGGCTTTTGGCTTTACGCGTGAAGATATAGAGCGCACACTGACTCCGATGTGTATGAACGGAGCAGAACCGACTGCTTCCATGGGTAATGATACCCCGTTGGCTGTATTGTCGGACAAGCCTCAGGTGTTGTTCAACTATTTCCGCCAGCAGTTTGCGCAGGTAACCAATCCGCCTATCGACCCGATTCGCGAGGAACTGGTAATGTCGTTGACTGAATACATTGGTGCGGTAGGTACGAACATTCTGTTGCCGAGCGAATCACATTGTAAGATGGTGCGTTTGCCGCATCCTATCTTGAACAATACACAGTTGGATATCTTGTGTAACATCCGCTACAAAGGTTTCAAGACTGTAAAACTTCCGATGCTGTTTGAGGCTGCGAAGGGGGCCGAAGGCTTGCGTGAAGCGTTGAACGACTTATGTAAGAAGGCAGAAGCAGCCGTAGATGAAGGTGTAAATTATGTCATTCTTTCGGATCGTGGAATTGATAAGACTTATGCCGCTATTCCTTCTTTGCTGGCAGTAAGTGCCGTACACCATCACTTGATTTCCGTACAGAAACGTGTACAGACCGCGTTGATTGTAGAAAGCGGTGAAATCCGTGAGGTGATGCATGCCGCTCTACTGTTAGGATACGGAGCCAGCGCCATCAATCCGTACATGGTATTTGCCATCTTGGACGACATGGTAAAGAAGGGCGATGTACAGCTGAACTATGAAACGGCAGAAAAGAATTATATCAAGGCTGTTTGCAAGGGACTTTACAAGGTGATGAGTAAGATGGGTATCAGTACGATACGTTCTTACCGTGGAGCCAAGATTTTCGAGGCTGTGGGTCTGGGCAGTGAAATCCTTTCTACTTATTTCGGTACACCTTCTTCTTCTATCGGAGGTGTGGGACTGGAAAGTATTGCCAAAGATTACAAGGCATTCCATGATGCAGGTTTTGAAGAAGAAGAGGTGAGCGATTTGCTGCCTTATATCGGACAGTTCTCTTACCGTAAGGATGGAGAAAAACATGCATGGAATCCGGAAACCATCAGTGCCCTGCAACTGGCTACTCGCTTAGGTAGCTATGCCAAATTTAAAGAATATACTCGTCGGGTAGACGAGAAGGAAAGTCCGATTTTCTTGCGTGACTTCTTCACTTTCCGTCGTAACCCGATTCCATTGGACGATGTAGAGCCGGTAGAAGAAATCGTGAAACACTTTGTGACAGGAGCCATGTCATTCGGTTCTATCAGCAAGGAAGCTCATGAAGCGATGGCTTTGGCCATGAACAAGCTGAACACACGCAGTAATACGGGTGAAGGAGGTGAGGATTCTGAGCGTTTCCATGAAACTTACGACGGCATCTCTTTGTGCAGCAAGACCAAACAGGTGGCTTCCGGACGTTTTGGTGTCACGACTGAATACTTGGTAAATGCCCAAGAAATTCAGATTAAGGTGGCTCAGGGTGCCAAGCCGGGTGAAGGTGGACAGCTGCCGGGCTTCAAGGTCAACGAAGTGATTGCCAAGACCCGTCATTCAATTCCGGGTATTTCCTTGATTTCACCTCCACCTCATCACGATATCTATTCAATTGAAGACTTGGCACAGCTGATCTTCGATTTGAAGAATGTCAATCCGAAAGCTAAAATCAGTGTGAAGCTGGTGGCTGAAAGTGGTATCGGTACCATTGCTGCCGGTGTGGCAAAAGCCAAGGCCGATTTGATTGTCATTTCTGGAGCAGAAGGTGGTACAGGAGCTTCTCCTGCCTCTTCCATGCGTTATGCTGGTATCTCTCCGGAAATCGGATTGAGCGAGACACAGCAGACGTTGGTACTTAATGGTCTTCGCGGTCAGGTACGTTTGCAGACCGACGGTCAGTTGAAGACCGGACGAGACATTATCAGCATGGCTTTGCTGGGTGCAGAAGAGTTCGGATTCGGAACTTCCGTACTGATTGTATTGGGTTGTGTGATGATGCGTAAGTGTCATGCCAATACTTGTCCGGTGGGAGTGGCTACACAGGATCCGCAGCTGCGGGCACACTTCCGTGGCCATTACCGTTATGTAGTTAATTTCTTCCGCTTCCTGGCTCAGGAGGTGCGTGAGTATTTGGCAGAAATGGGATTCTCTCGTCTGGAAGATATCGTAGGTCGTACAGACTTGATTGAAATACGTCCGACTACCAACGAAAAAGCTTCGTTGCTTGATTTCAGCAAACTGTTGCATAAGGTAGACAACGGAGCTGCTCTGCATAATGTGACCGAACAGCGTCACGAGATTGAAAATGTGAAGGATGTCAGCATGCTGGCTGCCGCACGTGAAGCATTGGAAAACCGTAAGGAAGTATCGTTGGAATATGCCATTTCCAATACGGACCGTTCGGTAGGTGCGATGTTGTCAGGAGCGGTAGCTGCCAAATATGGTCAGGCTGGCTTGCCGGCACAGACCATTCAGGTGAAGTTCAAAGGTTCGGCCGGACAAAGTTTCGGTGCCTTCCTGCCACACGGTGTCAGCTTCAAGCTGGAAGGTGAAGCCAACGACTACCTGGGCAAGGGCTTGAGCGGCGGACACATTTCCGTACAGCCACCTGTAAGAAGTAACTTCTTGGCAGAAAACAATGTGATTGCAGGTAATACCTTGTTGTATGGTGCTACCAGCGGTGAAGTATACATCAACGGATGCGTGGGTGAACGTTTTGCTGTACGTAATTCCGGAGCCATTGCTGTAGTAGAGGGAGTGGGCGACCACTGCTGTGAATACATGACCGGTGGACGTGTGGTAGTCTTGGGTAAGACCGGACGTAACTTTGCCGCAGGTATGAGTGGCGGTGTGGCTTACGTATGGGATAAAGACCGCAACTTCGATTATTTCTGCAACATGGAGATGGTAGAACTTTCTTTGCTGGAAGATGCTACTGCCCGCAAGGAACTGCATGAACTGGTTCGTCAGCACTACCTGTATACAGGTTCCCAGCTGGCTCGTACGATGCTCGATAACTGGGGACATTATGTGGAAGAATTCATACAGGTAACTCCGATTGAGTACAAGAAAGTTCTGGCAGAGGAACAGATGCGGAAATTGCAGCAGAAAATTGCAGAAGTACAGCGTGACTATTGATTAATTGTTGAACAGTAAAAAACTATATATATGGGAAATCCAAAAGCATTTCTGACCGTTCCCAGACAAGAAGCCGGATATCGTCCGATACACGACCGTATCAGAGACTTCAGTGAAGTGGAACAGACGTTGAACACAAGTGAGCGTAAGTTGCAGGCATCGCGGTGTATGGATTGCGGGGTGCCTTTCTGCCACTGGGCTTGTCCGCTGGGCAATCGCCCTCCTGAGTTCCAGGATGCCATTTACAAGGGAAAATGGAAAGAAGCTTATGAAATACTCTCCGAAACCAATGACTTTCCGGAGTTCACCGGACGTATTTGTCCGGCATTGTGCGAAAAAAGTTGTGTATTGAAACTGAGTATGGATGCGCCGGTCACAATCCGTGAGGATGAAGCAGCTGTTATTGAAGCAGCCTTCCGTGAAGGCTACGTACAGCCTCGTCAGTATAAGCGGAATGGGAAATCGGTAGCCGTCATCGGTTCCGGTCCTGCCGGACTGGCTGCAGCCAACCAGTTGAACCAAAAAGGATATACGGTCACAGTCTTTGAAAAGCTGGAATATGTAGGCGGACTGTTGCGTTTCGGTATTCCGAACTTTAAGCTCAGTAAGTCGGTCATTGACCGTCGTATTGCGGTAATGGAAGCAGAAGGAATTACTTTCCAGGTAAATACCGATATTGATGTCACTCATCTGCCTGAAGGTTTCGATGCATATTGCGTTTGTACGGGTACGCCGCAGGCACGTGATTTGAACATCCCGGGCCGTGAACTGAAAGGTATCCATTTTGCCATGGAGATGCTGGCACAGCAGAACCGTGTGCTGGCCGGTCAGCAGATTCCGAAAGATGAACGCATCAGTGCCAAAGGAAAGAATGTGCTGGTTATTGGCGGTGGAGATACCGGTAGTGACTGTATCGGTACCAGCAACCGTCAGGGAGCACTTAGCGTGACACAGATTGAAATCATGCCGAAACCGCCGGTAGGTTATAATCCGAAAACTCCGTGGCCGCAGTGGCCCATTGTGCTGAAGACCAGCAGCAGCCATGAAGAAGGTTGTGTACGCCGCTGGAGCTTGACTTCCAATCGTTTCCTGGAAAAGGATGGAAAAGTTTGCGGAGTGGAAGTAGAAGAGGTTGAATGGATTCCGGGTGCAGAAGGCGAACGTCCGGTCATGAAGCCGACTGGCAAGAAAGAAGTGTTGAAAGCTGAGTTGGTATTGTTGGCCATGGGCTTCCTTCGTCCGGTACAGCCGGAGTTCCCGGAGAATGTGTTTGTGGCAGGTGATGCTGCTACGGGAGCCAGCCTGGTAGTAAAATGTATCGCAGGCGGACGTAAAGCAGCTGCCGACATTGATGCTTATCTGAGCCGGAAATAATAGATTTTCATACAAAATATAAATAGAACGATTATGTGTGGCATTGCAGCTATTTTAAATATTAAACAACAAACTCCAGAATTACGTGGAAAAGCCTTGGCGATGGCTCGTAAGATTCGTCACCGCGGACCCGACTGGAGTGGAATTTATTGCGGAGGGTCAGCTATTCTGGCTCATGAACGTTTGTCAATTGTCGACCCGGAGAGCGGGGGACAGCCGTTGTATTCACCCGACAAGAAGGTTGTACTGGCTGTCAATGGCGAGATTTACAATCATCGCGACATCCGTAAACAATATGCGGGTAAGTATGAGTTCCAGACCGGTAGCGATTGTGAAGTGATTCTGGCGCTTTACCGGGATCATGGCATTAACTTCTTGGAAGAACTGAATGGTATTTTTGCATTTGTTCTTTATGATTCAGAGAAGGATGAGTTCCTGATTGCCCGCGACCCGATTGGAGTAATTCCTCTTTACATCGGTTATGACAGCGATGGAAAAGTATATTGTGCCAGCGAACTGAAAGCGCTGGAGGGATTTTGTGAACGCTATGAACCTTTCCTGCCGGGACATTATTATTCCAGCAAGGAAGGCAAGATGGTACGTTGGTACAAGCGTGACTGGACTAGCTATGAGGCAGTGGCCGATGCGCCGGCTTCAGTGAGTGCCCTGCGTGAAGGACTGGAAAAGGCAGTTCGCGGACAGCTGATGAGTGATGTGCCTTATGGCGTATTGCTTTCAGGTGGTCTGGACAGCTCTGTTATTTCTGCCATTGCCAAGCGTTATGCAGCCCGCCGTGTAGAAACTGACGGACAGATGGCTGCTTGGTGGCCCCAGCTTCATTCATTCGCCATCGGACTGGAAGGAGCACCCGACCTGGCCAAGGCGCGTGAAGTGGCCGACTATATCGGTACGGTACACCACGAAATTCATTATACCATTCAGGAAGGACTCGATGCCCTTCGCGATGTGATTTATTACATTGAAACCTACGATGTGACTACCGTCCGTGCGTCTACTCCGATGTATTTGCTGGCTCGTGTCATCAAGAGTATGGGTATCAAGATGGTGCTTAGTGGAGAAGGAGCTGATGAAATTTTCGGCGGTTATCTTTACTTCCACAAGGCTCCCGATGCACGAGCTTTCCATGAAGAGACTGTGCGTAAGTTGTCAAAACTTTATCTGTACGACTGTTTGCGGGCCAATAAGGCATTGGCCGCCTGGGGAGTGGAAGGACGTGTGCCTTTCTTGGATAAAGAGTTCTTGGATATCGCGATGCGTTTGAACCCGAAAGCCAAGATGTGTCCGGGAAAGACCATCGAGAAGAAGATTGTGCGCGAGGCCTTTTCCGACATGCTGCCTGAGAGCGTGGCATGGCGTCAGAAAGAACAGTTCAGTGACGGAGTGGGATACAGTTGGATTGATACGCTGAAGGAATTTACTTCCAAAGAGGTGTCCGACGAACAGATGGCTCATGCAGCTGAACGTTTCCCCATCAATCCTCCACGTAACAAAGAAGAATATTACTACCGTTCCATCTTCGAGGAACATTTTCCGAGCGACAGTGCGGCCAAGAGTGTACCGAGTGTGCCGAGTGTAGCCTGCTCTACGGCAGAAGCACTGGCATGGGACAAGGCTTTCGCAAATGTCAATGAGCCGAGCGGACGTGCAGTGGCCGATGTGCACGAAGAAGGATATAAAAACTAAGCAAATTTTTATGAAGATTGAATTTACAAAGATGCACGGTTTGGGTAATGATTACATCTATGTGAATACGATGAAATACCCATTGACGAACCCTGAAGAAAAATCAATTGAGTGGAGCCGTCCTCATACGGGGATAGGTAGTGACGGACTGGTGCTGATAGGTGCCTCAGACAAGGCTGATTTCAGCATGCGCATTTTCAATGCCGACGGTTCGGAAGCCAAGATGTGTGGAAACGCCAGCCGCTGCATCGGAAAGTATTTATACGAATACGGACTGACTACAAAAACAGACATCCTTTTGGATACGCTTTCCGGAATCAAGGAACTTCATTTGCAAGTAAATGACGGGAAAGTGGAGAGCGTACGGGTCGATATGGGTATTCCAGCCGATATTCATCCGGTGGATTTAGGTGAGTCTTATCCTTATCAGAAGGGAATTGCTGTATCCATGGGAAATCCGCATCTGGTCATCTTCGTGGAGAAGATGGAAGAGGTGGATCTGGCCACAGTAGGACCGGTGCTTGAGCATCATCCGCTGTTCCCCGACCGGGTAAATGTGGAGTTTGCCCAGGTGCTGGACAAGGAAACCATCCGCATGCGGGTGTGGGAGAGAGGCTCCGGCATTACGCAGGCCTGCGGCACAGGTGCTTGTGCCACTGCGGTTGCAGCAGCTTTCACCGGCAGATGCGGCGATCATGCTACTATTTGTATGGACGGGGGTAAGCTGACGGTCGACTGGAAAGGAGAGGGAGCCCATTTGTATATGACCGGTCCTGCGGTCAAAGTATTTGACGGAACAATAGAATTAAAAGAGTAAGACAAAACATCACATGATACAAGTTAACGAAAACTTCATTAAATTGCCCGGAAATTATTTGTTTTCGAGCGTAGCCCAAAAAGTAAATGCGTTTAAAACAGCCCATCCGGAGGCCGCACTCATCCGCCTGGGAATTGGCGACGTGACTCGTCCGCTGCCCCCAGCTTCCATCAAGGCCATGCACCATGCCGTAGACGAAATGGCCAGTTCGGCTACTTTCCATGGATACGGTCCCGAACAAGGATATGATTTCTTGATTCAGGCTATTCTGGCTCATGATTATCAGCCGAGAGGAATTGAATTGCGTCCTACGGAAGTCTTTGTGAGCGATGGAGCGAAAAGCGATACGGGTAACTTTGGCGATATTCTTGGTACAGGCAACAAGGTAGCCGTGACCGACCCGGTATATCCGGTATATATCGACAGCAATGTCATGGCCGGACGCGCTGGTGACCTGAAAGCAAACGGCCAGTGGAGCAACTTGACTTATTTGCCCTGTACGGCAGAAAATCATTTTGTGCCGTCTCTTCCCACAGAACCGGTAGACATGATTTACCTGTGCTATCCGAACAATCCGACCGGAACCACATTGACGAAGGCTGAATTGCAGAAGTGGGTAGAATACGCATTGGAGCACAAGGCACTGATTTTATATGATGCAGCATATGAAGCTTACATCCACGAAGCCGATGTGCCTCATTCCATTTATGAGATTGAAGGAGCCCGTTCTTGTGCGGTAGAATTCCGCAGCTTCTCTAAGACTGCCGGATTTACCGGTGTACGTTGCGGTTATACCGTGGTACCGGAAGAAGTGAAGGCCATGACGACTTCTGGTGAACTGGTCGCCCTGAACCATTTGTGGAACCGCCGTCAGTGTACGAAGTTCAATGGAACCAGCTACATTACCCAGCGGGGTGCCGAGGCCATCTATACTCCCGAAGGTCAGGCGGAAATCAAGGAAACCATTGAATACTATATGGAGAATGCCCGCCTGATGCGTGAAGGTCTGCAGGGTGCCGGATTTACCCTCTATGGTGGTGTCAATGCACCTTATATCTGGGTGAAAGCACCGGAAGGTCTGGATTCATGGAGCTTCTTCGATATGTTGCTTCACGAAGTGAATGTAGTGGGTACTCCTGGAGTAGGTTTCGGACCCAGCGGAGAAGGCTTTTTGCGCTTGACCGCTTTCGGTAATCGCGAAGACTGCCAGGAAGCAATGAGTAGAATAAAAAACTGGGCCGGACGTTAATCCGACCCAGTTCCTAAAACCGCCAGCCTATCCCAATCGAGAGAGTGAATGAAAAAATGGGCGTTTCCCGGGATGGGGCTTGTTTTCCATCGAAAACAATTTCCCGGACGCCAGAGAGTAAGGGTCAAGGTTAGAGAAGGTGTATCCCAGAGAGATTATCAAAGGATAAAGACTCCAAAGGGGGAAGTTGTGATTTTCTTCATAGGAGTCCATACACCTGTGGAATTAGGGATATAGCCAGGGTTATAAGGGTAGCAGAATTTTTATTCTGCTGCCTTTTCTTTTATTCAGTTTGTTCTTCAACGATCACTTCTTTCTTGTCATAGAAGACCAATACGATTTCTCCTTTGGCGGGAGTATCGTTGTCTTTGGTTTCCAGTTTTATGCTTCTTTTTAACGTCAGCATATATTTTCCTTTGGGCACCTTATCGAAAGAAACTCCGTCGCGGCTTTTGTTCAGGGTTCCATAATATACGGTATATTCTTCCTGGTGGTTGGGGTTATCCAGCGTGGCCTCCAGTTCTTCATTGGCCGCTATTTTTTCTCCCGTCCATCCTATCATTTCCTGATTGGTCACCGTGGTGCGTGTGGAAGGTATATGTATGGGGTTGATCCATTCTTTATAGGCATAGTTGACCCACATGCGCGTTTCCTTTTGTTGGGTACGCTGGAACGCGAACGACACTGTTTCGTCTTTTCCGAGTGAGACGAAATAAGAATAACCGAAAATGGCGTTTCTGTCCAAAGTGTTGAATTCCATATCCTTGCCGTTTGCCTTGACAGATGAGCCTCCTGTCAGTCTGATATCTTTCAGGGGAGTGTCTTTTTCCCGTGAAAAATGGGCATAGGCCAGCGTAGGTTGTGAGTCGGAAAAAGCGACCAGATATTTCTGATAGACTGATACGTTGTCTGGCAAATCTTCAGAGTTTTCTCCACTGCATCCCGCAGTGAAGAAAACCAATAAGCCATACATCATCCAACAAAAGAGTTGTTTTACATTCATAAATTTGCACATGTTTGGGTTAGATTTACGGTGGCAAAGATAGAGCGTCTATCCGTAACTATTAGCAAATAATGATGTACACAGTCTATATGTAAATTATTGATTACTAAGTGCTTGATAGTTTTTCTGATGTACATCGTACTTAAAAGGCCTCGATGAACTCATCAAAACTGATGTTTTCAATGTGCATTTTCTCTTTCAGTCTCATTTTCCGGCGGGAGATACTACCCTTGGCTATGTGGTAGATTTCGGACAGCATGGCCAGCGGCAGATTCATTTTTATCAGGCAGCAGAAGCGTAGCTCTTCTTCCGTGAGTTGGGGATAGCGTTCTTTCAGGCGTGTGGTGAAGCGGTCAAAGCACGTGTCTGTATTCTGCTGGATGATTTCCCATTCGTCTTCTGTCAGGTGAAGGGCTCCTTGCGAGTTTCTTTTCCGCAGGAGTGAGGGAAGGGTAATGGCATTCAGTTGCTGGTAATATTCCACACTTTTGTGTAGCCGGTCAATTTCCTGCTGTTTCAGTCGTTCCTGTTCGTGAGCCAGTGCTACTTCAGCCTCTTTCCGTTTCAAACTTTCTTCCATCCGCATCCATTGGGTTTCCTTGAGTTCTGCGGTCAGCTTCTGTTTGTGCGTGCGGATACGGTGGAGTAATAGTAGCAGAATCAGAATTACCAGTCCCAGTGCCACCACAATCCGGTAGAAGATCAGCTTGTGGTGAGCCGTTTCCATTTCTGCCTTGTTGGCCCGTTCACGTTGCAGTTTGTATTCCTGCATATCCTGTATTTTTCCGATGACCATTTCCTTCCGCTCCGTGCTCAGCGAGTCGTGTGAACGGATGTATTTGCGCATATAGTGGCTTTCCTGTTTCACGTCTTTCTTTTTTCTGTACATTTCAAACAGACGGCGATAAGCTTCTGTACGTTGCTTCAGGGACACATTGGGCAGAATAGGCAGGATATAATGTACGGCTGAATCAGCTTGCAGAAGGGAGGCAAAGATGTATCCTTTTTGAAGGTGCAGGATGGGCGTCTCTTTGTGGGAGAGGTTATTGTGGATGGCATTGTCAACATAATGGAATGCACTGTCCGCTTGTCCTTGTTCCAGGTAGATGCGTGAAAGATAAAGTTCATTGTGTACGGTGGCTGTCAAGGTTCCGGAGGCCATGTAGGTCAGTGCCTTTTGGAAATACTCCTTGGCTTTTTCAGGATTCTGCGGTAGAAAATACAATGCTTTTTCCTGCCATAAGTCAGCATATGAGGCTGAATCGTTCAAGAACCGGGCCATTTTTTCAGCTTCTTCTAAAGCGCGTTTTTCTTCCAGGGTATCTGCTTTGAAACGGCTGATACGGGCTTGTTCCAGATAAATCTTGAACTGCAGCAGGCTGTCGGTTTGAGGGTTCGTTTCCTCAGTCTGTGAGGAAGGCACTTTATGAGACGATGGAGTGCATGAGAAAAGCATGCATAAAAGTAGAGACAGCACTCCTCCGGAGTACTTCAACAAGGTGATGTGATGTTGGAAGGAAGACATGGGTTAGCTAGGTTAGTTAGTTTGTGGGCGAAGATAGTAAAATCCTTTTAAACTGTATATTTTTTGAATAAAAAAAGATTTTTCAGGAATTCTGAGGGCTTGAAAAAACGCACTTGTGTTTTATTTGAAACGCACTTGTGTTTTATTTGAAACGTACTTGCGTTTTATTTGAAACGTACTTGCGTTCGAAACAAAACGTACTTGCGTTTTTTAGGGAGGGTGGAGTGAGTCTGAAATGGGTTGTTTTTACGTCTGTTTTGCGAGAAGAAGACTGCTTTCCGTTTGTTATTCTGGAGCTTATTTTTTAGATTTGTCGCAATAGTATAAAAAAAGCGAACAAGTAATGGAACATTTGCATGACAGGCTGTCCAAGTGGCAAGTAATGGCTTTGTCCCGTGAGTTGCATCATGATGAGGCTGGTATCAGCAAAATTTGTGACCTTATGCTTTGTGCGGAAGATGCCCGGGTGGCTTCCAATGTGGCATGGATACTCTATCATTTACCGACAGAGGATAAGAGACTTTATGTTTCTCCCTTTTACCATCAGATTGCAGACCAAGTAATGGAGGCTGATTTGAAGATACGCCGAGGACTTGTGCTTTCTATTTTGATTGACTTGTCCACGGTTAAGAATTTCAGGACGGACTTGTTTGATTTTTGCCTTACCCATGCAGTAGATAAAAAGGAAACGGACAGTAGTCGTTCGATGATGATAAAATTGGCTGCAAAGATGTGTCGGTTGGTTCCGGAACTGGCGAATGAACTGGCTGCTTGTCTTGATATGCTGGAATGCGAAATGACACCAAGTATTGGGTAGTGGTGAAAAATAACAGAGGCCACAACCTCCACGGTCGCGGCCTCTTTCTCAAACAACCAATAAGAAATAAGAGATAATCCTTTAGGGTGTGGATTATCTGATGAACAGCAGTTCTCTATATTTAGGAAGTGTCCACATCTGGTCGTCGACAATCAGTTCAAGCTTGTCGATGTGGTAACGGATCTGTTCCAGCATCGGAGTAATCTTGTCGTGATATTCAACAGCTTTCGCACGTTCGTCAGTAATCTTGTTAGCTACTTTACGTGCTTCTACCATTGTGTCTACGTGTTCCTTGATGTAAGAAGTGTGTTCAGCAATCTTACGGATGATAGCCAAGTTCTCGGCAGACAGTTTTTCAGCTTCTTCTGCAGGGAAGATTTGTTTCATCTTGTAGACATTGTCAATCAGCTTGCTCTGATATTCAATGGCTACCGGAACGATGTGGTTCATTACCAAGTCGCCCAATACACGGGCTTCAATCTGGATTTTCTTCGTATAAGTTTCCCATTTCACTTCGTTACGGGCTTCCAGTTCCTTACGTGTCATGACGCCTGCTGATTCAAACATGCGTACACTGTCTTCTGTCAGGTACTGGTCGAAGATAACCGGGCAGCTGGTTTCGCAGTCCAGACCACGGCGGGCAGCTTCTGCTTTCCATTCGTCGCTGTAACCGTTGCCGTCGAAGCGGATAGGCTTGCTCAGTTTGATGTATTTGCGGACTACCTGAATGATGGCAGAAATCTTTGGTTCACCCTTTTCAATCAGTTCGTCTACTTCTTTCTTGAATTCAGTGAGCTGTTCAGCTACGGCTGTGTTCAAGGCAATCATGGCGCTGGCGCAGTTAGCTTCTGAACCTACCGCACGGAATTCAAAACGGTTACCTGTGAAGGCGAATGGAGAAGTACGGTTACGGTCGGTGTTATCAATCAACAGTTCCGGAATCTGCGGAATGTCAAGCTTCATACCATGTTTGCCGCCCAGAGAAATTAATTCGTCGGTTGCACTGTCTTCCATGTGGTCAAGCACTTTGCTCAACTGGCTTCCCAGGAATGAAGAGATGATGGCGGGAGGTGCTTCGTTGGCTCCCAGACGGTGTGCGTTGGTAGCGCTCATGATAGAGGCTTTCAGCAGTCCGTTGTGTTTGTATACTGCCATCAAGGTGTTGACGATGAAGGTGATGAAGCGCAGGTTCTCTTCCGGAGTCTTTCCCGGAGCCATCAGCAGTGTACCGGTATCTGTACCGAGTGACCAGTTGTTGTGCTTACCGGAACCGTTGACACCTTTGAACGGTTTTTCGTGCAACAGCACACGGAATCCGTGAGTACGTGCCACTTTACGCATCAGTGACATGATCAACATGTTGTGGTCTACGGCCAAGTTACATTCTTCGAAGATAGGAGCCAACTCGAACTGGTTCGGTGCTACTTCATTGTGGCGTGTCTTTACCGGAATACCCAGTTCAAGAGCTTGGATTTCAAGGTCTTTCATGAAAGCAGCTACACGAGTCGGGATGGCACCGAAATAGTGGTCTTCCAACTGCTGGTTCTTAGATGCTTCGTGACCCATCAAAGTACGTCCTGTCAGCAACAGGTCCGGACGTGCAGCATACAAGCCTTCGTCTACCAGGAAGTATTCCTGTTCCCATCCCAAGTAAGCCATTACTTTCTTCACATTCGGATCGAAATAGTGGCATACGTCTACTGCAGCTTTGTTGACTGCGCGGAGAGCTTTCAGCAACGGTGCTTTGTAGTCAAGTGATTCACCGGTATAAGCGATGAAGATAGTCGGGATACACAAAGTGTCGTCTACTACGAACACAGGTGATGAAGGATCCCATGCACTGTAACCACGAGCTTCAAAGGTGTTACGGATACCACCGTTCGGGAAAGAAGAAGCATCCGGTTCCTGCTGCACGAGCAGTTTTCCGGAGAATTCTTCCATCATGCCACCCTTTCCGTCGTGTTCTACAAATGCGTCGTGCTTCTCAGCAGTACCTTCCGTCAGCGGCTGGAACCAGTGAGTATAGTGGGTGGCTCCCAGTTCGCTGGCCCAACGTTTCATACCTTCGGCTACCGCATCGGCAATCTGGCGGTCAAGAGCCGCACCGTTGTCCATGGCATCGATGAGCCGTGCAAATACCGTAGAAGGAAGGTATTTGAACATTTTTTCTCTGTTGAATACGTATTTGCCAAAGTATTCTCCC
Organism: uncultured Bacteroides sp.; assembly: GCF_902472605.1. GTDB lineage: Bacteria > Bacteroidota > Bacteroidia > Bacteroidales > Bacteroidaceae > Phocaeicola. Next base: position 101,247 of record NZ_CABROP010000004.1, read on the forward strand.
GGTCTTTCTTTAGGAGCAGGTACTTCCAGCGGTTTTGCCTGGAAGGCCTTTTCTACTACTCTGAATCTTAATGTTGACATTTTACTGTAAATTTTTATTGGTTATTTATTAGTTAGTAGTGAATGTTTATTTTAATGGTTATAAGCGGATTCTCCATGTTCGTAGATATCCAATCCTTCTTCTTCCACTCTGGCCGGAACACGCAAGCCGTGAACTTTGTCGAGTACTTTGAAGATGATGTATCCCATGATGGCAGCCCAACCGCCCACGATGATAACACCGAAAATCTGTGCACCGAGGAATCCAAAACCGCCTCCGTAGAATGTTCCTCCATCTACAGCGAACAAACCTGTAAGGATGGTTCCAAGGCTACCACATACACCGTGTACGGAAGAAGCACCTACTGGGTCATCAATTTTCAGACGGTGTTCGATGAATTCTACTGAGAAGATCATAACTGTTCCGCAGATAGCTCCGATGAGAGCGGCACCTGCAGGAGAGACAATGTCACATCCGGCTGTGACACCGACCAATCCGGCAAGGATACCGTTGAGAGTCAATGACAGTGAGGGTTTACCGTATTTAATCCAGCTGACTGCCAATGCTAAGATACCTCCAGTGCAGGCTGCCAAGTTTGTTGTCAGGAAAACATGTGAGATTGCTGTCTGATCACCAGAAGTAGCAGCGGCAAGCTGTGAACCTGGGTTGAAACCGAACCAGCCGAACCACAGGATGAATACACCCAGGCAGGCGAGTGTCAAGTTGTGTCCTGGGATAGCTTTTGACTTTCCGTCTTTGCCATATTTTCCCAGGCGGGGACCAAGGATGGCCGCGCCGACCAGTGCAATCCATCCACCTACAGAGTGTACTACTGTAGAACCGGCAAAGTCATGGAAGGTGTAGCCGAAGAAAGACATCATGAATGAACTTGGGTCAGCGTTGGTGAGCCATCCTCCTCCCCATGTCCAGTGACCGGATACAGGGTAAATCAAGACACTGATGGCTATGGTATAGACCAGATACATGGAGAACTTGGTACGTTCGGCCATGGCACCTGATACGATAGTGGCAGAAGTAGCACAGAACACGGTCTGGAAAATCAGAAATCCTTCGATAGGCAGGCCGTTCTGAATAATGTTGTCCATAGCTGCCAGATCGAAGAGGTGAGGAGTGCCGAATACGTCACCTACACCGAACATCAGTCCGAATCCGATGAACCAGAACAAGATGGAACCTACCATAAAGTCGACCAGGTTTTTCATCAGGATGTTGGCTGTATTCTTGCTGCGGGTGAATCCGGCTTCTACCAAGGCGAATCCCGGCTGCATGAAGAATACCAGCATGGCTGCCAGCAGCATCCAAACGGTATTGATACCGGTAGACAATTCTGAGATTTTGTCGACTGTGCCTGCTTCTTCAGGAGAAGTCTGTGCAGCCGCAATTAATGGAAAAAGAAGTAAGAAAAGGGGTATGATAGTTTTACGGTATGCGCCGTGCATACTTTTTTTAAACAGTTTCATGATTTTTACCTTTTAAATTAATACCTGTGTTCATAATCTCCAATCGGGTTATTTTTCCTGTTCGGCATTGTAGAGCGAGATGTCTCCACGTTCACCTGTACGGATACGGATGGAATCTTCTACAGGGATAATGAAAATACGGCCGTCACCGATTTCACCGGTATAGGCTGATTTCAAGATGGCCTGTACGGTTTTTTCCACATTCTTTTCCCGCACTACGATGGAAATCAGGATACGTTCAATGGAACTGGTGTCGTATACCACCCCACGATAGATACGTCCTTCACGGGTTTTCCCAATACCTCTTACTTCATAGTAGGAGAACCATTCGATGTCGGCGGCCAAAAGTGCCTCCTTTACTTCCTCGAATTTTGTCCTACGGATGATTGCTTCAATTTTCTTCATAATAACGTTGTATTTGTATTTTGTATTGTTGTTTCTTGTTATCCTGTAATAATCTCTTTTACCTTACTATTGCTAATCCCTATCTCTATTTATGTTTCTATAATTAAAAACTGAGTCCGAATACAAAATAGGCACCTTCTGTGGCCGGATTCCAGATGGCCTGGGCAAATACCGGAAGTGAGAAGGAGTCGGTAAATTTGATTTCTTTTGTGGCCTGCAGACTGATGTGGGATACCTCAAATCCTGTAGCTCCGTTGTTGTAGAAGCTGGTTTCCCATGGAGTGGCTCCGATTTCGGCCGACCAGTCCAGACCTCCCAGTCTGAAGGGAGCTGCCACACTGAAGTAGGATGAATATGCACGGTCGCCATTGGCTTTCACTCCGTCTGCTCCTGCAAAGTTGGTGTACCAGTTGACCGCTACTACTCCAAAATCATAACCTACCTGTGCTTCAAAAACATGTGCTGTGTTGTGTGCGCCATAATGGAAGTACTGCGGACCATTGTTGAACCAGTAATCGGTGACCGATACGCTGAATCCTCCGGTGCTGTACCCCAAAGTCAAATGTCGTCTTTGTCAATACCTACAGAGCCCCATCCTGAAAGAGAAAACCCTTTATAGGACACGGAGGCAGAAGGTTGAATGCTGACATTCCCCAAGTCTTGTCCACGCCAGATATATCCGCTGACAAGGTCAGCTCCGACGCTGGCTTCTACTTTGTCTTGTGCCATCGAGATGGCTGGAGTGCTTGCCAATGCGAGCAATGCAACTCCGGTGAGATACATTCTTTTCATTTGCTTTCGTGTTTTTAGTTAATGTTGTTGTTTGTTATCTCTTTTTGGTATTGTCTTTTTGTTTTGTCTTTTGATGTTTTACTTTCTTTTTGTCTTTCGATATGCAAATGTACTTCCTTTTAGATATATATTTGAATAAATCGCTCTCTTTTTTGTATTATATTTTAACTGCTATCGGTTTGTTCGTTTTTTACTAGAATATTATTTCAAATTGAAATGTTTTTCGTGTGTTTTTGTTACACTTGTTTAGTTCCTCTGAAAAATTTTCAGTTAAAGGGCTTGTTTGGGAGGTACTTTGAGCATGAGAAACGATATTGACGTTTATATTTTCAGTACATTTGCGTCATATTTTAATTCCGATTTGTATGCATTCAGCTATATATTTGTTCAATCCTGACTACGATATGGCAATGGCCAACTTTACTCCGTATTATAAGGCACCGGCAGAGATTATCCGTATGGCTGCCGATTTGTCAGTACTTCCGGTATGGTTTGCGGACGAAGGGTGTGGAGTGAAAGTGGATTGTCTGAAACAAGTGGAATTGTTTCGTCAGCAGTTGACTGAAGTGTGCCGAGAAGAAGAGGGACGGAGGATGTTGACTCGTGTGTTGTCTGCGGTGAACTGGACTGATGAATGGCTGTCTGCGCGTTATCGTCCTTGGGGATGGACACCCTGTCTGATTCACCGATTACGTCAGGAAGGGGTGGAGGAGTCGTTGCTGCCATCGAAGGAGAAGATGCAGCAGCTCAGGTATCTTTCTTCCAGGCAGCGTTGTCTGGAAATTCTTCCGGCATTTTCCGGATGGGATGGAATCTGTGGGGAGATGAAAGCTTGCAGCCATCTTTCAGAGGTGGAGCTTTTTATACAGGAAAGGCGACAGGTGATTCTGAAAGCTCCCTGGTCGGGAAGTGGAAGAGGGCTCTGGAAAGTTTCAGCGGAGAGTTGGAATACGCAGCTGGCTGGGTGGGCATCCCGAATAATAAAGGTTCAGGGGGTGTTGATGGCAGAACCTATTTATGATAAGGTGGCAGACTTTGCCATGGAATTCTTTTCGGATGAGAGAGGGGATGTCCGCTTCGTGGGCTATTCTTATTTTGATACGGATGTACATGGTAATTATAAGGCCAATCGCTTGTGGAGTAATGAGGCCATAGAAACTGTCCTGGCCCGTTCTGTATCTTCTGATTTATTACACCGGCTGAGGAAGCGTCTGGAAGAGGTGTTGAAAAAAGTCTTGGACGGGAATTATCAAGGTTATCTGGGAGTGGACATGATGGTCTGCCGTATGGAGGACGGTTTCCGGATTCATCCGTGTGTAGAGGTGAATCTGCGTATGAACATGGGGGTACTTTCTCGGATATTGTATGACAGGTATGTACATTCTTTGTCTGAAGGGGAGTATGTGGTAGAACATTATACGCGTGACGGGGAGGCACTTGCATTTCATCAGCGAATGAGGAAACTCTATCCATTGGAATGGAAGGAGGGAAAAATCGTAAATGGATATTTACCCTTGACTCCTGTACAGGAAGGTACCCGTTTCCAAGCTTATTTACAAGTCCATTGGAAGAATTAGTGCATAAAAAGGGACATTCAGTAAATAGTATAAAATTAGCCAACTAATTCATACACAAAGTGTT
>NZ_CABROP010000005.1:0-105249 GCF_902472605.1 uncultured Bacteroides sp.
CTTCAATCTGATATGAAACGACAGAGGCCATCTCAATTCATTTTGAGACAGCCTCGTGTTTCAGGCTCAGACATATCCATCCACTCCGTTTGCCGCAAGCGGCACCCCCCTACCAGCCCGAAACCGTTTTCCACATTGGTGTAGGTAGCCCGCATAGGAGCCAGTTCCACATTACCCAGCTCATTATTCTTCTGTGCATTAAGCGATTTCAAATAGCGATAGAAGTCTTCGGACAGACTATATAAATAAACCTTATATTGCTTTCTGTTTATAAAGGTTTCATCTTGAATAGAAGTCTTGTAATCAGGTATGTAAGTCATATTCAAGCGAAGTGTGTAATTCTTTCCCTGAATCTTCTCATCGCTCCAAAAATACAGATTCTGATAGTACGCATAGTTTCCCATAAAAATGTCATCCAAACCCGAAGAAGCATCCAACATCGGCTCATCACTCCAGTCCATGTACGCAGAAGACGATTCACCATAATGCACCTCCGAAGTCCCCTCTTTCCAATACTTTACCCTTTCTTTGACCGTTACCGCATAGTAATTTTCAGTTTCTGCATAGTCAGTAAAGTTTATCTGAAGCTGGAGCACACTCAACTCAGAGGGTTTTCGTTCTATTTTGACAGCGTTTAAAGGGAAAGGAGCAGGAATAATAGTAAAGGCAGACACCGCTTTCACCCCTTCTACCGAAGCAGTCAGCCGGACACGGTCGCCCGTCTCATAGGGCTGTACCACATAATAACTTTTGGCGGGGACTCCCGGCAATGAATCCTCTGCCCACCACAAAGGAACAGAACGGTCATTCACTTCCAAGCGGATGTTCCTGCCCTTTAATCCATACATCCTCCTTCCTTTGTCATGAACCGGAAGACTGTACGAAAGACGTACCACCGTAGTGTCACCACTTCCCGGATAACTATATACCGTTAACTTAGGAATCTCTGAAACTTCATCCAAGTCAAAATGATACACACAAGATGACAACAGACTGAAGGCTGCAAGTATTATTATGAGATTCTGTTTGTTTAAATGCATAAATACGACGTTTAGAAATTTATTTATCCATAAATCAATAACATTCCAATGCATACCGATTCAGAAATTTAAAGTGTAACTGAAAGAAGGAATTATCGGGAACAGTCCGATAGCCTTTCCTCTGAAACTTCCGTCGGCCTGCCGTTCTATCTTAGTATAAAAAGGATTCATGCGGCAATAGGCATTATAGATACTCACATTCCAGATTCGCTCGAATCCCCGCTTGGTAGTCCGTCGGAAATTGATACCCACATCCAGCCGGTGGTAAGCAGGCAAAGTAATATTGTTAGGTTTTCCATACATCGGCTCTAAGTCCGACAGTTGCGAGGTACCGGGTAGGCAAGGATTTTCCACATACTGTGTAGGAACCGTCGCATGGTCACCACTACGATAAATCCACGCTGCATATACATCCATTCGACGGCTGAATTTACGACGATAGACCAGATTCAGTTTATGACGATTGTCAAACTTGCTGGGATACCAACCGGAATAAAAGTCATCAAACTTTTGCTTGCTCCATGACAAAGTATAACCAGCCTGAAAGAGGTTCCGCTCATCATGATACACCAGCGATGTTTCCAACCCATACGATTTGCCGTCTCCCACCCGTACCACCTGCTCCCAGTTTCCGGCAGGTAATGTAAGGCTGCCTCCCGCCTCGTACTCCAACATTCGGCTGGTAGTACGGAAATAGCTTTCCACCTCCAGGCGTAACCTCCACGGAAATTCCATGTACACACCACCTGCCACCTGCCGTGAACGCATAGGACGTATACGAGAGGTAGAAGGGACCCAACAATCGGTCGGCAGGTTCAAATATGAATTGGATAACTGGTGTGCAAACTGACTCATCTCGGTATAGGAAACTTTCAAAGTGGTACGACTGAACAGACGATAGCTTGCCGATATTCTCGGCTCCAGCGAATGATATACTGCTCCCGAAACCTGATACATGGTATAACGTCCCCCCAGATTTATCCGCAGCTCCCGGGTCAGCTTCATATCGTCTTCCGCATAAAAAGAGAATTCATTCCCCTTATAATGGCTCTCTACGGATGACAATAACGTATCCGTCATTTCCTCCGTACCTCTTATATCCTGTGATAGCGCATGCTGCGGACAATAGATATGATACAAGTAATCGCTTCCGAAACGAACATGATGACTCGCCGTAGGAAGGTAATGAAAATCCATGCGAAAACCTACGTCATCAATAGTAGAATAACTGTCCCTCTGCATCCGGTCCACGGAATATTCTTTATCATCTTCCCCTTTATCAAAACTATCATCTGACCTGAAGTCGTACTTAGACAGATTACGGGCATATACCAAAGAAAAATTACCGGTCAGTTTATGATTGAACTGATTATTCCATGACAACGCGGCAGAAAGATTTCCCCATCGGATATGGTATTCATCCGTGGTCTGTTCTTTCTCTTGATGGAGCGGATTTCCTGACGGGAAAAGCTGTTTATCCTTCATTTTAAACAAATCTCTTCCAGAATACGCACTAAAAGAAAGTCTGCTCTCATTGGAAAACCGATGTGTGATTTTCGCATTGATATCATGAAAAGCATAACGGGCATTGATGTCTTCTTCGGGAAAGAAACGATTGGCAATCCGCAAAGCAGGAGCAGAAAGCACGTCCAACCAGCTCCGACGCATACCGAACACAAAAGAGGTTTTTTCCTTTATGACAGGCCCTTCGAAACGCAGTCTTCCGTCCAGCAGCCCCACCGATACCGTACCGTGAAATTCCTTTAAATCCCCCTCCTTCATACGGACATCTGTCACAGACGAAAGCCTTCCTCCGTAACGTGCCGGGAAACCACTCTTGTAAAAATCCACGTTCTTCACTATATCCGTATTAAATGCAGAAAACAATCCTCCAAAATGATTCACCTGATAGAGAGGCATGCCGTCCAATAAGAATAAGTTTTCATCATTCTTTCCCCCATGTACATAAAGGCCGGAGAGCAGTTCCGTGCCAGCAGATACCCCGGGAAGCTGCTGAATCGCCTTGACTAAATCCGGTGAACTGAACAATGAAAATTCCGTATTCAACTGTGCTGGAGTCAACGAAACCTTTCCAGTCTGAGTCGTAAAAAGAGAAGTATTCAAATCGGCCGTTACCACTACCCCTTCCAATGCAGTGGAACTTTCCTTCAAATAAATCGTGCCAGAATAATCTGAACGCAGGTCCAGTTCTTTCACCACCTCTTCATAACCTACATAAGAGAAACGCAAAGTATGCTTTCCTTCCGGTAATGTCAAACTAAAAAAGCCATGTTCATCCGTCAAGGTACCGATATGCATATTCTGGTCATACACCGTGACATTGAGGAGTGATTCCCCATTATCCTGACACACGTGGCCTGAAAAAGTGTACTGACTCGATTTAAACAACAAGACATAGCTGCCTTTTATCTCCCATTTGATTCCGGTTCCGGAAAAGACAGTTTGCAGATTCTCCTTCAATGACTTACCAGAAGAAAAAATGCCCGATAACCGTATCACTTCCAAAGAAGAATCATAGACGAAATTCACGTGATACAAGTCTTGCATTTGTACGATTGCTTTCTTCAATTCAGAAGTTTCTGAACGAGGATGCCCCCCTACACACAAACAGACAGCCGCCACAGTCCACAAGGTACTCATCATACTTGTCTTTTAATATGCACTTTTAATACTTTTTCTATTATCTCGATGATTTCGTCCAGACTGTGTGCGTCGAAACTGGCTGTCAACCGTTTGTCTGTCCGATCGGCTACCAGTTTTACTCCATAATAACGGGAAAGCACTGCAAGTACTTTCGGAAGAGGAGTATTCTCAAACACAAAACTTCCTTTCTTTACAGAATCCGGACGACGGACGATTTGCGGAACGTGCTGACCTTTTACCACTTGTGCCTCCATTCCAGCCAGAAGTTCCAGACCTTCAGATTGACCCAGTACTGAAAAACGAACTTTTCCCGATTCCACCTGAACCCATGCGGTATCCGCACGGCTTTCATCCATTACGAAACAAGTACCCAACACTTGAACTTCAGACAGCTTTCCTATTACCTTAAACGGACGAGTACAATCTCTTTTTATCCTAAAACCTGCCTTCCCCGTCAATTTCACTTCACGACATACGTCTGCGTAATCCTTTGTACGGAAACAAATAGAGGAATAGGGATATACCGTAACGACCGAACTGTCCGGCAACTGGTACTTTACTACATGTTCGTATGCTGCCAGTTCTGTCCACTGCTTCTCAGGAGATATGCCCACCCAGACAATAAACGCCAACAATATAGCCGCAGCCAGCCCGGATAAGGTCAGGAAATACCGGTTCTTTCTACCTGTTCTTCCGACCACTGCATGCTTTTCCTTGAAAACTTTCAAAGCCTGCCGTGTGTCCAGTTTATTCTTTTGATAATGCCTCAACACAAAACGAAGGCATTTTTCTTCTAATTCATTCATGTTTCTGGTGATATTATATTTTTAATCATGTGACAATAGAAAGCCCCAAAATCACTACCTGAAAACCCTGAATTTTAGTTAAAGAAAAATAGATAGACTTTATATGCCCCCTCACGTATCAAACGAAATGCCTTCTGAATATGACTGTCGACTGTATGAACCGAAATATGAAACTTTTCAGCAATCTCCTGATACTTCAGGCCATCCCGTTTATGCAAAAGAAAGACCTCACGGCAACGCTCAGGCAAGGCATCTATGGCAGTCCACATTCGCGCTTCCATCACACTCCGTTCCTCCACCTCCTCATCCAACAAGGTTTCCTCTAAATCCGTAAACGAGACTCCCGATTTGAACAGATTTTCCTGACTCAAATAATCCAAGCTACGGTTCTTCACCATCACATACAAATAAGCCTTCATATTACTTACCTCACAGGACTTTTCATCATTCATCTTTTCCCACAAAGACGAAAAGCAATCCTGCACGATATCTTTGGCCGTCTCTACGTCCTGTACATAATGTGTGGCATACAAACACAAAGGTCTATAATAAAACTTGAACAACTCATCTATATTTAATCTGTCTCTTCCCATGTGCAAATCGATTTCCATTTCAAATAGAGACAGATGGAAATACCAAAATCACCATCCTACTTCTGTAAAAAAAGTTAAGTCTTTTCAATTCTTCATACCTTTCACCGCAACGCCTCTTCCACTGCCCGCAGATACCCGTCCAGGCGATTGCTCTTCAAGATGGCCTTCCGCCGTTTCTTGTCCACCTCCGGCAATAGGTACTCCCAGCAGGTCTTCAGCTTGGCCAGCAGCTGCGCCTCTCCGCCTTCTATCACCCGATGGTAATGCAGGTACATCAGCCGGTGCATCTGAGCTACACGACCCTTTAACTCGCCCTCCGACAGTTCTCCCTCCCGGAAAGCAAGGGCCAATGACGGATTGGCCAACAAGCCTCTTCCTAACATCACCCCTTTCAGCCGAGGGAATGCTTCCAACACCTCCCGGATGTCGGCCACCGTCTGCAAATCGCCATTATAGACCAACGGTAGCTCACAAGCCTCATAGAACGCCCGGAACGCCTCCCGGTCGACCGTTCCCTTGTACTGCTGTTTTCCGATACGTGGATGCAAAGTAACCTGCGTCACACACGAACCGTTGAGCAACGGCACTAACGCTCTCCACTCGTCAGGCTCCTGTCCTCCTAATCTCATCTTGACCGAGAAACGTATCTCCGGAAAGGTTTTCATCGTCTCCAACAAAGCCGCCACTTTCTCCGGAGAAGACAAAATACCCGCTCCTTTTCCACGGCGGACAATCAACGGGAACGGGCAGCCCATGTTCACATCCAGCTCCCGATAGCCCAGTCCTGCCAGAAAATCCGTCAGCAGCCGCAATTCCTCCGGCTCCGAGGCAATTACTTGGGGAATCAGCCGGGGCACCGTATTCTCGTCAGGCGACACGTCACGCCTGTCCTTGTTGCGGATAACTCCCTTCTCCAACCGCACAAAAGGCGTGTAATAAGCCTCCACCCCTCCAAAACACTGCGCATGGGCATTGCGCCACGCCGCTTCCGTAAAGCCCTGCAAAGGGGCCGCATAAATTACCGGTACATTCTCTTTCATATTCCGCAAATATAGGAATAATTCCGTATCTTTGTAGAAATACATAAATCCCACTCACATGGAGAATTACATCTTTGAACTGAAAATGAAGGTCCGCGACTATGAATGCGACCTGCAAGGAATCGTCAACAACGCAAATTACCAGCACTACATCGAGCATACCCGCCATGAGTTCCTGACCTCTGTCGGCGTCAGTTTCGCCCAGCTCCACCAGCAAGGCATCGACCCTGTGGTAGCCCGCCTGAGCATGGCCTTCAAAACCCCGCTGACCAGTGGCGATGAGTTCATTTCCAAGCTGGCTCTCCGCAAGGAAGGCATCAAATACGTTTTTGTACAGGACATCTACCGCCTGCCCGACCTGAAACCCGTCATCAAATCGACCGTAGAAACCGTGTGCGTCATCCACGGACGACTGGGTGACAGTCCCCTCTTCAATGAAATCTTTGCGCCTTACCTGAAATGAACGAAAAAGAACTCCTCTGCCGTCTGGCCCTGCCCCTTCTGCCCGGCATCGGTCTGGTAAGTGCCCGCCACCTCATTCAGGCTGCCGGAAGTGCCACCATGCTTTTCGAGCATACCCGCGAACTGCCGGCTCTTATCCCCGGCCTGTCGCCCAAGATAGCCACCGCCTTCCAGCACACCGAAGTGTTCCGCGTGTGCGAGGCTGAACTGTCGTTTGCGCAGAAACACCAGATTCAATGCCTGACCGAGGACGACGAAGCCTACCCTTCCCGCCTCCGCGAATGTCCCGATGCCCCGCTCGTGCTGTTCTACAAAGGCTCGGCTAACCTGAACTGCCGCCACATCCTGAGCATCGTGGGTACGCGCAACGCCACCGATTACGGCAAATCGCTCTGCCAACGGTTCATGCAGGAACTCAGTACCCTGCTGCCCGACACGCTGATTGTGAGCGGACTGGCTTACGGCATTGACATCCATGCCCACCGGGAAGCCCTCTCCCGCGGCTTCGACACCGTAGCCGTACTGGCTCACGGGCTGGACCGCATCTATCCCGCCGTACACCGCCGCACGGCTACCGAGATGCTGACACAGGGCGGACTGCTCACTGAATTCATGAGCGGCACCAATCCCGACCGGCAGAACTTCGTGAAGCGCAACCGCATCGTGGCCGGCCTCAGCGATGCCACCCTCGTGGTGGAATCCGGTCCCAAAGGAGGTTCTTTGATTACTGCGGAAATTGCCGAGAGCTACCAGCGCGACTGTTTCGCCTTTCCGGGCCGTGTGGGCGACACCTACTCCACGGGCTGCAACGTGCTGATACAAAAAAACCGCGCTGCCTTGATACAGAGCGCGGAAGACGTAGTAAAAGCCATGAACTGGGACCATGCCCCTGTCGTGCCGCAGGTAGTCCAGCGGCAGCTTTTCCCGGAACTAAGCCCAGAAGAAGAACAAGTGGTCACCCATTTAAAGAAACACCCCGACGGTATTCAGGTCAACACGCTCGTAGTGGAGACCAACATCGCCATCAACCGCATGACCAGCCTGCTGTTCAATTTAGAGATGAAGGGTGTGGTTCGTGCTTTGGCAGGAGGAGTTTACAAGTTAGCCTGACGCTACAGTGCCGCAATCTCCTCCCGAATCTTTGCGTAAGGCGCATCCTTCAGCAGCACCTTCTTCGAGCCGTCCAGCAGATACAGTGAAGGCATCGCTTTCAGGTCGTACAAGGCCCCCTGCTTCACCATCTCGTGGTCACTGCCCACCGTCCATCCCTGAGGCAAATCACTCAGAGTGCGCTTCCATACCTCCTGATTCCCCTCGGTGTACACCGCCAATACCGTCAGCTTCTCAGCCTTTACGGCTTCTGCCAACAGCCCGTCGGCCACCATCTCCTGCATCGTTTCATGACAGCTCGGGCACTCCGGGTCATAGAAAACCAACAGCAGACGGTTGTTCTTTGCCCGCGTCTGCGCCAGCGACCGCTTGCTACCGTCCGGCAGGAAATACACAAAGTCCGTCGCCCTCTTCCCCGGGCAGTTCCGGCTAATCAGGTCCAGACTGAACTTCAGCGAACTCTTCCGTGCCTCGTCCACGTATTCACTTTTCAGCATCCGCTCCAGGAACAAAGCATACAAGGCCTCGTTGTGGTAAGGCGAGTTCGGGTTATACAAGTAGTCCTCCATCATCTGCAAGAACACCTTCCGTGCATGTTCCTGCGCCTCCAGCCCTTTGCAGAAACCATCCAGACTACCTTTCACTTGCTCCTCAGTGAGCGTACCGTCGGCCAGTATGGCCAAGTAATTGGCTACCCCTTGCTCCGATACGTTGCGGTTGTTCACCAATGCCGTATCCGCGAAGTTGAAGTTATCCCAGTAGTGCGCCATGAGATACGCTTTCCGTTCCTCCGGCTGGGTGAGCATGGTGGGGATTTCAGGGAAAGGGAACTTGGCTTCCGAAGCGGTTTGAGGGTGTTCTACCGTTGCGGAAGTTTCCATTTGTTTCTGCTGAGAAGAGTTTCCGCAGGCGGAAAACAATAAGATTATAAATACCAATACTACATATCTATTTCTCATACCACATAAAACCTGATTACAGAAACAACCTTCATTTCAACACTTTACTTATTTTGTGCCAAAATGAAGGCTATTATCGAACTTGAATTCAGATACTATTTAACATCACGGACACAACGAACTTTACCAGCTACATTATCCCATCCTCCTCCATTGGGCTTCACCAAAATTAGATTACCATCAGATGTTGCAAATCCTGGACGGAAACCAAAAATTCCTTTGTTACAATAGCTAAATTCTGTAGAAGCCCAATAAGATCCTTTCCACTCTATTGAAGATAAAGAAGTCAACATCAATAGTAATTCTCTTTGATTAGGAATTCTATATCCTTCTGGACACAGCTTACTAACTCCTCCAGAATTTATCATATTTTCATAATCATTATTCCAATATCTACTCACATTACCCTGTCCTTGAGGCTGAGTCAATACTTCAAATGCAGTATAAGGCATATTCAAATAATCAGTACCTCGTTCATAATGTTTAGGAAGCTCACACCCACTATCCTGCAAATCACGTTTAGCAGCATTCGACAAACGAGAAACATCAATACGATAACTTTCCCCGTACGAAGAAACTTCAGGGGTGGCTAATGTTACTTGTACATAATCAGTTGGAGTAGCATCCACATTGTCTAAACTTATGCCTAAATAACGAATACAACGATAAGTATAATTAGACTTATTATAACTTCCATCATTATATTGTCCACGGGATGCACCTTCTTCTGCCCATATAATCCATGGTGTATCCTCAGCCCCAGAACTGCTTGCCATATGCTCCATGTAACTTCCATCTCCCTTATATAATTTAGCAGTTTGAGGCAAAGCATTCTCACCAATCCACAAATCTGTCAATTCATCAATTGAAGCTAAACACCAACGAACTTCTTCCGGATCAATCACATTATCTCCATCCAAATCACGATTACGTGTCATACAAGCATACCAAGTATTTAGATAATTCCCATTCAACTCATGTTCGCCACCTTCTACATCTTCTGCATCTCGACTTAAAACGTCTGTCCATTTAGTACGATTAGTAGCCCCATCTTGATTTACAAAAAAGGCTAATGTATTTTTCCGACCATTGTTCATTGTCAAAGTATACGAAGGAGTATGAGATGTAGTAGCTGCTAATGGTCCGGTTTCTAGAATACTTTCCGTCCCCCACGCAGACTCTACTTTCGAGGCATCATACATACTATAAATTGGAGTTTGTCGGAAAGTCACCACGCTATTTGACCATGAAGTATCTCCATCGGGACTATATTGTGCGCCTTTAACACATATATGCATCATTCGCTCTGAGCCATTAACCACTTTCTTCCATAATAGTAGGTGATTATTGTCAATTGCAACTTCTGGAGCTTTATATTCCTCCTCAAGAGGATTATAATTATACATATACTCATCTACAAAAGCGGTGACATATACCACTTCCTTACCATTCTCATCAAACTCAAAAATCGTATTATCCGTATTATCATCCTCCCGAAGTGCCTGAGCTTTCAAATGATTTATCAACTGATTCACATCACGCAGGCATGCATCATCTGATAAATGGTCCTTCTTATATTGATAATAATATGCATCCGATGACATACGATTTATCCACTTTGTTCCATTAGCATCAGCAGTACCATTTCCCTCATCATTTGACGCATTTGTTTGGGGAGTTAATGTACTCGCTCCGCCATCATATGCATCATATCCCGGGAATTTAACCATATTCGAATTATTAGGGCTATTAGTTCCATCCTTATCAAGCCCAAATTCTTTGTTTACAGCAAACAAAATCCACTTATAATCTTTAATACTATTTTCATCACTATCATACAATTTCATACCTTTGTCAAAAGGAGTTTGAACAATCCATGAAAGCCCCTCTTCCAATGCCTCACGCGTAAACTTAATTCGCGTACGCGCAAAATGACTATCAATAGCCTTTACCTGGTCACCAGCAATAATGACATCTCCTTCCATACCAGGACGCTTCTCTTGATCAGACTCCACTTCAGCCTGATATGAATTAATACCAGTTAATGTAATAGTATATGTGTAATGCGTATTACGCTTTACCATATAATTATTAACATATTCCTCATCATTACGATTTGAGGCAGTGCCTGTTTCTCCTAAATGTATTGTATAGCGAGCTGAGACATTGACATACTCAGTGACTCCAGATTTATTACTGCGTTCATAAGATAATTCACCTGTAATTTCCACAGAAGTAGCATGCTCAGGAGCATATACATAATTGCCTGTATTCTGCTCTGTCATTCCAGGATGAGCCATATCTTCTCCTCCTTCTAAAGTTTTTTTTACCTCTTTTTCTCGCAGAGCATACATACTTTCTGCTTTATATGTAGCCGGTTCTGTTGTTGCATCAATCCATTCTGCTGCATCAATCCATTTGCCACTTCCGCCATCAGCCCCTTTAGTAGGCGGAGCCACACTATTCTCAAACATATAAAAGTTAAAGGAGGATTCTGTCTCTCCCACCTTATCAAAGTTGGTGACTTTCATATCTTCAGTCATCGACTTATAAATTATATCTGACGAATTTTCTTCTGCTTCAACCACCCTAGCTGAAAGAGGCAACTGCTTCACTAAAAAACTTTTAGGTATAAATTTCACAGTTCCTGATTTAGCCTCTTTAATATCAGTATTAATTTCAAACGTAATCTTGGCATCCAATCTTTCCATTTGTAATTTTACCTCGCCCCCATCATCTGCAGTTACCACTCCACGTTCTGAAACAGTCACCCCTTCTTCTTTACCTAACATAAAAAAAGAGTATCTATTCAGGGTAATCCGTTCATCCGCAATTTTTACAGTCAAATCTTCTAAATCCTCTATACGATTAATCTCATCCAAAGATTTTGATAATGTAAAATTTGCATTATCGTAATTAACCAAAGCATACAATGTCTGGTTACTTCCAGACAGCACATTAAATCCAGACAATGTGCCTATAAATGAATTATTTCCATACGAACCTGCCAAACCATTCTGACTATTAAAAGCCTGTCCACCCGTTTTATCTCCATTACTGTTAAAAGCAAATAAATACACAGAAGATACATTATATTCTGTTTCTCCAGGCTGCTCCACACGAGACTGTACAGTTTGTGAGTTTGTCGAGAAGTTTAAGGAGATTGTAGTAGGAACACCTTCTTTTACAGTTCCGGTTCCTACACCTAAATCATCATTACAAGCAGACACTCCACATAGAATGAGCAATATCAAGCACAATGAATATATTTTAGCAAATTGTCTCATATATCAATCCTCCTTTTCTTAATTAAACCCAGGAACCTCTACAGTTGCTTTACCCCAAGACAGAACTTTATAATCTATTGTAACTTCATTTTGTAAATCAATTGTTGCATTGATTCTTAATAAACTATTACGGGGAATCTTGGTCTGAGAAATAAAACTTTTAGCCACATTTAGACTTTCAAACCCTGCTGCAATCAACGCTATACTAAAATCTTCAGATGTATCTACCTTTGGCTCATACATATAAAATACAAGCACCTTCTGAAAATCGGACATATTTGCTGGCAGAGAAATACCAGTAAATCCATTCGGCTCATCGTATTGAAGAGTTGAAATAGTTGTGCCCTCAGGTAATTTAACAGATTTCTCTTCAGCATCTGGCTCATCATCATCAAACAAATAAGTCGCATTTGGAACAAACGTTCCAAACTTTATTGCTGATATAGGACACGGGACATTCATCAAATTTTTAATGTTCAATTCCACCTTTATCACTGTATGTACACACGGAATTGTAAAAGTATTATTCTCATTTAAATTAACTTCTATCATTCCTGTTGCCGGGACTCCATTTTCAATATTCGAAGCCATTCTTGGAAAATAAGTATCAGTGGTAGTATTCTGAATGACTTTAGAAATAAAATCAGAAGGTAAATCCGTGCGTATCCCGTCCAAATATTCAGATAGACCTATACTCTTCTCATTAATCACCACATAGAACTTCCTTATACCGGCTTCCAATCCCATGATGGTCAAAGTCTTTGAAGCAGTTAATGATCCTTCTGAAGAGTAATCTCTCCAAATATTATCAATTACCTGATTATTCTCATCTGTAATAATTATACGCAAAGTCCTAATACCCTCTCCCTCATCAATAGCCACAGATTCACTATCTCCCACACGAGTATCGAAATTCAAAGTCACATTTACCTTTTCAGAAGAGGTATCCGATAATCTCTCCTTACCGCACGAACACACCATCCCTGTCAGCAGCACAAGCAGGACAATTCCTAAATATCTTTCTAATTTCCTCATACGTCTCTCTCTCCTCAAGGTTAATTCCAGTCCGGTTGTCCATCCACAATTATCCAATCCGGAAGTTTAATTTCCACATCCACTCCATGGAACTCAATAGAGATAGGCAATTCAGCCTCCTGTTTGGTCACATCAATGGCACTTCTATTATACATCAAGTAATTGTAAAGAACGCCACGGAAAAGTTCTTGATTTGTACCTTTTTCGGTCAGTACCAGTTCATGCTCGCAATAGTCCGCATTCAGTTCTCCCGTCTCGTCGTTCATACGGAAAAGGGCCAGATTTTGTGTGCGGTAGCACTGGTTCTCGCTATCGTAAACCAGATCAGGGTAAATGGTACCTTTCTGATCCAGATTGATTTCATTTTCAAAAGAAGTCTGGGCATTCGAATGTTCGAAGCTCAGCTGATAAGGAATTCCAGCATCCTGACGCGAAGCATCCGGAGCGGGAAGACCATGAATTTCCACATCTACTTTGATGTGTGCACTGTAAAGTGTGACTGTATCACGATACATCACTCCCTCTTGACTGGGCATCACAAACTCCTGCTGACCCAGATAATTGTAATCATGATTGGTTACAGGTACCTCCGGATCACTCCATGCCGGGTCCTGTAAATAAATATTGCCAAAATCGGTTTCGGTAGTATGGTTGATTACCTCCGTATGATCGTGAGGATTCCCCACTGCTACCATCTTATAACGGCGTCCCGGTTGCAGTCTGAAAGACGGGACCACCTCAAAATTAGTTAATTCGTCCTGATTGTATGAGCCGACTCCCAGCATATGGCCATTCTCATCGAAAACATACAGGTCTACCTTGCTCATATACTGGTGTAACACGTCCTTGTCGCCGTCGGCGAGATACTGGAAGTAAATGGTCACATTGTCGCAATCATCCAGATCTTCTTTAATACAGCTGGTCGTCAGGACGGCAGCGAACAGCATCATTAATATGTATCTAATTGATTTCATTATTGTTTGTTTAAGGATTATATTTACTGTATGTTTTTATTGATTCCGGGCAGAAATATCTGCCCGGAATAGAAATATCAAATTATTTCCAATCTACACTACCTGCTACTATCTTCCAATCAATCAAAGTAATAGTTGCTACCAAATTAACGCCCGCGCCAGTAAGATCAGGGTGTACCGCTTCATCTGGAACACTTAAAGTTTGAATCTGATAAATGTATCCTGCCGGGAAATTAATTACCTGATAATTGGTGCCTTCATCAAGCTCTGTCGGATTCGCTCCACATAACGCAGCTTTTAATGTAGGATTCCCATCCATTGTTGTCTTTGAAACTTTATATGTTTTCACTAAAGCAAAACCCTCAGAACCCACAAAATGAGAAGGTGCATTATCTTGCTCCTGAAGACTGTTAAAATAAAGAGTTAATACCGGAAGAGCTGCAGCATTATTAGCTTCTACAGGATAAATATTATATGCATAGCAACCACCGTCTGATGGATATGTAGCAGATCCACCGGGGAAGAAATCTGTTCCGGTAATTGCATCCCACCAACCAGTACTTCCATTTCCACTAAAGAAATTCGCTCCTTTTATATCGTCCTCAGTATAATCCTTAGGATCATCAGTTGCAGCCGTACTATGCAACTGCACATGATTTAAGAACACACCAGCCAAATTCCCATTTTTAAAACGGCAGGTTCCACCTGAATGAGCAGCATGCTTAATACCTCCAAATTCCAACCTAGCCATTGTGTGTTTCACCGGTACTGTCACTATATAGTTCTCACCACTTACCATAAAATTTTCAACTCCACTAACTGTTCCAATCATTCTAGTTCCTGCAACTGTAATTTCATTTAACTCTGCAAAAGTCGAATAAGGAACATTTATCCAATTATTCTCACCACTTTCTTTTTTAGTATTTATTTCTACTTTAATGCTAGTAGGATCCTCTACTCCTTGTATCGTAATATTCCCTCCTGTATATTCTTGTTCCACAGTTGCTCCCTTTTTTCCTTCCACAGTAACAACGACATAGCTAGGAGTTACAATTTTATTAGTAGTAAACCCCGTTTCCACTGCTCTGGAAACACCATTCACAAATCCCGGTAAATCTAACTTTACAACCACATCGGCCGGGCCTTCAATTTGAGCTCCATTCTCAGTCACATCTTCATTAGAGCATGCGAACAAACCCAAGCCCGCAAATGCCAAAAATAAACCTTTAGATAATTTCATAATCCATAAAATTTAAATTACACATATTTTTTCTTATTCTCTATCCTGTTTTTATTCTGCCATATATTCCATATACTGCTTCAACTGCGACAGATTCTCCCCTGCTTGCGGATAGCCCTTGGCTTGGGCCTCAGAGAAAGCCTGCACGGCTTTTTCCAGCTCGCCTGCCTTGATATAAACCACTCCCCTCATGTTCAATAGTTCCCCTTCTGCCGGCGCATTGTCCAGCAGGCGAATGGCTTCGTCTGTGCGGTTGGCTTCCATCAGGGCCAGTGCGGCATTGTTTACAGCCGTCACATCGTTTGGATAAGCCTTTACACCACTCACCAGACAATTCACATATTCAGGACTTCTCTTGCCGTAGCTGTCGGCCACCTGCTGAATCTCGCTCACGCTCATCAGCTCCGGATGGGTCTTGATCATCTCCCGACCTTCGGCCACGGTGAAATGACGCACGTTGTATTCTATGCGGTATTCGTTACGACGGACTGCCGGATACAGCTCCTTCAGCAAATACTGGTAAATGGTCGGTGGTACCAACGCTTTCAACTGTTTTTCGCAGGCATCTTTATCATCCCCACAATGATCGATGATATCCAAAACTTCTTCACGCTTCGGCAGGTCGGAACGTTTTACCACCTCTTCACGCAAACCAGTCCAGTCTTCACCTTTCCAGTCCACGTGGTAGAGCTGCGGATCAATCGCTTTCAAATCGTCTTTCATATATTCCGTAAATGCCTTGGCACGACGCTCAGACAGCTTCATATTATAGACAAAAGCTCCTTCCGGAGAAGCGTAACCTGTTACGTAAATCCCCGTAATGGTCAAGTCATCGTTATCTCTTACCAGCGCAATGGAACTACTCACAGTGTCCAATTCTACCTGGTTATTCTTGTATTTCGGCTCGATGCAATAACTGTCCTGACGGAACTGCAAGCGTGCGGAACGGGTCTCGGAACGCCGCTTCACACTCTCTTCCTTTGGCTGGATAAACGGAGAATAATAGACCGGATTCATCGGTGGAAAAATATCGCCCGCGGTAGTAGTTTCATCGCCATCATTACACTGAGCACAGCCTGTCACATAGCCCCGAAGCTGGAGATTGCCCCCAATCATCCAACGCTTGAAAGGAACGGATGCATCGTAATTGAGGGTCTGGGACGTACCGTTCTTGCGGCGCACTTTCGCCACAGCCCCAGGATGAAGGTCGGTATGTTCAAAAGCCTCCGTACGCTGCTGCACCTTGTCGCGCACCTTTCCGTTCACCACAAAAGAGGGCAGTTCCTGCTCCTGCGTTCCGTCGGCAGAAAGAATCACCGGCACCACGCACAGCGAATGCTGGTTCTTGATGTCCAGCCCGTCCAGGCTCACCATCATCTTCACACGGGCCTGACGGTCGGCTGTCTTCGCCACTTCGCGGTCCACAATCTTGATTTCACTCAAATAAGAAGTCTGGCCCAAAACGGGAATGCCGGCAGCCAGCACAAATACGAGAGAGATAATATATTTTTTCATCCTACGTTCCTCCATCATTTAATTATATAAATCAAGGATATGGCTGCCTTGGTCAGGCCGAAATAGTCTTTCTTGTCGCTTCCTCGCCATTCCCCGCAATGCGGACAGTCGTACTGGTCATAGTTGGCACGTATCCACCCGGCTCCGATTTCCAGGCCCAAGTTCCAGTGCTTGGACAGCACAAACTGATAACCGTAACCGATACCGGCTCCGTACATACCCCCCTGATAACGGTAATCTTTAAAAGAAGGGAAAATCTTGAGATCCATATCTGCCACATTAAATTGTCCGCCCAACGCATGAAGTGCCAGGAAATGCCCGTTAAACGCTTCGCAGAACCAATAACGTACCTCAGGCTGCACCAGCCAGTGTCTCATCTTGCGGTCGTTTCCCAAATTGAAAGGATTGTAATTACCCGACAAATCAATGGTCCACTTCGGAGCTACGCGAAACTCTGTACCAAGATTCAACGTAGTAATCACGTCATAAAGCAGGTTTGTTTTCACGGCTATTTTCTGAGCAGATGCCGATATAAAGACTAACAAAAACAATATCCATACCAGTACTTTTCTCATAGCATTTCTTTTATCTTTCCACTATATTTCTATATTATTATATTATCACAAATATATATATTATTTTGCAAGGAGAAAATAAATGTTCACTAATTAATCAGAAGAACTCTTGACTGCCATAGAAAGAAATTCCACCCAAAATTTTCTTCATAGTTCTATTCCCTTTACCTTTATACCTTCAATCTCATATTTTATTTCGGTTACAAAAATATATACAAATAATATGCAATGAAAAGCAAAGAATTCTCATATAATCAAAAGAAATTCCCATTTTGTCAAGAACATTCTTACAAAATGGGAATTCTTTGTAATAGTCTATTTATCAAGCACAGGTAGCCTGTTTGCGCATGCTTAACGCGTATTCGGCTTTAAGAAAGAGTTTTACGGAAACTGTTGGGGCTGATGCCGTATTTTTCTTTAAACAAGCGGTAAAAAGTAGAAATGCGGGGAAGGGCACTTTCTTCGGCCACTTTATTAATACTCCAGTCGGGATGTTCGCGAAACAAAGTGACCGAATGTTCCAGACGAAGGTCATTAAGATAAGTGCTCAGGTTATTGGAGGTAAACTTTTTCAAAATGGCAGCAAAACGATTTCGGTCCACTCCCATCAGCTGCGCATAATCATCTCTTCCTAACTGATAATTCAAATACAGTTTCTGCTCCTTTACCTGCCAGTCGAATCTGAAAAACAGCTGCCCATCTGTATCTTTCCCCTCTCTCTCTTCTTCCTTCCATTCCAGCTCTCCCTCCACCAAATGGATTTCCTTGCGCTGATCGTCCAGTTGCAGCATCAGCTGCTTCATTTTCTGGTTTTTCCGACGAATCACATGCAGCGTACGCCAAAGACCGCCAAACAAGACCAGCAACACCAACGTCACAACCAGCAAAGCGGAAATGACATAGCGCTGGACCTTCAGCTCATAATCGGCCTTTTCCAACCGATACTGACGGGTCACTGCTTCCGTCACATCTGCTAACTGGAATATCTGGCTGCGCTCACGGTTAGTAGCCATCTGCTGGGAAATCTGATGCACCTGAAGCATCGCAAGATACGCATGTACATAATCTCCCAAGGCACGGTAGGCCTGACTACTCTGCTCCAGTGTTCGAAGACGCATGAGATTCAGTGAATCGGCTTCACTCACCAGACCCAGATAGGCCTCGTTATGGCGCAATACCTCCTCGTAACGGCCCACCTTCAACAAATAATTATTTATCTCGAGCATCCCTCTCTGGGTCTTGGAAAAATTGGTTGCATAGAATCTGTTGAGATAAGCCTCAGACAGCCCACCTTTTTTCAGCTTATAAGCCAGATACGCCATCTTACTATAGAAGAAACCTTTCTGCCGGTCCAGTACATGGGCATTTTCAGTCAGACATTTCTCCCATGCGGCAAGCACTTCTTCCCGACGCTGACCGACCTCCCAAGCCTTCTGCAACTGACCATCGGTGATATAATAGGACATCAGGTAGCCCATGCTGTCGGAAAGCAAGAGATAATCTTCCTGCGTCCTGGCCCCCGAAAGCAATGCCACAGCCTCTGTGACGCATGCATAGCTTTTGGGCAGGATTCCCATCTTACGGTAAAGGTCGCCCTCCAGCTGCAGCATACTGGCCTGCAGGCCCAAATTATGGCACTTTGAGGCATAACTTTTCCCTGCGGCTATCACCTTGGCTGCCTCTTTTAACTGAAAGGACATAATGGATGACTTAGCCCACAGCGTATATGCATAAGGAAGCAATACCGTATCCCGCTGCAGGCCTTTTGCCTCGAACGCACGCCGCACATAATACACGGACATGTAATATTGTGACTGTGTGTGATAGGACAAAGCCCGCAAATAATCTATCTGATAGGAGGAATAGGCTGAGTCGGTCTCCAGACTGTCCAGCGATGACAGCGCCCCCAAAGGGTCGTAGGCTATCCTCTCGCGCATATCATCAAAAGATATCGCTGCCCCGTAAAGAAAGGATATGAATAAACCAAACCAAATGAAAACTATAAACCGCTTCATAAATCCCCAGTTTTATGTAAAGCTGCCTCGAAAATACCAATTTTTTTCAGTCTCTACAAAAAAACGGGCAAAAAAAATGGGAGAACGCTTTCTCCCAACCTTGTTAACCTTAAATCTAATACTATGAAAAAAATCACGTTGCAAATGTAAGAATAACACTTATTCTGTGCAAGTATTCACACCTTGATTTTCAGCTTTTTAAAACTATTTAGCAATAGAAAAACAATTCGCCCCGAAACACTTTCTGCTCCGGGGCGAATCTTGGTTTATTCAGAAATAGTTGACAATTAGTCTTTCAGTTTGGCCTTGATGAAATCGCGGTTCAAACGAGCGATGTTGCTGATAGAAACGCATTTCGGGCATTCTGCTTCGCATGCACGGGTATTGGTACAGTTACCGAAGCCCAGTTCGTCCATCTTGGCAATCATGGCCTTTGCACGGCGCAAAGCTTCCGGCTTACCTTGAGGTAACAGGTTCAACTGGCTCACCTTGGCAGATACGAACAGCATGGCTGAACCGTTCTTACAAGCAGCTACACAGGCACCACAACCGATGCAAGTAGCCGCATCCATGGCTTCGTCAGCGATAGGTTTCGGAATCAGGATGGCGTTGGCGTCCTGAGGAGCACCTGTACGCACGCTGATGAAACCACCTGCCTGCATGATTTTATCGTAAGCCGAACGGTCTACCATCAAGTCCTTGATAACCGGGAAACCGGCAGAACGCCACGGTTCAACAGTAATTACATCGCCATCTTTGAAACGACGCATGTAGATCTGGCAAGTTGTAGCACCTTTTGCAGGTCCATGAGGATGTCCGTTGATATACAAAGAACACATACCGCAGATACCTTCACGACAGTCATGGTCGAATACGATCGGTTCTTTGCCTTCTTCAATCAACTGTTCGTTCAAGATATCCAACATTTCCAGGAATGAAGTATCGCCCGGGATATCTTTCATCTGGAATGTATCGAAATGACCTTTTTCTTTAGGTCCGTTCTGACGCCAAACTTTCAGCGTAAATGATATATTTTTATCCATTTTACTTAGATTCTTTAATTGTTTAACTTCACCGATTAGCTCTTATAGTTACGAGTCTGAACTTTAATTGCTTCGTATACCAGCGGTTCTTTGTACAATACCGGAGCCTTGTCATCGCTTCCCTGATATTCCCAGCAAGCAACATAGAAGTAGTTTTCATCATCACGTTTAGCTTCACCTTCTTCAGTCTGATATTCTTCACGGAAGTGACCACCGCAAGATTCGTTACGGTTCAATGCATCGTATGCAATCAGTTCACCCATTGTGATGAAGTCGTTCAGACGGATAGCCTTATCCAATTCAATGTTCATGCCTTCTTTAGAACCCGGGATAAACAATTCGGTTTCGAATTCCTTACGGATTTCTTTCAGTTTAGCCAGACCTGTCTTCAAGCCTTCTGCTGTACGTCCCATTCCGACATATTCCCACATTACGCGGCCCAATTCCTTGTGGATAGAGTCTACAGACTTCTTACCCTTGATGTTCATCAGGTGATCGATCTTAGCCTGAACAGCTTTTTCTGCTTCAGCAAATTCCGGCAGATCGGTAGAGAAGCGAGGAACAGTAATCTGGTCAGCCAAGTAGTTCTGGATAGTGTAAGGCAATACGAAGTAACCGTCAGCCAATCCCTGCATCAACGCAGAAGCACCCAGACGGTTAGCACCGTGGTCAGAGAAGTTACATTCACCGATAGCAAACAGACCCTTGATAGTAGTCTGAAGTTCGTAGTCAACCCAGATACCACCCATTGTATAGTGGATAGCCGGATAGATCATCATCGGATTATAATATTTAACACCATTGATTTCTTTTCCTACTTCACCCGGATTTACGTCGGTGATTTCTTCGTACATATCGAACAAGTTACCATAGCGCTGACGAACAACATCCAGGCCCAGACGTTCGATACATTCAGAGAAGTCGAGGTATACAGCCAAACCAGTATTGTTTACACCGTAACCGTGGTCGCAACGTTCCTTAGCAGCACGTGAAGCAACGTCACGCGGAACCAAGTTACCGAATGCCGGATAACGACGTTCCAAGTAGTAGTCACGATCTTCTTCCGGAATATCTGTCGGTTTCATCTTACCAGCCTGCAAAGCTTTTGCATCTTCCAATTTCTTCGGAACCCAGATACGACCATCGTTACGCAAAGATTCAGACATCAAAGTCAGTTTAGACTGCTTGTCACCGTGTACCGGAATACAAGTCGGGTGAATCTGTACATAAGCCGGATTAGCGAAGAAGGCACCTTTACGGTAGCAAGACATTGCAGCTGTACAGTTACAAGCCATTGCGTTAGTAGACAAGAAGTAAGTGTTACCGTAACCACCAGTAGCAATAACTACTGCATGAGCAGCAAAGCGTTCCAGCTTACCTGTTACCAGGTTCTTGGCAATGATACCACGTGCACGTCCATCTACGATTACGATATCTTCCATTTCGTAACGAGTATACAGTTTTACTGTACCTGCACCTACCTGACGGCTCAATGCAGAGTATGCACCCAGCAGCAACTGCTGACCAGTCTGACCTTTAGCATAGAATGTACGAGAAACCTGAGCACCACCGAAAGAACGGTTAGCCAATGTACCTCCGTATTCACGAGCAAAAGGAACACCCTGAGCAACACACTGGTCGATAATGTTATTTGAAACTTCAGCCAGACGATAAACGTTTGCTTCACGAGCACGGTAGTCACCACCCTTTACAGTATCATAGAACAGACGATAAACAGAGTCACCGTCATTCTGGTAATTTTTAGCAGCATTGATACCACCCTGTGCAGCAATAGAGTGTGCACGACGTGGAGAGTCCTGAATACAGAAATTGAATACGCGGAATCCCATTTCACCAAGAGAAGCAGCAGCAGATGCTCCAGCCAAACCTGTACCTACCACAATGATGTCCAGACGACGTTTGTTAGCCGGGTTTACCAATTTCTGGTGAGCCTTATAATTAGTCCATTTCTCAGCTATTGGGCCTTCAGGAATTTTAGAATCAAGTATCTTAGTCATAATGTTTTTTCAGTTTAAATCAGTTACACTTAAATTAGCAAGCACCACACCCCATCATGTTCTTCAGGAAGAATACAATAGCTACCAGCATAAAGCCCAGAACGATGATAGTAGAATAGATGTTAGAGATGCATTTCCAGCGGTTAATCCAAATCGTATTGTTCCAGCCCAGAGTCTGCATTGCACTCCAGAAACCGTGAGTCAAGTGGAACCACAAAGCAATCAGCCAAATGATATACAACACGAAGAACAACGGATTAGAGAAAGTCTGCATGATATAGCCATAACCGTCGGCTGCATGAAGACCACCCATCATTGGGTTACCGATGATTTCAGCGAACTGCATTTTGTACCAGAAGTTCATAAAGTGAAGAGCCAGACCCAGGATAACGATGATACCCAGTACCAACATGTTCTGAGAAGCCCATTCCACATTTTTCGGGCGAGCATTTACAGCATAGCGTTCACTACCGCGAGCTGCACGGTTCTGCATTGTCAACCAGAAAGCGTAGATAATGTGAATTACAAACAAGGCAGCCAATCCCACAGTTGCAACCAGTGCATACCAGTTAGCACCCAGGAATTCACAAACCATGTTGTAAGCTTCGCCCGAGAACAAAGCAACACAGTTCATCGCCATGTGAAATGTCAGAAACAGGACAAGGGCGATACCAGTTACACTCATCACCACTTTCCTTCCAATAGATGAATTACTTAACCACATAAATGATTGAATTTAAATTATTTAATTGTTAGAACTATAAATTCGTACCCCACGGTCTAAATTACGATGCAAAATTAGAAGATTTATTGAGATAATACAACAGATTATGGAAAAAATTCTGTAATCAACCGGCCGATTCGGAGGTATCAAAAAACGCAAGTGCGTTTGAAACAAAACGCCGAAGAGTTTTGATCCAAACGCACTTGCGTTTTAGGGAAAACGTCCTTGCGTTTTACTTGAAACGTACTTGCGTTTCAGGACAAACGCACTTGCGTTTTTCCGGGCCTATCTTTTAGGGAAATTCATGCCGGGCTGGCGCAGCAGTTCCAGTGCCTTTTTCATGCTGTCGCTCAGCGTGTTAATTACCTGGAAGTACTCGTTCATGTCCCAGATGTCGCGGGCCAACAGGGCCTTCAGCTGGGTCTTTATCAGCGGCAGGGCAGTCTGGAACTGGGCTTCGTCATACTTCACGCCCAGCGAAGTACCTTGTGCCACCAGCTCGTCGAGCATCTCCTTGGTCACTTCAAACTCGCGGTTGAAACGGTCGAAGGTCTTGTAACGCTTGAGCCATTCCTGCCGGTGACGGTCGATGAGCTTGATGTTCAGCTGTACCATGGCTCCCTTGTCGCGCAGCGCCAGGTAGTAGTCGGTGTACATCGTGGTATCGATGGGCACGAAATAGTCGGGCATGATGCCTCCGCCGCCATACACGGTACGTCCTAACTTCAGGGTCTTGGCCTTGAGCGAATCGGGGAAATGGATGCTGTCGGCACTCATCATCTCGCCGCGGTTGTAACGGTCAATCAAATCCTGGTTGTATTTTTCGATGCTCTCGTAGGGTTTCTGGATGCAACGGCCCGAAGGAGTGTAGTAGCGGGCTACGGTCAGACGGATCATGGAGCCGTCGGGCAGGTCGATGGGACGCTGCACCAGTCCTTTTCCAAAGGTACGCCGACCGACCACGATACCGCGGTCCCAGTCCTGGATGGCTCCAGTGACAATCTCACTGGCCGAAGCCGAATATTCGTCAACCAGTACCACCAGACGGCCTTGCTGGAAATCACCGTCGCCCTTGGCCTCAAATTCCGACCGCGGGTTGCGGCGGCCTTCGGTATAGACAATGAGTTCCTTTGCCCCCAATATCTGGTCGCACAGGCTGATGGCTGCATTCAGATAGCCGCCGCCGTTGCCTTGCAGGTCGAGTATCAGGTCTTTCATGCCCTGTTTCTGCAATTTATGAAGGGCATCCGTGAATTCCTTGCCGGTAGTGGCCGCAAAACGATTCACGCGGATGTAGCCAATCTGTCCTTCTACCATGTAGGAAGCGTCGAGGCTGTATACGGGAATCTTGTCACGCTTGATGGTGAACGGCAGAAGTTCCTTTACCCCGGCACGCAGCACTTTCACCGTCACCGTGGAACCTTTCGGACCGCGCAGACGGCGCATCACTTCGTCGGTGTTCATCTTCACGCCGGCAATCACCGTGTCGTTCACTTCGATGATGCGGTCGCCAGCCAGGATACCGACCTTCTCGGAAGGTCCTCCCGATACGGGCTGGATGACAAACAGGGTATCGGTGGCCATGTTGAACTGGATGCCGATGCCGTCAAAATTTCCCTGAAGGGGTTCATTGAGGCGTTTCACTTCTTCCGCGTCGGAATAGGTGGAATGCGGGTCGAGCTTTTCGAGCATGCTGACAATGGCGGTTTCCACCAACTTATCCTCGTCCACTTTATCTACATAGAGGTTGGAAATGGCAAACTCCGCCAACTGCAACTTGCGCGAAGGGGAGTCAAGCAGTCTGTTCTGTGCAGGCAGGGCCGTCCAGGCAGCCAGTCCACAGCAGAACGCCAAAACATATTTGCTGATTTTCATGTGCTGAAAGTTTTATTTGTCGTCTATATCCATTCCTTCGGGCAGGAACGCCGACACGTCCTTGCCATACTGCAACAGCTCGCGTACGATGGTAGAACTGATGGCGGTCAGTTCCGGCTCGGTAAAGAGCAGGATAGTTTCCACACCGGCCAGCTTGCGGTTGATGTCGGCAATGGTTTCTTCGTATTCAAAATCGTGTACGGTACGGATGCCGCGGATAATGAATCCGGCTCCCCGTTCGCGGGCAAAATCCACCGTAAGGTTATCGTAGGCCTCGACGGTGATGCGGGGTTCGTCGGCATAGAGTTTCCGGATCATTTCCACACGCCGCTCGGTGGGAAACCAGGTTTTCTTCTTGTCGTTCACTCCGATACCGATGATGATTTCATCCATAAAGGTCAGGGCACGCTTCACCACGGAATAGTGGCCGATGGTAAACGGGTCGAACGTGCCCGGGAATATTGCTTTTTTCATCACTGATGACTGGCAGTTATTAATTATTCATTATTCTTCTTCATTCTTAATCAGGTCTTCTTCCACCACCAGGTTATCGATGATGAAGTTCTGACGTTCCATGGTGTTCTTGCCCATGTAGAACTCCAACAGTTCCTTTACGGCGTCGGTCTTGCGGAGGGTGACCTGCTCCAGACGCATGTCCTTGCCGATGAAATGGCGGAACTCGTCGGGCGAGATTTCTCCTAATCCTTTGAATCGGGTGATTTCCGGATTGGGGCTCAGCTTCTCGATGGCGGCCAGACGTTCTTCGTCCGAATAGCAGTAGATGGTTTCGTAAACACCTTTCTTGCGGTTTCGCACGCGGAACAACGGGGTCTGCAAAATATAGACATGACCTTTCTTAATCAGGTCGGGGAAGAACTGCAGGAAGAAAGTAATCATCAGCAGACGGATGTGCATACCGTCCACATCGGCATCGGTGGCCACGATTACCTTATTATATCGGAGTCCGTCGAGCCCGTCTTCGATGTTCAGGGCTGCCTGCAAGAGGTTGAACTCTTCATTCTCGTAGACCACCTTCTTGGTCAGGCCGAACGAGTTCAACGGCTTACCGCGCAAGCTGAACACGGCCTGGGTGTTGACATCGCGGCTCTTTGTAATGGAACCGCTGGCCGAATCTCCCTCGGTAATGAAGATGGAGCTTTCCAGACGAGGGTCGTCCTCGTCGTCTTTCTTGCCGCCCTTCTGGTCGTTGAGATGGATGCGGCAATCGCGCAGCTTGCGGTTGTGCAGGTTGGCTTTCTTGGCACGCTCGCGAGCAATCTTCGTCACGCCGGCAATGGCCTTACGCTCTTTCTCGGATTCCTGGATTTTCTGTAACAGGATTTCGGCCACATCGGGATGCTTGTGGAGGTAGTTGTCTACCTGCTCTTTCACGAAGTCGCCCACAAACTTGTTCACACTGACACCCGACAGCGGATAAGGGTTGCCTTCGGAATCTTTCTCGGGGGCCATGGTGAGCGAACCGAGCTTGATTTTGGTCTGGCTCTCGAAGGTAGGCTCAATCACATTGATGGCAATGGCAGCCACCAGTCCGTTGCGGATGTCCTGGTATTCAAGATTTTTTCCGTAGAATTCCTTGATGGTGCGGGCAATGTGTTCCTTGAAGGCACTCTGGTGAGTTCCCCCCTGGGTAGTGTGTTGTCCGTTGACAAACGAATAGTATTCTTCGCCATACTGGGCACTGTGGGTAAAGGCAATCTCGATGTCTTCGCCCGTGAGGTGCACGATGGGATACAATCCTGGAGCCGTCATGTTATCGTTCAGCAAGTCCTCCAATCCGTTACGGCTCACAATGCGGTGGCCGTTGTAATAAATGGAAAGACCTGTGTTCAGATAGGTATAGTTACGGAGCATGGTCTCGATGAACTCCGGACGGAAACGATAATTCAGGAACAGGGTGTCGTCGGGTTCAAAGAAGATATAGGTACCGTTCTCCTCGTCGGTAGCGCAGGTTTCGTCGCTGATCAGTTCTCCCCGTTCGAAGACGGCCTTGCGCATCTGTCCGTCGCGGGCACTCCAGGCTACAAAATGCGAGCTCAGGGCATTGACCGCCTTGGCACCCACTCCATTCAGTCCCACACTTTTCTTGAAGGCTTTGGTGTCGTACTTACCTCCGGTGTTCAGCATGGAGACGGCATCGACCAGACTTCCCAAAGGGATGCCTCGCCCATAGTCGCGCACGGACACACGCAGGTTGTCTTCCAGCTGAATCTCGATGCGCTTTCCGGCGCCCATCTTGAACTCGTCGATGCTGTTGTCCACCACTTCCTTGAGCAGTACATAGATACCATCTTCGGCCTGTGAACCGTCGCCCAGTCGTCCGATGTACATACCGGGACGGGTGCGCACGTGCTCCATGTCGCTCAGGTGGCGAATGTTCTCTTCCGTATAGTTGGCGGAAGAAACGGTGTGTTCGTTAATTTCCTCCATTATATAAATCCCCTTTCTGACATTAAATCATTTTCTTATAAGCCCGACGACGTTTGTGCTGTACCGATTCAAAGGCACTCCATTGTGCCTGCACTTTCTTGTTGAGTTCCAGTTCCGGATTGCTTTCGCCGTACTCGAATCCCATCTGCTGGAAGATAGGTACCAGGTCGTAGAACAGCAGGGCATTGACTCCCTTGCTCTGGTATTCGGGCTTCACACCTACCAGTAACAGGTCAAGGATACGGGGCCGCTTGATGAACAGGGCTTTCAGCAAATGATACCAGCCGAAAGGCAGCATCTTACCCTTGGCTTTCTGCAAGGCGACGGACAACGAAGGCATGGCAATACCCACGGCTACCAGATTGCCTTCTTCGTCTTCTACCAACGACACCATGCGCAAATCGATGAGCGGGAGATACATCTTGACATACTGGTCAATCTGTCCCTGAGTCATCTGTGAATAGCCATACAACGGCGCGTAGGCTTCATTAATCAAATCGAAGATTTTCTGCCCGTAATTTCCTTTCTTGATGTCACCCCGTTTGAGCTTCTTGATTTTCAGTTTGTATTTCTGCAGGATGATTTCGGAAATACGCACAAACTTGTCAGGAAGCTGGTGCGGCACGGTGAGCTTGTATTCCACCCAGTCGGCTTCTTTCTCAAAACCCAACTGCTCCATGTGTTCGGGATAGTAGGAATAATTATAGATGGTGGCCATCGTACCCAACTGGTCGTACCCTTCTACCAGCATACCTTCGGCATCCATATCGGTAAACCCCAGCGGACCCACCATGGCTTCCATTCCTCGTTCCTTTCCCCATTTGGCCACGGCATCGAGCAAGGCTGCCGACACTTCTTCTTCGTCAATGAAGTCAATCCAGCCGAAGCGCACTTCCTTCTTGTGCCAGGTGTCGCTGGCCCGGTGATTGATGATGGCAGCCACACGGCCTACAATCTCATCCCCCCGATAGGCCAGAAAATAATCGGCCTCACAAAACTCAAACGCCGCGTTCTTCTTCGGGTTGAAGGTGTTGAGCATGTCATCGTACAAATCGGGGACAGAATAAGGATTATTTTTATAAAGTTCGTAATTGAAACGTATGAACTTCTTCAGTTCTGCTTTCGTCGTAACTTTTTGAATCGAGATAGTCATTGCGGTATAATTTTCTTTCGTTCGCTAAGAGTTTAGAAAAATTAAGGCTGTAAAGATAATGCTTTTTCTCCGAAAATGCGGTCTATTTACTGATTTTCACACTTTAAGCCAGGACGGGAAAAAACCGAGACGGCTCTCTGTGGCCTATTGGGAGGATGCATTTTAACAATCCTTTTCATTTGTTTCCAGATTGCCAAACCTCCAAAACTGATAAGCCACTATTCCACAACAAAATACGCCACTTTTCCCTCATGAGAATCGAAAATTCATTCACTATCCGGCGAGTGGACGTGAATTTTACATTCTCACAAACTCATTTCCACCAGTCGGCAGGTAATGACAAGACCATGGCGATGACTTCCCCATAGTTTTTCTGCCCGGACGGAATCTGATTACCCTTCAGGTACCATTCGTAAATCTGCTCCTGTATCCGTCCGACCCACGGACTGTATCTTTCTTCCCAATAGGCCTGCTGCTCCCGAAGGGTCTGTATCACCTCCGGACGAATGGACTGGAGCAGCTGACGATAAGCGTCGTCATCCAGCAAACCGGCCGCATTGGAAAGTACATAAGGAAGCAATCCGAAGTAACCGGCATAACGGACAGCCGGCGACTGGGAACGGATGCAAATCTGATAGGCCCAGAAATTGGCCTCGGCCTCACTGCTTACTCCCAACAGGTGGGCATATTCATGGGCATAGGTGAAAGGCCATTGCAAAGGAGGCAACTCACGGTTCAACTGCGATTCGGCAAAGAAAGGTCCCATGTAGCCCAAGACTCCCACACCGGAATAGAGGGCGTTGAAAGCCACCGGCTTGGGATGCTGGTAGCTGCGAGGAGACGACAAGCCGAAACGGGAAGGTACCTGCGCATAGAGTTGTTTCACTTCCTGCTCAATTTCATCGTGGGCCGGAAGCGGCAGGGTGGTACAGGCTGCATTCAGGCTGTCGGTATAAGTAGTCAGGAAACGATGGAAGTCTTCTTCCACATAGGCCACCGGCTCAATGGCCGACCGATTGAAAAAGTCTTTCCGGAAATAATTGATGCCCCATCCCCAATAGAACCAGAGATAGACGACCACGAGGACTTCGGCTTCGGCACGCAACGTCCACTTCCAGCCTTTTTTCTTCCTACGGGCCCAAAACGGCAGCCCGATGAAAAGGGCACAAAAAGCGATGACCAGCCATTCTTCCACCGAAAATGGAATCCATGCCACCAGGGCGGACAGCACGGTGGAACACACGGGATAGAAGTAACGGGCATACACCTCTCCCGCCGCCGGCCAATAACGGCAGAGAATTACCAGCACCAGCAAAAAGGCTTCTATGCCCCAACGGACAAAACGCAACGGAAAACTTTTCATACACACAAAGTTATATGTTTTCAAAGAAGGTGAAGGTAGTGACGAAGAAAATATATACTTTTGTAACACAGATTAATTATGAATTATACTTAAACAGGAAATGGCATTAAACTACATCTGGATTGCATTCTTTCTGCTGGCCTTCGGAGTGGCCCTTGTGAAATTGGTGTGCTTTGGCGACACGACGGTTTTTCCAACCATCATCAACTCTACTTTCGACTCGTCGAAGACGGCTTTCGAGATTTCTTTGGGACTGACCGGCGTACTGTCGCTCTGGCTCGGCATCATGAAGATTGGCGAGAAGGGAGGCGTGATCCAGCTCTTTGCCCGGCTGCTCAGCCCGCTGTTCTCAAAACTGTTTCCGGACATCCCGAAAGGACATCCGGTGACAGGCAGTATTTTCATGAACTTAGCGGCCAACATGCTGGGTTTGGACAACGCAGCCACTCCGCTCGGGCTGAAAGCCATGGAGGGACTGCAGGAACTGAACCCAAAGAAAGACACGGCGAGCAACCCGATGATTATGTTTTTGGTGCTGAACACTTCGGGGCTGACCTTGATTCCTATCAGCATCATGGTGTATCGGGCGCAGTTAGGAGCGGCCCAACCTACCGATGTGTTTGTGCCCATCCTGTTGGCTACGTTCTTTTCAACCTTGGCCGGCATTCTTGCGG
The DNA here is from genome assembly GCF_902472605.1 of uncultured Bacteroides sp. Taxonomy (GTDB): domain Bacteria; phylum Bacteroidota; class Bacteroidia; order Bacteroidales; family Bacteroidaceae; genus Phocaeicola. Next base: position 30,614 of record NZ_CABROP010000005.1, read on the forward strand.
TCAGCCTGTACCAACGCATCAACTTGCTGAACCGTACCATCCTCCTGTTCTTGGGAGGAGCCAGCCTTTTCATCGCGGGTATCATCTATTTCTTCCACCTGCTCACCCGGCAACAGATTGACCTGTACTCTACCACTTTTGCCAATGTCTTCCTGTTTCTGATTATCATCGGTTTCATCGTGGCCGGCGTACGGAAAAAGGTCAATGTGTACGATGCCTTCGTGGAAGGAGCCAAAGAGGGTTTCTCTACTGCCGTACGAATCATCCCGTATCTGGTGGCCATCTTAGTTGCCATCGGGGTGTTCCGGGCTTCGGGTGCCATGGATTTTCTGATACAAGGTATCGCCACCTTAGTGAGAGGCTGCGGACTGGACGACCAGTTTGTGGGAGCCTTACCTACCGCCTTGATGAAACCGTTAAGCGGAAGCGGGGCCCGCGGACTGATGGTAGATGCCATGACGACCTACGGGGCTGATTCCTTCGTAGGACGGCTGGCCTGTATTTTCCAAGGTTCCACTGATACCACGTTCTATATCTTGGCAGTCTACTTCGGCAGTGTGAGCGTAACGCGCACCCGGCACGCCGTACCTTGCGGACTGATTGCCGACTTTGCCGGTATCCTGGCTGCCATCTTTATCGGATATTTATTTTTCAATTAACATACCATTATGATCACTTATCAAACGGAAGGCGTGGAAATGCCCGCCATCAAGCAGCGTGAAACCACCGCATGGATCAAAGCCGTAGCAGAAACCTATGGAAAAAGAGTGGGCGACATTGCCTACATCTTCTGCTCGGACGAGAAGATTCTGGAGGTGAACCGCCAGTATCTGCAGCACGATTATTACACGGATATCATTACCTTCGACTACTGCGAAGGGAAACGGCTGTCGGGCGACCTGTTCATCAGCCTGGACACCGTACGCACCAATGCCGTGCAGTTTGAAGCGCCGTATGAAACAGAACTTTTCCGGGTCATCATCCACGGCATCCTGCACTTATGCGGCATCAACGACAAGGGGCCCGGCGAACGCGAAATCATGGAGGCCGCCGAAAACAAGGCCCTGGAAATGCGGAAAGATTTCATGTAATTCGTATTTTTGCAAAAGAAATAAAAACATAAAAACGAATGGATTTCAAGTATGATGTAATCGTAATCGGAGCCGGTCATGCCGGATGCGAGGCCGCAGCGGCCGCGGCCAGCTTGGGCTCAAAGACCTGCCTGATTACCATGGACATGAACAAAATCGGACAGATGAGCTGCAACCCGGCCGTCGGAGGTATTGCCAAGGGACAAATCGTGAGAGAGATTGATGCCTTAGGCGGATACATGGGACTCGTGACCGACAAGACGGCTATCCAGTTCCGCATGCTGAACCGTTCCAAGGGTCCGGCCATGTGGAGCCCGCGTGCACAATGCGACCGCGGCAAGTTTATCTGGGCCTGGAGAGAAGTACTCGAAAATCTGCCGAACCTGCATATTTGGCAGGACACCGTGGAGGAACTGCTGGTTGAAAACGGAGAAGTGACGGGACTAGTGACTTGCTGGGGCGTGACGTTCCATGCCAAATGTATCGTACTCACCGCGGGTACGTTCTTGAACGGACTGATGCACATCGGCCACAAGATGCTACCCGGCGGACGCTGTGCGGAACCGGCATCATATCACCTCACCGAATCCATCACCCGCCACGGCATTACGGCTGGACGAATGAAGACGGGTACTCCAGTCCGCATCGACGGCAAGAGCGTTCACTTCGACCTGATGGATACCCAGGATGGAGAAAATGATTTCCACCGTTTCTCGTTCATCAGCGAGCCGCGTCACCTGAAGCAATTGCAGTGCTGGACGTGCTTCACCAACGAGGAAGTGCATGCCACCCTGCGGAAAGGACTGGCCGACTCTCCCCTTTTCAACGGACAAATCAAGAGTATCGGACCACGTTACTGCCCGAGCATCGAGACCAAAATCGTGACCTTCCCTGACAAACCGCAGCACCAGCTTTTCCTGGAACCGGAGGGGGAAACAACCCGCGAACTTTATCTGAACGGATTCTCTTCTTCCCTGCCGATGGAGATTCAGTTAGAGGCTCTGAAGAAGATTCCGTGCTTCAAAGACCTGGTGGTATACCGTCCGGGATATGCCATCGAATACGACTATTTCGACCCAACCCAACTGAAGCATACGTTGGAATCGAAGGTAGTGAAGAACCTGTTCTTCGCCGGACAGGTGAACGGTACGACTGGCTACGAAGAAGCCGGCGGACAAGGAATCATTGCCGGTATCAACGCCCACCTGAACTGCCATGGCGGAGAGCCTTTCGTATTAGGACGTGATGAAGCGTATATCGGCGTATTGATTGACGACCTGGTAACGAAGGGCGTGGACGAGCCGTACCGTATGTTTACCTCAAGAGCCGAATACCGTATCCTGCTTCGTCAGGACGATGCCGACATGCGACTGACGGAACGTGCTCACCAATTAGGGTTGGTAAAGGAAGACCGTTACGCCATCTTCCAAAAGAAGCGGGAGGCCATCGACCGTCTGGTAGACTTCGTGAACAACTTCTCGGTAAAGGCCGACAAGATTAACGACACACTGGAAAGCCTGGGTACTGCCCGACTTACGCATGGATGCAAACTGGTAGATTTAATCAGTCGCCCACAGATTACCATCGAAAACATTGCGCCACACATCACCGCCTTCCAGGCCGAGCTGGACAAGATTGAGAACCGGAAAGAAGAGATTATAGAGGCAGCCGAAATCCGTATCAAGTACAAAGGCTACATTGACCGCGAACGGACCATCGCCGACAAAATCCACCGGCTGGAGACCATCCGCATCAAGGGCCGGTTCGACTACGCCAACCTCCAATCCCTCTCAACCGAAGCACGCCAGAAGCTCGTGAAGATAGACCCGGAGACCCTGGCACAAGCCAGCCGCATCCCGGGTGTTTCGCCCAGCGATATCAACGTGTTACTCGTGCTGTTAGGACGCTAAACAGGCCATGTTTCACGTGAAACAATTTATTTAAAGATTACATATAAAACACTGGATATGAACAAAGAAACATTAAAGAAAAACCTCCGGGAAATCCCTGATTTTCCCAAGCCAGGCATCTTGTTCTACGATGTCACTACCCTCTTCAAAAACCCAGAATGCTTACAGGGCATGATTGACGAACTCTACGAGATGTACAAGGACAAAGGTATCACCAAAGTAGTGGGAATCGAATCGAGAGGATTTATCTTAGGAGGGGCTTTGGCCGCCCGTCTGGGAGCAGGATTCATCATGGCCCGCAAGCCGGGTAAACTGCCGGCTGAGGTGATTGAAGAAACCTATGCAAAGGAATACGGCACCGACACCATCCAGATTCACAAAGATGCCATCAGCCCTGACGACGTGGTGTTGCTGCACGACGACCTGTTAGCAACAGGAGGCACCATGGCAGCCGCTCACCGACTGGTGAAACGCTGCGGAGTGAAGCAAGCATACGTTAACTTTGTCATCGAACTGGAAGGACTGAACGGCCGGAAAGCATTCGACGAAAACGTAGAAGTCACTACCCTGCTGAAGCTGTAAAACCGCTTCGGCGTAATACAAAAAAATCCAAGCAGCCTTCTTTGCGAGGAGCGGAAAGCCCCTGCAGGGAAGGCTGCTTTTCAACCCTAAACAGCAACCATGGAAGAGGTAGAAAAGAAAGAAAATACCCGCGAATACCTGAAGGGAATTGTACTGAACCTGCCGGATGGTCCGGGCATTTACCAATACTTGAACAAGGAAGGAGTCATTATTTATGTAGGGAAAGCCAAGAACCTGAAACGACGGGTGTACTCTTATTTTTCCAAAGACCACCAGTCGGCTAAGACGCGGATGCTGGTGTCGAAGATTACGGACATCCGCTACATCGTAGTCAATACGGAAGAGGATGCCCTGCTGCTGGAGAACAACCTTATCAAGAAATACAAGCCGCGCTATAATGTGCTGTTGAAAGACGACAAGACCTACCCTTCCATCTGCGTCAGCAACGAGTATTTTCCGCGTATCTACAAGACCCGGAAAATCATCCGCGACGGGTCTACCTACTACGGTCCTTACAGCCATATCCCTTCAATGGTAGCCATCCTGGAACTAATCAAGAAGTTGTATCCGCTACGCACCTGCCACCTCGCCCTGACTCCTGAAAACATCGCACAGGGAAAGTTCAAGGTGTGCCTGGAATACCACATCAAGAACTGCCTGGGACCTTGCATCGGACAGCAATCGCACGAGGAATACATGCAGCACATCGCACAGGCAAAAGAGCTGTTGAAAGGAAACACACAGGCCGTGAGCAACGCCCTGATGGAAGAGATGAAACGGCTGGCCGGAGAGATGCGTTTCGAAGAAGCACAGAAGGTAAAGGAACAATACCTGCTTATCGAAAGCTACCGTGCCAAGAGCGAAGTAGTCAGTGCTACCCTCCACCAGATTGATGTATTCTCGATAGAAACGGACGAAAACACGGCTTACATCAATTACCTACACATCACCAACGGATGTATCAACCAGGCCTTCACCTTTGAATACAAGCTGCGGATGAACGAGAGCAAGGAAGAATTGCTTTCGCTCGGTATCGTGGAAATGAGGGAGCGTTACAAGAGTACCTCCAAGGAAATTATCGTGCCATTCGAGCTGGATATGGAAATGAACGGGGTAACGTTTACCGTACCCCAGCGAGGCGAAAAGAAACACCTGCTCGACCTTTCGTTGATGAACGTCAAACAATACAAAGTAGACCGGTTGAAACAGGCAGAAAAGCTGAATCCAGAACAACGGAGTGTACGCTTGATGAAGGAAATTCAGGCACAGCTCCACCTGGAGAAAATGCCGAACCACATCGAATGTTTCGATAACTCCAACATACAAGGTTCGGACGCTGTGGCGGCCTGCGTGGTGTTCAAGAAAGCCAAACCCAGCAAAAAGGATTACCGCAAATACCTTATCAAAACCGTGGTGGGTCCCGATGATTATGCTTCCATGCAGGAGGTAGTACGCCGCCGCTATTCACGGATTTTAGAGGAGCAAGGCGAACTGCCCGATCTGATTCTAACCGACGGTGGAAAGGGACAAATGGAAGTCGTACGAGAAGTCATAGAAGATGAACTGCACCTACAAATACCCATTGTGGGACTGGCCAAGAACAGCCGGCATCGGACCTCAGAGATTCTATACGGATTTCCGCCGCAAACTCTCGGCATCAAACAAGGTACTCCCCTGTTCCACTTACTGGAAAACATACAGGACGAGGTACACCGTTTTGCCATCACGTTCCATCGCGACAAGCGAAGCAAGAGTCAGATTGCCTCGGCTCTCGACACCATCAAAGGTATTGGAGAGAAACGGAAAACCGCCCTGCTGAAGAAATTCAAAAGCGTGGCCCGCATTCGCCAGGCTACCCTGGAAGAGATTGCAGAGGTCATCGGAGAAAGCGCAGCGAAAAGCGTCAAGGAATCGCTGTCGGAATCCAAATAAAATGCGTATTTTTGTAGAAAGAAAACGAATATCATGAGAGTAGTTATACAACGTGTGACGCGTGCCTCCGTGACCATCAACGGGACATGCAAATCGGCCATAAAAGAGGGCTTCATGGTACTGGTCGGTATTGAGGAAGCCGACACCCAGGAAGACGCCGACTGGCTCTGCAAGAAGATTGTCAACCTGCGTGTGTTTGACGATGAAAACGGAGTGATGAACAAATCCATTTTGGATGTGCAGGGAGAAATTCTGGTCATCAGCCAGTTTACCTTGATGGCTTCCACCAAGAAAGGGAACCGTCCTTCCTACATCCGGGCGGCAGAACATGAGACGGCAATTCCTCTTTACAACTACTTCTGCAACGAGCTGAGCATCGCCCTCGGCAAAGAAGTGGGCACCGGTGAATTCGGAGCCGACATGAAAGTGGAACTTATTAACAATGGACCGGTAACCATCTGCATGGATACCAAAAACAAAGAATAACTATGACACTGGAAGAAGCACAGAAAACGGTAGATACGTGGATCAAAACGTATGGAGTGAGATACTTCAGTGAACTGACCAACATGGCCGTGCTCACAGAAGAAGTGGGAGAACTGGCCCGCATCATGGCACGAACCTACGGCGACCAGTCGTTCAAGGCGGGAGAAAAGACGGACTTGGGCGATGAAATGGCGGATGTGCTTTGGGTATTGCTTTGCCTGGCTAACCAGACAGGAGTGGACCTGACCGAGGCTTTCCGCAAGAACCTGGAGAAAAAAACGACCCGCGACAAAGACAGACATAAAAACAACCCTAAACTATAAAGAGTATGGAACATTATCGCGAACATGGGGACGGATATGGATACAACCCCGAGGACGAAAGAGAAAACCCGAACCAGACCAGCAAGTATGACGAGGCATTACACAAGTACAATACGAAGCTGAATGACGATGAAATCGCTGAAAAAACAGCGAAGCTCATCGAGAAACATCTGGAAGAGAACAACACCCTGGAGGTAAAGAAATTCCTTTTCAACTGCATCGACCTGACCACACTGAAATGTACGGACAGCGAACCGAGCGTGATGAAGTTTACCGAAAAAGTGAATGAATTTGTGGACCGTTACCCAGATCTGAAGAACGTAGCCGCCATCTGCGTCTACCCTAACATGGCCGAGATTGTCAACGATACCCTTGAAGCAGACGATGTCAAGATTGCCTGCGTATCGGGAGGCTTCCCTTCTTCACAGACCTTCATGGAAGTCAAGGTAGCAGAAACTGCCATGGCCCTTCATGCCGGTGCCGATGAAATCGACATTGTCATTCCGGTCGGAAAGTTCCTGAGCGGAGACTACGAGGGAATGTGCGATGAAATCGAAGAACTGAAAGAAGTATGCGGTGAGAAACACCTGAAAGTAATCCTGGAAACAGGTGCTCTGGGCAGTGCGTCTAACATCAAGAAAGCTTCCATTCTTTCCATGTATTGCGGAGCAGACTTCATCAAGACTTCTACCGGAAAAGAAAAACCGGCAGCCACTCCGGAAGCAGCTTATGTGATGTGCCAGGCCATCAAGGAATACTTCTTGGAAACAGGTCGAAAAGTAGGTTTTAAACCTGCCGGCGGCATCAACTCCGTACACGATGCATTGGTTTATTATACCATCGTGAAGGAACTGCTGGGTGAAGAATGGCTGACCAACGAACGGTTCCGTTTGGGCACCAGCCGTCTGGCCAACCTCCTGCTTTCAGAAATTGTAGGCAGTGAGACCAAGTTCTTCTAATCAAAAAGAAAATAAAATGCCCCTTTCTATCGCGGGAAAACCACGTAAGAAAGGGGCATTTCTTATGGATGACACGAGTTACTTGTTTCGCTCGATAACGTAATCAATATAAGCAGTAAGTGAAGTCCGAATCGCTTCGTCGGCAGAAGCTGGCAAAAGTGCCAATGCTTTCTCGCGGAACTCATACATTTTCCGAGTGGCATACTCAATGCCTCCCTCCTTCTTCACCGTCTCCACAAACTGTGCAATCTCTTCTTTCGATGCATGCAAAGCACGTATCCGTAACGCCAGTTCCTTCAGAGAAGCATCATCGTGTAATTTGTTCAACACATACAAGGCCGGCAGCGTCAGTTTTCCTTCAAGCATGTCATTGCCTGTCGGTTTACCTAACTCAGGACTCTCAAAATAATCAAAAATATCATCCTTTATCTGGAAGGCAATACCCAGCATTTCACCAAAAAGTGCTGCTTTCATCGCCTCTTCCGAAGAGGCTCCTACTGAAACTGCCCCACTTTGCGCACTGGCTTTGAACAAGGCAGCTGTTTTCTTCCGGATGATATCAAAGTAGGTATTTTCTGCAAAATCTTCCTTGCCCGTATTGCCTAACTGCAAGATTTCTCCTTCCGAAAGTTCCTGTCCCAGACAAGCCACCAGTTCCACCAACTCCACCTTACCGGTATGAGCCGCATGTTTCAAACTTGTAGCCAGCATGTAATCGCCCACCAGCACAGACACTTTATTATTATAGATTGCATTGACTGAGGACTGCCCACGGCGTTTGTCACTTTCGTCTACCACATCATCGTGAATCAGACTGGCTGTATGAAGTAATTCCAGCGAAAGAGCGGCATGAAAAGTAGAATCGTTTATTGTACCGAACAATTTGGCCATCAGCATCACCAGTATCGGACGCATCATCTTTCCACTCCGCTTCTTTACGTACGACAGCACTTCTCCCAGTAAAGGGTCTGTACTGGTCAAAGAACTCTCGAAAAGCGTTCTGAATTCTTCCAATTCCTTTTCTACAGGCTGCTTTATTAACTCAATTTTGTTCATGTACATTCATTTAAGCCCACAAAAGTAATAATAAAAGACCGAATACCGTATTTTTTTGTACTTTTACATGAAAAATCTTAATATTTTTACACGAATGGAGAAACTATTTCTACTAGACGCTTACGCATTGATTTATCGTGCCTACTACGCCTTTATCAAGAATCCCCGTATCAATTCTAAAGGTCTGAATACCTCGGCCATTTTAGGATTTGTCAACACACTGGAAGAGGTCTTGCGGAAAGAAAATCCGACACACATCGGCATTGCTTTCGACCCCGCGGGACCTACGTTTCGCCACGAAGCTTATGAAGCCTACAAAGCTCAGCGGGAAGAAACACCGGAAGCCATCCGGCAGTCTGTCCCTATCATCAAAGATATTATCCGTGCCTACAATATTCCTATTCTGGAGGTGCAAGGCTATGAAGCCGACGACGTAATCGGTACACTGGCTACTGAAGCCGGAAAGAAAGGTATCCCCACTTACATGATGACCCCCGACAAGGACTACGGTCAGCTGGTGAGCGACTGCGTATTTATGTACCGTCCGAAATACGGTGACAAAGATTTCGAGGTCATGGGAGTCAAGGAAGTCAAAGCTAAATTCGACATCGAGTCTCCCCTACAGGTCATCGACATGCTGGGCCTGATGGGAGATACGGCCGACAACATTCCCGGCTGTCCCGGTGTAGGAGAAAAGACAGCCCAGAAACTGATTGCGCAATTCGGAAGCATCGAGAACCTGTTAGCGCATACCGACGAACTGAAAGGAGCTCTTAAAAAGAAGGTAGAAGAAAACAAGGAACAAATTACGTTCTCCAAATTCCTGGCAACCATCAAAACGGATGTGCCCATCGCCCTTGACATGGAAGCACTGAAAAAAGAAGCCCCCAACGAAGAAGAGTTGCGCCGCTTGTTCGAAATGCTGGAATTCCGGACCCTGATTGACCGGGTACTCAAAACCGAACAGAAGGCTCCTTCTTCCCCCTCCGCTCAACCCGATCTCTTTGGCTTATTTGCGCAGGAAGATACAGGCGACGCCAAAAATTCAAATCTCACGAGGTTAGAATCTCTCCCCTACGATTATCAACTGGTTGACAATCAAGAGAAAATGGAGATTTTAGCCCAAAAATTACTTGCTCAAGATTTTTTCAGTTTAGACACGGAAACCACGGGAGTAGACCCCATCACCGCCGAACTGGTGGGAATGAGCTTCAGTTTTGCCGAAAATCAGGCTTTTTATGTACCGGTACCGGCCAATCGTGAAGAAGCTCTTAAAATTGTGAATATATTTAAACCCGCCTTCGAAAATCCCCATTCGCTCAAAATCGGGCAAAACATCAAATATGACCTGAATGTATTAGCACATTACGGAGTGACTCTTCAGGGAAAAATGTTCGACACCATGATTGCCCATTATGTGCTACAGCCTGAACTGCGCCACGGCATGGACTACTTAGCCGAAGTGTACTTGCACTACGAAACCATCAAGATTGAAGAACTCATCGGACCGAAAGGAAAAAAACAGGGCAACATGCGCGACCTGCCTCCGGTGGATGTCTACAAATACGCCTGCGAGGATGCCGATGTCACGCTCAAGTTGAAACACGTACTTGAGAAGGAACTGGTGGAAAACGGAGTCGAGAAACTGTTTGAGGAAATTGAAATGCCGCTCATGCCGGTACTGGCCTACATGGAACGTACGGGAGTCCGTATTGACCCGGAAGCCTTGAAAGAGACTTCCCGCCATTTTACCGCCCGCATGAACCAGATAGAACAAGAAGTGTATCAACTGGCCGGAATGGAATTCAACATTGCTTCACCTAAACAAGTCGGCGAGGTACTCTTCGACCGTTTGAAGATTGTAGAAAAAGCCAAGAAGACGAAAACAGGGCAATACGTCACCTCGGAAGAGGTACTGGAAAGCCTGAAAGGCAAGCACGAGATTGTCGGAAAAATCCTGGAACACCGCGGCCTGAAAAAGTTGTTAGGCACCTACATCGATGCCCTCCCCCAACTGATTAATCCGGCAACCGGACGTATTCACACCTCTTTCAACCAAACAGTCACGGCCACTGGCCGATTAAGCTCCAGTAACCCGAACTTACAGAACATTCCTATCCGCAACGAGGACGGGAAAGAAATCCGCAAAGCCTTCATCCCCGATGAAGGATGCGAATTTTTTTCGGCCGACTATTCTCAGATTGAATTGCGTATCATGGCTCACCTAAGTGGTGATCCTCACATGATAGAAGCTTTCCAGAAAGGACAGGACATTCATGCAGCCACCGCCGCTAAAATATATAAGGTGGAACTGGAGGATGTCACCCGCGAACAACGCAGCAAGGCCAAAACCGCCAATTTCGGCATTATTTACGGCATTTCAGTCTTCGGACTGGCCGAACGCCTGAACGTTGACCGGAAAGAAGCCAAGGAACTGATTGACGGTTACTTTGAGAATTATCCGAAAGTAAAAGCTTACATGGACGAAAGTATCCGTCAGGCACGAGAGAAAGGTTACATCGAAACCATCTTCAAGCGCAAACGCTATCTGCCCGATATTAACTCTAAAAATGCGGTAGTCAGAGGCTATGCCGAACGAAATGCAATCAACGCCCCGATTCAAGGGAGTGCAGCCGATATTATTAAGGTAGCTATGATCCGAATCTACCACCGTTTCTTGGAAGAAGGTATCCGTTCAAAGATGATTCTTCAGGTACACGACGAACTCAATTTCAGCGTCTTGCCTGAAGAAAAAGAAAAAGTACAGCAAATTGTGATATCCGAAATGGAAGCTGCTTACAAAATGAAAGCTCCACTGCGTGCAGACTATGGTTGGGGACAAAATTGGCTGGAAGCACACTAATTCATCCAATCTGTTAACGAATGCTTAATTCGTGACATTTTGCTAATTTATCGCATTTTTTTCGCGGTAAACCATACAACGTATCAAAGCTTTTACTACATTTGCACTGTCAAAAGGAACAAAAAGTAAGTAAAACCTTAAAATACAAAAGATATGAAAAAGACAAGTTTAGCAAAGTGTTTGGTTGTTTTGGTTATGACTTTCATCGCAAGTGTATCAACTTACGCTGAAAAGATGAATAATAATTTGATTTACAATGCAGAAGAAGTAAACGGATTAAAAGTTGCTGAAACTGTATACAAGAAAGATGGCAATATGCTGACAAACTATATGAGATATAGTTACAAGTATAACGCCAATAACCAAATGACAGAAAATATGTCGCAGAAATGGGATGCAAGCGACAACTGCTGGAAAAATGATTTGTGTATCCGGTATACTTACGACAACAAGAGTGTAACTACTGAATACTACAAATGGAATTCCAAGAAGAACGATTTCATTCTGATTCCTGAAATGACCGTTACTATGGATAAATGATTAAATAAAAAATTCATAAACTCTCTTTGAAAGAGGTGCTTCGAGAGGAAGCGCCTCTTTTTTTGTTATGTGCATCAAGTCTATTTACGTATATAGGCCTTCTTTTCCATTCTACGGCCAAAACACCAACGAAACATACACCAACCAGGTACCGCATATAAAATGGCCTATACGCCCCATTTTCGAACCATAGCAAGGATTCTCTTAGAATACCTCAATGAGAAACAAACAAAAAGAGGCCGCCTCAATCGAGACGGTCTCTGTGTGAATTGATATCGTTAAATTAAGAGAGAAGTTCCTTTTAACGAGATCCTGATAATTTATCAATGAGTGACTTTAGTATCATATATTATCTGCCACATCCCACCAAACGCGTTCCCACATACCATCATTGCCATTGAGGTATTTGTCTATCGCTTCCTGTGAGTTGGTCACATTATACTGCTTATCCGTATCCGCATAAGAAAGTCGATAAGGATATACTTCTACTCCATTATCTGTCTGGCCTTCATAAATGGGCAGCACCGGAATATTATATCTACGCCAGTCTGACCAGGATTCGATACCATCCGTCATAAATCCAGCCAAGAAACGCTGCATTACAATCTGTTTGATAGCCGTGTCCTTGTCGCCAGACAAAGTCACCTTAGCCGAATTGATGTAGTCGTCTACGCCTGAAACTGCGGTGTGATAAGTAGCCTGAAAATCAAATGACGCACGAATACCGGCTTCGTACAAAGCTTTCGGATCAGCCTCAATCCATCCCAGTTCGGCTGCTTCAGCTGCCACAAGCAAGGAACGTGCTGCTGTGATGACACCGTAGGTTGCCTGCGGTTCACAATAGCTGGCTGCCACACTACAACATCCTTCTGCAGCGGAAATAACTGCATCATTGGTCGGCAATCCGAACGGTACACCTTTATATGCATTAAAGTCAGTCGGATCACCTTCCACCGTACCTCTATATCCATCCAGTGTGAAATAAGAGAACATACGTGGGTCCTGATATTCCTTCAGCGCATCTACAATGACTTTGTTGGGCACAAAAGACAGACTTCTTCCGGAATAGTCCATGTTGCCGATGTAGTACATCCACGCATAGGCCGAACTGTTACTGTCGAAAGTATAATGGAAACCATCTTCTACCTCCGTAATCATGCCATCCTGATAAGCTTGTGCAAACCGTGCTTTTCCGTTGGCCGGATCCACGTCAGCCATCTTGATGGCCATCATCGCACGCAAAGTAGCATTGAATTTCTTCCATTTGGCGATGTCTCCATTATAGATGATGTCAGCACTCGTCAATGAACCGGAAGTATTGAATTCGCTATATGCTTCCCGCAAATCTGCGTCAAGACCCGCATAGATGTCTTCCTGTGAATCGAATTTCGGTTCCCAGTTATCTTCACTTTCACCCTTGAAGGCATCTGAATACGGCAACGGCCCCAGGATATCGGTCAATGTCATATAGAAAAATGCTCTCAGTGTCTTTGCCACGGCTATCTGGTTGGCATTATCACCAAATGAAATGACAGAAACATCATTCTTCGTTGCTTCATCTTCGTTCATTTCGATGATGGTGTTCAAATTCTTGATGACATACAAATAATAATTTTTCGTATTAAAAGTAGTGGTCGTAGTCATTCCTCCATACTGGTTGTTCTTCGCTTCCGACAAATAACCGGTTCTAAGCTGTGTCCATGGGTCATAGGTATAAGAATTCATGGTGAAATTCCGCACATACCTGGCAGAATAAGTAAAAAGCATGGAGGTATAGGCTGTGTTCGGCTTGTTCGGGCTTACGTTCAGGTCACCGAAATCTCCCATGTTACAACTTGTAAATATCGTTACACATGCTGTTGCAGCAATAGCTAAAGTCTTAAAGAATTTCATATCTAATCTCCTTATTGATTAATTGAATTAGAAACCTAATTTAACTGTAAATCCGAAAGAACGTGTAGACGCTGCCTGGCCACCTTCCAACCAGTTGTCACCGGTTTCAGACGGATCCACATTCGGACATGCGGAATAAATCAACCATGGATTGGAAGCAACGAATGAGATACTTGCATTGCTCAAACCGATTTTTGCCTTCGCCAAAAGTGACTTCGGGAAGTCATAGGTGACTGAAAGTTCACGCATTTTCAGATAAGAACGGCTATATACCCATGAATCCAAATCGTAATAAGCTTTATAGTGATAATAAGTATACGCATTCATATAACAAGATACCGGATTACCATCTGTATCTACTCCATCTACTCTTACACCACCGCCATTGATAATCGGCTCACGTTCATTGATACCTTTGTCATTGAGTTTAGCTGTAGCAGCACTCGTACCAGAACCAACAGACCACATGTTTGTCCATGATACCATTTCACCTCCAATCATGAAATCAAAGTTGGCAGCTACACTCAGGTTTTTATAGCGGAAGTTGGTAGAGAAACCACCGGTCCAGTCTGGCTGGAAGTTACCTACTTCCTTCTCTTCATTGAACTCATACGTCGGAGAATATCCACCTCCCCATGCATTTGAAGTAGTCGGGCTCAAAATCAACTGACCGTTCTCATTACGTGCCCAACGGGCCATGGTAGTAATTACACCCAGCGGTTTGCCTTCAATTGCTTTCAAATACCAATAGTAGTAGAAGCTGTTTCCATCCAGCTGATAGCTGGTAATGTTCTCATTCAAACGAATCAACTTGTTGTCGTTCTTTGAAATATTGGCATCCACATCCCATTGAAAGTCCTTCGTACGTACCGGAGTAAATCCAAGACTGATTTCTACACCTTGGTTACGAACCAAACCGGAGTTCAACTGGCGAGATGAGAAACCAGACTGAGGTGCAACCGTCATGTTCAGAATCTGGTTCTTTGTGTCACGGCGGTAGAAGTTGATATCACCCCAAACACGGTTGTTGAACAGTCTGAATTCAGTACCCACTTCGTAAGAAGTAGAAATGGTAGGCTTGATATACGAATTCAGCTGTGTGGAGTTAGGGTACAAAGAAGTCAAGGAATTGTATTTATAATTTGTGTTGTCACTATCCGTATAATTATACTGCATGATCGTATTATATACATCCAAGGTTGAACCTACCTGGGCCAACGAACCACGTATTTTCCAATAGTTAATCCAAGGAGCCTTATCAGCAATAAACCGATTGAGCATCACACTGGCAGAGAGACCTCCATAGAGATAACTGTTATTGGTCACCGGAAGTCTGGAATCCCAGTCATTACGAAGTGAGCCATCCAGGAAGTAAGTATCATCAAATCCCACGGTAGCAGTAGCAAATACACTTCTGGTCTTATAATGCTGTTCACTGTTATTGGATGACACATAACCATTAGAAGCTCCCAGGTTGAAATACCCATCCATAATCAATCCGTCAGTCGTATTAGAAGCCAGCGTGCCATAATCGTAGTTACGCTGTTCGATAAAGGCTGCCGCATCTACGGTCAAGCGGTCGTTGATGAAACGGTCACCCCAGGTCAACCGTCCCTGGATTGTCAAGTCACTTACATGATTCTGTTCTTCACCATAGTAAGACGTGAAATTGATAGAACCCTCATTACGCTTGCTTTCGTAGTTATAATTTCTCATGTTACCAGTTACACGTACACCTGCTTTAAAGTTGAGCGGCAGCAATACTTCCGCATCACCGGTGAATACATTCCAACGATAAGTCTTGTAATTATTGATATTGTCAAAAGTAGCATAAGGGTTATCATGGAAGTTGGCTGTCAGGTTGTCCGGAGAGATGATGTTCCAAGTTCTCCATGTACCATCCGGCCGTTTGTAATCCTTAAAGTCATTCAAGTCTACTTCCGTATGTCCCCATTGCAGGAAATCATATAAGGCATTACCCGTTGCCCCATATCCTTCAGTTGCTCCATTATGGTCCCTACGGTAGGTGTACTTATAATCCATAGATATGTTCAACCATTTAACCGGCTTGAAAGTAGTCTTGATTCCGAGGTAACGACGTACTGCATCTGAGTTCTGCTGGATACCGTCACGCTGACTATTGGTAAAGGAAACACGTGTGCTGTAATCCTTTCCTGCTTTGGAGAATGCCACATTTGTGGTGTTGGCCATACCTGTCTGGAACAAATCTGCCAGATTCAATCCATGTACAAACGGTTTTGCCTTCATGTATTGTGAGCTGGTAGGGTCATAGTAGTTGGCATTGGCCATCATGACATTGGAATCATAACGGGCACCCCAGCTTTCATCTGAACCGTAATCCAGATAATAAGATCCGTCTGCATTCTGCATGCCACCGTATGTACCATACAGGAACTGCGGACTCATTACGTCCACACCTTCGTATTGACTGGCATAACGTTCACCATAATCTCCATAACTACCACCACCATAAGACTTCTGCATATCAAAATGGTTGTAATACTTATCGAAAGAAAGAGTATGGCTTACTTCGATATGTCCCTTATCATCACCTTGTTTGGCTGATTTGGTCGTGATGATGACTGCACCGTTACCGCCCTGAGAACCATACAAAGCTGTAGCAGCCGCACCTTTCAACACATTGATGCTTTCCACATCATCCATGTTGACCGCATCTTTATTGGAAATAGAACCGTCTACCACATAGATAGGTTCGCTACCGGAAGGCTTGGTAAAGTCTGATGAACCACGCAATACAATACTACCTGAATCAAATGTAGAACCAGACTTTCCGAAGAAACGCGCACCGGCTATTTTACCCGCCATCGCATTACCCAAATCTGTCTGTCGGGCTACTGTCAACTTCTCTGCATCTACTTTCTGAGCAGAATAACCGATTGATTTTTCTTTACGGGTCAATCCTTGCGCCGTAACCACCACTTCATCCAAAACCTCAGTATCCGGGTATAGCACCACTGTCATTTTCCCAGATACAATCTTTACTTCAGCAGTTTTCATGCTGACAAAAGAGATTCGCAGAGTCTTGCTGGAAGAAGGCACATTGGTGATTTCAAAGTTTCCATCTATATCGGTAATCGTACCGATAGTTGTCCCTTCCACTAAGACAGAAGCACCGACTACAGGAGCTCCATCCTCAGAAGAGGTAACCACTCCAAATACTTTTCGAGTCTGTGCAGAAACCATGCTTACCATAGCAACTAGAAAGATAAGCATCAATAACAATCTTTTTCCCATGCTTAAAAAGTTTTAATTCACAATTTTGTTATTTTTCACTTGCTATAAGAATTATTTCGGCCGCAAAACTATTTATATTTTTCGCAATAGACAAATAAAAAAGTCATAAAAATAAAATTAAATATATCTTTTTATCACAGATATCTAATTATTTTGCTCATAAGTCCACTCAATATAAACATTTCAAGACAAATTGAAAAAGCACAAACAACAAAGAAAGGATAGGATTCATTAATAGTTTCGCAATAAGCACATAGGTTGAACTATAAATGCCATGGATGTAAAGAAAGTACTTAAATAGACTGGAAGCGCCTTGGCATAGACAAATTCAGAAAACTGCGTTTTCTATTTGCCTCTGCGCAAGGCTTTCACTATCTTTCCAGAAGACAGGAGGCGCCTTGGCATAGTCAAATTCAGAAAACTGCGTTTTCTATTTGCCTCTGCGCAAGGCTTTCACTATCTTTGCAGAAAATTAGAGGATTATCTGTAGAAATAGATTAAAAACAAACTATAAATTATGGCATTACAATGTGGTATCGTCGGTTTGCCGAACGTCGGAAAATCGACACTCTTCAACTGCCTATCCAACGCGAAAGCGCAGGCAGCCAATTTCCCATTCTGTACTATTGAACCGAACGTAGGAGTCATTACCGTACCGGATGACCGACTCAACAAGCTGGCCGAATTGGTGGATCCGGACCGCATCGTTCCTACTACGGTAGAAATTGTGGACATCGCCGGACTGGTGAAAGGAGCCAGCAAAGGAGAAGGACTGGGCAACAAGTTCCTGGCCAACATCCGTGAAACGGATGCCATCCTGCACGTGTTGCGTTGCTTTGACGATGAAAACGTGACCCATGTGGACGGAAGTGTTGATCCTGTGCGCGACAAGGAAATCATCGACACGGAACTTCAGCTGAAAGACCTGGAAACCATCGAAAGCCGTATCCAGAAAGTACAGAAACAAGCACAGACCGGAGGCGACAAGGTGGCTAAACAAACTTACGAAGTACTGGTACGCTACCGCGATGCCCTGCTGCAAGGAAAATCAGCCCGCACCGTACAGTTTGAATCAAAGGATGAGCAGAAAATCGCACACGACTTGTTCCTGCTGACTTCCAAACCGGTACTGTATGTCTGCAACGTGGACGAAGGCAGTGCGGTAAATGGCAACAAATACGTAGAGCAGGTACGCGAAGCAGTCAAAGACGAAGGCGCTGAAATCCTGATTGTAGCCGCCAAAACGGAAGCCGATATTGCCGAACTGGAAACCTACGAAGATCGTCAAATGTTCCTGCAGGAAGTCGGACTGGAAGAATCAGGCGTGAGCCGACTGATACGAGCCGCCTACAAGCTGCTGAACCTGGAAACTTACTTCACGGCCGGAAAGATGGAAGTCCGTGCATGGACCTTCCACAAAGGTTGGAAAGCTCCGCAGTGTGCCGGTGTCATCCACACCGACTTTGAAAAAGGCTTTATCCGCGCCGAGGTCATCAAGTATGACGACTTCATCCACTACGGTTCAGAAGCAGCTGTACGTGAGGCTGGAAAACTCAATGTGGAAGGTAAGGATTACATCGTGGAAGACGGTGACATCATGCACTTCCGTTTCAACGTATAAAACTCATTACCTCAGCACGGAACCTCCACGGTTCCGTGCTGTTTTTTTATCCCTCTAAATTGATTACACCATGAACTATCTTATCATCGGAACAGGCGGTGTAGGAGGATGCATCGCCGGATTTCTTGCCTTGGCTGGCAAGGATGTCACTTGCATCGCCCGTGGAAAGCACCTGGAGGCCATCCGTCGTCAGGGATTGCATTTGAAATCGGATTTGAAAGGCGAACATTTTCTCCCCGTAAAAGCCTGTACCGCCGAAGAATTTCAGGGAAAAGCCGACGTGATCTTTGTCTGCGTGAAAGGCTATTCCATCGACTCCATCAAGGACGTGCTGGAACAGGCTGCCACTCCCGACACACTGGTGATCCCTATCCTCAATGTGTATGGCACTGGTCCTCGTATCGGACGCCTTGTTCCGTCGGTCAAAGTACTCGACGGCTGTATTTACATCGTAGGCTTCGTGTCCGGTGAAGGAGAAATCAGTCAGATGGGAAGCATCTTCCGCCTGGTATTTGGAGCCCGTCCGGAACAGCATGTCGCCCCCGAACGGCTGGAAGCCATTGCCGAAGAACTCCGTGCATGCGGTATCAAAGTAGACGTATCGGACGATATCAACCGTGATACCTTCATCAAATGGTCATTCATCTCTGCCATGGCCTGCACAGGAGCTTATCACGACGTGCCGATGGGAGAAGTGCAACACGAAGGTGAAGTACGTGATACCTTCATCGGCCTGTCGCGTGAAAGTGCACAGATAGGTGAGAAATTAGGCATCCACTACCCCCACGACCCGGTTGCTTACAACCTGATGGTCATCGACAAGCTCGACCCGCACAGCACGGCTTCCATGCAGAAGGACATCGCCCGCGGTCATGAATCGGAAATTCAGGGCCTGCTCTTCGACATGATTGCCTTAGGAGAACAGTTACACATCGACATGCCTACCTACCGAAAAGTGGCGCAGAAATTCAAACCTGCATGAAACACCTGATTGACATTGACACCTGGGAACGGAAGGACAATTATCTCTTCTTCCGTGACTTCCATAACTCATGGATTGCCATCACCAGCGAAGTGGACTGTACCGAAGCTTACGCCGAAGCCAAGGCCAAAGGACATTCCTTTTTCCTGTATTACCTGTATGCCGTACTCCGTGCTGCAAACGAAATCAAGGAGTTCCGCTACCGATGGGACAAAAATGGCCAGGTGGTCTACCATGACACGGTAGACATCACCACCCCGATTGCCGTCCCCGGAAAGACCTTCTACACCGTACGTATCCCCTGGCAAAGCGATTTCAAGGCCTTCTACGAAGAAGCCCGGTGCATCATCACGTCCATTCCGGAAGATGGAGACCCGTACGGCACCGACAAGGAAATTACCGCGCAGGGAGACTTCGACGTCATCCTGCTCAGCGCGACTCCGAAATTGTATTTCACGTCTATTTCCTACACACAGTATGCCCCCGGTCATCCGTTGGATTACCCGCTGATGAACGCAGGAAAGGCCGTCAAGCGGGAAGGACGGCTGGTAATGCCCATTGCCCTGACAGTGAGTCATGCGTTCGTGGACGGAGCCCACATCTCCCAGTTTTTTGAGAAAGTAGCACAATTTCTGAAAGAAAGATAAGAAAACACAGGTAAATTTCCTGGAAAAGGCCTCGTTCTTTTTTACGTTTTCCGGCGCGGAAACGTACGTTTTCCTTACGCGAAACGTATGTTTCCGCACCGAGAAACGTATGTTTCCTGACTGGGAAACCTAAAACAAGCAAGCCCACTTTCTCATGGATACCGTTACGTTTTTGAATTCCCGCTTTTTTTCGTTTAATTTGTCCTCAAAGAAGCTGTCATGAAAAAAAGAATTATCACACTCCTGTTTGCCGCCGTTTTTTTCCGTGCCTGCATTGCCATCTGCGACATCGCCTTCCGCTGCAGCCGGACACAGGTTCACACGGCCATCAACAAGGCTTTACGGGAAGCCGAACGCTTGCATTATGAGGACCGTCTAAATACTTTTCAGACAGACAACAGACTATTCGTAGACCCTGCGCTCAAGGCCTATCTTCTTGCTCCCATTACTAACCGGAAAATCAAGAGCTATACCCTCCAAACCTTGGAGAAAAAAACGACTTATGTATTTCAGGACAGTATTCCGGAAGCCACTGCCCGGAAACTGCTGAATGAATACTTGTTAGATGATATTCTGCCAGTCAATGCCGAACAAATCAACCAGCTGTTCCAGGCACAACTTGCCCAAAGACACATCAGTGGAATGGCCGGAGTGTTTTATATCCACACGCAGGCCCGCACCCAAACACGGGCAGGCATCCTGCCGACAGCCTCAGCTTATCGAACGCCCGTCTATCAGCTCGACCTGACGCACAATCTCCAGTTGCAGGGGTGGGCAGACTACGACTTCCTTACGCTGCTGCGCTATGTCCCTGTGGCTTATTATGGTACCTTTTTCCTGGTGCTGTTCGCCGGAGGCGTATTGCTTTACCTACGCTACAAAAAACGGCAGAAAAAGCCTGCAAAAGGCCTCTACATTGATCTGACGCATCAGGCCCTCCTCATCGACGGCATACAATGTGCCATCTCCCGCCTGGATTTACAGATTCTCCATCAATTGTGGACGAAGAATGGAGAATGCGTCAATCGGGAGGAAATTACAGCCACTTGCTGGCCAGATGATGCCGAAGCCAACGAAAAACTCGAAACCCATATACAAACCATCCGGAAAGTCCTACAAGACTTCCCGGATTATCGGATTGTCACCGTCAAGGGACGGGGATATTATCTGAAGTGTACGCTTACTGCGGACAATGTTTCAAATTAAGAAGGCTGTCCGTTCAGGTACTCACACAAATGCTGTACGGCCCTTGCCCGGTGGCTGATTTTATTTTTCTCTTCTGCCCCCATCTCGGCAAAAGTCTCGGCATAACCTTCGGGTACAAACACCGGATCGTAACCAAAGCCTGAGGCTCCCCGTTTCTCCCGGATGATTTCACCTTTTACGATTCCTTCAAACAAGTGCGACTGTCCTCCTTCTATCAGGCAGATGGCCGTACGGAACTGTGCCTTCCGGTTGTCTTTTCCCTCCAGCTCAGCCAGCAACTTCTTCATATTGGCCTCTGAGTCGTGTCCTTCACCACCCGCATAGCGTGCCGAATACACTCCGGGAGCTCCATTCAGTGCTTCCACTTCCAGACCCGTATCGTCTGCAAAGCAATCCATACCGTAGTGCTGATAAATATACTCCGCCTTGAGTGCCGCATTTCCCTCCAAGGTGTCTGCCGTTTCAGGAATATCTGCCTCACAATGAATATCTTTCAGGCTCAAGATGTCTACCTTATCTCCCAAGATGGCCCGTATTTCGTCCAACTTATGGGCATTGTTTGTCGCAAAAACCAACTTTTTTTTCATCATGCAGTTGTTCTAAATAATCACATTTACAGGTACAAAGATATATATCGTCGGTCGACAATTCAAATACTCCTTTCAATAATTGCATAAAAAAGGTCCAGCTTCCTTCTCAGGAAACCAGACCCCATCGTTATAAAAGAACTGTCAATATATTAGTTCAGTACGATTTCATCCACAAACAGATAGCCCGGATTGCCTTTTCCTCCGTGCCATGCCGGAATGTTCTTTTCAGACAAGGCGGTAACTTTCACATAACGGGTCTTTACCGGCGTAAACTTCAGCGTATGCGTATAAATCTGATTGGCATCCTTTTCGGTCATGGCCGGATAAGTTTCTGAAGCCACCTTTTTGAAGGTCTTGTTGTCATCAGATACTTCTACCGTGATTCCTCTGGCATCAAAAATCCAGTCACCTTTTTCCACGCAGGTACGCAGGGTCATGGAACTGATTTCAGTCGCTTCCTTCAAATCAATTACCGCTTCCATGTCATTCTTGTAGAACGCTATCCAACGGCCGGTCTTGTAGTTCCGGTTACCGGTCATACCGTCTACCAACGTCACCGCTCCCTTGAACTCGTAGGGCTTGTTGATAGGTTGCAGCATTGTAATCGGTTTCGCCGTAGACTTGCTGAATGAGATGCTGTCGAGTGTCACACGGGAATTGCCTTCCGGACGTACCGCCATCATGCGCAATACACAAGCCGCATCGATGCTCAAATTACCTTCAAACTTGGTAGAAGAAGCTGTCGGTTCAGTTCCGTCGAGTGTATAGTATATCGGAGCCTCATCAATCGTAGCGGCACTGACATCCAGTTTACCGGTTTCCGAATTCGGCACAATATTCACGTTCACATCAAAGATATGAGTCGCATAGTTCCAGCCCTTCAACTGATAAATCTTGGTCAGACGAGCCGTACGTTTCAGGAATCCCTGATAATCTTTCTTCTTTTCAGGAGCACTCCACTGGGTCTCGCAAAGGGCAGCCATACGCGGCAATACCATGTACTGCGCCTGTGCAAGCGTAGGAATGTATTCCGTCCACAGATTGGCCTGCACACCCGTGATGTATTTCTGTTCTTCCGGAGAAAGTGCAGCAGGCATCGGTTCGTAGCTATACACTCTTTCAATCGGCAGATAGCCACCGATAGCTAACGGTTCATTGTCGGTATCCTTTGCCTGATAATAGTCGAAATACAGGTAAGTATTCGGCGTCATAATGACATTGTGCTTCTGGTGAGCGGCTTCAATACCTCCTGCTTCGCCTCTCCAAGACATGACTGTGGCATTCGGAGCCAATCCACCCTCTAAGATTTCATCCCACCCAATCATGTTCCGTCCATGCTCAGTGAGGAACTTCTCGGCTTCATGAATCACATAGCTCTGCAAATATTCTTCCTTGGAATGCTTGCTGTCACCCTTGATACCCAAGGCTTTGATACGGGCCTGACACTTCGGACAAGTCTCCCACTTCACTTTCGGACATTCGTCGCCACCTACATGAATGTATTTAGAAGGGAAGATTTCGATAATTTCAGCCAGCACATCCTTGATAAATTGAATGGTCTTGTCGTTTCCGGCACAAAGCACATTATCGGAGATACCCCACATACGCCATACTTCATACGGACCACCTGTACATCCCAGTTCCGGATAAGCCGCCAAAGCTGCCTGCATGTGTCCCGGCATGTCGATTTCCGGAATCACTGTGATGTAACGTTCTGCCGCGTAGGCCACAATTTCCTTAGCCTGTTCCTGGGTATAGAAACCACCGTAAGGCTTACCGTCGTATTCGCCCGAGTTGCGTCCGATAACCGTTTCACTACGTTTGGAACCGATTTCGGTCAGCTTCGGATATTTCTTGATTTCAATACGCCATCCCTGGTCTTCAGAAAGATGCCAGTGGAAACGGTTGATGTTGTGCAACGCCAGCATGTCGATGTATGTTTTGATTTCATCTACCGTAAACATATGACGACCTACATCGAGCATCATTCCACGATAGCTGAAGCGCGGACTGTCATTAATCTCTACGGCAGGCAATTCAATGGCACCCCCTCCTTCATGCACAGATACAGACTTACGTAAAGTCTGGATACCATAGAACACACCAGCTTCCGAAGGAGCGGCAATCACCACTTTCTTTCCGTCCACCGTCAAACGATATGCTTCCGGAGAATTGGCTTCCAGACCCAGCTTCAACACAATTCCCTCTTCTTTCTCTCCTTCTTGTGTCTTCAACGTAATCCCCGTCTGTTCTTTGATAAAAGTAGCCAGGAACTCCGCATTCTTTTTCATTTTTTCGTTTCCGGCAGGATAATAAACCGTTTCTCCACCCTTCAGCAGAAACGATCCCTGTGATGCCACTGTAATTTCCAATGGCATAGGTACCACCTGATAGTCTGCGACTGCGGTCGGACTATCCGTACACGAAGTGATCAGCATTCCAGCCAATGCCAACCCCAAACAATTCATTTTTGAAAATGGTTTCATGTCGATAATATAAAGGTTAATAATTAGAAGTAATATCACTCAATTGATGAATATGGACCGTAATATCTTCCAAAGGACTTCCATCGGCCGAAGAGACCGTCACTTTCTTGGTCACTCCCGGCAGCAAATCAAAGAAGTTATCGGAAAAACGTACCCCTTGCACCGGTATCTCTATAAATACATCCCGCGCCAGCAAATTGGATTTCAAGGTTAGCTCGTAAACCCCTTTCTTAGGAGTTTTCTTGCAAGAAATCTTCGCCTTAGGCAGACGCTGGTATTTGGGATATACCGGATAGTAGACTTCATCCGAGAGTATCTTCCGGCTTTGATGGCCTTTTAAGGTCATACGCAAGAAGGAAGCCGTCGTATCACAGGCTGCAAAAGCCTTCTGCCAATCCTCTTCATAGAGTACCTCCGAAGCATTGACCGGCAAGTTACCGTCTATTTGCTGCCGACGATGTACCTTTCCCTGGAAGTCAGTCCATTCCAGTTGCAAGGTCACTTTCTCCCCTTTCAGGCAATCGGACAACACATATACGCGCAGTTTATCTCCTTCCCGGATGGCATTGATCAGCACCGGAGCAAAAGCCCTTTGGGTCTGGTACTGCATGGCTTTCCAATTGCCGTAATAGTCGATGGCCGACCAGGACACGACTGGCCAGCTGTCATTCAGCTGCCAAGGCAGACTTCCCATACAATACGGGCGATTCCGGCGATGTGCCTCCATGCCATGACGCATGCCCTGTCCTTGCAATACAAGACCAGCATATACCAAATCTTCAAATTTCTCCGGCACTGGATAATAGAGGGCCATCGTCTTTTTTATCAAGGCATTCCCGATGGTACTCTTCTGATGTGCGTTCATCACCGGCGATTCCAGCTCATAGTCTTCCGGAGAAGCAAACGTACGGATGGTCTTCATTTCCGGGAAGGCCTGAAACCCATATTCGCTCATAAACCGCGGAATCTCCTTGTCGAGGCTCTCAAAAGGTTTCTGGCCATACCAGGTACCCCAGTTATGGCTGTCGGCAATCTTCCAGCTTTCCGGTCTTCCCCAGTTGGCCTCATACGGAGAACCCTCCAGATAGAACCGACCCGGATCCAGCTCTTTCACTTTTTCCGGCAGAAGCTGACGGAAAAGCACATCGTATCCTTCCAGCATCTGCTGATAGACTTCCGGTGTATATTTTTCTTTCCAGCCCCAATAACGCAAGCCTTCATAAATCTCATTGTTGCCACACCACATGGCCAATGAGGCATGATTCCGCAACCGTTTGATATTGTATTCAGCCTCTTCCGATACCCGATGCAGGAAAGCCGGATCGTGCGGATACGTGGTACAAGCAAACATAAAATCCTGCCAGATAAGGATTCCCCGCTTGTCGGCCTCCTCAAAGAAAGCATCATCTTCATAGATACCACCTCCCCACACACGTATCATATTCATGTGAGAAGCTTGTGCATCTTCCAGTAAACGCGCATAACGAGCACGAGTCACCCGCGGAAGCAAGGCATCGGAAGGAATCAAATTGGTACCCTTGGCGAACATCGGAATACCGTTCACTTCAAAATAGAAGCTCATTCCCTCTTTGTCCTTTTCTTGTATCACACGTACTTGACGAAGCCCTATTTGATGGCTTTTCTGCGAAACCAGCTGTCCATCAATCCATACCGATGCTTCAAACTCATACAACGCAGGCTCTCCCCAACCGTTGGGCATCCAAAGATGCGGTGATTCTACCGACAACGGAAGCGACACGGTATTTTGTCCCGGCTGAAGCTCTACCTTCTTTTCCATGCTTTTATCAGCCTCTCCAGGATAGCGATAAGTGACGCGGACAAGAGCCTGCTGCCTATCATTGCCTATATTATTTATCTCTATTTGATTGTCCACCTCTGCACGGGCTGCACTCACAGACGTCTGATGCACAAAATAATCTTCTACCACCGCCTTATTGGCAAACTCCAGGTACACAGGACGCCAGATGCCACAGGTCACCATACGAATGCCCCAGTCCCAGCCATAAGAGTAAGGAGCTTTACGTGTAAACACACTTAATTTCTGTGGGAAATGATCATTGTCTGCCGGATAATCGAATCCGTTACTTTCCCATTGGGGCATCGCCTCCCGAATAGGTGAACGAAAACGTACCACCAGCTTGTTTTCACCCTTTTTCAATACTTTCTTGACGGGGATGCGGTAGCCCACAAACATATTATCCGCCTTCAATAAAAGAGAACCGTTCAAGAACACATCGGCATAGGTATCCAGTCCTTCAAAAACCAGAAACACTTCTTCCATCTCCATTTCTTCTTCGCCAAGCACGAATGAAGTGCGATACTGCCAGTCTTCTTTTTCTACCCATTGGATTTTCTCCTCATTCATGCCATAAAAAGGATCCGGCAATTGATGGTGAGCCAGCAAATCTTGATGAACCGTACCTGGGACTTCAGCAGACAACCATTCGTTACTGCCATACATTGAAAATTCCCAGCCCGTATGCAACAGACGGACTTGAGGTAAACTTTTTCCCCACACATGATTTCCGAAAGCACAGGTTAGGAGCCATACTGCCATCAGAATAAATTTGAATATTCTTTTCACGCTATAGATTTAAGTATCACAATATTTATTTACAAATTAAAAAAAGTTTTCCCGATTAAGCAAATTAAACGAGAAAACCTTCTTTCATTTTAAATATCTTAGGGAAATGTTTATTTTACTTTAAGTTTATCAAAGCCTTCCCCGTACACTCCCACTACATTACTTTGCGAAATAAATGCGTTGGGATCAATGTCTTTTACCAAGCGGAAAATGTCGAGTGATTCTCTCTTCTTGGCCAAAACAACCACCACTTTGATGTCCTGCTTGCTATACCAGCCCTGTCCGTCAAGCAGCGTCACTCCACGGTCAATCTGTGTAGCAATCCCCTCGGCTATTTCATTGTATTTGCGAGAGAAAATCAAGAACTGCACAGACTGACGGGTACTGTTGATGACATAGTCAATCACAATGCTCATGATAAACAGCACGCAGAAACCGAACAACACCCGACGCCAGTCATGGAAAATAAAATAACAGGAAGAAATGATGACAATATCGCAATACATCATCATCCGCCCCAAGGTTACATCCTTGTACTTGTTGATAATCCATGCAATGATATCCGTACCTCCCGTACTTCCGTTGTTACAAAAGACGATACCGATACCGAATCCCAACAGACCAGCTCCTATCACACAGGCCATGAAGTCCTGTCCAGGCCCCAGCAATTGGGGCAGGTTTCCATTCTCATCTTTTAGAATCATCTGGAAAAACCAGAGCAGGAAAGTCAGCATGAAAATAGCAAAGATGGTCTTGATACTGAATTTCGGACCTAAAATCTTCAGTGCAAAGCCTAAAAAGACCGCATTGATAATAAAATAGGAAACCTGTATTTCAATGCCCGTTGCATAATAAATAATAGCAGCAATACCTGTGACTCCTCCGGTAGTAATCTGGTAAGGAAGCATAAAGGCCGCCCAACCGATAGAATAGCAAATCAATCCAAAGGTAATAGCCAAATAATCCCTTGACTCTCTCCCTAATTTCTTTTTCAATAATGTCTCCATAGAAAAATAAAAATCATCCGGAACAAGAAGGGTAAGCCTCCCCCTTGTTCCGGATGAGAAATAAAAAGTTAAAGTACAATATTCACAATCTTTTTCGGTACGATAATCACCTTCTTCGGTGTCTTGCCGTCAATCCATTTCTGTGATTGTTCTTCAGCCATTACCGCAGCCTGAATCGTATTGTTATCAGCGTCAGCAGGGAATTCCATCGTGAAACGTGCCTTGCCGTTGAACGAGATGGTGTACTTCACACTGTCTTCCTTCAGGTAGTCTTCATTGAATGCCGGCCACTGTGCATCGCACACAGAAGTGGTGTGACCCAGTGCCTCCCACAATTCTTCAGCCAAGTGAGGAGCAAACGGAGCCAGAAGGATAACGAGGTTACTCATCACCTCCTTGTTATGACATTTCAAAGAAGTCAGTTCATTCACACAAATCATGAACGCACTGATAGAAGTATTATAAGAGAAGGTTTCAATATCACCTGTCACCTTCTTAATCAGCTTATGAATAGACTTCAGCTCTTCCTTGGTTGCCTCTCCTTCGGCAGGCAAGAAAGTGCCCTGACGGTCATAGAACAAGTTCCAGAGTTTCTTCAGGAAACGGTGTACCCCATCGATACCGTTGGTATCCCACGGTTTGGACTGTTCTACCGGACCGAGGAACATTTCGTACATACGCAAAGTATCGGCTCCATAACGTTCTACAATCATGTCCGGATTGACCACGTTGTACATGGACTTACTCATCTTTTCTACCGCCCAACCACAGATGTACTTGCCGTCTTCGAGAATGAACTCAGCATTGTGGTATTCCGGACGCCAGTTCTTGAAGGCTTCCACATCCAGCACATCGTTGGATACGATGTTCACATCCACATGCAGCGGAGTCACGTCATACTGGTCTTTCAGTCCCAAAGATACAAAGGTATTGGTATCCTTGATACGATATACAAAGTTGCTTCGACCCTGAATCATTCCCTGGTTCACCAGCTTTTGGAACGGTTCTTCCTTGATGCTGACACCCAGGTCGAACAGGAACTTGTTCCAGAAACGAGAATAAATCAAGTGACCGGTTGCATGTTCGGTACCTCCCACATAGAGGTCAACGTTCTGCCAGTAGCGGTCGGCTTTTTCAGAAACCAGTTCCTTATCGTTGTGCGGATCCATGTAACGCAAATAATAAGCACTTGAACCGGCAAATCCCGGCATGGTATTCAGTTCCAGCGGGAACACGTGTACATTGTCAATCTTGGAGTTTTCTACGACTTCGCCTTTTTCCACATCCCATGCCCAGCGGGTAGCGTGTCCCAACGGGGGTTCTCCGCTTTCAGTCGGCAAGAATTTGTCTACTTCCGGCAATTCCAGCGGCAACTTGTGCTCGTCAATCATGTACGGCATACCGTCTTTATAGTAAACCGGGAACGGTTCACCCCAATAACGCTGACGAGAGAAGATGGCGTCACGCAAACGGAAGTTGACCTTCACACGACCTAAATTATGTTCTTTTACATATTTCTTGGTAGCAGCAATGGCTTCCTTGATGGTCAGGCCGTTCAAAGTCAGGTCGCAATAAGGAGTCACACCGGCTTTCGGAGAGTTGCATACGATACCTTCCTTGGCATCAAAACTTTCTTCACTGACATCGCATCCTTCTACCAACGGAATAATCGGCAGATTGAAATGCTTAGCAAACGCATAGTCACGGCTGTCGTGTGCAGGTACGGCCATGATGGCTCCAGTACCGTATCCAGCCAATACATAATCACTGATCCATACCGGAACCGATTCACCCGTAAACGGATTGATTGCATACGAACCGCTGAATACACCTGTTACCCGACGGTCAGAAATACGTTCGCGCTCGGTACGTTTCTTTGTACGTTCCAGATAAGCTTCCACTTCCGCACGCTGTGCTTCAGTAGTCAACTGCGGAACCAGTTCACTTTCAGGCGCAAGTACCATGAAAGTCACTCCAAACATGGTATCGGCACGAGTCGTAAAGATGGTAAATTCCAGGTCGCTGTCTTTCACCTTGAAACGGACTTCCGTACCTTCTGAACGACCAATCCAGTTACGCTGGGTTTCTTTCAGAGAATCGGTCCAGTCCACTGTTTCCAGTCCGTCGAGTAAACGCTGTGCATAAGCAGACACACGCAAACACCACTGACGCATCTTCTTCTGTACTACTGGATAACCTCCACGCTCAGATACTCCGTCAACCACCTCATCGTTGGCCAGTACGGTACCCAATGCCGGACACCAGTTCACCATAGTTTCTCCCAAGTATGCAATACGGTAGTTCATCAGGATTTCCTGTTGTTCCTTTTCGGTCTTTGCTTTCCACTCATCGGCTGTGAAATGCAGTTCCTCACTGCAAGCCACATCCAGGCCTTCCGTACCTTCCTTTTCAAAATGTGCCACCAGCTTACTGATAGGCTGTGCCTTGTGGCAAGAATTGCAGTAGAAGCTGTTGAACATCTTCTGGAAAGCCCACTGGGTCCAGTGATAATATCCCGGCTCGCAAGTACGCACTTCGCGGTCCCAGTCGAACGAGAAGCCGATCTTATCCAGCTGCTCCCGATAACGGGCGATATTAGCTGCGGTAGTAATAGCCGGATGCTGTCCTGTCTGAATGGCATATTGTTCAGCAGGCAAACCGTATGCATCGTATCCCATCGGATTCAACACATTGAATCCCTGCAGGCGCTTGTAACGTGCATAAATATCGCTGGCAATGTATCCCAGCGGATGACCCACATGAAGGCCTGCTCCCGAAGGATAAGGGAACATGTTCAACACATAGAATTTCTTCTTGGATTCATCTTCGACAACCTTGTAGGTCTTCCGGTCTACCCATCTTTGCTGCCATTTTTTCTCAATTTCTCTGAAATTATATTCCATATTGAAATATTATATAATTGATTTTTACGTATTTCTCCAAATTTTCCGCAAATATAGTAAGAGTTCAGCAATAAATAAGGATAGTTCTGAACGAAAAGTTTATCTTTGCTTGATAAATGAAAACCTAATACTAAAAATTTATGCACATCCGTAAACTCTTTCTGCTCGCTGTATTGTTATGCAGCGTTTGCAGCCTTAGTGCACAACGCCACGAACAGCTTTTAGAAACCGGCTGGAAGTTCCATAAAGGAGAAGCTTCCGGAGCCGCCTCCATCGCCTTCGATGATACAAAATGGGAGTCAGTCCGTATTCCTCACGACTGGGCCATTTACGGACCGTTTGACCGAAACAACGACTTGCAAAATGTAGCCATTACACAAAACCTGGAAACACAGGCCTCGATAAAGACCGGACGTACCGGCGGATTGCCTTACGTCGGTGTAGGCTGGTATCGTACGCATTTCGACGCAGACCCCGAGAAAAAAACAACCTTGATTTTCGATGGAGCCATGAGTGAGGCACATGTGTATATCAATGGGCAAGAAGCCTGTTTCTGGCCATACGGCTACAACTCTTTCCATTGTGACGTGACTGAGTTCCTGCACAAAGACGGAAAAGACAACGTACTGGCAGTACGTCTGGAAAACCGTCCCCAGTCTTCCCGCTGGTATCCGGGTGCCGGACTCTACCGGAATGTCCATCTGGTAACTACCGAAAAGGTACACGTTCCGGTATGGGGTACTCAAATCACCACTCCTCATGTGGCTACTGACTATGCATCGGTCTGCCTTCGCACCACACTGAATAATGTGGGAAAAGAAACAATTACCGTAGAAACAGATATTCTTTCTCCCGACGGACAGAAAGTGGCCAGCAAAAAGAACGAAGGACACATCAACCATGGCCAACCTTTTACACAAAACTTCATCGTGGAAAAACCACAGCTATGGTCTCCGGAAACCCCTGTACTCTATCAGGCTGTCTCCAAAATCTATGTCGACGGGCAACTTACTGATACCTATACCACCCGCTTCGGCATCCGTTCCATCGAGTTCGTGGCCGACAAGGGGTTCTTCCTGAACGGGAAACACCGTAAATTCCAAGGCGTATGCAACCACCACG
The DNA here is from genome assembly GCF_902472605.1 of uncultured Bacteroides sp. Taxonomy (GTDB): domain Bacteria; phylum Bacteroidota; class Bacteroidia; order Bacteroidales; family Bacteroidaceae; genus Phocaeicola. The sequence goes on from NZ_CABROP010000005.1 coordinate 62,694, forward strand.
ATTTAGGTCCGCTGGGAGCAGCCATCAACGTTTCGGCCTTACGCCACCAACTTACCCTGTTGAAAGACATGGGATGCGACGCCATCCGCACGGCACACAACATGCCGGCCCCCGAACTGGTCAGCCTCTGTAACGAGATGGGCTTCATGATGATGATTGAACCGTTCGACGAATGGGACATCGCCAAATGCGACAACGGATACCACCGTTATTTCAACGAATGGGCCGAAAAAGACATGGTAAACATGCTGCATCAGTATCGCAACCACCCTTGTGTGGTAATGTGGAGCATCGGGAACGAAGTACCCACCCAGTGCAGTGCCGAAGGCTATAAGGTAGCCAAATTCCTACAAGACATCTGCCATCGCGAAGACCCTACCCGTCCGGTTACCTGCGGCATGGACCAAGTAAGTTGTGTGTTGAACAATGGATTTGCGGCCATGCTCGACATTCCAGGATTCAACTACCGGGCACATCGTTATGAAGAAGCTTATCAGCAATTACCTCAAAACCTGATATTGGGTTCAGAAACTTCTTCTACCGTCAGTTCCCGCGGTGTATATAAATTCCCAGCCGAACGAAAAGCAGATGCCAAATATGATGACCATCAGTCGTCTTCCTACGACCTGGAATACTGTTCGTGGTCCAACATTCCCGACATCGACTTTTCCCAGGCAGATGACCATAACTGGACACTGGGGCAGTTTGTATGGACCGGCTTCGATTACCTAGGTGAACCCAGCCCATACGACACCAATGCATGGCCTAACCACAGTTCCATGTTCGGCATCATCGACCTGGCCTCTCTTCCGAAAGACCGTTTTTATTTGTATCGCAGTGTATGGAACAAGCAGGCAGAAACCCTGCACATTCTCCCACACTGGAACTGGGAAGGACGGGAAGGCAAGGAAGTGCCCGTATTTGTATATACCAACTATCCGACGGCTGAACTTTTCATCAATGGAAAAAGCTACGGAAAACAGACCAAAAACAACCAAACAGTGGAAAACCGCTACCGCCTGATGTGGCCGCACGCCATTTACGAACCAGGGGAGGTGAAAGTTGTGGCATACGATGAAACGGGTGCTGCCAAAGCGGAAAAGACAATCCGTACAGCCGGAAAGCCGCATCACATTGAACTGATTCCTGCACAGCAATCGCTGAAAGCCGACGGAAAAGACTTGGCTTACGTAACCGTACGCATTGTAGACAAAGACGGCAACCTCTGCCCTACCGACATGCGTCTGGTGAAATTCAGTGTAAAAGGTGCCGGAAGCTACAAAGCCTCAGCCAACGGCGACCCTACCTGTCTGGATTTGTTCCACCTGCCTCAGATGCATGCTTTTAACGGAATGCTGACTGCCATCGTACAGGCTGGAGAAGAAAAAGGTCTGCTTGAACTGCAAGTTTCTGCCAAAGGAATCAAAACCGGAAAGATACAGATTGAAGTGAAATAACGCAGAAAGAGTTTTACCAATACACCAAAGCCCCGTATCCGCCGAAGCAGACACGGGGCTTTTTATCAAGCAATAAATTATCTTTTTTATTTCTGGAAATCGGCCCAGTTAGTCAAGCGCATGTCACCCTTGTCCAAAAAGACCTGGTGCATGCCCAAGGCAGCCGACAGACTATGACAAGTCTGACCTTTCGTAGAAATCTTCAAATAATCCCAAAGCAATTGTTTATAATCCGGATGTGCACAGTGTTCAATAACCGCTTCCGCACGCTCCATCGGGCTCTTACCCCGCAAGTCGGCAATACCCTGTTCAGTGATAATGACGTTCACAGAGTGTTCGCTGTGGTCCAGATGCGATACCATCGGTACAATGGAACTGATGCATCCGCCTTTCGCCGTCGACGGACAAGAGAAGATAGAGATATAGGCACTGCGGGTAAAGTCACCGGAACCACCGATACCGTTCATCATCTTGGTACCGCAGATATGGGTAGAGTTCACATTGCCATAAATATCCGCTTCAATGGCTGTATTCATGGAAATGACCCCGATACGACGGACCACTTCCGGACAGTTGGAAATTTCCGACGGACGCAACACCAGCTTGTGGCGGAAAAAGTCCATGTTGTCATAGATATCCTGCAAGCAGTCGTTGGTCACGCTCAACGAACAGGTGCTGCCAAACTTGATACGCCCTTCTTTAATCAAGGTGATGACTGAATTCTGGATTACCTCCGTATACATTTCAAACGGAGGAATACTGGAGTCCTTTCCCAACGCACTCAACACCGCATTAGCGATGTTTCCTACTCCCGACTGTAACGGAAGGAAGGTGGAAGGAATAATCCCCTTGCGCATGTCGGCCGCCAGAAATTCCGCCACATTCTGTCCGATTTTATCCGTCACCGGATCGGAAGCATGGAAACCACGGGCCTCATCCGGCATATTCGTTTCTACAATTCCCACTATTTTGGAAGGGTCTACCTGAATGTAAGAAAGACCGATACGGTCGCTCGGACGCACAATCGGAATCGGCCGACGGTAAGGCGGACGTTCCATCTCATACAAATCGTGCATACCAATCAAACGCTTGCTATGAGCTGCATTCAATTCCACAATCACTTTGTCAGCCAGTCGGGCAATGGTCGGTGAAATACCCACCCCGGCCGTCAGGTAAATACGCCCGTCTTCCGTAATCTCGCAGGCTTCGATGATGGCTACATTGACATGCCCCAGGAAACCGGAGCGCAAACGCTGTGCGACTTGTGACAGATGGATATCCGTATAATTGATTTCACCGTTGTTCACCGCTTTGCGGAAATCTGCATTTGTAGTATAGGGAGCACGGAATTTAATGGCATGTGCCCGGCTCAACGCACCGTCGCAGGAATCTCCTGTAGAAGCTCCGGTAATCACACCAATCTGAAAGGCTTCACCCCTTGCATGTTTTTCCTCTGCTATTTTTGCCAACTCTGCGGTTACCGCTTTCGGACTTCCTGCAGGGGTAAAGCCACTCAATCCGACCATATCCCCATCCTTGATGTAGCTGGCAGCCTCGGCTGCCGTAATAAAGTTAAAGCTCATAGTATCAAGTGTTTTTTATGTGATAGAATTAAGTATAAAAGTTAGTTTCTCAATCGTATTTCCGACGGAATATCTCGGAGTAAATAAATGCCCTCCGGGCATCCGAAGGAGTGCGGAAAGCATAGTCCGAAGGTTTTTCTTCCGGTTTTTCTGCCTGAACAGGAGTTCGTTTTCTTTCTTTTGGAGGCTGTTTTACCTGCTTCGCGAAATGTTCTGCCCGCTTTTTCCGGCCTGTTGGCGGCGGAGTCATCCGCACTTCTTCCAGCGCTTCTTCTGCCTTCGGGAAAGCATCTGCGGAAACCGTTTTTCTCACCACTTTTTTCTGAGCGGTCTTTTGCTGTGCCTGTTTTCTGGTCTGATAAAGCCCCAGACAGATTATTCCCAGAAAGATAAGAATTTGAAAAACGTCCATAAATATTAAGTGTTAAGGTTTTCTTCAAAGATACGAATAAAATCTATATATCCTACCCTTTTCATGGAAGTTAACCAAGAAACAGGTATCTTTGCAGGCAAATTTTTAAATAAAAGAACTCTATGACAAAGGAAAACACAGGAGCAGACTTTAAATCTGCAACTGAAAACGAAAGCAAAAAACTGTTTATCGAAACGTACGGATGCCAGATGAATGTGGCTGACAGTGAGGTAGTGGCCTCTATCATGCAAATGGCCGGCTACACGCCGTGTGACAACCTGGAAGAAGCGGATGCCGTATTCATGAACACCTGTTCCATCCGCGACAATGCGGAACAGAAGATTCTGAACCGCCTGGAATATTTCCACTCCCTGCGCAAGAAGCGCAAGCACCTGATTGTGGGTGTATTGGGATGCATGGCCGAACGAGTAAAAAATGACCTGATTGAAAAGCATCACGTCGACCTGGTGGCCGGACCGGATTCCTATCTGACATTGCCCGACCTGATCGGTGCAGTCGAAGCGGGAGAAAAAGCCATTAACGTGGAACTGTCTACCACCGAGACTTACCGCGATGTCATTCCTTCGCGTATCTGCGGCAACCACATTTCAGGCTTTGTGTCCATCATGCGCGGATGCAACAATTTCTGCCACTACTGCATCGTGCCTTACACCCGCGGACGCGAACGCAGCCGCGACGTGGAAAGTATCCTGAACGAAGTGCGCGACCTGCAACGGAAAGGCTACAAAGAAGTCACCCTTCTGGGCCAGAACGTCAACTCCTACCGTTTTGAAAAAGACGGCGAAACGGTGATCTTCCCCATGCTGCTCCGTATAGTAGCTGAGGCTGTACCCGACATGCGCGTACGCTTCACGACTTCCCATCCGAAAGACATGAGCGACGAGACCCTGCATGTCATTGCAGAAGTGCCCAACGTATGCAAGCACATCCACTTGCCCGTGCAGAGCGGAAGTTCACGCATTCTGAAACTGATGAACCGTAAATATACCCGCGAATGGTACCTGGAAAGAGTGGCTGCCATCCGGAGAATCATCCCCGACTGCGGACTCAGCACCGACATTTTCTCCGGCTTCCATTCCGAAACGGAAGAAGACCATCAAATGTCCCTCTCGCTGATGCGAGAATGTGCCTACGATTCGGCCTTTATGTTCAAGTATTCTGAACGTCCGGGCACCTACGCCTCCAAGCATCTCCCCGACGACGTACCGGAAGAAATCAAAATCCGCCGTTTGAACGAGCTGATTGAGTTGCAGAACCAACTTTCGGCTGAAAGCAATGCCAAAGATGTAGGAAAGACCTTTGAAGTATTGGTGGAAGGCGTATCCAAACGCTCCAAAGAACAACTCTTCGGTCGTACAGAGCAGAATAAAGTGGTGGTATTCGACCGTGGCAACCACCGAATCGGTGATTTTGTGAACGTCAAGATAACCGAATCCAGTTCGGCTACCCTCAAAGGAATAGAAGTGACCGAATAATATTCCGGGAAATCACAAAGAAATAAAGTGAGAATTTCCCGACATTTTTTACGTTTCCCGTTCGGAAAACGTACGTTTCTCCACGCGGAAACGTATGTTTCTCGGACGGGAAACCTACGTTTTCACACCGGGAAACATAAAACACACGCGCACGTTTTCCCTTTTATAGAAGTGCGTTTCCTAATTTAGTCAGTATCCCTTCCGGCTTCCGGCATAATCAGCCACAGAATCAGGTAGACAATTCCTCCCGAAAAGGCAGTAAAGAAAGTAGCCAGCACATACACAATGCGTACCAGTGTAATATCCCAGTTAAAATAATCTGCTATACCGGCACAAACCCCTCCTATCATGCGGTTATTCGACCGTGTCAATCGTTTCTTGTTCATATTTATTTTGCAAAGTGTCTATTAATGGCAGCTAAGATACAAAAAACAAACAGAAAGCAGTCTAATACTCTTAAAAACTTTTAAAGAAAGTCGTGCTATAGGCTTTTTATTTGTTATTTTGCAGCAAATTAGGGAATGAAGTGAATACACTAAAAATAGATAAATGTCCACTCTGTGGAGAAAGCCATTTTGAGGAGGTAATGACATGTACGGACCACTATGCTTCCGGTGAGCCTTTTACCATCTGCCGTTGCACTCATTGCGGTTTTCAGTTCACACAATCTGCTCCCGTAGAGGCAGAAATAGGACGCTATTATGAAAGCCCGGACTATATTTCACACAGTGATACGCACAAAGGACTGATGAACCGTGTCTATCATTGGGTGCGACGTTTCATGCTTGCCCGCAAAGCCCGCCTGATCAAACATAATTCAGGTCTCAGCCGGGGTACGTTACTGGACATCGGTACCGGAACAGGCTATTTTCCTCATTTCATGCAAGAGAGAGGATGGCGTGTGTCGGCCATCGAAAAAAGCCCGCAGGCCCGTCAGTTTGCCAAGACTCATTTTGCACTCGATGTCAACCAGCCGGAGGCCCTGACAGACTATCCGGAAAAATCGTTCGACGTTATTACACTGTGGCATGTCATGGAACACCTGGAACACCTGAACGACACGTGGGAAACCCTCAGCCGTATTCTCAAGGACCGTGGTATTCTGGTCATTGCCGTCCCCAACCCTACTTCTTTCGACGCGAAAAAATACAAGGATATGTGGGCGGCCTACGATGTGCCCCGCCATTTGTGGCACTTCACACCCTCGGCCATGCAACAGTTCGGAGCCAAACATAATTTCATTCTGAGCGAACGGCATCCGATGCCTTTTGATGCGTTCTACGTGTCCATGCTGAGCGAAAAATACCGGAAGTCTTCCATTCCTTTCCTGAAAGGATTATGGTCGGGAACGGAGGCTTGGTTCGTTTCACTGGCTAAAAAAGAGAGAAGCAGTTCGATGATTTATGTATTCAGAAAAAAATAAGCCGTTATGAGTCACAAGTCGGGTACACTTTTTGACATGCAATTCATTACCTCCTGCATCAGTACCATGCTGGTATTGCTGCTCTTGGGGATGGTGGTCTTCTTCGTCATGACCGCCAACAACCTGTCTGTGTACGTGCGTGAAAACATCAACTTTTCGGTCCTGCTGAACGATGACATGAAAGAAACCGACGCCATCCGTTTCCAAAAACAGCTGGAAGCGGAGCCTTTCGTGAAACAAGCGATGTATATCTCCAAGGCACAGGCGCTGAAAGAACAAACCGAAGCCATGGGAACAGACCCGGCCGAATTCTTAGGCTACAACCCATTTACTGCCTCGATTGAAATCAAACTGAATGCAGCATATGCCAATACGGACAGTATCCAATGGATACAGGAGAAGCTGCTGGAGAACAAACAAGTGATAGAAATCAATTATCCACAGGACTTGATTGACACTATCAATCAGAACATCCGGAAAATCAGCCTGTTCCTCTTAGGATTAGCCGCCTTGCTCACTCTGATTTCATTCGCCCTGATCAACAATACCATCCGGCTTACCATCTACTCCAAACGTTTCCTGATTCACACCATGAAACTGGTAGGAGCCAGCTGGGGCTTCATCCGTCGCCCATTCATTGCCCGGAATATAGGAATTGGTATCCTTGCTGCGGCCATTGCCAATGCCTTGCTGATCAGTATGGCCTACATGATGGTGAATTACGAACCGGGACTGCTCGAACTGATTACCCCCCAAGTCATGCTGGTAGTCATGGGCACCGTATTTATCTCCGGCATCCTGATTACGATGCTGTGTGCCTACATATCCATCAACAAATACTTGCGGATGAAAGCAGGAGAATTATACAGTCTTTAAATATCAACTAATAAAATAGATAACGAATCGTTATGGATAAAAAAAGTTTTGCCTTCGATAAAACCAACTTCATCCTTTTAGCAATAGGGATGGCGGTGATCATTCTGGGTTTTATCTTGATGAGCGGTCCGGGTTCTACGGAAACCACTTTCGAGCCGGACATTTTCAGCGTACGCCGTATCAAAGTAGCTCCAATAGTCTGCTTCGTGGGCTTCATTTTCATGATTTACGGTATTTTGCGCAAGCCCAAAGACAATGAAATAACCACCAAAGAAGAATAAAGACAATGAGTTGGTTTGAGGCCCTGATTTTAGGTATTCTGCAGGGACTGACAGAATACCTTCCTGTAAGTAGCAGCGGACATCTTGCTATCGGTTCGGCACTGTTCGGCATTGAAGGAGAAGAGAACCTGACATTTACCGTCGTGGTACACATCGCCACCGTACTGAGTACGCTGGTCATTCTCTGGAAAGAAATCGACTGGATTTTCCGTGGCTTGTTCAAATGGAAGATGAATGACGAAACCAAATACGTCATCAATATTATTGTCTCCATGATTCCCATCGGTATCGTAGGAGTGTTCTTCAAAGACTATGTGGAAGAAGTCTTTGGTTCCGGCTTACTTATCGTGGGATGCATGTTGCTGTTGACTGCTATCTTGCTGACTTTCTCCTATTATGCCAAACCACGTCAGAAAGAGAAAATCAGCCTGCGTGATGCTTTCATCATCGGTTTGGCCCAGGCTTGTGCCGTCATGCCGGGACTGTCACGCTCCGGTACCACCATTGCCACAGGTCTTATCCTTGGAAACAAGAAAGAGACACTGGCTCAGTTTTCTTTCCTGATGGTCATTCCTCCAATCTTGGGAGAAGCTTTACTGTCGGGAATGAAGATTGTGAAGGACGCTTCTGCAGCAGATGCACAAGTCAGTATCGGCGCCCTGATTATCGGTTTTCTGGCTGCTTTCATCTCAGGATGCGTGGCCTGCAAATGGATGATCAGCATTGTCAAGAAAGGAAAACTGGTTTGGTTCGGTGTTTACTGTGCCATCGCCGGAATCATTACCATCGCATGCAGCCTGTGGGGATGACAAAAAGTTTCTTCATACATCAGTATTCAAGAACGAAAAAGAAAAAATGAACTTTAAGGAAGGAGAAGTACTATATTTCGACAAGCCACTGAAATGGACATCCTTTGCAGTGGTCAATAAAATAAGATACCATATCAGCCGCAAGCTGGGAGTAAAGAAAATAAAAGTAGGACATGCCGGAACGCTCGATCCGCTGGCCACCGGAGTGATGATCATCTGTACCGGAAAAGCCACCAAGCGCATCGAGGAGTTTCAATATCACACGAAAGAGTATATCGCCACCCTCCAATTGGGAGCCACCACACCGTCGTTCGACCTGGAAAAGGAGATTGACGCTACCTATCCCACCGAACACATCACCCGGGAAATGGTGGAGGATGTACTGAAAAAATTCATAGGCACCATCGAGCAGGTTCCCCCTGCCTTTTCGGCCTGCAAGGTAGACGGGAAACGCGCCTACGAAATGGCCCGCAACGGCGACGAGGTGGAACTGAAGCCCAAGATACTGGTCATCGATGAAATCGAACTACTAGAATACAACCTGCCGGAAATAAAAATACGGGTGGTGTGCAGCAAAGGAACCTATATCCGGGCCCTGGCTAGAGACATCGGGGAAGCCTTGCACAGCGGCGCACATCTCACGGGACTGGTTCGCACGCGAGTGGGGAACGTGAGACTGGAAGACTGCATGAAAGTGGAAGATTTTGAAACTTGGCTTGACCAGCAAGAAATAGAAGTTATAAACGATTAAGGAAAGAAAGGAAGAAGATGAAACTGTCACAATTCAAATTCAAATTGCCGGAAGAAAAAATCGCACTTTACCCGGCCAAATACAGAGATGAATCCCGCCTGATGGTAGTTCACAAATCTACCGGAGAAATTGAGCATGTCATTTTCAAGGATATACTGAACTATTTCGACGACAAAGATGTGTTTATCTTTAATGATACCAAAGTATTTCCCGCCCGTTTGTATGGAAACAAGGAAAAGACGGGAGCCCGTATCGAGGTATTCCTGCTCCGCGAGCTGAACGAAGAACTGCGTCTTTGGGACGTGTTGGTAGATCCGGCCCGCAAAATCCGTATCGGTAACAAACTGTACTTCGGTGACGACGATTCCATGGTAGCCGAAGTGATTGACAACACCACTTCACGCGGACGTACCCTTCGTTTCTTGTACGACGGTCCTCACGATGAATTCAAAAAGGCCCTGTATGCCTTGGGAGAACCCCCATTGCCTCCTTTCATCCATCGCCCGGCCGAACCGGAAGATGAAGAACGCTTCCAGACCATCTACGCCAAGAATGAAGGAGCCGTGACCGTACCGGCTGCCGGACTGCACTTCAGCCGTGAACTGATGAAACGTATGGAAATCAAGGGTATCGACTTTGCCTTCATCACCATGCACGCCGGACTGGGCAACTTCCGCGACATTGACGTGGAAGACCTGACCAAGCATAAAATGGATTCCGAACAGATGTTTGTCAACGCAGATGCCTGCCGCATCGTCAACGCCGCCAAAGACAAAGGCAACAAGGTATGTGCCATCGGAACGACTGTGATGCGTACCATTGAAACCGCTGTCGGCACAGACGGACGCTTGAAAGAATACGAAGGATGGACCAACAAGTTCATCTTCCCGCCCTACGAGTTTTCGGTAGCCAATGCCATGGTGAGCAACTTCCACATGCCGCTTTCTACCATGCTGATGCTGGTATGCGCTTACGGAGGTTACGAACTGATTATGGAGGCCTACAACGTGGCTTTAAAGGAAGATTACCGCTTTGGTACTTACGGTGATGCCATGTTGATTTTAGATAAATAAAAGCAAGTACAATGGCAAAAGTTTATCTGGGACTCGGCACGAATTTAGGCGACAAAGAAGCAAATTTACGTACCGCCATTTATAAACTGCAAGAGAGGATAGGGAAACAAGTTTCCCTATCCTCTCTTTATGAAACCGCTCCCTGGGGATTTGAATCGGCCCATAGCTTTCTCAACGCAGCCATCTGCCTGGAAACGCCGCTTGCACCGCTGGAAGTACTACACACCACCCAGGAAATTGAAAAAGAGCTCGGAAGAATGAAAAAATCGGTCAACGGCGTCTATAGCGACCGTCCGATAGACATTGATATCCTTTTATACGACAACCTCATCCTACAGACTCCCGAACTGACCATTCCCCACCCTTTGATGACAGAAAGAGACTTCGTGATGAAACCCTTGGTAGAGATTGCGGGTAATGTAATACATCCAGTACTGCAAGAAAGTCTGTCGGCCCTCTGGCATGAAGCATGAAAAGAACTTCGTATAAAGCTATGTTAAAAACATACTGAAATTGTAATTATTCCAATTATCTCCCTATCTTTGCAAGCGAATTAAAAAGTGGAAAGATTTGAGTAGCTTGCAACCACGGAAAAAAATGCTAAAACACGTAGTTATATTTCCTTGAAGATTACTTCTCTACTCTGTCCGTACACGGATAAACAAAACCATTAACAACTTATTTAATTTACCAAAACAATGGGATACTTATTCACATCCGAATCGGTGTCTGAAGGACACCCCGACAAAGTGGCCGATCAAATTTCGGACGCTGTGCTTGACAAACTGTTGGCTTACGACCCCAGTTCAAAAGTAGCTTGCGAAACGCTGGTAACTACCGGACAGGTAGTGTTGGCAGGAGAAGTGAAAACCAAAGCGTATATCGATTTGCAACGCGTAGCACGCGAAGTGATTAACAAGATAGGCTATACCAAGAGCGAATACATGTTCGAAGGTAACTCTTGCGGCGTATTCTCTGCCATCCACGAACAGAGCCCTGACATCAACCGTGGCGTAGAACGTGAAGACCCGATGAACCAGGGAGCCGGCGACCAGGGTATGATGTTCGGTTATGCAACCAACGAAACAGAGAACTACATGCCGCTGTCACTCGACCTGGCACACAAACTGCTGATGGTGCTGGCCGAAATCCGCCGTGAAGGAAAAGTCATGACTTACCTTCGTCCGGACTCAAAGAGCCAGGTAACCATTGAATACGATGACGACCGTCGTCCGGTACGTATCGATACCATCGTGGTCTCTACCCAGCATGACGAGTTCATCCAGCCGGAAAACGACTCCAAAGAAGCACAACTGAAGGCCGATGAAGAAATGCTGGCCCAAATCCGCAAGGATGTCATCGAAATTCTGATGCCGCGTGTCATTGCTGAAATCCACAACCCGAAAGTACTGGCCTTGTTCAACGACCAGATCAAATATCACGTAAACCCGACCGGTAAGTTTGTTATCGGTGGCCCGCACGGAGATACCGGACTGACAGGCCGTAAGATTATCGTAGATACCTACGGAGGTGCCGGTGCACACGGAGGTGGTGCTTTCTCTGGAAAAGACCCAAGCAAGGTAGACCGTAGTGCGGCATACGCCGCCCGTCACATCGCCAAAAACTTAGTGGCTGCCGGAGTAGCCGACGAAGTATTGGTACAGGTATCTTATGCCATCGGCGTGGCACGTCCTATCAACATCTACGTCAACACTTACGGACGCAGCAAGGTCAACATGACCGATGGAGAAATCGCCAAGAAGGTAGATGAAATCTTCGACATGCGTCCCCGCGCCATCGAAGAACGTCTGAAACTGCGTAACCCGATTTACAGCGAAACAGCCGCTTACGGACACATGGGTCGTGAACCGAAAATCGTGACCAAGCATTTCGAATCGGCTTACGAAGGCAACAAAGACGTAGAAGTGGAACTCTTTACGTGGGAGAAACTGGACTACGTAGACAAAGTGAAAGAAGCTTTCGGACTGAAATAATCCGAATATTTACAATAACCACAGAAAGCAGAAAGAGAATCTCAAAGTTCTCTTCCTGCTTTTTTGTTTTTCTAACCGGCTATTTCAACATGTATTGCCGGGGAGTACACCCTACCGCTGCTTTAAAATATTTGCCAAAGAAAGAAGCGTTCGCAAAATTCAGGAGATCGCCTACCTGCTGGACGGTGTATTGTCCACTTTTCAACAAAGCTTTTGCTTCCAAGATCACATAATCGCGAATCCAATCCGGAGCATGGCGATCGCTCACCTCTAAAATCACCTGCGAAAGATATTTGGGCGTCAAACAAAGTTTTTCGGCATAGAAACACATATTCCGATGTGCTCTATAATGTGTTTGCACCAACTCCAAAAAGTCCTCAAACAGCTTTTCCTGCCTGCTTTCCACTTTACGCACCTGCTGCCGGTTATACTCCAACAACCATTGGCAACCATTGTAAAAGAATACCTGCAAATAGCCCGCAATGGCTTCCAACTTAAATTGATAGTCTGCTTGTTCCAGCTTTTTCCGCATCGAATGATAAAGCATCATACACTCTTCCATCTGAGCTGACGAGATATGAATCAGGGGAGTGGCCGTAAGAAACTTCAAAAACGCCATACTTAAAGAAGATTGTTGACCAGCCAACAAGTGATGGCTGGATAGCCCGATAACTGCGACCTCAGCCTCGGCACTTACTTCCAGACATTCCCCAATCGTACCTGGAAGCACCACCAACACATCATTCTCAGACAATACATATTCTTTCAGCTGCAACCGCACTCGCATAACCCCGCGCAAACAAAACATTACCAAAGTAAAAGTCACCTTAAATGGATAGGAAGGAGACACAAAATCGGAAACCAGCTCCTCCTCCACATTCATTCCAATGTTATCCAGCAAGACCAGTTCATTTTTATAAATCAATGTACGTCCCACATCAGGAAGCATCAACAAATGCAGTTCTTTAAAAAGAGAATCTTCTTTCTTCATCTATTTTGCCCTTTATTTCCTTACAAAGATAGTCCTTTAGAACAGAAAATAAGGGAAAAACAGGTTATTTAATCTACCAATCCAACTTTTCGAACATTTTACAGGCTGATAAGGGTGTAAAGAAAAAAACAAAAAATGTGACCTTTGTATAAAAGAACTTCTAAATCCATACAAATGAAACGATTATTGTTACTCCCCTTCCTCCTCTGGCTGACTTATGGATGCACAGAAAAATCCACACAGACCTTTACTCGCAGCGTGATGTTGACCACTCCCATCCCGTCTGGAGCAGAGAGCATCAAAAACTTCTCTGGAGTAATACAAGAGAGCCATAACATCGGACTGGGGTTCAAAACCGCAGGACAAATTGAAAAAATATACGTAAAAGAAGGAGATTATGTAAAGAAGAGCCAGTTAATCGCCCAGCTGGACCGCACAGACTACCAACTGGGTGTACAGGCTTTGGAAATACAATGCAAGCAACTGGAAGATGAAGTCAAACGGACAGAAGCCTTATATCGCAGCAAAAGTATTTCCATCAACGATTATGAAAAAGCACAGGCCGGACTGCAACAATTGAAAGTACAATTGCAAGTCAACCGTAACAAGCTGGCATATACACGCCTATATACTCCTACCGACGGATACATACAAAGTGTCAATTTCGCTCCGTCGGAAATGGTAGATGCAGGAACCCCTGTCATCAACCTGCTCGATATGCATTCCATGGAAGTAGAAACCGAACTGCCAGCCGAAGTCTATCAACTTCGCTCCCGCTTCCAGCGTATCACCTGTGAACTTCCTTCTGCGAAAGGAGAAGATATTCCCATGAAAATATTGAGCATCACCCCCAAAGCGGATGGTAACCAGTTGTACCAACTGAAACTCACTTTCCAGAAGGAAGCCGACTCACAGCTCAGTGCAGGCATGAACGTCAATGTACGCATCCATATTGCCGGTACTGACAGCCTCCGTACTTCTTTTACGCTTCCTCTGCATGCCCTCATTCAATCACAGGAAGAGACTTACGTTTGGGTGATGAACGCCGACTCTACCGTCAACAAACGGAAAGTGAACTGTAGCGGAATAAACGAAAAAGGTCGCGCTATCATTACAGCCGGACTGAAAGGAGACGAACAAATCATAAAGGCAGGGGTAAATGCCCTGCAGGAGAACGAAAAAGTCCGTGTCATCCATACGGATAATAAAACCAACGTAGGAGGGCTTATCTGATGAAAATAAAACTTACCGAATACTTTATGAAGCGGCCCACCCTGTTCTGGTCGCTCATGACATTCATTCTGATAGCCGGCGTGCTGGCTTTCCTGCAGATGCCCAAGCTGGAAGACCCGGCTGTCTCCGTCAAACAAGCCATGGTCATCGTGCCTTATCCGGGAGCTACCGCTCATGAAGTAGAGCTGAAAGTGGCACAAACCATGGAAGACGAACTCCGCGCCCTTCCCAATGTCAAGAAAATCAAATCGGAATGCCAGAACGGGATGGCTACAATCACCGTCGAATTCCAGATGACCGTTCTCCAAAAAGACTTGGAACAGCACTTCGACCTCCTGCGACGGAAAGTGAACGACAGCCGTTCCAAACTGCCACAAGACTGCTATGACCCGATTGTCATAGACGACATGATGGATGTGTACGGCATCTTCTATGCTTTCACAGGTGAAGGCTACTCGTATCCAGAACTCTACAAGTATGCCAAACTGATACGCCGGGAACTGCTGGGAGTAAAAGGAGTGAAACGTATCCTCATCACGGGTAACCGGGATGAAGTCATTCAAATCACGTTATCGAAAGAGAAGATTGCCCGTAATGGCATTATCCCGACCCAAATCATGATGAGCCTGCAGAATGCCGGGAAAACGGTGAACGCAGGCAGTTACCAGAATGAAAGCGACCGGTTGCCATTGCATGTGAGCAGTGCGGTCACCGATGAAAAAGACATCCGTAACCTGCTCATCCGCACCCCGCAGGGGAAAACCATCCGACTGGGGGATATTGCACAAATAGAACGTACCTATAGCGAGCCGCAAAGAAACGGTTTCTTCGTGGACGGGAAACCGGCTTTGGCTATCTGCCTGACCATGGAAGAAAATGCCATTGTCCCCGATGTGGGAAAAGCTGTGGAAAAACGGCTGGCAGAAATCATGCCACAGATTCCCGTGGGAATGGAAATGGAAAAAATATTCTTCCAGCCCGACAAGGTAAATGAAGCCATCGGCTCCTTTATGGTCAACCTGGTAGAATCGGTCCTGATTGTCATCCTGATTCTGATATTCACCATGGGATTCCGCAGTGGCCTCATCATCGGCTTCGGCCTGATTCTGACCATCGCCGTCTCCTTCCCCATTCTGTTGATGTGTGGCACCACGCTTCAACGCATCTCCCTTGGAGCTTTTATCGTGGCCATGGGAATGCTGGTAGACAATGCCATCGTCATCATGGACGGTATCCTGATTGATAAGGCACGCGGAGTAGGACCGAAAACTTATTTGTACCGCATCGGACAGCACACTGCCATGCCCCTATTAGGAGCTACCCTGATTGCCGTATCGACTTTCCTTGCAGTATATCTTTCTCCCGATTCAGCCGGAGAATATGCCGGCGACCTGTTCCTGGTGCTCTGTGTCAGCTTGCTGGCCAGTTGGATACTGGCATTGACGCAAGTGCCTATGTGTGCCAAATCGTGGCTGCCTGTCCGTGAAAAAACAATCCAACAGCCACAAATATACCATTCCCCGGCCCACCGGTTTATTCGTCGTACCATCAGCCTGCTGGTAGAATACAAAAAGACGACATTGGCTACGGCCTTCATCCTGTTGGCTCTCTGTATATTCGGCATGACGAAGGTGAAAAATCTATTTTTCCCAGATTTCGACTACAAGCAATTCATTGTAGAATATTATCTGCCTTCACAAACCGACCCTGACCGCGTACGAAAAGACCTTTTGGAAATGTCGGCCCTGCTCAAAGAAAACCCTACCATTGAACGAGTATCCACGAGCATGGGAAGTGCACCTGCCCACTACTGTCTGGTACGCCCGATGACCTCAGGAGGCGACTGCTACGGTGAACTGATGGTCGACTGTAAAGATTATGAGACCGTGGTTGCACAAATTCCTGCGATTAGAAAACTCTTGCGCGAACGTTACCCTGACGCATACATCCGTATCCGAAAATACAATTTCTCCATTGCTTCCTCCCACACGGTAGAAGTCGAATTCTCAGGTCCAGATCCTGCCATCTTACGAAAACTGAGCCAACAGGCAGAAGACATTATGCGCCGCTGCCCGTATGTAGACCTTTATTCCGTGGGTAACAACTGGAAACCTAAAGGCAAAACCCTGACAGCCGATTATGTACGCGAAGACGCATTAAGGTCGGGTATTGAGCGAAGTGACGTAGGAAATGCCTTACTGGCCGCTACTGACGGATTACCCATAGGCGTATTGAATGACCAGGACAGGACCGTACTCATCCATCTGCTGGTACGGAATGCCGATGGAAGCCGGATTACCAACCTGAATGATATTCCCGTATGGAGTACGTTGAACCTGCGCATGGACGACAATGAACTGAAAGGTCTGCTGACCGGTTCCACCAAAATGGACGAACTGCAAGACCAGTTGTTCCGTAGCGTACCTCTTGGAAATGTAGCCCGCCAGATTCGACTGGACTGGGAAAATGACTACATCTATCGTCTTAATGGACAGCGAGCCATCGAAGCGGAATGTGACCCCAATACCGACTTATACGAAGCTACTCCGGCAAAAGTTGTTGCTTCCATTCAGAAGGAAATCGAACGCATTCCCCTGCCGGACGGTTACCGGATGCGATGGGTGGGCGAAGGTGAATTGCAAGGAGAGGCCATCGGCAACCTGATGAAATACCTACCTGTGACCCTCTTCATTATATTAGGTATCCTGTTGTTGCTTTTCAACAGTTGGAAAAAAGTAATCCTCATTTTGCTTTGCTTTCCGTTTGTTTTCTGCGGCATCACGCCTTCCTTGTTACTGTTCCGGCAGCCCTTTACCTTCATGGCTATCATCGGAATGATGGGACTTATCGGCATGATGGTGAAAAACGCCATTGTACTGGTCGATGAAATCAACCGCTTGCAACAAGAGGAACATCTTCATCCCTATCATGCCGTGGTGGAAGCCACCGTTTCACGTGTGCGTCCGGTACTGATGGCCTCCCTGACTACCATTGTGGGCATGATTCCACTTGTAAACGACCCGATGTATGGTTCCATGGCCATCACGATTATGGGAGGACTGACCGTAGGTACCCTCATCACCCTTGTACTGCTTCCCATCTTCTATACGGCTCTGTTCCATATACACAAACCCAAATCCATTTCTAACCCTTCATCCATACAATTATGAAACGATACATTTTAATAGGGATATTGTGGCTCGGCTTTCTGACACAGCTTCCTGCACAACACATACTTTCACTCACACAAGCCGATTGCCGGGAACTGGCTCTGCAACGCAACGAGGAGCTACAGAAAGCCACCAACGCCTTACAGCAAGCTGAACTGGACCAGAAGATTGCCTTCAGTTCCTATCTGCCTAAATTCGACGGAATGGTATCGGGTTCCTATATGTTTCCGAATGTCGAAATGACCGGGATGGAACTCCAAATTCATGGCATGTACCTGGCAGGCATCAGTGTGACCCAGCCGTTATATGCAGGAGGAAAAATCAGGGCAGGAAACAAACTGGCCCAGATTGGTCGGGAAAGTGCCGCCGAAAGCAGAAGAAAAACACGCATGGAAGTCATTGCGGAAGCGGACAAGGCCTACTGGAACTACATCGTCGTCCAGCAAAAGGTACGCATGCTGGAAGCGTATCGTACACAAATGGATACCCTATATCAACAGGTAGAAACAGCCGTAAAAGCAGGAATGGGCACAGACAATGAACTGTTGCGAATCACCGCCAAACGAAGCGAAATCAACTATCAGCTACAAAAAGCCCAGAACGGGAACGAACTGTGCCGCTTGGCCCTGTGCCATGTATTAGGCGAACCGTTAGAAACACAGATTCTTCCCACGGACACCCTTATCCAGGTCACGCCTCCTGAACAACTGGAAGAGGGAATTGACTCCCGCCCTGAGTTCAAATTGCTGAAACAGCAGATTGCTGCCCAAGAACAGCAAGTAAAAATGGCCAGAGGGAATATTTTGCCGCAAATAGGACTTTCTGCCGGATATGCCTACTACGGGAACATCAAGCTGAAAGGGATGACCACCGACCCGCAAGGAAACTACATACCTTTTACTCAAAAAATGGATGACGGAATCGGACTGGTCATGGCTTCGGTAAGTATTCCCCTCTTCCATTGGGGAGAAGGACTGAGAAAGGTTAAGAAAGCAAAGCTGGACCTGCAAAATGCCCAACTGGACCTACAACAAAATTCCCGCCTACTCACCATCGAAGTGCGACAGGCCATCCAGAACCTGACCAACGGATATAATCTGGTACAAACTGCCGCACTCGGTTCCAAGGAAGCCCAAGAGAGCCTGCGGGTGATGCGTAACCGCTACACCCACGGTCTCAGCACCCTGACTGACTTGCTGGAAGCACAATCCCAATGGCAACAGGCTGAAAGCAACCGTATCGAAGCATTGACGCAATACAAGATTTATGAAACAGAATACAAACGATGTACCGGACATTTGGAGGAATAACTTTTACCTATAATATTGACTACTACAGACGATGACAAGCATTGCATATAATTGTTTAATCTCTATCTTTGCAAAAATTATTATCCTTTGCAATGAACGATATCAAAAATATATGCGTGTACAGCGCCTCCAGCACAAAAATTGACCCAATCTATTTTGAAGCCGCCGAAAAACTTGGACAAATTCTGGCCCAAAAACACATCAACCTCATCAACGGAGCGGGATGCCTGGGACTCATGTGCCGCATCAGCGATGCCGCACTGGCTGCCGGAGGTACTGTCACCGGTATCATCCCCCACTTTATGGTAGAGCAAGGCTGGCACCACAAAGGCCTGACCCGACTGATAGAAACCAAAGACATGCACGAGCGTAAGGAGCTCATGGCAGATATGTCCGACGGTATCATCGCCCTGCCCGGAGGATGCGGCACCTTGGAAGAGCTGCTTGAAATCATCACCTGGAAGCAGCTTGGACTGTACCTGAAACCCATTGTGATACTGAACATCAACCACTTTTACGACCCGTTGCTGGAAATGCTGCAGCAGGCCATTGACCAACATTTCATGCGGCAGGAACATAAAAATATCTGGCATGTAGCAGAAACACCCGAAGAAGCAGTGGATTTATTGTATACGATTCCCCACTGGAGCAAAGAAATTCGTAAATTTGCGGCCATATGAACGAAGTCAGCCACATAGGTTTTTCACAGATTCAAGAACTTTACGAACAGCACGTAAAGGAAATCGACAATGCCCTGTTGCGTAGCGAAAAAACGCGAA
Organism: uncultured Bacteroides sp.; assembly: GCF_902472605.1. Classification (GTDB taxonomy): domain Bacteria; phylum Bacteroidota; class Bacteroidia; order Bacteroidales; family Bacteroidaceae; genus Phocaeicola. The sequence continues at coordinate 82,332 of NZ_CABROP010000005.1, forward strand.
GCTTTACAGGTATGCCAGGAGAACCTCTTCCCTACCAGCTCCGCACCGACTTGCCCATTACCTGTGTGGTCTTTCTGTGTTTCTTTTTGATTATCTATGCCCTGAAAAACGGAAAAAAATATCTGCATCAGCACCTGAAAGGTTTTTTCCGACACAAAGAACGGGCAGGACTGTTTGACGAGATTTCCAATTTCGACATTCGTTATACACTTACATTAGGGAGCATCAGCTGTATATCCGTCAGTCTGTTTATCTATGATTACTTTTCTAAAACCGAAGAGGTATTGTACCAAACCATTCCACACTATGCAATCCTATCGGTATATATACTCTGCATACTCCTGACCATTGGAGTCAAAAGTCTGTTGACTCAATTTATCAACTGGATTTTCTTTGACAAAGAGAAAAACAGCACCTGGATCACGGCCTATTTTGACCTTTTATCTGGAGCTTCTCTTATCCTGTTTCCGCTGGCTTTACTCATCGTTTATTTCAACCTCGACTTTAATTTTTCTAAAACATTCGTACTCATTGTAGTAATTTGTTTCAAAATATTGTTATTTTATAAATGCATTAGAAACTTTTTCAATCATTTTCATGGCGTTTTACATTTAATTCTGTACTTTTGCAGCCTCGAAATTATCCCTCTCCTCTTCCTTTGGAAAGGATTGGCATATATAAACCACATTTTGATTTTAAATTTTTAGTAACGTTGAAAATTAAGAAAGTCCTCGTTTCTCAGCCTAAACCGACGACAGAAAAGTCTCCCTATTTTGACATTGCTGAGAAGTACGGAGTGAAAATAGATTTTCGCCCGTTCATCAAAGTTGAAAGTTTGTCGGCTAAAGAATTCAGACAGCAAAAGGTATCCATATTAGACCATACAGCCGTAGTATTTACCTCACGTCATGCGATTGATCATTTCTTTAGTCTGTGTGCCGAATTGCGCGTAACAATTCCGGAAACGATGAAATATTTCTGTACCTCAGAAACCATTGCATTGTACATCCAGAAGTACGTACAATACCGCAAACGGAAAGTATTCTTCGGTGCTACAGGAAAATTTGCCGACTTGCTTCCATTGATTGTCAAACACAATACCGAGAAATATCTTATCCCGATGTCGGATGTACACAACGATGAGGTGAAAGATTTGCTCGATAAGAATCACATCCAGCATACGGAAGCCGTGATGTACCGTACAGTAAGCAACGACTTTATGCCCGGTGAAGAGTTCAACTACGACATGCTGATTTTCTTCAGCCCGGCAGGTATCCAGTCACTGATGAAAAACTTCCCGAACTTTGAGCAGAAAGACATTGCCATCGGAAGTTTCGGACCGACGACAGCCAAGGCTGTCAAGGACGCAGGTTTGCGCCTCGACTTGGAAGCTCCATCCAGCACCGCTCCTTCCATGCCGGCTGCACTGGATATGTTTATCCGCGAACACAACAAATAAAAAAATAGCAGTGATATAAACAAAGCGAAGCAATAAAGCCATTACTTCGCTTTGTTACTTTTTTATATATGTGTCTATGACCGAGTCTCAAAAACCCACTTTACCGAAGGTAGAACGGCTGAACAGCCGGATACTGATAGAGAAACTCTTTACAGGAGGCAGCAAGTCGCTTCCTGCATTTCCTCTGCGCATTGTCTACATGCCGGTAGAAGGAGATACTCTGCCCATAGCCACCATCCTGATCAGCGTGCCCAAGAAACGATTCAAACGGGCGGTCAAGCGTAACCGTGTGAAACGTCAGATACGCGAGGCCTACCGCAAGCACAAGCAGATTCTGATTGACCCGCTGAAGAATTCGAACAAAAAAGTGGCCCTAGCCTTTATCTGGCTGGACAACGAACTCCATGATTCCGCTGAAGTTGAAGCTAAGGTAGTCAAATTGTTACAACTTACCGCAGAACGTCTGGTATGAGAAAAATCCTGACTTTTCTTCTTTTGCTTCCCATTTACTTTTACCGGAACTGTATTTCTCCTTTCACACCCCCTTCCTGCCGTTTTACACCCACGTGTTCACAATATGCCATTGAAGCCATTAAAAAACACGGTCCGCTGAAAGGATTATATTTGGCCATACGGCGCATTCTCCGCTGCCATCCGTGGGGAGGCTCCGGATACGACCCGGTTCCTTAATCTTCTGCTTTATGGTTGAGACTCCTTTTTTCGACACACATACCCATCACCTTCCTCACGATGCACAGACCACTGCTATTCTCAGCTGCAGCATGGCAAAATCCACTTCTGTGGCATTTCAACAGGCCCAGTTTCTCTCTGTCAGTCTTCACCCTTGGTACCTGTCGGCAGAAAATCTTCCGTCACAAATAAACTGGATGAAACATTGCCTTTCTTCCGACCCACGGGTAGTAGCCATAGGAGAAGCAGGGCTCGACAAACTGTGTGACACCCCTTTCCCGCTGCAACAAAAGGCCTTTCAGGCAGCCATCTACTTATCAGAACAATACCATCTCCCGCTCCTTATTCATGCCGTCAAGGCCACCACAGAGCTTCTGGCGCTCCAAAAGAAACATCATCCTGCGCAACCCTGGATTATCCACGGATTCAGAGGGAAAAAAGAACTGGCCGAAGACCTGCTCCGGCACGGATTTTATCTCTCCTTTGGAAAGAAATACCAAGAAAAAGCCTTGTCTGCCGTACCAGTAGAAAGATTGCTGCTGGAAAGCGATGAAGAAAACATCGATTTCCAGGCCTTCTATTCCGAAGTTGCCTCCGTGCGCGGAACGGCCCCGGAAAGCCTCATCAAAGCCCTCCACGAAAATGCTAACCATCTCTTTTTTAATCGCTAAAAATTGGTTATTCAGAGAAAGTGTCGTACTTTTGCTCCAGTATTAAATAAAATGTTAAACTAAGAATTTCATTCGATGAATTTTGTAGATGAACTAAGATGGCGTGGAATGATACATACCATGATGCCAGGAACAGAAGAACTGCTGAAGAAGGAAATGGTGACGGCTTACTTGGGTATTGACCCGACAGCCGACTCGTTGCATATCGGTCACCTGTGTGGCGTGATGATGTTGCGTCATTTCCAACGCTGCGGCCACAAGCCACTGGCACTGGTAGGCGGTGCTACTGGTATGATTGGAGACCCTTCAGGCAAGTCACAGGAACGCAACTTGCTGGACGAGGAAACCCTGCGCCACAATCAGGAGTGTATCAAGAAGCAGTTGGGCAAATTCCTCGATTTTGAATCGGATGCCCCGAACCGTGCAGAACTGGTAAACAACTACGACTGGATGAAAGACTTCTCTTTCCTGGATTTTGCCCGCACCGTAGGAAAACACATCACCGTGAACTACATGATGGCAAAGGAATCCGTACAAAAACGTCTGAACGGAGAAGCCCGCGACGGTCTGTCTTTCACAGAATTTACTTATCAGCTGTTGCAAGGATACGACTTCCTGCATCTGTATGAAACCAAGAACTGCAAACTTCAATTAGGTGGTTCCGACCAGTGGGGAAACATCACGACTGGTGCCGAACTGATTCGCCGTACCAACGGAGGAGAAGTGTTTGCCCTGACTTGCCCGCTGATTACAAAAGCCGACGGAGGCAAATTCGGAAAGACAGAATCAGGAAACATCTGGCTGGATCCCCGTTATACTTCTCCTTACAAGTTCTATCAGTTCTGGCTGAACGTAAGCGATGAAGATGCCAAACGCTATATCAAGATTTTCACTTCTCTGAGCAAGGAAGAAATTGAAGGCCTGATTGCCGAACACGACCAAGCTCCTGAAGCACGTGTGCTCCAGAAACGTCTGGCCAAGGAAGTGACCATCATGGTTCACTCGGAAGCCGATTACAATGCGGCAGTGGAAGCTTCTGGCATCCTGTTTGGAAAAGCCACTTCAGACGCTCTGAAGAGACTGGACGAAGACACCCTGCTTTCTGTATTTGAAGGGGTTCCTCAGTTTGAAGTATCCAAGACGGATATCGAAGCCGGAATCAAGGCCGTAGACTTGTTTACGGAGAAAGCAGCCATCTTCCCGTCAAAAGGTGAAATGCGTAAGCTGGTTCAAGGCGGTGGCGTTTCATTGAACAAGGAAAAACTAACGGCTTTCGACCAGGAAATCACCGCAGCCGACCTGTTGGATGAAAAATACCTGCTCGTACAGCGTGGAAAGAAGAACTATTATCTGGTTATCGCCAAATAAATTCTTTTAGAAAAAAGATACCAGAAGGCTGTCTCAATTCCATTTGGGACAGCCTTTCTTTTGCCCCTAACTCTCTATCCAATAATAAGAAACAAGCAGCCAGTACTTTCAGGTCAGTACAGCAGTACTCCCTAAGCAGTACTCCAGTACTTCCTTGAAAGTACTAAAGTACTGCTTAGGGAGTACTGGCATGAGATGAAAACAAACGATGCCGACCACCTGCCCACATGGCTATAGACGTCATCCAATGGCATTTGAATGATAGCCCAGAGAATAAAAATACCGGCTGACTCCTGATGAATCAACCGGCATTTTTTTGTATCTCCGAAAGGCAACCCTTCCGGAAACTTCAGCATTTATTTCTTTGCATCCAGTTCTTTAAGCAGTTCGTCTACTGCCGCCTTCAACTGCGTATCTTCTCCTTTCACAATGGTTTCGGGCGCGTTCAGCACATACACATCCGGCTCCAGTTCCTTGTTTTCCAAGTAACTTCCGTCCGGCAGACGGTAACCGATGACTGGAATACCGTAAATCAAATCCGGATCTTGCATCCGTACCCAGTTTACGCTGGTCATGGTACCCGGAACCGGTGCACCTACCAACTTGCCGATTCCCTGATGCTTGTACACCCACGGCGTACCGTGTGCATTCGAGTAATTGGCCTCGCACTGCAACATGATGGAAGGCTTGTTCCAGCGACGGCTCGGCATGTCGCAGGCTTCCCGTCCGCGGATAACCTGTGTCAGGTATTTGTGTCCGCTGAACAACACTTCGATGTCTTCATGCAGACGGCCTCCTCCGTTGAAACGCGTATCGATGACGATGCCTTCCCGGTTGTTGTATTTACCCAAAATATCCGAATAGATGGTACGGAAACTGCCGTCATCCATGGATTCGATATGCACGTATCCCAAGCGACCATTCGACCATTTGTCCACATCTGCCGCACGCTGTTTTACCCAACGTTCGTACAACAGGGCGCTCAAAGCTCCGCCGCTGATGGGTTTCACCACTTCATCCCAACGAGCTTTCGACTGGGGATCGTAGAAGGAAACCAAGACCTTCTTGCCAGCCTTTCCGTTCAGCAACGCCGCGAAATCACCCTCAGCCGACTGTCCGTCAATCTTCTCAATCACCACACCTGGTTTTACCTGTGTCGTTTTCCGGTCGAACGGACCTTTTTCCACTACTTCGTCCACCTTTATGCCTTTACCCGTGTAATTCCAGTCATACAGCAATCCTAAGCTGGCTGTCGCTTCCTTGGCTGCCGGACGGTAACGCCCTCCTGTGTGCGATACGTTCAGTTCGCCCAGCAGTTCGCTCAGCATTTCCGCATAGTCATACTTATTGTTAATATGCGGCAAGAAACGGCGGTAATTAGCCGTCATGGCCTTCCAGTCGACTCCGTGCATATTGACATCATAAAAACGTTTCTGTTCCTCACGGCACATGTTATCGTACATGTAAGCCCGTTCAGCCGCCAAGTCCAATTTCATTTCCGCCCGATAAGAAATCGGTTTCAGCTTCTCTCCGCTCATGTCCATCTTCTGCATGGAGCCCGAACCTAATACGAATAGATTCTTTCCTTCCTTGTCCATTTCCATGTCGGCCCATCCGGAACCCATCTTGTGCAACAGTTTCGTTTCATGTTTGCGCAAATCCAGTTTCCACATGTCGAAGCCCCGCTCAAAAGCTGACAGATAATACAGGCTTTCTCCGTCCTTGGAAAGAATGGCCGAAGCGATGTTCGATGAATTCGGAGTCAGACGCACGATGCGGTCCTGAATACCCTCCAGTTCCACCACGATGTCTTTCACCTTGTCAGCCTCTTCTTTCTTGTCTTTATCCTCTTTCTTATCGTCCTTTTTTCCGTCTTTCTTTTCCGCAGCCTTTTCCTGTTCTTTCTCCAGTTCCTTCTGCAACTCATAATCCTCCTTGCTCATGCGGTACTTGTCGTAGGCGTCCTGGTTCACAAAGACCATCATCACGTCATCCTGTGAGCCCCAGGAAGCATGGCTGCGCATTCCGTAACGCTCGGTAGTGAACAAGATGGCATTGCCGTCCATGGTCCATTTCGGTGAACCGCTGGTGTAACCACTGTTGGTCAGGTTCACGAGTTTACCCTTTCCGTCGGCACTGACCAAAGCGATGTCGGTATACGGATCGTGCTTGTTACCGATAAATTCCAGCGTAAACCATTTTCCGTCGGGTGACCACGCATAATGGAATCCTCCGCTCAGTTCATACCACGTACTTCCATCAGTGATTTCACGTACTTTGTTCGTTTCCAGATTCAGCACTTTCAGACGGATACGGTCTTCGATGAAAGCCACTTCCTTGCCGTCGGGTGAGAACTTCGGATACATCCGTTCCACGGTCTTGGAAGGCAACAGCACTTCTTCCTTAATCAAAGTGGCATTCGGGAAATTCAAATCCTCTTTCCGTTCAATTTCCGCCTTGTAAAGCTGCCAGTTTCCTTCCCGCTCACTGGCATATACCAGTGTACGATTATCTGCTCCGAAAGACAGTCCCTCTTCCGCTTCCGGTGTATGCGTAATCTGCTTGGTCGTACCATATTCCACAGAAGTCACGAACACCTCTCCACGCACAATGAAAGCCACCTGCTTGCCGTCGGGCGAAACCACTGCTTCCGATGCCCCTCTCGTATAGGTCAGCGTCACCGGAATATCCTCGTCATCGCGTGTCAGTGAAATGGCAACTTTTGCCGGTTTTCCACCTTGAGCCTGTGTATAAATTTCTCCATTATACGTATAGCACAGCGTTCCGTCACTTCCCATAGAAAGGAAACGCACCGGATTTGTAGAGAAAGAAGTCAGCGGCTTCACCTGGTCCGGGTGATCCAGCGAGAACGAATACACATTAAATGAACCTTTGTTGCGTTCACTCAGGAAGAATACTTCCTTTCCATCGGCCGACCACACCGGGTTACGGTCTTCTCCTGCCCGTTTGGTCAGGTTGGTATGCTTGCCCGAAGTCATGTCGTACATCCAGATGTCCCGGGTAATGGAAGAAGTGTGGTGCTTGCGCCATTCATCCTCAAAACCTTTCCGATCCTGATACAGGAACTTGTCGCCCGTCGCATTGAAGCAAACCATTTCGGCAGGCGTACCCAGAATCTGTTCCGTTTTTCCTCCTTCTGCCGGTACCTTATACAATTCCGTCATGGCAGAAGTCGGGAACAGTGCACTGCTGGCCGGGTCCTGAATACTGGCCGAGAACACAATGTACTTTCCGTCTGGTGTGAAAGCAGAAGGAATTTCTGAAGCCGAGTTAGTGGTCAATCTGCGAGCCGAGCCGCCGTTGGCCGACATCACAAACACATCCGTATTCCCAAAGCGGTCGCTGGCAAAGGCAATCTGCTTGCCGTCGGGCGACCACACCGGAGACGATTCATAAGAATCCTGGGTAGTCAGCTGTACCGCCTCCCCCCCTTTGGAAGCTACCTTGTAGATGTCTCCCTTGTAACAAAACAAAATTTCTTTTCCGTCTGGGGAAATACGCACGTCACGCATCCACAACGGAGTAACCGCCATGGCACAAGTCACTGTGCTTCCCAGTACTAATGCAGACAATATTTTCTTCATCATAATCAAATGGTTTTGAAAACAAAGGTAAGGATTCCCCGCAGAAACGGAAAAAAAGTCAGAATTTATTTGGAAAGTATTCCTAAAAACATTTATCTTTGCAACGTTTTCCGAGGAAAACAACATAAAGTTTGGACTATGGTGTAATGGCAGCACAACAGGTTTTGGTTCTGTTTGTCCAAGTTCGAATCTTGGTAGTCCAACGAGAAAAGTCCTTGAAAGAAGTTTCTTTCAAGGACTTTTTCTATTCTTTTTTCTTCATTCAAAAACATCTTGAAGCTTTCACAGTCTTTCCTTCACACTCCATTCAACTAAATACCTAAAAATAAACCCGCCCTTGATAAAATAAATATCAAAAGCGGGTAAAATAGCTATGTCAAATTAAATTCATATCATAGCCAGCGTATTAATAGTCTGTTGTTGTCTGTTGATTTTCCAATCCTAGCAGAACCAAATTCCAACCTTTAAATACAAACCAAAGTGCAACCAAAGAAATAAATCCTACTACCACACCTGTCAAAGGGAACAAATCAATAAAAGCTCCGACCAATAACACAATCATACTATTACGCAAATATCCGGCACCTTTTTGACCCTCTGCACCCAATGTAGCAGACTGTTTCATGGCACCGTATCCCATAAATTCAAAAATGAAGCCAATAATCAAAAAAATACCTGCAATAATACCTCCCAATAAAGGAATCCATCCAAATATTACAGCTACTATTCCCAGAATCACTGCCACTTTCAAACGGGAAACTCCCTTCGCTCCGTTGCTATCAAGATTTTCTTTCAATTTACCCAACCCTATAAAGTAGACAATCAATCCTAACAGCGCTGCTATACCTGTCAGTAAATTATCTCCAATACTATCGTATACATGCAGCAAAATAGCCAATAAAATCAAATAAGCTCCCTGACTTCCCCGATGATTCCATTGAATACCAAGGCTACCTTTCGCCATGAAAACAGCAATCAATAAAGCAATCAAACTGACATAATCCAGCCACATCGGCATACCGGGTATCAATGTCAACAAAGCCAAGAAGAGTCCCCCACCCGCCAATATCAAAAATGGCATCGGTAAAGACTTTCCTAAAGTCTTATAAAAAGAATAAAGCGCCAAATCCCCCCCTACAATTCCAATTATCTGACAACACAAAACCGGAATATCCAAATTGGGTACCCCCAACAATGAACCTACCAACGATCCCAAATCAGGTAACAGCGTACACGCAAGCAGTAACATACAAAATTGTAACTGCAAAAATTTTTGTTTTGCTTCCATAGTAATATAGTTTTAAAAATAAAATTGTAGAAACAAATTTAATTATTTCAACTAAAAAAACAAAGAAATTACTCTTTATTATATAACTTCATTTACATTTTAAAGCCAAGTGGATAGAAATCGTAAAAGTATTCACATCCTTTCCCTCATTCATCCTAAAAAAGCATTTTCCAGAAAATAAGCATAAAAACTTCTTCATGCAAACGTCACCTCCTGGCAATCATTCTGTAACATGGAAAACCGACCTTTGGGCAGACTTTAAAAAGGAGGTTAAAATGGAAATCAATGGAAGTAAATATGTAGTGGAATGTACTCCCGATGGAGCCTATTATGCTTATCTGTCCAACCACGAGCAATGCTTTGCCTACGGCGAGACGGAAGAAGAGGCGCTGGAAAACCTGGAAGACGCTGCAGAAGAATTTTATGGCGAAATCAATTCTATTTTCTATATCGAAGACATAGCCTGATACTATTTGAACACATTGTAAAAATAAATTGCCGATATTTAGTCATTTCTCAAAGCCATTTCCGCGGGATGCCGAAATGGCTTTTCTCTTTTCCTTCCCCACTCGTGGATGAAACAAGTTATTCACCTGACAGTCACACGCTTGTAATATGCTTTCTCTTCCTTTGTGAAGCGTTAAGAAAAACATATATCTATGGAAGATAGACCTTATTACCGAACCATCGTGGTTTCGGATATCCACCTGGGGACCACCCATTCAAAGGTGGATCAAATCAGCGATTTTCTGAGCAGAGTCGATTGCGGACGACTGATTCTGAACGGTGACATCATCGACGGATGGCACTTGCAGAAATCGGGTATCAGCAAATGGAAGCCGGCACATACGCATTTCTTCAAAATCATCATGAAGATGATGGAAAAGCATGGCACGGAAATCATTTACATCCGCGGAAACCATGATGACTTTCTGGACAACCTTGCCCCGTTGCAGTTTGCCAATCTGACCATCACGAAAGATTACATACTGGAAAGCAACGGCAAGCATTATTTCGTGACGCACGGCGATGTGTTCGACAAGGTAACCACCCAAATGAAATGGCTGGCCAAGCTCGGCGACATGGGCTATACGCTGCTGTTGTGGCTCAACAGCCAGTACAACCGCTACCGGGTGAAAAAAGGAAAACCTTACTTCTCGCTCTCGCAGGCCATCAAACAGAAAGTGAAATCGGCCGTGTCTTATATTTCCGACTTTGAAAACGTGTTGGTGGATTTCGCTCGCAGACGCCAGTGTGAAGGAGTGATTTGCGGCCATATCCATCATCCGGAAAACCGCATGATCAATCACATCCACTACCTGAACTCGGGCGACTGGGTGGAAACGATGTCGGCCTTGACGGAAGATGAAAACGGGGTGTGGAAAGTAGTGTATTACACCGAACTGGCACAGCAAGCCGACAGAAAGAAAGAAAACAATCATGTTATACCTTTACCGATTGCCTCATGAAAGTGCTGTTTATCGTACAAGGAGAAGGACGCGGCCACCTCACACAGGCCATATCCATGGAGAAGTTGCTCCGAAGCAACGGACACGAAGTAATGGAAGTACTCGTAGGAAAAAGTGAATCCAGAAGACTTCCCGGATTTTTCACACGAAACATCCAGGCTCCTGTCCGGCAATTCACCAGCCCGAATTTCCTGCCCACTCATGCCAATAAGCGGGTAAACCTGACTAGAAGTGTACTCTACAATCTAATGAAGCTTCCAGAATATGCGGAAAGCATCTGCTTTATTCACCATCGCATCCAGGAAACGGAGGCCGATCTGGTCCTCAATTTCTATGAACTGCTTACCGGACTGACTTATCTCTTCTTCCGTCCGTCGGTACCTCAAATCTGTATCGGACACCAGTATCTGTTCCTGCACCCGCAGTTCAAATTACCCAAGAAAAACAAAGGAAGCCTGTTCATGCTCAACTTCTTCACCCGGCTGACAGCACTGGGGGCTTCGCAGAAACTGGCCCTCTCTTTCCGGGCCATGCCACAAGACAAACACCAACATATCAGTGTAGTGCCTCCCTTGTTGCGTCAGGACGTACTGCAACAGGAAAGTCAACCGGGCGATTATATCCACGGCTACATGTTGAATGCCGGATTCTCAGAAAACATTCTCCAATGGCATCAGAAACATCCGGAAGTACCCTTGCGTTTCTTTTGGGACCACTGGGAAGAAGAGCCGGTGAAAAAAATCGATGACACGCTTTCTTTTTACCAGCTCGACGACGTGGAGTTCCTGCGTCAGATGGCAGGCTGCAAGGCCTACGCCAGCACGGCCGGATTTGAATCCGTGTGCGAAGCCATGTACCTTGGAAAACCCATCCTGATGGTACCGGCCCACATCGAGCAGGAATGTAATGCCTTCGATGCCCAGCAGAACGGCGCCGGCATCATTGACCGGAATTTCAACCTGAGCAACTTGTTACGCTTTTCGCAGACCTATAAACCGAACCGACCGTTCACACAATGGGTAAGGTCGGCCGAGTACATCATACTGAATGAAATAGAGCGCTTTGTCCCGCAAAACAACCTGCATGGCATGTATATGGTGGAAGAGTTTGTGTAAAAAAGTCTAAATAATCGTTTTGAAATCATCTTGTAACATAAAATCCTTTTCTTTGCAAAAAAGTGATTTTATGGTAACAAGAAATAGAAAAAAAGAAAAGCCTTATTTGGAAAGAGACATCAGTTGGATGTACTTTAACCGCAGAATTCTGCAAGAAGCCACCCGTAATCATGTGCCCTTGCTGGAACGGATGGCCTTTCTTGGCATCTATTCCAACAACCTGGATGAGTTCTTCCGGGTAAGAGTAGCTTCCCAAAGCCGTATTGCCGAGTGCATGGACAAATCGGCTGCCAAGGAACAGGAGAAAGCTAAAAAGCTACTAAAGCAGATTGGAAAACTAAATGCACGCTATGTAAAAGATTACGAAGAAGCCGTAAGCACGGTTACGCAGGAACTGAAAAAGGAAAATATCTACCTCGTATCCGATTCAGAAGTCACGCCCGAACAGCTGCAGTTTATCCAGTCTTTCTACAAAGAGAAACTGAACGGATTCATTGTGCCGGTATGGTTCTCAGCCATCAAGCTGCTGGACTGTGAAAACGATGAAAATATTTACCTGGCTGTAAAGGTGAGCAAAAGTGGTAGCAAACCCTCCCCTGACTATGCCTTTCTGGAACTTCCGGTCAATATCTGCGGGCGTTTCGTACAGCTGCCCGACCATGAGAACAAGAGTTACCTGATGTATCTGGACGATGTCATCCGCTGCTGCCTCCCGTTGGTTTTCGAAGGACTGGGTTACGACAAGTTTGAAGCTTATGCCTTCAAGTTTACCCGCGATGCGGAAATGGAAATCGACAACGACCTGCGTACGGGTACCCTTCAGAAAATCTCCAAAGGCGTAAAGAGCCGTAAAAGAGGCGAACCGCTCCGTGTAATTTATGATAACAACATGCCGAAAGACCTGTTGAAAAGGGTGTTGAAAAAACTCGACCTCGACAGTCTGGATACGGTAATTGAAAGCGGACGCTATCAGAACCACAAGGATTTGATGAAATTCCCGGATTGTGGACACAGCAACCTGAAATATCCGAAATGGCCGCCTATCCTGAAAAAGGAACTCGACGGTCCGGAAAGCTTGTTGAAAAAAATCCAGCAGAAAGACCGTTTCATCCACGTGCCTTACCATAGCTTCGACTCGTTTATCCGGGTGTTGCAGGAAGCAGCTGTGAGCAAACAGGTCACAAGCATCAAAATCACACTCTACCGTCTGGCCAAGGAATCGAAGGTGGTAAAAGCACTTATCGGAGCAGCCCGCAACGGCAAGAAGGTGACCGTGGTTATCGAACTGCTGGCCCGCTTTGACGAGGCTTCCAACATCAACTGGTCGAAGAAGATGCAAGATGCAGGTATTAAAGTGATTTTCGGGGTGGAAGGCTTAAAAGTGCACTCCAAGATTACGCACATCGGCATGAAGTCAGGGCCGGATATCGCTTGCATCAGCACGGGTAACTTCCACGAAGGAAATGCCCGGATGTACACCGACTGTATGTTGATGACGGCTTACCCGAAACTGGTAAAGGATGTCAATCAGGTATTCGAGTTCATCGAACGTCCTTACACACCAATCAAGTTCAAAGAACTTCTCGTTTCACCCAACGAAATGAAGAACAAGTTCATTACTCTTATCAACAACGAAATCAAGAACAAGAAAGCTGGAAAACCGGCCTACATCAAGATAAAAATCAACCACATTACCGACCCGATTATGGTCAACAAACTGTATGAGGCTTCCGAAGCAGGCGTAGACATCGACCTGGTGGTACGTGGCAACTGTTCCTTGATTACCAACATTCCGAACCTGAGCACCAACATCCGGATTCACGGTATCATCGACCGCTACTTGGAACATTCACGTATCTTCATCTTCGCCAACGGAGGAGACGAAAAGATATTCCTGGGTTCTGCCGACTGGATGCCGCGTAACCTCGACCACCGTATCGAAGTCATCACCCCCGTGTATGACCCGGCCATCAAGGGCGAAATGAAACGGATTGTGGAATACGGCCTGAAAGATACCTTGCAGGGACGTGTGGTAGACGGATTGGGTGATAATTTGTTCTGGAGCGAAGAAGGACAGGAAACTCCTTTCCGCTCACAGGAGGCACTCTACAATTACTACTTGGCCGAAAATTCCGAAGAATAACTTAAATACTATTATTATGGACAATCTCATAAAAAATTGCGAAACTTATTATGGAGCCATTGATATCGGTTCCAATGCGGTGAGGTTACTCATCAAGTGTGTAGAGGAAGACGAGCAGGGCAAGGCTTTCTTCTCGAAAGTACTCCTGCTTCGTGTCCCCCTTCGTCTGGGATTCGATGTGTTTGCCATGGGCAAGATTGCCGAGAAAAAGGAAAAGAACATGCTGCGCCTGATGAAGGTGTTCCGCCATCTGATGAAAATCTACGACGTGGAAGACTATCGCGCTTGCGCTACTTCTGCCATGCGGGATGCCAAGAACGGAAAGTCTATCATCAAACGGATTGAAAAGAAAACGGGTATTCGTATCGAAATCATCGACGGACAGGAAGAGGCCCGGATGATTTACAACAACCACATTGAATGTATGGAAGACCGGAATGGAAACTACATGTATGTGGATGTAGGGGGTGGCAGTACGGAAATCAACTTGCTTTCGCAGGGCACACTGGTGTGCAGCCGCTCGTACAACATCGGTACGGTCCGTATCCTGAACAATGCCGTGAAAGATACGGAATGGGAACGGTTGAAGACCGACATGCAGGAACTGGCTGCTTCCTATCCCGGCACGAACATCATCGGTTCGGGTGGAAACATCAACAAATTGTATCGCCTGGCCGACAAGAAGGACAAGAAAAAGCAACGGATAACGGTGGAAACCTTGCACCAGTTGCATGAGGAACTGAAAAAACTCTCCATCGAAGAACGTATGGAAAAATACCAGCTGAAACCCGACCGGGCGGATGTCATCGTACCGGCAGGAGATATTTTCCTAACCATTGCCGACCTCATCCATGCTACATATATCTATGTACCTGTCATCGGTCTAGCAGACGGCATCATCGATGGTTTGTATGCCAGCCATCTGGAAGAAACAAACCGAATCTTTAAGGATACGACAGTGGAGAAGAAGCCAGAAACTCCATCCGAAGAAGTGCAAGAATAACATATCTCACCCACAAATCATAAAAACGGCCCTGCAGGAAATTCACCTGTAGGGCCGCTTTGTTATCCACAGCTTGTGAACAGCCTGTGAATAAGCTGTTATTTCACAAGAACATGTTCTATTTCAAGAATATACATCTTATGAAATCCTCCATGTCCTTCTCCATACCAACGGTTTATCAACAACTTATCCACAAAGTTATCAGCCTCTATGAAATCGGCGTACAGCTTCTTGCACTCCAGTACTAGGCGAGCCTGTTCATAAGCAATGTTTCCATTTTCCGTCACATACGGTTTCAGGCCAGAAGCAGCTACTTTATCAATATCCCTACCCGATTGGCTTCCGCAAATCTTATGGATATCCCGATGTGCTTCTCCCAGGAATGACAGGGTCAGCTTATCGCCTTTTTCTATAAATTCATAGGTGTAACGTTCGGGGCGGATAAAAATAAATGCCACCGGTTTTCCCCACAAGATGCCGGTACCTCCCCAGCTGGCTGTCATCATGTTAAACTTCTCAGGTGTGCCGGCAGTTACCAGCATCCACTCCTTGCCAATGGCATCAAACATATTGTCCTTCAATTCGGACACACTGATTTCTCTCATAATCTGTTCGCTTTAAATTTCCACAAAGCTAAGAAATTCCCGCTCCCGTTTTCGTTTTTTAAACTGAATTTAAATAGCATCCTAAAAAATATCTTTTTTCATTTCGGGCTTTTAAAGTATCTTTGCAGGAAATATCATGAACTAAATTAAAGAAAGGACTGAACCGTGGCAAAAGATACAGAGGTGGTACTAACCCCGATGATGAAACAATATTTTGACTTAAAGGCCAAACACCCGGATGCCATCATGCTTTTCCGGTGCGGAGACTTTTATGAAACTTATTCCGAAGATGCCGTGGCAGCAGCCGAGATTCTGGGAATCACCTTAACCAAACGTGCCAACGGACAAAGCAAGACGGTGGAGATGGCTGGATTTCCTCACCATGCCCTCGATACATACTTGCCCAAACTGATCCGTGCGGGACGAAGAGTGGCCATCTGCGACCAGTTGGAAGATCCGAAAACCACCAAAAAACTCGTCAAACGTGGGATTACGGAACTGGTGACTCCAGGTGTAGCCATCAACGACAATGTGTTGTCGTACAAAGAAAACAACTTCCTGGCTGCTGTTCATTTTGGCAAAACAGCCTGCGGTATCGCCTTTCTCGACATATCCACCGGTGAATTCCTCACTTCCGAAGGACCCACTGACTACATCGACAAGCTGTTGAATAACTTTGCCCCGAAGGAGGTGCTTTTTGAACGAGGCAAGAAGCCCATGTTCGAAGGCAACTTCGGCAACAAGTTCTTCACGTTCGAACTGGAAGACTGGGTGTTCAATGAGACTTCTGCCCTGGAAAAATTACTGAAGCACTTTGAAACCAAAAACCTCAAAGGTTTCGGAGTGGAAAATCTGCACAATGGCATCATTGCTTCCGGAGCCATTCTTCAGTACCTCGACATGACCCAGCATTACCAGATTGGACACATCACATCGCTCTCCCGTATCGAAGAAGACCGCTACGTGCGACTGGATAAATTCACCGTACGCAGTCTGGAACTGATTGACAGCATGAACGAAGGGGGAACTTCCCTACTGGACATCATCGACCATACCATCAGTCCGATGGGAGCCAGAATGCTGAAACGCTGGATTGTCTTCCCTCTAAAAGATATCAAACCCATCAACGAACGGTTGGATGTGGTGGAATTCTTTTTCAAGGAACCGGATTTCAAGGATTTCATCGAAGAGAAGCTGCACCAGATAGGCGATCTGGAACGACTCAGTTCAAAAGCAGCCGTAGGACGTATTTCACCTCGTGAGGTAGTACAGCTGAAAATAGCCCTTCAGGCCATTGAACCAATTAAAAATGCGTGCCTGAATGCCGACAATCCCAGTCTGCGCCGCATTGGTGAGCAACTGAATCTCTGTGCTTCCATCCGCGACAAGATAGCCAAGGAAATAAACAACGACCCTCCCCTGCTGGTCAACAAAGGCGGAGTGATTGCCGACGGTGTCAACGCGGAACTGGATGAACTGCGAAAGATTGCGTATTCCGGCAAAGACTACCTCCTGCAAATCCAGCAACGGGAAAGTGAGCTGACGGGTATTCCAAGCTTGAAAATCGCTTACAACAACGTATTCGGCTACTATATCGAGGTACGCAATACGCACAAAGACAAGGTACCTGCCGAATGGATACGCAAGCAGACCCTGGTCAACGCCGAACGTTACATCACGCAGGAACTCAAAGAATACGAAGAGAAAATTCTGGGAGCGGAAGACAAGATTCTCATCCTGGAAACACGATTATATAACGAACTGGTCGCTGAACTGGCGGAATTTATTCCGGCCATCCAGATTAATGCCACACAGATAGCCCGACTGGACTGTCTGCTGTCGTTTGCCAACGTGGCCCGTGCCAACAAGTACATCCGTCCGAATGTGGTGGATGACGATGTACTCGACATTCGTCAGGGACGACACCCGGTGATTGAAAAACAGCTTCCTCCAGGAGAAAAATACATTGCCAACGATGTGTACCTCGATACAGAAGAGCAACAGATTATCATCATTACGGGACCGAACATGGCCGGTAAGTCTGCCTTGCTCCGCCAGACTGCCTTGATTACCCTCATGGCCCAAATCGGTTGCTTCGTGCCGGCCGAGAGTGCCCACATCGGACTGGTGGACAAGATTTTCACCCGTGTGGGAGCCAGCGACAATATTTCCGTGGGCGAATCTACTTTCATGGTCGAGATGAACGAGGCAGCCAATATCCTGAACAACATTTCGCCGCGAAGTCTGGTACTTTTCGACGAATTAGGTAGAGGAACTTCCACCTACGACGGTATTTCCATCGCCTGGGCCATCGTAGAACACATCCATGAGCATAAGAAAGCCCGGGCCCGTACGTTGTTTGCCACCCACTACCACGAACTGAACGACATGGAAAGTCAGTTCAAACGTATCAAAAACTACAACGTGTCGGTCAAGGAAGTGGACAACAAGGTAATTTTCCTCCGCAAGCTGGAACGCGGCGGCAGTGCGCACTCTTTTGGTATCCATGTGGCCAAAATGGCGGGTATGCCGAAATCCATCGTGAAACGTGCCGATGAAATCCTGCATCAGCTGGAAGCAGAAAACCGGCAGGAAGGAATTTCCGCAAAACCGCAACCAACCAAGCAGGCTTCTTCCGACGGCATACAATTGAGTTTCTTCCAGTTGGACGACCCCGTACTGTGTCAGATTCGCGATGAAATCCTGAACTTGGACGTGAATAACCTCACTCCGCTGGAGGCACTGAACAAACTGAATGACATCAAAAAAATAGTAAAAGGAAGATAAACCGTAACGCCTATGTCAACCATTATTTATCCGGCCCCTATTTTCGGCCCTATCCACAGCCGCCGTCTGGGTATATCGCTCGGCATTAACCTGCTGCCCGCCGACGGCAAATTCTGTACGTTCGACTGCATTTATTGCGAATGCGGATACAACAAAGACTTTCGTCCGAAACAGAAAGTACAAACCCGTGAAGCCGTACGCGAAGCACTCGAAAAACGCCTGGCCGACATGAAAGAAAACGGTCCCTCTCCGGATGTGTTGACTTTTGCCGGCAATGGAGAACCGACCGCCAATCCGTATTTTCCGGAAATCATCGACGACACCCTGGCTTTGCGCGACAAGTATTTCCCGAATGCTAAAGTCAGTGTACTGAGCAACTCTACCTTTATCCACAACCCAAAGGTTTTTGCTGCCCTGAACAAAGTGGACAACAACATTCTGAAACTGGATACAGTAGACCCGGACTATATACAAACCCTCGACCGCCCGACCGGAAACTATCAGGTGGAAAACATCATTGAAGGAATGAAAGCTTTTAATGGCAACCTGATTATCCAGACGATTTTCCTGAAAGGTACTACCGACGAAGGAAAAGATGTGGACAATACCACTGATAAATATGTATTGCCCTGGCTGGAAGCCGTCAAGCAGATTCGTCCTCGTCAGGTAATGGTTTATACCATCGACCGAGAAACGCCCGACCAGAAACTCCAGAAAGCGACTCATGAAGAACTGGACCGTATTGTCCGGCTCGTAAAAGAAGCGGGCATCGACGCCAGTGCTTCTTACTAATCAAAGTGCATCTTATAAAAAATAACAGCGTGTACGCCTGCTTGAAAAGCATTTGTACACGCTGTCCGTTTATTCATCTATACGTCCTCTTTTTCTTATTTCATAAAGGCTGGCACCGGCAAGTGCATACCTGCAATTGTCAATCCGTTCTCACGGGCGTACTGCAAATAATATTTACGACTCTTAATGGCTCCTTTCTTGTCCATATCATACTGTGCACAGATTTCAGGATGGATAACCTGTAAGGCCGCTCCATGGAACAAGTCCCCTATCACCAACAACTTTCCTGCCTGAAACACGGTATGTCCAGGGGTATGCCCCACTCCGTTCATGGCTACTACATTTCCTGGAAGTGTATCTCCGAATGCAAAGAGATGCAAGTGATTCTTGTAGGCTTTCATGGTTTTCTCTACTTGTGCTTTCTGTTCCGTCGGCATCTTCATCCATGCATCGTATTCCACCTGGGAAGCATAGACTTCTGCACGCGGAAAAACCACACTGTCGTTTTTCATCATACCACCGATGTGATCTCCATGAAAATGGGTTATGAACAAGTAGTTGATATCCTCCGGACTGATGTGCAAAGCCTTCAATCCTTCAAGCAATTGACTGTCGGGTGTGCCCATTCCGGTATCGAAAAGCATGCGTACGCCGTCTTTTTCCACCAAGAATGTGCTGATAGAAGCGGGTACCCCATTCTGTAACGAAAGACTGTCTATCAGTGCGTCGCTGGCATCCGGAAACAAGGTGCGAGGCATCAAACGTGCCTGGGCGTTGTCACGAATCCAGGTCACCTTCATTCCATCCAATGTAAGAGTAGCCAACATACTGTCTTTCTGCATCTGAATCTGGCTAGATGCTACGTTTGTGCTGTCTGTGTTCATCTCGCTTTCTGTCTTTTGTTTGGATTGTCCACCGCAACCCACAAATAACAATGCCGCCATCATTACAGCGACACAACTCCATTTTCTGTTTTTCATCGCTATCTCGTTTTTACGTACAACCCACATCTTGGTTCTCCACAAAAATACGAAAATATCTTTTAGTTGTATCCCTAAATGCCACAGAATACACAGAAATTTTCCATAAAAAACAGCGTGTACGCTGCTTTTATTTTAGCTTGTACACGCTGTTTTCCTATTATACAAAAATTCAGGGCTTTTCGGTCATGATTTTCTGATAGTCTGCATAAGCAGCTTTATACTCTTCCAATTTCCCTTTAGGTACCACGATAGAAGTAAGATCGTCTACAAAAGGCAGAGAGGAATCTTCCACTTCAGGAGCTTTTCTACTTTTAAACACAATCTTTTCCACAGGATAATTCGTTCTCAGTCCATAACCTCCGATTTTTTTCACATTCTCCGGCAGAATGATTTGTGTTAACTTGTTACATTCAATGAATACACCTTCTTGAACCTCAGCTATGCTTTGCGGAAGAATGATTCGTGTCAATGCCTCACAGCCTTCAAAAGCCGCACTTTCCACTACTCCCTCTGCCGATTTCATAGAACCGGCATAATTCACATTCGCCAACTTAGTACAACCGTAAAAAGCCTGCCAACCTATCTTTTGTATATTATTCGGCAGAGTAATTGACTTCAACGATACTACTTCCCGAAAGGCTTCCGGTCCAATCTCTTCCACACTTACAGGAAGTACCACATTTTCCAATTGGGTCTTCAAAAAAGCTTGCGAGCCTATTTTCTTCAGGGAAACGGGAAATGCTACCTTGTTCACTCCGGTTTCACGAAATGCATTTGAACCGATTTCTTCTACCGCAGTGTGAGAAAGATTTACTTTCGTCAACGACACACAATCTTCAAACGCATGTTTCTCGATTACCTTCAAGGAAGACGGAAAAGACACAGAAGCCAATTTCTTGCTTCTGGCAAATGCTTGTACTCCGATAGACTCCAACCCTTCATTGAGTACCAAAGATTCCACATTCGACTCCCAAAAGGCTTCTGGAGCGATGCTTTTCACTTCTGCCGGAATGATTACCTGCGACAATGTAGGATCTTTGATTCCTTTGAGTACTCCATTTTCGATTAAAAACGGACTTCCTTCAGGCTGCTCTTCTCTCTTTTCTATTTCCTTTGCTGCTTCCTGACGGTTCACTACTATCTTAAAAGATTGTTTTTTCCCAGCTGTCACTGTGCCTCCCTTGCTCCACCACTCATAATTAGCGGCATCCAAAGTTTCAAGTACCACAAACATCAGTTCTCTATACAGTGTTCTCACAAACCATTTCTGACGCTCCAGCACAAAAGTCGCCTTTCCATTTTTATCAGTCACTACCTCCCACAATGCTTTGGTAGTCTGTTTTTCTTTAAAAGCTTCGTAAGTAGTCTCATCGTACATCTCGACAATCGTATTTCCCAAAGGCTCTCCTTTCGGATTGCAAACCGTAATTTCGACTACAGAAGGATCGTTATTCACAGAAAGTTTCTCTTTTTTACAGCTAAGAAAAAGTACACACATACCTAATAAAGCTACGGACAAAATTTTCAACATGTTCATAGGGTTATATAAATTTGTAATAAAATGATTCTACCGACGTAGATTCCCAATGTACTCTCTTCTCTAAAAATGAACGGTGATTTTAATCATCTATTCCAAGCAAAAAATCTCATTGCTTGACAAGGTGCGGCAAAAGTACAACAAATAATGCATATATATCGAAGAAAAATTCAAAAACACTGGATTTTTTATAATTTATTCTCAATTTTCTTTCAGTATAAGAGAAAAGTAGAAAGCCTATTTAAGCTGCTGCATTTATCCATATTTCTCTCTCCTACTTTGTAGAATTGTACAAAATATCCACAAAAGAATGAGAAGAAATTACCCATCATTCCACCTATTAAATGGATAAGAAAATAAAGTTAATACTGATTATCAAACAATTAGTATAGTATATAAAGTTTGGCACCATAGTTGAACTACACTTATCGTAAACAAACTTACTTACTAACTATTTAAATTAAAAGCAATATGAAAAAGTTATTTGTAGCAGCAGCATTGGTAATGGGATTAGGAACTTCAGTAGTATTTGCCGAAAACCTGAACGCAAGTACAGACACTGTAACCGTAGTCAACGAATTCAAACCCATTGAGGTAAAAGATCTTCCTCAAGCTGTTCAGGATGCCATCACAAAAGATTATGCAGAATGGACCATCAAGGCAGCATATGTAGAAGAAACCGACGGTGTGAAAACTTATAAGGTGGTATTGGCCGACTTGGAAGAAAACACCGCTACGTTGATTTACAACGAAAAAGGCGAAGTACAGGAATAAGCACTAATTATGATTTGAGTTGAAAAGAAGGATGCCCCGTGACAAAATCTGTCACCAAGGCATCCTTCGTTCTTTTTATTTTAGTAGCATGACGATGCTGCCACACGTAATCAACACCGCTCCTATTATGACTCTCAAACTGACCGGCTCTTTTAAGAATAAGAAAGACAGACAAATGGTAATCACCACACTCAGTTTATCGATAGGAGCCACTCTTGACACATCGCCTGTCTGTAAAGCTTTAAAATAAAACAACCAGGACAATCCTGTGGCCACTCCCGACAAGATTAAAAAGAGCCAGGTATGTGTATCTACCTGCTTTATATTCACAACCTGCCGTTCAGAAAAGACAATTCCCCACGTAATCAATAGAATGATACTGGTCCGAATCGCCGTAGCCAAGTCTGAGTTGATATTCTTCACTCCTACTTTTGCAAAAATGGCTGTCAATGCCGCAAAGAAAGCCGACAATAGCGCATAATATTTCCACATACCCATTCTCCTTTCCGACCATCAGAAAAATACTCAAAATAAAAAAGCCCTGATTCCTTTCAGAATCAGAGCTTCATATTTCGCGGTGCGTACGGGACTCGACACACGCCTTCTTATCTTATTGATAGTCAATACTG